>NZ_JABFFQ010000008.1:0-139746 GCF_032944295.1 Methanoculleus nereidis
GGGGAGACCCCCCTCCCCTGTCCCCACCCCCCCGTGGCGATTCTCCCACGGTCCAGTGTATCGGGTTTTTTCCGGGCCTCTAACGACCCGTCAATCTCGTAAAAGGAGGATAGATTGTGATTTCCCGATAGCAGAGCCGTTTCTACCCTTCTAGAGCCAATCCTAACTAACCCAAAGGGCGGCCCAAACACGCCCGCGCTCTGCCATGGTATCCAGAAAACCGGCGACCTTTCCCCTGTTCCGCGCTCTCAAGCCCCCCTCACCCACGGCTCCCCGCGCCGATCAACCCTTCAAAGAAAGCCCAAACCCCCTCAAACAGCCCGGCACTCTCTCTGGACGTCTCCGCCGGCACCGGGGTCAGAGGCAGGGGCGTCTTTGTTGCATCCGGCGTCTGCTGCACCGGGACGCCGGAGAGATCGAGGCTCGCGGGCTTCGCCGTCGGCGGGATGTAGCCCACGTTCCCGGGGACGACGAACCAGCACCGCCCGTCGGCGTCGACGAAGAGTTTCTTGACGATGTTTGCGCGGATACCGTCTCCGGATGTGATATGCAGGGCAACGCCCGATGAATTCCATCCATATATGCCATTATCGGACGCGATGTAGAGCATCCCCCCGGACGTCGCCGCGATATCGTTGATGGTGACCGGGAACCTGCTCAGGTTCCCGGCGCCGAGAACCCGGGTGACCCCCGCACCCGGGGTATAGTGGAGAACCGTCGTGCGGTTGAAGAGGTACACGCCGCCGAACGGATCGACCCGCACCCCGGAGATCCCGTGAAGCGTGTCGTTGCGATACGTGACCTGCTCGAAGCGGACGTCGCCCGTCCGATCCTTGAGCACCCGGATACCTTCGCTCTCCGACCCGATGACGAGCGCATCGCTCGCGGCATCGACCGCCATGCTCACAACGGTATGGCACCCGAGGCCTTCGGACCCGGCAGGCTTATACCACGTCCAATCACCGTCACGGTATCGGTGGAGGCCCGCCCGCCCGGTGGCGATCCACATCTCGTCCTCCCACCGCGCGATGCAGTTGATGTTGCGGTTCTTGAGGAACTGCAGGTCCTGGATTGCCCGGTACCCCTCTCCGTCCCCGACCTGCAGCCCGTTCGGATACCCTATCCAGAGGTGCCCCTCTGCATCGAGGGCGATCGCGGTCACCATGGTTTCAAGAGGCGCGAGCGTGCCGTAAGCCGTCTCGCCGGGGAGCCTTGCATTGACCGAATACCAGGTGCCGTTTGCCGTGTACACAGAAATGCCGTTATCGGTCGCAAAGATCACGTCACCGTATCGACCGTTAATGGCATCAAGGACGCCGGCGGATGCGATGCCTGAATTGTAATCAGGCACTTCGACGTAAAGAGCTGATGAGAGAGGTACGAAAAGGGATGCCGCGGCCACAAAAAGTATCAGAGCGCGATGCATGTCCCGTCCGCCCTCTTGACGATGAGGCGGCCTTTCCCCTCCGGCCAGTAGTACACGGATCGTCCAACCTTTCCACCGGTCTCTTCATACTCGATCCCGATCCTCTGTTCGTGAAGCTGGTCCTTCACCGCGGCAATGTTTCTATCGCCGATATTCAGAGAACTGGCCGAAAATTCAAACATACTTGCACCGCCGACGACGATCGCGGTGGTTGAGCATTTCACGCTTCCGAGATTTTCCATCTCCTCGAGGAGGACGCTCATGGCGGTATCCGCAAACTTACCGGGACGTTCGGTGTTCCCGCGGCTTTCCGGGAGCATGATGTGGGCGAGCCCCGCAAGAGACCTCCGCTGGTCGTGCAGGATGAGCGCGATGCAGGAACCAAGCCCAATGGTTCCCATCGGATACGCACCGACCCGAAGTTCGCCCAGACCCAGGATTACACCCGCCTCTTCGTCAAAAAAATTGTTCTCCATGGTATCCCGGAGGCTGGTTATGCGAGCGGTTCCATCAGGCGTTCGAGCATCGTGAATAACTGCTGCGTGAGTTCAACGTTCGGGAGCATGAATATGCTCCCGTAGACGGGCGGCGCTTCGCTCGTGAGCTCGGTGTTGAAGATCAGGACATCGTTCACGTCGCTCGCGACCTGCGCGACGATGGATTCGAAGGCGGCATGCGCCATATCTATGGCCAGCGCCGGGGGAGACGGCAACATGACGATACCCAGCAGTTCTGCAGTCGCGTCGAGGAACGCTGAGATCATAATGTTCCCGATCTCGATTGCGGCGCTCTGGTCCATCTCGTTGATCTCACGGTCGGTATCGGTGGTGCCGAGCATCTGGTTCGTCAGCTGGATGATGGTCTCCCGAGGCATGCTGACGACGACATAGCCTCCGTCTGCAATCTCTCCCTGGATCTGGAAGACGACCACAGCGGATATCTCGTTGCTGATATAATTGTGCAACTCGGCGATGTCGATGGCCAGCACCTCCGGCACCGTCATTTCAACCGGGCTCATAAGCATCTGCGACAGGCTCGTTGCCGCGTGCGCTGCACCGATGTTCCCAAACTCAGCCAGCGCGTCCTTGTGAATCGGATCTAACTCCATCAAAACTCCCTCCTAAACCATGGTATTTACGTCGAGTACCGGCACGACATCGCCGTCTCCCGGAATGGTGATCCCGCTGATCCCGCGACAGTTGCCTGCAATCCGGGAGAGCGGTTTCACCACCACTTCCTGCTGACCGTCCACGGTATCGACGGCAATACAACACCTTCTGTCGTTATTCTGCAGCACAACCAGTGTTTCGCTCATCTCCGCCCGGCCGAACATTTCCTCCAGGCGGTGCAGGGGGAGGGTCTGGTCCCGGAGCAGGATCGCTTCGGTGTTGCCGATCCGGTGAATCGCCTCCATTCGTGTCTGCGCCACCTCGACGACGTTGCTGATCGGGATGGCGCACCGCATCCCGTTGATATGCACCATCATGACATCGATGATCGCCATCGTCGGGGGCAGCACCAGCTCGAACTTCGTTCCCCTGCCGGATTCGGTTTCCACCTTGATCGTCCCTTTGAGCGATTCGATCGTCTTTTTGACCACATCGAGTCCAACACCCCTCCCACTGATGTCGGTGACCGTCTCGGCCGTGCTGAACCCGGGCTCGAAGAGCAGGCCGACGAGTTCATCTTTTGTTGCGTTCGCCGCTGCCTCAGGCGTCATGAGGCCTTTGCTGACAGCCTTCTTCCGGAGTATCTCAGGATCGATGCCGGCACCGTCGTCCTCGATCTCGATGATGACGTTGTCCTTATCCCTCCGCGCGGTCAGCCGGAGCGACCCTTTCGGCGGTTTACCGCTCGCCGCACGGACCTCCGGCGTCTCGATGCCGTGGTTCACCGCGTTTCGGATGATATGCAGAAGCGGGTCGGTAAGCCCGTCCATCATACCCCGATCGAGCTCAGTCTCACCGCCCTCGATAAAGAACTCGACTTCCTTCCCGTCATGGTTCGCGACGTCCCGCACGACCCGGGGAAGGCGGTTGAAGATGCGTTCGAGCGGCATCATCCGAATTCCCATCATAAGGTTCTGAAGATCGGAGACCGAACGGCCGATCATGTTCAGAGCCTCGTCGAACTCTTTGATGCCGTGCCTCTTCGCGATCTGCTCGAGACGCCCGCGGTTGATCACCAGATCCTCTACCAGGTTCATCATCCGGTCGAGACGCTGGATATCGACGCGGATATTCTTGATCTCCCGGTTCTTCTCGGCTTTTACCGCCCGCTGCACCTGGGGTTCCGGGATCTGCCCGGGAGGTTGGGCATCCCCGGTCATCACCGGGATGACCCCCGGTACCGACTGCGCGAAGGAGAGATCGAGAAGGGAGATCTCGGTGCCGGAAGCGACGGTTCTGAGGGCATCCTCCCCCGCCTCGCTCTCGATGAGAATCTCAAACGGCTCGTCGAATTTCCCGTCCTCGAGGAGTTCCCGTGAGGGGACCGTCGAGAGGATCGTCCCGATCTCCTCCAGGTTCTGCAGGAGAAGCATGGCCCGGACGTCCTTCATGGTGCTGGACGGGTCGACGGCGACGGTTAACGTGTAGACCGGATGACCATCACCCTCCCCTGCCGGCTCCGGGTCCGCATCGCAAGATGCTTTCTGATCGACCGGTTCCCCTTCTTCGGCAAACGCCCGAAGTTCATGCACCAGGCTTCCGGACTGCTCGTCCGACGGGACTCCTCCCGCCTCGATAGCATCCAGCATCTCCTCGATCGCGTCGGTGCAGGTGAGCAGAAGGTCGGTGAGGGATGCGGTCACCTCGCGCCGGCCGCTCCTGATGAGCGAGAAGACGTCTTCCATCGAATGGCAGAGATGCTCCATCGCATCAAAGCCCATCGACGCAGACATCCCCTTGAGCGTGTGTGCGGACCGGAAGATCTCATCGATGGCGGTCTGCTGATCGTCTCCGTTCTCAAGGGCGAGGAGGTTGTTCACGATGTTCTCGTGGTTCTCCCGCGACTCCTCAACAAACAGCTTCCGGTATGCCTCTTCATCAAACATGATTCACCTCAAACCGACTGACTGCTCTCGCTATCTCGCGTGCAAGTCTCCCGAGAGGAACCACCTTATCGACGCAGTTCCTGGCAAGGGCGGATCGCGCCATCCCGTATACGAGACAATCTTCTTCAGCGCATACCATCGTGGTGCCGCCGGCGGCCTTCACCGCAAGGGTTCCTTCGCCGCCGTCGTTTCCCATCCCCGAGAGGAGCACGGAGACGGTGCGCGGACCGAATACGTGCGCTGCGGAGGTGAAGGTCGTATCAACGGCAGGCCGAACCGCGTGCAGGCGGGGAGCGGTCGAGTGAATGATGCGCCCGTGGACGCTCCCGCTGCCTGAAGCGACCCCCGAGATGACGGAGTGAAACCCGGCCTTTGCGATCAGGACGGCTCCGGCCTGCAGGCTCTCACCATTCCCGGTCTCTTTCACCGGCAGGGGCGAGACCCGGTTCAGGCGCTCAGCGAGCGATGCGGTGAACCCTTCGGGCATATGCTGGGTGACGACGACGGCGGCAGGCAGATCGGGCGGGAGTGCGGAGAGGAGCGTATCAAGCATCGGCGGTCCTCCGGCAGAAGAGCCGATCACCACGATCGCATCCGCTGCCTGCTGCCGGACTGCAGTGGGTTTTACAATCGTCGGGAACGCGACAAGGTTTCTGATCTTCTGGACAAGTTCTCTCTCAATGCCTCTGACGTTCGGGACATCCTTCGGTTTGAGCATGAAGTCATCCGCCCCGAGCCGAAGCGCCCGGTGGGTCATATCCGCCTGCCGGGACGTCAGCGTGCTCAGGACAAGCACCTTCGGTTTCGCGTTCTCGTTCCTGAGCGCTTCGAGCACCTCGAGACCGCCCATCCGCGGCATCTCGATATCCAGCGTGATGACGTCGGGTTTCAGGCCCGATATCTTTTCGAGGGCGTCGATGCCGTTGACCGCTGTCCCGACGACCTCGATATCCGGGCTGTCTTTAAGCAGATCCCGGAGAATTGTTCGGATAAAGAGCGAATCGTCGACGATCAGAACCCGTATCATGGTCACGCACTGAGGACGTTCTTGACTTCTTCGAGGACTTTTGGCGCCTGGAACGGTTTAACGATGTAGCCTTTTGCACCGCTCTTGACGGCGAGTTTGACCATCTGCTCCTGGCCGACCGCCGTGCACATAATGATCTTTGCCGACGGGTCGGCGGCTTTGATGGCCTTGAGCGCTTCGATCCCGTTTACCTTCGGCATGACGATATCCATCGTGACGAGGTCGGGCTTGAGTTCCTGATATCTGGCAAGGGCCTCTACCCCGTCTGCTGCCTCACCAACGATGTCGTGCCCGCCGGAGAAGAGGATGTTCTTCAGCAGCGTTCTCATAAACATTGTATCATCGACGATCAGAATTCTCCCCATCGAACACCACTCACTGTTTATTTAGCGAAAAGGTTATATATGCTTTATTGTTTTTGAGAAATAAGGCTTTTATTCGTTCTGAGATTTTACCGACTCTGAGATGTATCTGACGCCTTTTGCGGTTAATTGCACCTCTTTTCGGACATAGAGCACTTCGGCAAGCCTCATGTCAAGGAGCTTTTCGTAGATGGCGTCGAGATCCCTGTGTGAGAGTTTGAGCATGTTCTCGATGGAGCTCGAGTCCATCCCGCTGTAGACCAGCATGGCCACCTGCCCCGTCAGGGGATCAATCTCCTCGCTGACCTCGGTATCGCACGTTGCCTCTTTGAGAAAGTTGTAGAGGACCTGGAGCGTCGTCATCGGGCAGAGGACGAAACTCGTCACGACGTCGTTCTCGCTTAAGTGATCGATCTTCACCACGTTGAGATCTTTCTCCTGGATCTCGCGGGATGTGAGTTCGATGCCGGCCACGTCCTCAAGAGGGATGCAGACCTGTTTCTCCTGGCTGACGAACCAGATACCGGTCTTCATGACGGCGATCGTTCCCTTCTCCCACCGGGCGTCGTGGATGAGCACACCCCCGCGGACTGCGGGTGACATGAAGAACGCGTTCAACCGGTAGGCGCTCGCCTGCGTGATGATAAACTTCTTTAAGACCGAGAGAACCTTCTCAACCGAAGCGATACGGTAGGTCGCCGTTCCATCCGCTCCGGCGGTGACGATGATCTGGTTCTTCTTCTCCTCGAGATTGACCACGGTTTTGTAGGGGATCTCTTCTTTTAGAGGAGCATCAATACGGAAACGGTCCTCACCGATACCCACTTTCGTTGGGACCCACCTGCCTTCATGTTCGACCTTTGCCGGGACTGATTTCATCTGCGCCTCGTCACCTTCCCCATACTGGTATTTCACGGGACCCCATCATCGTTTTCCCTGCATCGCTGCAAGGATCTCCTCAAGCTCGGCTGCCAGGTCTTTTGCAGGGTATTTTTCTCCTTTCAACTCACGAACCAGGCTGATATCCTCCACGTACTTCTTCTTTTTGGTTTCGGACTTGAGTGCGGTGATCAGGTCGTCATCGACCGTGCCTCCGGATGCAAAGGAGATCATGTCGAAATCTTCTTTCGTCTCCTCCTCTTCCTCCTCAAGAATCTCCTCGTCCGGGACAGGTTCTTCCGTATCAGCCTCTTCTTCTCCTTCTTCGCCCTCGATCTCGATCTCGCCGATCTCCAGTTCGTCGAGTGCAGAGAGTTCCTCGCTCAGTGCGCTCATGTCCGGCATGCCGGTATCCCCGGGCAGTTCAGGGGCATCCGTTGCTGCCGGGGAAGAGGCAGTACCGATGCCGGACGGCAGGTTGAGTTCATCGATATCGTTCTGATTCGCCTTGAGGATCTCGGATATGGCGTCCGTATCTTCTGCGGTGAGCAGGGCGATCTGATCGGGTTCAAAGGCCGTCCCGGGATCGGACATATCCCCCTCAAGGTCGAAGTCCTCGAGCGAGTCGAAGTCAAGGTCCGCAAGCGAGGCAAGGGGATCGGCTGGATCCTCGCCGACATTCGGGGTTACGGGCAGATCGGGGGCCGCGCCGTCGACTGCGCCATCAAGCATCGCATCGATCGTATCGAGCCGGTTCTTCTTCTCACCTTCTGGGGCGCGGGCATGCGCGATCGTCTCCCGGATCGATGCCGTGAGCGTCCCGAGCATACCGGAGAGGCCGGGCCCGGCGGATGACGGCTCCTGGCCTGAAGACTCTTTCTCCACCGTTGCGTCCGGCAGTTTCGTCTCCGATTGTTTCTTCTCCTTTCGCTCCCGGAGCGCCGAGCGTATCCTTGAGGGTCTCAGCTCTTGCAGGTCGAGCGCCCCCGTGACGACGAGCGCGAGAAAGCCCGCGAGCACGGTTCCTGCGATGACGACCTCGGCGGCAGCGTCCAGGACGATGATCAGGGAGCCTGTACCGACGGTGATCAGGAACAGAAGCGGACGACGCAGGTTTTCTCTCACTATCACACCTCCACAAGTACAGGAATAGAAAAGAATATGTCCACGATGATCGGTGCAACGATATAAATGATCCCGGTGCCCAGACAGAGCAGGCTTGCGAAGAAGTAGTACAGGTATCGGTCGCCGCCCATGACAATCTTTCCTGCAAAGATGTTGGCAACGGTCAGCATTAAGAGGATCGTTACCACGTACATTCGCATTACGTCCTCGGGGAAGTTTACGAAGATGTTCAAGGATGTTGCCATCGAACCGCCGATCGAAGACGTTCCTCCCGCGAGGGCTGCCGAAGTCTCCTCGAAGTGGCTCATCACATCCGTTATGGCATGGGACATGGAGAGAAGGATCTCGAAGAGGAAGACGAAGATGGCGACCATTGCCGCGTGCATCGGCACGAGCAGGACGACAAAGCCCTTCACCATCATGTCGCGTTTCCTCCGGAGCAGCACCTGTTCGAGCATTGAAGAGCCGACGATCTTTCCGATCTGGTCGGGAGACCCGCCGAGGGCCACTGCATCCCGGAAGATGTTCATGTACTTATAGATCAGGTAACTGCCGGTCTCCCCGATGAACTTCTTCCAGCTTCCGGCTTCATCGAGCCCGAGGTTCAGCTTCGACGAGACCGAGTTGACGAACGGTTCCAGGTGGAGGAGCGACTTTTTGTCCACCTCCTGGAGTGCGTCGGTGGTGGTGATGCCCTTTCCGCCCATGACCGACCCGAGGTTCCGGATGAACGTGGAAAAGTCGTTGTCCCGGTTGATGACATTGGCATCGTCGATGTAGCCGATAACCCCGAGCGGCATCAGGAGCAGGCCGGCGAGCATGAAGATGGTGCCGGCGTTGGCGCCGATGAGGATGAGGACCAGCGAGATTGCGATGGTGATCGGCACGATCAGGCGCTCCAATCTCCTGATGATGCCCTGCTCCCTGGAGCAGATCTCGGCAAGGCCGTGTGTGCGAGGATCGTCGGGGACGGCCCGGTACATGATCACGAGACCGAAAACCGATATGGAGATGATGATGAGGTAGGAGGAGTTCAGGGCCGCTTCGATCCCATCGGGAGCATAGATGGCCACCGATATCATGATGATGATAGCGACGAGCGTTCCGGAGAGGAGCATCGCGATGTAGGCGTCACCCCATTTCTTCAGGAGTTCGATCCCCTGCTCGAACGTGTTCCGGTAGATGCTGCGGATGCTCGCAAGTTCCGTCGCGATGAAGTCGTCGTCCGGGACACCTGAGTCGATGGAGTTCGCATAGCGGTTGAGCAAGCTCTGGAGGGTCTTGTTCCTGCACCGCTCGGCGACGGCCCGCAGCCCTCCGGCATAGTTCTGGCCCCACCCGGCGACCAGGCGCTGCACCTTCGCGATGTAGCGCGATGGGATGTATTCATGCCGCTCTGAGGTGTACTCGAAGATCTCGGGCCGGGTCACGGCCGACGTGGTGATCGCGGCCATGTAGGTGTACATGAGGAGCAGATCCTGCTCCATCTTCTTGTTCTCAAGGATAGATGACCGGAGATCGCTGAGGTATGCGGCCTGCTCCTCGAACGGTATTTTTCCCTGGTTTGCTGCGCGCAACCGTTCGGCCACATCCTCAAACACATCACACCTCGATGGTGAGCAGCCCCTGCTTCTTGATCTTCGTCGTCATGTGGAAGAGGTCCCAGAACTGGGTGTACCCGGCCTTATGGAGCCGTTCAAGAATTCTGGCACGTTTATCCACCTCGTCGTAGATGTCTGCCCGCCGGTTCTCGGGGATGCCGAGTACTGTCGCGATCTTGTTCTCGAGGAGGTAACTGCTCCCTTTCCCGGTGAAGGTGAAGGTATCGGTTGCCGGGTCCCAGACGAACGTCGCCATGAAGGAGAATCCCTGGGTCTCGGGGTCGTAGCCCACGAGCTCGTTGATGCTGAGCATCCGCCGGACGGTCCCGCCCTGGGGGAGTTTCACGGCGCTCTGGATGATGACCAGGTTTAAGTTGTCGACGTAGGTCTTGGGGATGTTGATCGGGTCGCCGCAGAGACGCTGGATCAACTTCTCGACCGAAGCGGCGTGGAAGGTGCTCATCACCGGGTGGCCGGTCTGCATTGCGGAGAACGCAACGGATCCTTCCACCCCACGGATCTCGCCGACCAGGATCTGGTTCGGGCGCTGACGAAGGGCGGATTTCAGAAGGTCAAACATCGTAACCTCCGATCCCTCGCCCTCGCCCTTGCCTTTGGCCTTCGCGACCTCACGGGTCCAGTTCCTGTGGGGGACCGTCAGTTCCGGGGTGTCCTCGATGGTGACAATCTTGTTCTCGGGCGGGATGAAGGTCGTCAGGGCGTTTAAGGTCGTTGTCTTGCCGCTTGCGGTCTCCCCGGAGACAAACATCGACATCCCGTACTCGAGGCAGATCCAGAGATAGGCAGCCATCATGTAGTTGCATGCCCCGCTCTCGATGACCTGCAGGATGCTCAGGGGGATTTCGTTCACTTTACGGATGGTGAAGTTGCTTCCGTGCTTGCTGATCTCGGTTCCGTAGACGATGTTGATACGTGAGCCGTCGGGGAGGGTTGAGTCCACGATGGGGTTTCTGTAGGTCAGCGGCCGTTTGATCCGCTCGGCGAGTTTGATGACAAAGGCGTCGAGCTCTTTTGAGTCCTGAAACCCGACGACCGATTTCAGTCCCTTGAAGATCTTGTGCTCGATAAAGATCGGTCCGACGCCGTCGCAGGTGATATCTTCGATGTACCGGTCGGAGAGGAATGGTTTGAGCGTCCCCATCTCGATCTTGTCGCGAATTATCATGTACTCGAGCGCCTTGTACTCCTGCTGCGTGAGGATGATCCGCCCGTCGGCGAGTTCGGGGCGTCCTGATGTCTGCGGTTTTGCCGGTGCGCCGATATCCGAGGAGAGGAAGGTTATTATCCGGCTTTTCAGGTCTTTTGCCGTCCCGCCGGCGAGCAGGGACTCGTCGATCACCTCGCCCGGCTGCTGGACATACACCAGCTGCTGGATGAAATTCTTCAGTACCTCGATGCGTGCCTGCTGGGTCACCGGCTCCTCCTCGAGGACATCGATCATGTCGATCAGCTTCTCCTCGATCACCGGGAGGATCTCTTTGACGGAATGGAGGAACGACGGCTCGATCGGGATGTACCAGTTCCGGACGTCGTCCGGGTCGGGGAAGATATGAATGAACGTTGTCTCGTTCACCGGGTAGATGATGTTTGGGTTCTCCATCGATTTTAAGTCCCGTTTCAGCTCCGAGAGGAAGAGCGGGATGCCGACGGTGTTGACCGGGAGGATGTGGAGGTACTCGAGGAGGTGCGGGCTCGCTTTGACGTAGTCACGGGCGTTTGCCGGCAGCATCCGATACAGTGCGCAGGACTCTACGTTGTTGTAGCAGTCGTTCCCTTCGTCGATGAACTCGGGCTCGAAGGGGAGGATGACCGTTGCTTCCAGCGCAGATCCCATTCTTTACACCTTTGCGACTGTGACCGGGATGATCTTGATGCCGTACCCCGGGTGAACCTCGAAACTGATGATATTCCCGGTTGTCTTTCGTGCCCCGCGGACCTTGACGACCTCGAGCATCATCACATACTTGCCGCCGACAAGCGCCTTCTTCATGAAGAGGTGAGCGTCGCAGATCGAGCGGATACGGACAAGGGAATCTTCAACGAAGGCGTAGGTGTGGAGGGTTACGAGGATGGTCTTGCCGTGGTCGACGAGGTTCTTGCAGTTGGTGAAGAACGTGAGGACCGTGTCCTGCTTGGCATACTCGGTGAAGAGGGTGAGCGAGTCGATGACGATCACCTGCGCCTTGCTCTGCTCCATGTAGGCGATCATCCGTTCAAGCGTCCCCTGCATCTTCTCTTTTGTCCACTCGAACCCGACGACGTGCATGGGAAAGACCCGGAGGTAGCCCCAGGCGAAGTAGTCGGAGATATCAAGGCTCATCGACTCCATCTGGGTGAGGAAACTCTTGCTCGTGTTCTCGGTCGAGAAGAGGTCGACGTTGAACCCCTGCTTTAAGGCCCCCCAGACGATCTGCTGGGTGAGCACGCTCTTGCCGGTGTCGTTCTCGCCTTCGATGAGGGTGAGCGACCCGAGGGGGAGGCCGTCGGCGATCTTCTTGTCGAGCTCGGAGTTCCCGGTCGAGAGGATTGTCCTGTCAGGCAGATCGAGGATGTTGCTGTCTGTGTGGTCGCTCGTGGCCATGTTATTCACCGGGTTTACCTATGTATGCGGAACCTGAGACCCCATTTGGGGTGACGACCTGAACCCACGTCGGGCCGGCACCCTCCGGGCACGTGATGGAGAGGTTGAGGGTCTCGTCGGGGTCGAGCTGGCCCGGGTGGACTCCGTCCGGATCGATCTTCACCGTGCTCCAGTTCCCGTAGGGGACGTAGACCGGGACTCCCTCGTTCTGGAGGTAGACGTCGATGGACGGGATCTCGACGACCGGTTCGCTCCCGGTGTTCTTCACTTCGACATAGAGGGTCGAGCCGTCGATCGTCGTGTTCTGGATCGCGATCGCCGTCCGCATCCGGGCCTCCTGGTACGCGGCGAGGTTGCTCTGCGCTTCGACCATCACCTCCGTGGTGGTGAGGGCTCCGCCGATCAGGATGTAGGCGGTGACGACCAGGAGGAGGATGCCGACTCCGGATGCGACAAGGGATCCTGCACTCATGGCTAATCACTCGCGGTGAAGGTGGTCGACCGATAGAGGCCTGAGGGGAGGACGAACTGGAAATAGACGATATCTTCCTTCTCGGGGATCTTTTCCGTCTTTGCCTCGATGTAGAGTGTCTCTCCCGGGTCCCAGTAATTGTTCGTGTCCTCGAGGATCTCGTACCTCCAGGTTTCATAGTCGAGCTCTGTTGCCCGTGTCAGCCGGACGAAGTCGCCCTGGCCCCCGAGGAAGACGTCGGCCTTCTGCACGTCGGCGCTGGAGATCCTGCCGGCGCCGACGTTCTTCAACCAGATTCTGGCGGTACTGCTCTCGTTGCCGGCATACGTCGTGACGATCTTCACGTCCGTGCTCAGCCGTTCGTCTACGGTGTGGGAGGACGACGCGATCGTGCCTGATAGGGTGTAGATGACGGGAAAGACTGCATTAATGAGGACGCCGGCCGATATGATGGCGGCGATAAGGAACATCGCGGTGGTGAAGGTTTCACTCGACATCCATCATATCCTGTCCAGCAACTCAATCCAGGTATCACCGGCATCTCGTTCCTGTGAGGATGTTTTCCTGCTTTCCTGTTCCCCCGAACCGCGCCGGGAGAGCATCAGCACCTCGATCAGGTCCCGGTCAAGCGTTGCATCCTCGGGGTCGAGGATCCGGTTTAAGACGTAGAGTTCCGAGACGAACTCGTTTGGGCCGATATCAGCGACGTCGCACCGGGTCTCGGGGGCCATCCGCATGATCTCCCGGATCTGGTCGGCGACGTCGTCGGTGATGTAGCCCATCGACCGGTAGGCGTCGATCATGATCGTCATGTGCTCGTGCCCGTACTTGCCGCACCCCTGGTGCACCCACGCAAAGAGCCGGTGGACTTTCTGCAGTTTGAGTTTTCCCGCGCCCTTCGTCTCCGGGGTTGCGGGCTTTGCCTCCGGGAGAGCGGCCATGCTACCTCCGGGGAGGTCGAGGTCAGCGGGGAAGAACCCGGTGCCGAGCCCCTCCGGGGCCGGGTGCACCTCCGGCACGCCGAGGCCGGCGGGGAGAGCGTCGAGTGCGGGCATCTCGCTCTCCTCATCGTCCGCAGCGAGAGCCGGCGGCTCGAACCGGTTCCCGGAATAAGACATGGCGGCGCTGGTGAATGGGTTGTCCAGTTCGTTCATCCGCTCCCGGAGGTCGATGAGCAGCCGCTTGATCGAGGTCTTGACGAAGTCCAGTTCCTTCTCGAGAGCGTCGAGACGGGTCTCTGGGTCATCGGAAGACACCCCGGCAAGTATTTTATCGATCTGAGCCTGGTCTACCCCCACCATAATGTTGATTTATATCATCATTATTATTTATAAACCTTTGCCATATAGATACGTGATTTCCTGTTGGTTTGGGGTGTTCTGGAGGTTGTGTGGGGGTGGTTCGGGGTGGGACTTCTGGTGGCGGTGCGAAGTTGCGGCCTGGCGTGACACCGCATGAACTATCCAGAGGAGAGGTTTGTTAACATTCGAAGGCCGTGTGGCAGAGTTTCCCGGGCGATCGGTATGTCCACGACGAGGCCCCAACATGATCGGGCGGAAGAAGCCCGGTGCCGGCCGGAGCGGGGAGCGGTCTCGCGTTTTCTTGATGGGATTGATGTCCGAGGGGGCCGGTCAGCGAACACGCAAGCCCTGCCTCGCCCGCGTCTCCGCTGTGGGCCCGGCCGGGGTATTCGACTGTGCAGCGTTCTGTAGCGTATAATCTGTTATGCAGGCAGCGATCCCGAGGGTAAGCGGGGCAACGTTCCTCAAGGACCTGGAGGGGAACGAGCTCGTCCAGGTATTGCAGCGAGGAGCGGGCCGAAGAGCGAGCATGTGTGTCTTCCCGCGCCTGCTCGCCATCACCGAGGGAGACCGGTTGCGAATACCCTGATAGCTGCAAACGGTTTTGTGTCTATCAAAACCCCGATCCGATATGCACAAGGTTCGTTGTGTATACCAGAGTATACACAAACCATACCAGGGGTTATGGGTCATCCGTGACCCACAACGGAATTTGTGGGACACCTATGACCCACAAAAAATGTTGTGCGACATGAAATGCACTTTGGCATCGCACAAAAACAGTAGTGCGACACCGGCGACGCACAACGATCGGACCCGGCCGCCGGGCCTGCGGCGTGGGGGTGGCGGCATGAGCGCGGCGGAGGTCGATGGGTTTGCGATCGGCCGGGCATTGGTGCGGGCGTGGAAGCGGTACCCGGCGTATAAGGACTCCGGGGTGGAGTTCCCTTATTACGGCATCGAGTTTGTGGGGACCTCTGCGATGTACTATACCTCGCCGCAACGGCCGCAGATGAGTGCCGGTCACTCACCGGCGTGAATACTCCTTGTGGCCCCTCTCGATCGTCATAATCTTCTCGATCTTGACGGTATTCTCCTCGTGTTCAATGATGTAGAAGACGGTGAAGGATCTGCTGATATGGAGACGGTAGACTGCAGGGGGGTGGGGATACTCAAGTTTTTCCTTATTTCCTCCCGGGAACGGGTCCCTGGCGAGATCCTGGATCTTTTCGACGACAATGCGCCGGGTTTTGGGGGGGAGCCCCTTTAAGAACGCCCGTGCCTTCCTCTCGATCAGAATCGTGAACACGCTCTCCTGCTCCTCAACCCCTCAATCGTCCCGCAGGATCTCGTCCGGGTCGAAGGCTACGAACTCGCCGGCCTCCTCGATCTCGACAACCATCTTCCAGTCGCGATAGTCACGCTCGCGCCGGATCATCCGGGTAAGCAGCTCGTCGTAGCTCTCTCCGGCTTCTTTCAGGTCGTGCAGATCCTTCCAGGTGGGTTCTTTCACGGGAATGCGCTTGATCTGGCTGCCGGTATCGCTTGTGGCAGAAGACATGCATCTGTGTGGTTCATCATGGTATTTATTGGTGTGCACATTTGCCGCAATGAATAAATGTGCCATAATGATCACCCTGATGGGGCAGCACCTGTTCTGACCCCGCCGCAACGTCGCGCCTATATCGACAGGGGAGTATGACACCACCTATGGCCCGGATACCTCACCCGGGATAATGGACATTTATCGGACATCTTCTGTTTTGGGGTGTGTCCGATATCTGGGTATTCATCTCACCCCCTTCCTCGCGTTTTCTTCCTGGACCCGGGTGAACGTCCTGGGGTACCCCGGCGAGCGGCCGGACACCGTTTGCAACGTTTGCACCCGTGTTGCAAAGGGGTGTGCAAATAGGGGTGCAAACACTTTTGCGCTCGAATTCCACGCTACGTTGAGGTTTTTACGATTCATCGTTAAATTAGTATTTTCGATTTTTTCGTTTGCAACAAGTCCGGGAACACACGGCACCTTCCGTTCCTGCACACGATGCCGGCGTTCTTCCCGTGGAACCGGATCGGGTGGACTGTGTGATCCGGATTTTGTTGCAAACGACTTCTGATCGTTGTGATGGATATCTGCTGAAATCTCTTCGTTCGCCAATTCCGCTTCATGCCGTTGAGAATCCGCACCCTCGATCTCTTTGCACCTATGTTTGCACCCCCCTTTGCAACCGGATTGTAGATGGTGCAAACGATCATCCGAAAGGGACGGGGAGTCCCCTTCCTCCTTCCTCCTCCGGCCGGATCGCGAGTTCCGCCGCCCACTCCCGGCAGCGCCCGGCGTCGAACTGAAAACCCTGCAGGATCTGCCCGGCCTGGCGGTAGGATAGTCCCGCCGCCTGCCGCAGCATCCGGGCGGTGAACGTTTCCCGGCCCATCCGGGCGATGCCTGCCGATCCGGAAGCATCTCCTGAGACAGATGTGCCGTCCTCCTGAGGGTGAACAATTACGTGACCACGTAGGCCCGGCAGCCTAGACGTGTGGGTGTATCGGGATACACCGGGGGCCGGCTCCTCCCCGACGCAAGTCGTGAGGCCCCCTGGCCCATGCTCCTGAATGTTGTCTCATATAATGCTTTCGAGTGATGAAGCTGGATAATATACGAAGATATAAGAATTGATGGGCCGACAATTTATCAATCGATAGATTAACTCCTCCTATGGTTTATCCGGGCGATTATTATGAGTTCACGACGACGAGGGCCGACGTCGAGGCCCCAACACGATCGGGCGGAAGAAGCCCGGTGCCAGCCGGAGCAGGGGGCGCTATCCTGCTTTTTGAACAGGAACCTTATCCCGGTGCTCATCTTCCTCTTCGCGCTCTTCTTCATCATAACGTTCTCGAACCCGGCGCTCTTCCTGAACGATGAGTGGATCACCGTCAACCAGCTGCACCAGCTTGGGGAAGGGCACCAGATCATCGTGAACGAGGGGAAGTACGGCACGTTCCTGAACGGGACGCCGGGGCCGTACATGCAGTCTCACCATAACCTCCTCGGCTATACCATGATGCTCCCTGTCCTCTCGCTCCCGGCGCTCTGGTTCTTCGGCCTCTTCGGCGACCAGTTCAGGCTGGCCATCGTCCTCCTCTGGTCGGTGCTGCCGGTTGTGATGGCGGTGCTGGTCGACGCTTACCGGCCGCAGTATGCCCGCTGGCGGGGAGTTCGGTGGACGTGGCTCGTGATTGGTGGTGCGTTCGTCGGGTTCCTTGTAAACCTGTTCCTGTACTACCCCTGGCCGTTCACCGCTCCGGATGCACCCGTGGAGGCCGCAGCGGTGGTCTTCACGAACCATCTCCTCTTTGCTGCATTCGCGGTGATGGTCTACCTCACCTGCAGAACCATCTTTGAGGATACCTGGCTCTCGCTCTTCGGGACGATCGCCTGCATCTCCTGTTCGTCCTACATCTTCTGGGCTGCAAACGCGAAGGACCACATGCTTGTGGCGGCGATGATGGCGGCAGTCCTCCTGTTCCTGGTGCGCTACATCCGGTACGGGGGTCTCCGGGAGGCTGCTATCGGATTTGGATTCATCGGGCTGCTCGCCTGGGCGCGGCCGGAGGTCGGGCTGGCGGTCTTCGTCTTTGCCGCGCTCTACTTCGTCGGGCTCCTGGTCTCCCGCGGCCTCCAGCGGGGGCCGGTACAGGAGACGGCAAAAGCGCTCTGCATCCCTCTTGCCACGCTTGCCGGGGCCGTGCCGCTCTTCATCAACAACATCTGCGTGACAGGAAACCCCCTTGTGCCCTCGTTCTACGTCTACCAGAGCAGGGTCTGGCGTGCCGGAACCGATGGGGCGTTCATCGGTTCGGCCGAGGCGGTTGGTGATGTCGTCCAGGCGGTCCAGGCGCCGTCAGGCGGGATTGGAAGTTTCCTCTCGATAGCCACCAGGCACTTCTCGTCGTCATGGTCGACCCTGCCCGGCGATATCTTCGGCATCCTCTTTGCCCCCGAATCCGGGAACATGAGCCTTGTGGCGGTCTCGCCGCTGATCATCATCGCGCTGGTTTTGCTGCCCATCCTGCTATGGAGGAGACCCGAACGGTTCAGTGCGTCGGACCGGCAGGTCATCCTGCTCCTTGCTGTTGTTGGCATCGCGGTCTGGGTGGCATACCTCCGGTCGATGCACGGGCTCAATACGAGCAACGGTATTGTTCCTGATATCCGGTATCTGACACCGTTCTATCTGCCGGTGGGGCTGCTCGGGGTCTACGCCGTATCGCGTCTGGGCAGTGCCGACCCGAAACGGCGGACGCTCTGGCAGATCGCTGCCATCGCGGTCTCCGCTCCGGTGCTGCTCGTCGCGATGATGCTCTTTCAGCCCTACGGCGGCCAGTACGCCGGCTACACGCTGTTCTTTACCCGGGTCACGTTCGTGCTGCTGGCTCTCGTCCTTGTCCTCATCGCGGCGGGAAAGCGGTTCGGTATACCGCAGAGGTGGGTCACGGCGGCCGTGCTCCTCCTCATCGCCGTCCCGTTCGCGTGGCAGTTGATGATGGTGTTCCTGTACTCGGTGGCGAAGTTCAACGGCTACCCGCTCTGGATCCCGGTTGTTGAGACGCTCTTCCAGTACTGCATCGGGGTTTCGGAACTACCCCCTCCCTGAATCTTTTTGCAGCGATCCCCGGGGTTCCAAAGTTGTAATATCGCTTGCATCCCCGTTGTGCTTACATGGCCCGAATTTGGTACGAGAAGAGAGGTAGAACTCATCCTGCCGGCAGGGATATCTTTTCCACAATGATGTTCAGGAATCTATCAAACTTCCGTTGCAGGAGGTTTGATAGAAAGCGGTCGACAGGGCAGTGGCCGCACCGTCAAACCAGGTACTACGAGCGGAGTAACGCGATCACGCCCTATACTCTCGCCCGGGCGGTTGGGGTGTGTGAAGGCTGCGGGGGCTTTCTTTCCTTTGTAAACTGCCGTTCTCACTCTTCAAAAGAGGGGAGTTCTCCCCTCTTCAGTCGAGCGACGTGACGTCGTCGGCCCAGGTTTCGACGGCGGCCTTGATGGCGTCGTCCTGGTAGGACGAGATCCGGACGGTCTTTCTGGTGAAGGTGACGTAGTAGTCGTCGCCGGAGGGGTCGTGGCACTTGAGCTGGGCGTAGTAGGTCTCGCGATTGGTGTCGCGGACGGCAGCGGTTGCGCCCATCGCGCTCTTGATCGCCGTGTTGGCGAGGACCTCTGCGGCGTTCGCGTTGAACGCGGCGATCGTCGGGGACAGCAGGGAGACGGTCCCGAGGCGCTTGCCGTTGCCGTCGACGAAGTTCACCTTCGCGGTGTAGTGCTCGCGGTTGAGCACGACCGGGTCGACGGTCTGCCCGTCGGAGCCGGTGTAGCCGACGCACCCGAAGGGGTTGTCGTTGATGACGGCCTGGACGAGGGTGTTAAACGACTCTACATCGACGATCGGGACGGCGAGGTCCCGGAGCGCCGTTTTGTTGACGGTAGTCTGCACGAAGTCTGCCATGGTTGGCTCTCCTTGCCTGCCAGGCTTCCCGGGAATGTGACAGACACTTATAGGGTGGACGCGGGAGGGTATCAACCTGACTTTATCAGGGAGGTCGGATTTGGCTCCGATTCTGAAATATAAGCATTACGGTAAGTCTTTTTCACTCTGACGCCCTACTGTCCTCCAGGAGGGTTACCAGGATGACCGAAGAGAAGACCACCCGGGAGCTCGGTCTTACGAGACGAACCGGGACGTGAAGTGGATTTGTAAAATGCTGCACCGGATGGAGACGCAGGACGAGGAGTTTGAGGGCCGAATCCGGGCGCTGGAGGGGTGGCGCGCGGAGAAGGCCGGCGAAGAGCGGCGGCTCTCGACGGTCAGCGCCGGGGCCGGCGGGGTTGTCGGCGGGGTCGTGGCGGTGCTGGTGAAGGTGCTCGGCGGATAATCAGTCACACTAGATTTTCGCGCACAGTGGCCTTTATTGGACAAACCAACGGCGATATTGGCGTAAAAGGTCTCCCGGCTCAACTCCGTTTTCACTTTCACCATGCGCACGGCCCCCGCTTAAATAACCGTCTCCCGACGATCTTTGTATGCGAACGCGACTCCTCATGTCCGACCAGACACTCTTCCGGAGCATCGATGTCTTCGAGATCGACTACGTTCCAGAGTTCTTCAACTACCGCGAGAGCCAGCTCAAAGACCTTGCCTACCAGGTCCGCCCCGCACTCGAAGGCGGGCGGGCGCTGAACGCCATCTGCAGGGGTCTGCCCGGAACCGGGAAGACAAGCAGTGTGCTTCGGATCTTTACCGAGATTGAACACACTACCAGGAAGATCGTGCCGGTCTACGTGAACTGCCAGAACGACCGGACGAAGTACATGGTCTTTTCCCGGATCTACGCAGCGGTCTTCGGGCACACCCCGGCAAGAACTGGGATCTCGATTAAGTCGGTGCTGGACGCGATCGGCGGTGCCCTGCAACGGCAGGAGAAGAGCCTGATCGTCTGCCTGGACGACGCGAACCTGCTCCACTACAACAACACGCTGGGGGACGTCGTCAACTCCCTGCTCCGGCTGCACCAGGATTACCCGGGCGCCAGAGCTGCGGTCTTTGCGACGGTGAGTGACATGAACCTCGATATCGCTACCGAACTAAGCAAATGGGTCCTCTCACCGTTCCGCCCGTCGGACATCTATTTCCCACCCTATGACGCCGGCGAGATCCGGGGTATCCTCCTGGACCGGATCCGGATCGGCCTCTATCCGGGTGTGTTTTCAGCATCGATGCTGGACTGCATCATCGAGCAGACGATGGAGTCGGGCGATGTGCGGGTGGGGCTTGACCTGGTGAAGCGGGCGGTGCTGAACGCGGAGTGTGCCGCCCGCACCGAGGTCGTCGAGGAGGATATCACGAAAGCCTACGCGCAGGCGAAGCACGTTCACCTCGCCTGCACGATCCGGGCGCTCTCTGCAGACGAGCGGCTGCTGCTCCGGCGGATCGCGGAGTTGTCGCAGGAAGAGACCGGGCCGCTGGTCTCCGGCGCGATCTACGGCCGGGTCGAGGAGACGCCGAAGGTCGGCTACACGGTCTTCTCCCGGCAACTGCGAAAGCTTGACTCGCTGCGGCTGGTCGACCTGATCCGGGTGCAGGCCGGCGGGAGGACGAGCGAGGTTGCGTTGCGCTATGAGCCGGAGAAGGTGGTGCAGATCTGCGGGAAGCGGGGTGTCGGCAGGGAGTGAGGGGGGCGGGATCTTCTTGCGATATAGAAGACCCGTTCTGGTGGAGGGTCGGCCGGCAGATCTACCGGTGGAGAAAATCCATCCCCGGCTTCTTCTTGATACCAAACCCACCCGGGTTATCAACTGTTGTTTTCAGTAACTCCAGGCCTCGTGGCCCAGCGGGGACTGATTCAGCACATCCCGATAGTACCGCCACTGTGGCATGAACTGATCCATCAGCTCCCTGAACCGGTCGGTGTGGTTTCGCTCGAGCAGGTGTACCATCTCGTGCACAACAACGTATTCGAGGCACTGAGCCGGTTTCTTTGCGAGCTCCAGGTTCAGCCAGATCCGCCGGGCTTCGATGTTGCAACTGCCCCACTTTGTCTTCATCTTTTTAACCCCCCAGTCGTCGACCGTTACCCCGAGCGTATCCTGCCACTTCGCGATCAGCGGCGGGATCAAGGCCTTGAGTTCTTTTCGGTACCACTTGAGCATGACCTGTTCTCGTCTCCCGGCGTCGCTTCCCGCGGGAACGTACAGGTCGATCTTTGCCTTGTTAACCTCAACCCGCGACGGACCCGGATGCTCGATAACGTTTAACAGGTAGCGTTTACCGAGGAAGTAATGCGTTTCGCGGTAGGTGTACTCCCGTGGGCTCTGGCGCTCCTGGCTCCTGAATCGGGTCTGCTGCCGTTTGATCCACGGCAGTTTCGTGATCACCGCCAGCCGCACCGCCTCGTCGTCCACGCGTAACGGCGCCGCTACCCGAACCCGGCCTTCAGGAGGGTATACTCCGAGATGCAGGTTCTTGATGTCCTTACGGACCACGTCGACCTGCATGCCATTCACGGCGATCCGGTGCATTCAGGCATACTCCTGCTGGTTTTTGATCAGATCAAGGATCTTGTCGAGTTTCTCGTCATCCTGAACGACCTGCTTGATGGCGATACGGACCATCTTCATCTTAATGGGGTTGTGCGTCCAGTCGTCCTGTTTGGTCGAGGTTACCGCTTCATGAACCGCGAGCGCGATCGCTTCGTCCTCGCCGAGGTTATCGTAGAGTGCCTGTTTTGCAGGGCTGTCCAGGGTCCCGGGGTATCGTGCGCCGTCGCCGGGGCGCTTGATCTGCTTTGTCAGTGCGACGATCTTTTTCAGGTATTCCTGATATCCAAGTGCCTGTGCCCGGCGTTCTCTGATCAGCGCGTCCAGCAGTTCGGACATTTTCTCGTAGTACTTCGGGTTGATCGGTGTTTCGTCGATGATCAGCTTGCGGACGTTGTTCTCGATGGTCTCCGCAACCGCTTCGCGATCACGCCGTATGCCCGGCGGGAGCGTCTCTACGGCATCGGCACCACGTTCAAGGAGGAGCTGGACCAGAGGCATATCGTCGAATGCCGATATCTTCACGCTCTCTTCGGCCCGGATGTAGGTATCGAGGAGATGCCGCATGGCCGGCTCGTAGAGTTTCAGGTCGATATAGTCGCCGCTCGCCCGCATAACCTCTTTACGGACGTTGTCATAATGAGTGACCTCGGCCCGGATCTCTGCGGCCTCGGCGTCGGTGTATCCGGCATCGTGCATCTCGTTCGCCAGGCCGGCATACGCCCGGAGGAGGGCGGCGGTCAGCTTGTAGAGGGCAAGCCGTTTGCGCTCGTTCTCCTTGAGCGCTTCAGGATCTGTGGTATCGGCCGCACAGAAGAAATGCTGATACGCAAGGGTGTCCCCGGGCGGCTCTACCGGCTCGCACAACGTCCTGATTGCCTCAAGGGCGTCGCCGAGCCGCTCGCGTCCTTGCTCCAGGCGGTCTTTCAACAGCCCCGATACGTCCTCTCTGTCGAAGCCGCCGAAGGCTTCGCCGGTGTAGTCCTTGATCGACCTCTCCAGCGACCGGAAGAGGTCTTTGTAGTCGGTGATGTAGCCGTACTCCTTGTCCTCGCCGTCGAGGCGGTTCACGCGGCAGATCGCCTGGAAGAGGCCGTGGTCGCGCATCTGCTTGTCGATGTAGAGGTAGGTCGCGGGCGGGGCGTCAAAGCCGGTCAGGAGTTTGTCGACGACGATCAGGAGTTTCATCTGTCCGGGCTCGTGGATGAACCGCTTCTTCACCTCCTTCTCGAACTGCTCGACTTTGTGCATCGCCGCGTCCTCCGGTTCTTCGAAGTGTTCGGCGAGCATCTTGCGGTAGATGTCATACTGCCGCAGCCTCTCGGTCAGCCCTTCGCCGGTCTCTTCGCCCTTGATGTCCGAAGGTTGCGGCGCGTAGGAGGTGATGATCGCACATCTGCCCGCAAGGTCGGTCTTGTTGAACATCTCAAAGAACCGGCAGGCCGAGTAGATGCTGCTGGTGACGAGGAGCGCGTTCCCGCGGCCGCTTCTGAGCCGGTCGCGCAGTTCCATGTCGAGCAGGATGTCGGCGACGATCTTCTCCAGGCGGTCCTGTGCGCTGAGCACTTTCTGCATGGTTCCCCAGCGCTTCTTGAGCTGGGCTCTCGCGACGTCGGTCAGGCCCCGGGTCTTGATCTCGAACCACTGGTCGATCTTCTCCTGCGAGGTGAGGTTCTGGTCGATGTCGCGGGCTTCGTACTGGAGGTCCAGGACGACGCCGTCACGCACGGCCTCGTCGTATTTGTAGGTGTGGATGTAGGGGCCGAAGACTTCGATGCTCTTCTGTTTGTCCAGTTTGAGCAGGGGAGTGCCGGTGAACCCGATCAGCATCGCCCCGGGGAGGAGCGTCTTCATCGCCCGGTGCAGTTTGCCGGACTGGGTGCGGTGGCATTCGTCGACGAAGACGAAGAACTCGCCTTTGGGTGAGAATCCTTTCGGCAGGTGGCTTTTGATATCTTTGATATAGGTCTGGAGATCGGCGTCGCTGAGGTCGTCGCCACGGCCGAACTTGTGGATCAGCGAACAGACCAGCCATTCGGTGTCGGTGTTGAGAACGCGGACGAGGTCGGTGCCGCTTTTGGTGCGGTAGATACCCTCGCTGACGCCGAGGAAGACCTTCTCGATCTGGTCGTCGAGTTCGGTGCGGTCGGTGACGAGCAGGACGCGGGCGGCCGGCACGTGTTCGCGGATCCATTTGGCGAGCCAGACCATGATCAGGCTCTTGCCGCTGCCCTGGGTATGCCAGATGATCCCGCCCTCGCGCCGCTTCACGCGCTCCTGTGCCGCTTTGACCCCGAAGTACTGGTTGTGCCGGCAGGTCTTCTTGGTCCCGGCATCGAAGACGATAAAATCGTGGACGATCTCAAGCAGGCGGTCTTTGCGGCAGAGCTGGAAGAGTTCGCGCAGGAGCGGGTTTTTTCCGGCGGCGGCCGGGGCGTCGGCCTCTTTCCAGCGCAGGTAGTACTTCTCGGGCGTCTCGATCACGCCGTAGCGGAGCCCTTCGGTCTCGTTGCCGGCCATCAGGAGCTGGACGGTGGAGAAGAAGGGGCGGATGAAGATCTTCTTCTGGTTGTCGAGGTTCTGGCGGATACCCTCGGATACGGAGACGATCGAGCGCTTGAGTTCGAGGACACCGAGGGCGATGCCGTTGACGTAGAGCACGATGTCGGGGCGCTTGCTGTTCTCGCCGGCGATGGTGACCTCTTCGGCGACGGCAAAGTCGTTCTTCTCCGGGCGGGCCCAGTCGATGAGCCAGACGGTGATGTGCTGCTCGCCGATGTCGGGCCGGACCTTCACCCCGTAGCGGAGCAGCCTGTAGACCTCGCGGTTGGCGTCGTAGAGGGTCTTGTTCCCGCCGACCGCCTTCGTTTTGCCGAGTTCGTGGAGGACTTTGCCGACGATCTTCTCGCTGTAGCCCCGGCGCGTGAGCCATGCGGCGAGCAGTTCCTCCTCGACGTTGCTGTTCCCCTCGCGGTGCTCCCAGTTGCCGAGGTAACGGTACTTGAGGGCGTCGCGGAAGTAGGCGACGACCCGCTCCTGCGTGAGACGCTCACGCTCGCCGACATTACTCATCTTCGCCTCCGATAATCTCCCAATGGCCGCCTTTCTTCGGGCCGACCCGTTTGAGCCGACACGCCTGTCTCAATCGCCGGATCTGCCATTCAATCCCTTTCGGCGTGATGCCAATCCGCTCTGCGAGTTCACGTGTACTGATGGTCGGCTCGGCCGCGATCAGGGCCAGGATCTTCTCCCTGGTTTCTTCCCTGGTTTCTTCCCTGGTTTCTTCCCTAGTTTCTTCCCTAGTTTTTACCCTAGTTTTGCCGGCACCTCTATCCTGAACCCGGCGGATGATCGTCTGGAACCCGTCGCTGACGGCGAACTCCGGCTCCGGCAGCCCGGCCTCGGTGCAGTGCCGGATCATGTCCCGCGTCCCCGTGCCCATCCGCTCGATGTAGCCGGTGAGGTACATCGGCTCGGCGAGGAGCGGGTTCGCCGGCACCGACCCGTGGGCCTGCCGGAGTTTTTCGAGCGTCAGGGACGGCGGGAGCGTGCCCGGGTTCCAGACCTCCAGGCGGTCGGCAAAGAGCATCACCTGCACGCTGCCGTTGCTCGTGTAGTCGCGGTGGGCGACCGCGTTGACGATCGCCTCCGCCACCACCTCCTTGGGGATCTCGTAGCGCACCGGCGCCTGCGGGCCGGCCTCGCGGGTCCCGACCGAGAGGGCGATCTTGCCGAGGACGAAGTCCACCGCCGCGTCCACGAGGTCGAAGACCGTGCCCTTGTAGACCTGGTAGGACGGGATCGGTTTGGCGACCTCGGTGCCGTGGAAGTGGGCGCACTTGATCTCGGAGGAGATCAGGAACCGCTGCGGCTGTTTCCCGAACAGGAGGACCGCGGCGTTCGTCAGGTGTCCATCGTCGAGCAGGTTCAGGTGCTCCAGCAGGTCAACGGGAGAGGCATCGGGGGCGAGGGGGAACCGGCGGGTCGCTCTGGCCGTGCGGATGAACCACGCCATCCGTTCGGGATCCAGGTCTTCAGGCGTCGCCTTCATGCATGGGGCCGCGTCGAAGGGCCCGGAGCGGATGAGCTGCCTCTCCTCCAGGTACTCGACGAGCGCCGCATACAGCCCGGCGACCAGTTCCGAGGGGGTGTTGAATCGCTTCCGGATCAGGCCCGCCTGCGCTCTGCCGACGAGCGCACGCATCTTCGGGTGGCGGGCGGCGTCGTCCGTGCCCCTGACGTAGATGAGCCGGTACTTCCCTTCAGTGGTGGCGAGGTCGAACTCCCGTTCGGTCGGCGAGACTCCGCCGGCGTTCTCGGAGCCGTAGTCGTTCCCGAAGAGCCCGACATAGATGTCGCATCGCCGGACCTCGTCGAGGTACAGGTCGTCGGTGCGGCGGTCGGCGGCAGGGACGTCCTCGAAGAGGAAGACCTCGAAGAACCGCCGCATCAGTGCGTCGCCCCGCAGGTAGTCGCGGAGGGCCGCCCGCTCGTCGGCGAACTCATTCTGCACGCTGCTGACGAAGATCCGGACGGGGGTCATGCTACGGTCCCGGCCTCCGGCGGCTCGACGAGGCGGATGCGCCCGGTGAGGAGCTGCTGCATCATGCCCTGCTTGATCTGCTCGGCCTTCTCCCGGCGGCGTTCGAGGGCAGCGATCTCGGCGTCCATGTCGGAGAGGACGGCGGCGATGGCGTGTTGTTCGCCCTCATCTTCAGGGCATATCAAACGAAATTGTTCAATTTGCTTGGAGTTCGCTGATGTAAATGTGCTGCCCTGTTCGAGAATCCTCCACTGTGCTTCTGAGTTAATGAGAGCCTGAAATAGGAATGCAGTGTCACCGAGGGGTTTTAATCCACACACTCCACGTCCTAGGCAAGAATCCTGTGTCGCTATGCCAACAGAACCAACAGGTGCTCGAACGGTGAGCAGTAAATCGCCTGCATTACAATGTTTGGCTGCCCACGTCGTCCATACGCGAGCAATAGTATGGCGTTCTATGAGGTCTGCGTTTCCCTGAATTAACGGTAAACCGTCACCATGCAAATTGTAGTATTTTGAAGGAGGTGATTGCCCCATTGTGATGCTGGCAAGTTCACCTAGTGACTTTTCAGACCATTTGCCCTCAAACCCCGGCAGCCTCGTCTTCCCGGTGAGCAGCTGCTGCATGGCAGCCTGCTTGATGGCCCGCTTCTTTTCGATCAGCGCATCCAGAGCCCCGATGAGCCTGTCCACATCGGAGAGGGCGGTGGCGATGGCGCGTTGTTCGGGGAGGGATGGAAATGGTAATAGGACTCTTTTTAGGTGATAAGGTCCGAAATTCGGTTGCGCTCCACCAGTTATCATTAGGTCGATTTGATTTTTGAAAAGTGATGAGTTGAGGAACGCCCAAAGAAATCCATAGACAGTCTCCCCGGTTGGCTTCACTCTGATGACACTCGTGTTCATCATCAGGGGGAGGTCTTGCTCTCTAACTATGGCAGTTTTGCCGTAACTGTTACCTGAACTTGCCATCACCATGTCACCTGTATCTATTGCAAAGTGCTGATACAGTCGATTGAATTCGGAAAGTGCAATGTGGCGGTCGGTATGGTCGAGATTCAGAACACTATTCTCAAGGTTTGTTACGTTGATGACCTTCATGCCGCTCGTTTTAAACTGCCACTGGCGCAAGCCTGGCCCTTCTTGGAACCAACATGCTTCGGGAAGCATCATCACCCCCCAATCATCTGGAATAACTCCCACATCCGTCCGCTTATACCCCGGCGGTACCTCCTCCCGGGTCACCCCTGAATCAATCACGCTCTCCCTCCCTGATGCACCCCACGGTCGCCGGCTCTCGCTCAACCACCCTCAACATAGGAAAAGCAGAGACCATATCAGGCATCCTCTCGGCCGCCTTCGGTCTCGTAGCTGAAGAGAACGTACGTGGGAGGGTTGTTTACGCCCACTCTCTTCGTACGAACCTTGATGGTGACGGGTTGGTTGATATGGTCGTTGATGGAGCCGGCATCCTCAATTGCAGCACCAACTTTACCCGTGATGATCTCATCCGAATCTCTGGCCAGGAACTCAAACGTCCTCCGGTTCGGGAGGACCCCGAGGAACTGTCCTCTCAGTTCCCTATCCTCCTCGCGAATGTTCTCCTCGCTGAGGCGGCTTGCGCTCTGGGCGACCTGGCCCACATCGGAAAATCTGAACGACTCGCCCCTGGACTCCAGAGCACACACGGCTTCCTGGTTTGAGAGGGTGTTGAGAAAATCACGAAGTGCTTTCAGCGCCCGTGGATCGGCTTCAGATACCGCCTCGCTCAACTCATCGTCGGTCCCGACCGATGCCTTGAGGATCGTCATCGTCTTATCTACCGCTAATTCAAGAGGGGATCTCTCCAGGGCGGGGGTGCAATGGTGGGGCATTTCTTCCAGAACGAACCCGAACGACCCCGTTGCCGTTCCGGTGATCAGCATCTGGTACTCTTCACGCTTCGGAATGACCCCACGCGATCCCAGCGGCTCACTCTGGCTTGCTCCGATAGCGGCAACGGCGCCGGCAAATTCCCTGACGGCGGCGCCTCCAAACTCGGCAAAAACACCCCGGCTATCGACAATAGGCTTCCCCCGGAATGTAAGGTTGACCCGAAGCGGCCTGCGAACATCCATCGCTTGCGAGGCGAGTTCCTCCTCTAAAGATTTCTTCCTGGCCTCAAGGCTCATCCTATCGATGACGCTCGATTTCGGCAGCTTCATGAGCATCTTCTCAAGGGCGGCGATCTCTGACCGTATCTGGCGGTACTCCTGCGTCATCATAACGAACCTCCTTCGCGTATCATTTCCTCCAGGTTTGTTGCAGCTATCTGATCACCATTACTTGATAGATCAATCTGCAAAAAACCTTTCCAGAGCCCGCCACGCCTGTGAGACCAGATGCTATACCAGTAAGCAACCTGATCGACCAGTAACTCCGGATCTTCGGTATTTAGCCGCACAAAGTATGCATCGACGTGGAAATCCTCCTTCGTCCTTTCGGGATCGAAGAGGTGCGGCGCCTTAGCAACAAGATCAGCCTCAGTGATCCCGTCAGGGAGACAATAGAAAGTGACAAGATCGATATCATGGGGGTCCCGCTTCTCGATCTCTTCAACATTTTCCAGGAAACTGCCGTCGATCCACTGGAATCCCTTAGTAAGGTTCACAGAATGCAGGGCGGAGCGAAATTCCATGAACCCATCCAGAATAGCCCGGCGAGCTTGCGTGGTCCCAAAGCGGAGGATACAGTCAGTGAGAGAGACGGAGTACGGCGAACGATAATCTGAGATTGGATCATCCATATCGCACGGCGGGAGAACCCCATCAACATTCCATCGAGGTATAGCGTCTTCGTTTACCATTTCAACCCCATCCTCTTCAGGTGCTCCTCGATCTTCTTACTGAACGCCTCCACCTCACGCTCCAGCTCTGGCAAAGGGCGGGCATACCGCTCGTCCAGTTCCTTCACCCGGCCGGCGAGCCGCTGCGTCAGCCGCTGCACCTCACTCTCGACGGCAGCTTGTAGGGACGAGAACCATTTGTCTTCGACCACCAGCGCCTTGATCTCATTCTTAGTGAGTTCTGAATATTTCACAAGGATATTATTCTGGAATCTGTCAACTGCCTCCTTGAGGGTCTTCTTTTTTGCAGACTCTTCATTGAGTATCTGAAGGTAGTCGTAAAGGACGTTTAGTTCCTCGAATAGACCTTCTTCGTCTGCGATCTCCTTGTTCCAATAACCCAAGCCAAAGGAGGTCTTCTTAATCGTCTTTGCCTGCTTGTGCTCGAGTGTCCCTTCCGAATATGCCTTGAGGATCGTATCCTTTAACTCCATAGCGCGCTTCTGGACATTGCCTTTAGCAATTTTGGTCCCTTTCTCATCCTCAAGGCCGTTGAGAGCGCCCTCTTCGCCCCCATGCTCTTCCTCAAACTCTTCCTTCTGTTCTGTCGCCCTGGCAACGTCGCTCTCAAGACAGCATATCTCCGCCTGCTCAGCGGCGAAGTAGCGGCCGACGATCAGGGCCGGCGGGATCAGGTCCATCTTATACTTCCGGCGACTGATGACCAGGTCCGGCGTCTCCTTGATCTTCTTCTCCTTATCCTCGATGATCCCGCGGGGCTTCGCCGCCGCGACCCATCCCTCGGCGGCGACGAGATCGACGTCGTCCTGCATCCCCCCAGCCCAGTAATCCATCAGGCACTGGTAGGCGTCGTACTTATCCAGCAGCGGCAGGCCGGCGAACCGCACGAGCATATCCTCCGAGAGCGCACGAACGACCTCCCGCGGTTTTGCGCCGGCATCGAGAGCCCAAAGACGCGGCTCGTGCGCCGCCCGCCACTCATCGAAGACGGCGGCGACCCGGGCCGCGTAGGCCGCAAACTCCGCGTGGGCAAGGATGGTCGCCTTCACCTGCGCCGGCTCGACCTTCGGCTCCAGGTAGCCGGCGCGACCGTTCGAGCGGAACAACGCATCCCGTAGCGTCGGGAAGACCGACCAGTAGCGCTCCAGGGCGTCGATGTCCCGGACCGGGATGCCGCCGCTTAAGTGGGCGTCGAGGTCGTGGAGGTCCTCGGGCTCGCTCGAATCGATGTAGCGCGGAATGTTCAGGTTGTAATCGTTTGCACTGCTCGCGATCTCCGCGATGGGAACCATGCGGGAGTAGCGGGGCAACTCGATCCGGTTGTTGAAGACGTCCACAATCTTCCTGATATCCTGCGACCGGAGCCGGTTCTTGTTCCCGTCCTTCTCGAACCCTCTTGATGCGTCGATCATGAAGATACCCGTCCGGGAGGAGGCGTTCTCCTTGTCGACGACGATGATACAGGCCGGGATACCCGTCCCGTAGAAGAGGTTCGGGGGCAGGCCGATGATGCCCTTGATTAACCCGTGCCGGACGAGGTTCCGGCGGATATCAGCCTCTTTATTGCCGCGGAAGAGCACCCCGTGCGGGAGGATGATGGCGCCCTTCCCGGTGCTCTTGAGCGACGTGATCAGGTGGAGGAGGAACGCATAGTCGCCGTTCTTCGCCGGCGGGACACCGTACTCAAACCGTTTGAACTCGTCGTTCTCCGGGTTGAGCCCGTTCGTCCAGGCTTTGGAGGAGAAGGGAGGATTCGCGACCGCGAAGTCGAACTTCTTCAGGCTCCCGTCGGGGTTCTTGAAGTGCGGATCGGCAAGAGTGTTGCCGCGCCAGATCTCCGCCCCTGGATGGCCGTGGAGGATCATATTCATCCGCGACAGCGCCCAGGTGGCGTTGTCCATCTCCTGGCCGTAGATCGAGATCCCCCGCGGGGCTTCGTCGCTCGCCTTGAGGAGGAGGGACCCCGACCCGCAGGCAGGGTCGTAGATGGTCTGATCCTGGCGCGTCTCGGGGCCGATACCGATCACCTTCGCAATGACTCGGGAGACCTCGGCCGGGGTGTAGAACTGCCCTTTGCTCTTGCCCGACTCCGTGGCGAAATGCCGCATCAGGTACTCATAGGCGTCACCGAGCAGGTCGTCGCCCTCGGCGCGGTTTGCCCGGAGGTCAAGGCCGTCGAAGATCGCCACCAGCTTGGAGAGGCGGTCCTGCATCTCCTTCCCGCTCCCGAGTTTTGCCTCATCGTTGAAATCAGCCTGGTCGATGACCCCCTTGAGCCCGTTCGCCTCTGCGAGCCTACCGATGATCTTGTTGATCTTATCCCCGATCTCCTTGTCGCCCTTCAGCCTCACCATATCGGCGAAACTTCCTCCTTCGGGCACCTCGATGATCGCGTCCTCCTTCCCCGCATATTTATCAGAGACGTATTTCACGAAGAGCAGTGTGAGGATGTAGTCCTTGTACTGCGAAGCATCCATGCCCCCGCGGAGCTCGTCGCAGCTGTTCCAGAGCGAGCTATAGAGTTCGGATTTCTTTATTGCCATGTTCCTCCTGCCTTATGTATTCGGTTTTTGTCCGGTCATTCTTTCGCAGATTTAGGATAATCTGACTTCAGATATGTGGATCTCTTGAATTTGCCGCAACCAGGGTTAGATTCAATTCGGACTGCATGAACGTTAATGTTTTTGCACCGGGTGGCGTCGGCCGCTCAGGTACGGGGGACCAACGAACACAACTGCCGTAACTGAAGGGGATCGACGGGGATCACCGCACCCCCTCCCTCGCGTTCCCTTCCCGGACCAGCCGGGAATAGCACCCCTCGCAGATCTGTGTCTGTGCCTCCGCGGAGTGGTAAACCGCCTTCGCACCGCAGATCGTACACCGGCCGAGTTCGACCCGTACCCGCTCAAATGTCCGGTAGTCAAGCACCCCGGCGAGCGGCCGGACACCGTTTGCAACGTTTGCAACCGTGTTGCAAAGGGGTGTGCAAATAGGAGTGCAAACACTTTTCGCGCTCGAATTCCGCGCTACGTTGAGGTTTTTACGATTCATCGTTAAATTAGTATTTTCGATTTTTTCGTTTGCAACAAGTCCGGAAACACACGGCACCTTCCGTCCCTGCACACGATGCCGGCGTTCTTCCTGTGGAACCGGATCGGGTGGACTCTGTGATCTGGAATTTGTTGCAAACGACTTCTGATTGTCGTGATCGATATCTGCTGGAATCTCCGCATTTGCGAAATCCTCCTCATTTTGCTCACGTTCGCCCTCCTCGATCTCTTTGCACCTATGTTTGCACCCCCCTTTGCAACCGGGTTGTAGATGGTGCAAACGATCATCCGAAGGCGGCGGGGAGTCCCCCTCCCCCACGCCTGCATCCTCATCCTCCAGCCAGACCGTGAGTTCTGCCGCCCACTCCCGGTAGCGCTCGGCGTCGAACTGGAAGTGGGACTCGTGCCGGCGGACGGTCGTCCCGGTGGATTCATCGATGATCGTCGCGTCCACCATGCTGATGGCAGGACACTTTTCGAGGAGCCCGCAGTAGACCGTGCCCCTCGCGGTGTAGCCCTGCAGGATCCGCCGGACCTGGTGATACGACAGTCCGGTCGCCTGCTGCAGCATCCGGACCGTGAACGTCTCCCACCCCATCCGGGAGATGGTGGCGAGCGCCGCCGCTTCGTTCCGGGTCATCTTCGACTCCTGCCCGCCGCCGTCCTGGTTGATCGCGGCGTAGAGCCGGGCAGCCGCATCGAAGTCCTCCCGGGCCGCTTCGATCCGGACTTTTTCATCTATCTCCCGCCGCTCCCGCTGCAGGAACCGCAGTGCCGCGTGGCACTTGATCAGGTCAAAGAGCATCGCGGGGTTCCGGCGGTTCGCGACGTTCGAGAACCCTATCCGCCGGGCGAAGGGGATCCGGACAAAGATCCGGTGCTGTTTCACGATCGACCAGAGCGCCCGGCAGGTGAGAACGTCCGGGTCGTCGCCCCGGTTCGGCCCGCTCGCCTCCGTCTCCTTGAGGTGCTCGAGCACCCGTTTGTCCTGCTCGGCCGAGTCGTCGATCCAGACCGTCAGCATCCGGTTCATCACCTGGTCGTCGCCGGGGTTCTCGACCTTCGCGAGCCACCAGACGCACCGCTCGGGTATCGAGCAGACCCGGAGCTGCCGATCGATTGTGACGGTCCGGTGCTCGATCGGTTCGTGGAAGGATGAGGTGGCCGACTTCAGAACCTCCTGCAGGTCGTCGGAGAGCGCCGTGTCGTCAAAGAGGATCACCGTCCCCGGCCGGAGGTCATCGGCGTAGTAGAGCGCCTTGTTGCTCACAGTGCCGGTGAGTTTGTAGTCATCGGGGACGAGGTTGAGCATTGTGGTGCAGGCGTGGCTCTTCCCCTTACCAGAGTTGCCGGAGATGGAGACATGGAGGCCGTTGGTATTCTCCACGGATTGCGAAGCGATGGACATCACCAGGCACTCCGCGACCGTCCGGTCGCCAACATGCGCCCGATTGAAGGCATCGAGGAGGAAGGTAAGCGGGTCACCGCTCTTGAGGATCTCGATGGCACGCGCCTGGTGCTCATCTTCGAAAAGGATAGGAGGGGGGAGTGGTTTCTCCTCCGGGATCCGGGTCCGCTTAGGCTCATACCTCTTCCTGAGTTCCGGCCAGCGCTGCGCTCCCCCACCACAACTCTGGTGATGACAGCCGGCGAAGATGGCGCCGTTCGCGAACTGGATCGCGAACGCGCCGTCCTTATGCGCCGAGGAGAACGGGCACTCGTCGAGGACGTAGAGGGTGCCGCCCTGGTAGGGTCTTGTGCTCCTGACTGCGATGCCGTGGTCGAGGAGCCACGAGGCGAGGTCGATGCCGGGGCTGTTGCCATCTGTCTTCTTCGGCTGCGGAGACCCTTCCCGCGGGAGGAGCCCCGCGAGGTGTTGCAGCCGTTCCAGGGGAGCCACACTGATATCCTCTGGAACCGCGAGGACCTTCGCCCGGCGGTGCGGCCGCTCCGGGGTGTTGTCGCCCTTCCGGGACAGGGTCCCGTAGAGTTTCCAGATCCGGGCGGCGTTGTGGTTCGCGGTGTCGACGGTGATGGTCTCGTTCGAGAAGAGGGCATCGAGGGTTGCAAGCGCACCCCTGACAACCTCTGTTGCCGCTCCATCGTTCGGGAGGTCGATCCGGTAGAGGAGGTGGGCGCCGTTCCCGGAGTCAGCCCGGATGGGCGCCGGGAACCCTTGCTCTTTGAGGTACGCGGCGATCCGCTCCGCAGCGGCGAGCGCCGCATTGTGCTCCTCATCCGTCGACGATACCCCGCTCGGCCGGACGGGGTCGATGTCGACCGGGAACCAGCGCCGGCGGAGGATGTCGGTGTCAGCGGTCGTGGCATCCTTCCGGGACAGCCGCATCTTGATCCGGTTCGCCCGCCGGGCGAGGAGGGCAGGGTTGACGGTGTTTAAGGTGACGTAAATCCCGGCAACCGCCGGATCGGCGTCGAGCGCCTCGACGGCCCGGGCCAGGGCCTCGTGGTCGTCGAAGTAGCCGGAGTGGGTGACGCCGTCGGCGAGCGCCCGGACCTCGACCACGCCGCCGCCCGGGGCGAGGATGTTCACCAGGTTTCTGACTTCGTCGCTACTCGCACCTCTGGTGCTCGAGCTCCGGCCCTGCGGCCCGTCGCTCATCCCGTCACCCCCGGCACGAGGGGAAAGAGGGGGGCGGAGATGGCCTCCCCGCGGGCGACCCGCTGGAAACTGATAAGCGGGATGACGTAGGAGCCGACGCGGGTGTGGAGGACCACCGCCTTGCCGGAAGCGTTCATCGCTGCGTGCCCCTCGATGGCGACATCGCTCACCAGGATCCCGCTAGGGGTCGTCCGCGAGCGATTCCCGCAGATCGGGATCACCCTGCTGTAGAAGAGGAGGCTCCTGAGATCTCCTGCCTCGATCTGGTATTTCTCAGCGTCGACGGAGATATGAAGGGTTCCGCCGGTGCCGTAAGAGAGGGTGCCTGTCTCAGTCATGGCCCACCGCCTCCTGCCCGGTTACGGTCGTGACTGCGTAGTAGTGGCAGCCTGTCCGGACGATATGGATCTCCCGCACCGCCCGGCCAAACCGGCCGATCTCGGCGGCTACGACCTGCTTGACCAGGAAGAGCGGCACGACGCCTGCTGTTCGCTTCCCGGGAGCTGATCTTATCTCTCTTGACGGAGAAGAGTTGTTGGCAGTCCCGTGTGAACCGATGTTGGCGCACGCTTCATCATGGGGGCTGCTGTCTATGTCTCTCATTCTGTTTCCTCGTTCTGTAGCGTTATCAATCTGGCTTTACCGCCGGCGCTCCACGTCTCCCGGACGGGTTCTGCTCGCGGGTCCGGGATGTGGCCGGGTAGTTCCTGGGTGATCTCTTTCATGGGCTGCTCCTGTGCGGGTGGATCGGTGTGATCGGTGCCGGGGAGGGCGCGGTCTGGCCGGTCGGCCCCGGGCAGGTTCCCGCACACAGAAGAGGTGGGTGAGAGGGGTTATAAGGAGGAACCGCGCTCGGTGCAAGTGGGCAACTACGGCGCAGCCCATCCATGAGCCGGGACATATCACCATGGCCGGGCCTGTCTCATCGTAGAAAATAGCATAACATGGAGGGAACCCCTGTGCGGCTTCCTGGTTATCTCGTTCCTGAGCCTGCCGATCCGAAAGCATCTTCAGAAACAGATGCAGATGCGGGGCTTGTAAGGAAATGCTCCCTTGAGGGAGTGGTCCCGATACTCGAGAACATCTGGCGGGTTGACCTCCGGCTAGTACTTGTTGTCGAGGCCATCCCAAAACGCCCCTGCCGGGAGGGGGTGTCCCCCTCCCGGTCCCTCCCCCGCGTGGCGATAGTCAATGGGAAGCCGTTTCAGCAATTTGATACAGGAGATCGTTCAATTTGTTATGAGCGCTCTTAATTACATTCAGAACCCTGTGAATCTTCAACCACGTGGTACTTTTGGGACGACTTCGTCATCGAAACCTAAAAATCCGACATCACCTTCGCGGCTTCGCGTGAGACTGTACCGCCTCTATACCAAAACCTCACGCGAAGCCGTGAAGGACGCGAAGACTGAGCGATACCTGCTGACAACTTCACTTCGCGGCTTCGCGCTCTTCGCGTGAGACCATGGTTTCCGTCCCAGTACATGCCAGAAATGTCTATAATAAGATGACACGGTGCACTAGTATCCTCAAAAAGTTTTGCGAAGTACCGAGTCTGGTATAGAGCCCCGGTGCCGGGTGTGCAACGGTTCGCAGAATGACACATCATAGCAGCAGGGTTCGGGCAGGGCACCACGTGTATATGCGCATCTCCCGCGGCCCGTTTGCCCTTCGCCGGGCCCGGGCCATGCAGTTCCGGGTGTCGGGAGAACCCCTGTGCATCTAGGAGAATTGTTGGTGGTACGCCGTTTACACGTTGAGCCAGGGCTGAACTACGGGCAGAAGCTATCCGGCACCGGAAAAAAGGATAAAGGGTTAGTTGAGAGTGTTCACTGTGTTGAGATATGCCGGTACGGTCTTCTTGATCGGGTAGACTGCACCGACCGCCGGCTGAAGGTTCACGGTGAACGGAGTGTTGGGCGTCAACTCTGCAGTTCCAGGGAACACGATCTGCAATACAAACTGCTCTCCCGGTTCGAGGAGACGGTTTGGAGGGGTGTTGATGTCATTGTAGGTGTCAATGACAGCCCACTTGCCAGAGGTGAGATTTTCTTTAGTATCAAACGTTATGACCTCTGACACCGTTCCGCTGGTGAACGTCACCAGCATCTGGCTGATATCGATCGGCGTGCCGCCCGCAGTATTTCCGACGGTAAACTCAATAGAGTCAAGTTTGGTTGTGCTAGAGGCATGTCCGTAGACGTTCCCGATGATCTCCAGGCTGGAGCTGGCCTGCTCCGAGCCTGTGTGGACGACCTGCTGCGCCTCGCCGGCTGCGAAGAACCCGGCACCGAGCATCACGTACGAGAAGACCGCGGCCACGACGACGAACGCGATCAGGACGATTGCCGCCTCAAGCCCGGTGAATGCATCTTCATTCTTAAACAGTTTCATCATTCTCATTCACCTCAGTAGACCTCGTAGTAATTGCCTTCCTGGAAGTCAGCCGGTGCTATACGGTTGATCGGGAGCGCCGCACCGATGTCGGGCTTGACCTCAACGGTGAACCGGTCGTTCGTGCCGATATTCGGCAATCCGGTAGAAATCGTGATCTTCACCATCTCGAATTTATCGAGCATTTTGTTGGTACCAGCCCCGTCTACACCTTGCACATCTCCATTTTCATACCATTTGTCGGTTACACCACCAAACTCGTAGGTCTTCAGAGTCTCAGCCGTCGATACAGTGAAGGTCACCTTGTTCATATCCACCGATGCCCCCCCGGCAGCAAGCTGCAGGAAAAAGGCGATCTCGCCCAGATTGGTCGTATCTGTAGCCTTCACGATCACCGGTCCTGACACCTCGAGGTTCGAGGTTGCCTGCTCCACACCCGTATGCACGGTCCTCTGCGCCTCGCCGGTTGTGAAGAACCCGGCGCCGAGCATCACATAAGAGAATACTGCCGCGACGACGACGAACGCAATCAACACGATCGCCGCCTCGAGGCCGGTAAATGCATTTTCGTCTTTCACGAATTTACTCATGAAACGTTTCCTCCTGTTACCGGAGTCCGAATGAGCACATCATCCGAATCAATACGGTTCGTTTGAGTATATGCGCAAGCCTATATAAAAAACTATTTGAAGGTGAGGAGATTTACAAACCGTCGTTTTCAATAATGGGTGCATGCGAAACCCCCTTTATCGATAGTAGTTGCGTTCAGGCAAGTATTTTTATCCGGAAGATCAACGATATCTGTAGCGGAAATGATGTACGGAGAGCGCCCCGTTCAGGAAATGAAGTTTCCAGGATGGAAATAATCTTCGCCCCTGTTGGGGGTGAGGGGCCGGATGCGCCGCACGGAACGCTCTCAACCGACGAGGACACAGGGGTATGGGAAAAAAGCAGGATTTCATCTACGTCATTCTGGCAATCATAGTCGTCCTGGTGCTGGTCCTGATCATCAAGCCGGGAGCGACCGGAGAACTGCCGGGGTTGTGGGGGCCAGGTGAGCCGGAGCCGACGGTCACCCCGATATGGACGCCCACATTGCCCCCCCTGACCACGACGCCCACGCCGGTGCCCACCTGGGACGGGAAACCGCAGAAGATCGGGTTCGTCGATCCCGCGGCCTACCAGATCCCGGCCGGGGAGACCCGCCTGAACATAACCACCCCGCCGGCAGGGACCGCACCCGCTGCCACCCGGTGGGTGACCTACGCGACGATCGACGGGCAGTGGTCGGGGACCACCGGGATCGTCCGGATCCCGTTCCCCATGTGGCGGCTCGACTACTCGGATATCGCGACCTCGAACGACGAGATCTCGCGCTTCAACTGCCAGGTCATGGACGCCGAAGACCCGAACCGGTTCGTCAAGATCGTCACCCTCAACTTCGCTGACTTCGTAGAGGCGAAGAAGAAGCCCGACCTCAAAAAGCAACAGTGGATGCACACCTTCTACGAGGGAAACCACGACTACTACTTCATCATCAACACCCGGTGCATCGACTCCTACCACCTGAAGATCCAGGTGCCGGAGACGTACCTGGCCAATTAAGATCGATGAACAGCCCCCCAGGTGCCAGAGCGGCAGGCCGGCGGTACCCGGGGCAAGTTAATTCTCCAACCACTGGTTGGAAATCTGCAAAAGGATCTCCCGGGCCATCAGCCGTTTTCGCCCTCCTGTCTCCGGCACGCTTCGCCTCTTTCGAAAGATCTAGATCTATCGTCCTTCAGTTGCGGCCATGCTGACCGGGACGAATCCCTGCTCGAGAACTCGATGGTATCAGCAGGAGCGGCCGTTCGTAACCCGCCTTGCGCATATCTACTCGGAGATCGCAGGATTGTTCACCCTCGTCACCGACTGCATCGATGCGAAGGACCCGGTGGCTTGAGATGAGGGGGAGACCCCTACCTCGTTATATCGAAGATGAAGTACAGGAACGCAACGATGCTGATGAAGATGAGCCCGTATCCGCCGCCCCAGATGGTCGTCTGAACGTCCGGATAGTGATCTTTTAAGAACATGAGCTCCTTTTCATACGCCCGTGACTCTTCCGAACCGGAAAATGCCCGCACAAACGGCAGAGCGACGGTTTTGCCTGCGATCTGAAGGGCGACCGCCGGGTTTGCCGAAACATGTTTGAACCGCCCCACCACGCGCCCGATCACGCATCCTATCGCATCCGCGGCATGTACGAGCGGATGTGACGAGAACCAGACGATCCCATGCCCGGCCCGGATATAGAGAGCGTCGATGTCGGTTTCGACCCCGGTCCAGGGGCGCCTGAGGGGATGCACCAGGAGCAGGAGGGCTCCTGCCGCAGCGAAGATGCCCGCCGACTCCAGCAGGTGCGCCGGGGCGAATGCGTGGGCGGCGGTCCCGCCGGGCAGGAGATCCGTCAGGAGGTGCGGGAAGAGCCCGATTGCAAGGCAGAGGAGGGCGGTAGCGCCCATGGCAACCAGCATCGGGACCGGCGGATCCTTCGGGAGGAGGCCTTCCTGCGTTCCGGCGGCCGGCCGGAAGAAACCGAGGTAGAGGAACCGGAAGACGTAGATAACGGTCACTACGGCCGATACCAGGAGGAGGGGGGAGAGGTAGGGGACCACGCCCGCCGCCTCGATCGCCATCCCTTTGCTGACCGCACCGTTCAGGCCCGGCAATCCCGCAAGCGCGAGACCGCCGATGACCGCACAGAGGGTGGTCGCGGGCATCGTCCTGAGAAGGCCCCCGAGATCCGAGAGGCGATGCAGCCCCGTCCTGAGGATGACCGCGCCCGCCGCCATGAAGAGGAGCGACTTGAAGAGGATGTCGTTGACCATATGGGCGAGCCCCGCATCGACCCCGGCAACCGAACCGGTCCCGATGGCCGCGACCATGTAACCCACCTGGCTGATGATCGAGTAGGCGAGGAGCCGGCGGATATCGTCCTGCATCAGCGCAAAGACGGCACCATACAGCGCCATCGCTCCGCCCATGTATGCAACCGTAACCCCCCACCCCCCTATTGCGGCGAGGAGGAAGACCGCGGCTTTCGTCGTGAAGATGGAGAGGGCGACCGACCCGACGACGGACGCCCTCGGGTAGGCGTCCGGCACCCAGGTATGGAGGGGGATGAACGCGGCGTTCACGCCGATCCCGACCAGCATGAAGAGGAGACCGGCTCCGTCCGCCACCGGGCCGACCGCGGCGCTCCCTGTTGCCACTATCGTGCAGGCGATCCCGCCAAGCAGGCAGGCACCTCCGAAGATATGGAAGAGGAGGTAGCGGTAACCTGCGCCGGCCGATCCGGGCGCTCTGGAAAACCAGATGACCGCGAGCGATGCAAGGGCGAGGAGCTCCCAGAAGACAAAGACCGTGATGAGATCGCCTGCATAGACGATCCCCATCGCCGCCCCGATCGACGCGAGGATGCCGATCGTCTCCGCTGCCGGAAGATCCCGGTACGCGGCATAGGTGAGAGTGATGAGTCCCGAGACGGCAAAGATGCTGCCTGAGAGGTGCCGCATGGGATCGACCGTCAGGAGAACCGTCTCGATACCGGGGATGAACCCAAACGCCAGGTCCGGTGCTGCGGACGGGAGCGAGACGGCCAGGAGAAGGCCTGCAGCACCGACAACCAGTGCCCATACCTTCCTGGCCCCGCCGGTAAGGACGGGGAGAAGGAGGAGGCCGAGGAGATAGACGAACGCCGGAGGTATCTCGATCATGGGATCACCGATCCTGTAATCTCTGCAATTGCAATATCAACCAGGTCCATAAACGGCATCGACGGAGAGAGGAAGATCCAGACCGATACCGCCACCGTCAGGACGATCGGGATGAGCATCACAAGAGGCGGCTCGGTGACGGAGTCGAGCGACCGCTCGTCGTCCGGCCGCTGCAGCAGCATCGTGTGGATGATCGGGAGGAAGTATGCGGCGTTCAGGACGGTGCTCGCGATGATCACCAGCAGGAGGATCGGCATGCCCCCCTCGAACGCCCCGAGCGCGAGGTAGATCTTACTGATGATACCCGCAAGCGGGGGCAGACCGCAGATCCCGAGTGCGGCCGCAGAGAACATGAGGGCTGTCACCGGCATCTTTCTGCCGATGCCCTTCATCTCGGAGATGCACTCTTTCCCGGCGGAGACGATGACCGCTCCTGCAACAAAGAAGAGCGTGATCTTGAGGAACGCGTGAATCGGGATATGCGCCATCGCCGCGGTCATCCCGGCGATCGAGAGCATGGAGACGCCGAGCAGGATGTAGGAGAGCTGGCTCACAGTCGAGTAGGCAAGCCTCCGCTTGAGATTGTCCTCGGTCAGGGCGAAGAGGGACGCGGTTACGATCGTAAACGAGGCGATCACGGCAAGGAAGATGCCGAGGCCGAGCGACGCCATCAGGTCCATGCCGTAAACCCACCCGGCGACCCGCACGATCCCGAAGACACCCGCCGTGACGACGGCGACCGCATGGAGGAACGCGCTTACCGGCGTCGGGGCGACCATCGCCGCAGGGAGCCAGCCATGGAGGGGCATCCACGCTGCCTTCACGAACCCGACCATGAAGAGGAGGAAGAGGACCTGCAGGATGAGCGCGGAACCCGATCCCGCGAGGAACCCGCCGGGAACAAACACGGTTGTCCCTGTGAGGATATAGGTCAGGATGACCGCGGCAAGGAGGAAGATTCCCCCGATGAGGAGGTACGCAAGGTACTTCCTCCCCGCCTTCATCGCCGCCGGCGTCTCGACATGGACGACGAGCGGGTAGGTGATGATCGTCAGGATCTCGTAGAAGACAAAGAGCGTCAGGAGGTTCTCCGAGAAGGCTATCCCTACCGCAGCAGCGATTGCAACGGCAAAGCAGAAGAAGAACCTCGTCTGCGCGTGCTCCTGCAGCGATCGCATGTAGCCTATCGCGTAGAAGGAGTTCAGGAGCCAGAGAACGGCGGCCGTGAGGGCAAAGACCATCCCGAAGGCATCCACCCGCAGGGCAAGGTCCCCGCCCGGAACCATCGGGAGGAGCGGAATCGTGATCCGGCTGCCGGAGAGGATCGGGGGGAGCATCGCAAGAACGGAGCCGAGCATCGTCACCGCGGCCGTTATCGTGACCCCTTCCCGTATATTCTCGTGCTTTCCGACGATCGGGATCAGCACCGCCGCCAGGAGCGGGATGGCTATGGTTACTGCCGGAAGCAGACCTGCGTCCATATCAGGCACCTCCTAAAAGGAGCATCGCCGCGGGCCTGACAGCCTCCATCACGACCTCGACGAAGACGCCGAGGAAGAGGCAGAGGAGGGCAAGGGCGACCATCGGGACGAGCATCGAGACGGGGCCTTCGCGTGCCGGGGCCGGGCGGCGGTCTTCGCTGTGGTGATGGTCTCCGAAGTAGGCGATCTCGATGAACCGCCAGATGTACCCGGCCGCAAGGAGCGAACCGACCAGGAGGACGGCTGCATAGATCCACTGGCCCGCTTCGAACGCCCCGAGGACGAGGTAATATTTGCTCATGAACCCGATCGTGGGGGGGATGCCGATCATCGACGCTCCGGCAAGGGCGAACGCGGCGCAGGAGATCGGCATCGTCTTCGCAACGCCTTTGAGGTCGGAGAGCTGCGACGTTCCCATCCGGTAGATGATCAGCCCTGCGACCATGAAGAGGCAGCCTTTCATCACGGCGTGGCCGAGGATGTGCAGGAGGCCGCCTTCCAGCGCGAGCTGGTTGGCAACGCCGAGCGCGAACATGATGTAGCCGATCTGGCTGATGCTCGAGTACGCGAGCATCCGCTTGAGATCGTTCTGTGCGATGGCCAGCACCGCCCCGGCAATGATCGCAACCGTCGCGATGAAGAGAATGAACCCGGTCACCGCGAAGGTGTCGATGACGTATGCCGTCGTGAAGACCGTGAAGACGATCCGGAACAGCGCGTAGACGCTCACCTTTGCCATCACGGTCGAGATGAGCACTGTCACTGCAGAGGGCGCTTCCGTATACGCGTCGGGCAGCCAGAGGTGAAGCGGGAAGAACGCAACCTTGATGGAGAACCCGATGAGCAGGAAGAGGAACGCGGTATGAACCGTTGCAAGACCGTAAGATGCAGGGAGCAGGAGCGCGAGGTCCGCCATATTCAGCGTCCCGGTCGCGACGTAGAGGTTCCCGATACCGAGAAGGATGAACCCTGCCGCAATGGACCCGAGAACGAGGTAGTTGAAACTTGCCACGTACGAGCGCGGTCTTCGGGCTGAGGCGATCAGGGTGTACGTGGCGATCGACGATATCTCGAGGAAGACATAGAGGTTGAAGATGTCGCCCGTGATCGTCATGCCGACAAGGCCGGTTACGAGGAGCTGGAAGAGTACGTAAAATGAGATCCTCTTCTCCGGGTCTATCTCCTTTTCAACGCTCCTTCGGGCATAGACCACCGTCGCCGCGGACAGGAAGAGGATGACCGCCAGGATGAAGCCGTTGAAACTGTCGATGACAAGCTCGATCCCGAGCGGCGGCGCCCATCCGCCGAGATGGTACCGGATCGTCCCTTCCCGCATCACCTCAAGCAGGATGGCGATCGCGGCTCCGAACTGGAGAAGGATCGTTATGAGCGATATGGGGTAGCAGAACCTCCGGTCATACCACCCGGCCAGGAGTATCAGGAGCGCCGAAAGGATCGGGACGGCAATCAGAAGGACCGGAAGATGGTCGATCATCGGCCCCTCACCACCTGCATCAGGTCGTCCTCATCGATGACACCGTACTCTTCATAGATCCGGACGATGAGCGAAAGCCCGACCGCGGTCACGCTCACCCCGACGACGATCGCGGTCAGTATGAGCACGTGCGGAAGCGGGTTGACGTAGAGGGCGTCCACCCCTTCGGGCAGGTAGATCGGCGCGGTGCCTCCCTGCACCTCGGCAAACGAGATGTAGAAGAGGAATATCGCAGTCTGGAAGATATTGAGTCCGATGAGTTTCTTCACCAGGTTCTGCTTCGCGATCAATGCGTAGAGCCCGATCAGCATCAGGATGATTGCCATCCAGTAGTTGTACCGCGAGAGGAAAAGCTCGTAGAACGCCTCTATCATGAAGATTCGCCCCCTTTATCGGCCATATCGCAGAGGATTGACGTCATCACCGCCATCACGGTGATCCCGATCCCGATCTCGACTGCATCGAGGAGGTAGCCGTGAAGGTGCGGTATACCGAGGATCGCCTCGATTACCCCGTACTCCAGGTAGTTGCCCCCCATGAAGAGGCAGAGGAGCCCGATGCCGGCGTAGATGGTGATCCCGAGAACCGAGTACACCACGATCCATTTGTTGCTGAGCCGCTTTCTGACGCTGGCAAGGCCGAAGGCGACGATCATCAGGATGAACGACGAGGCGAAGACCACTCCACCCTGGAATCCCCCGCCCGCACCCAGTGCGCCGTGTACGATGACATAGAGTGCAAAGACCTGGATGAACGGCACCGCCAGCCGGGAGACGGTCCTGATGACGACGTTCTCTCTCATAGCCGACCTCCCCGTCTGAGCAGGAGGGTGACCGATATCCCCGCGGTGAAGATCACCACGACCTCCCCGAGCGTATCGAATCCACGGTAGCTGGCAAGTATTGCGGTGACGATGTTCTCGATCCCGATATCCGGAAGGGCCGATTCGATGTACAGTATCCCGAGGTATTGGGTGGCCGGAGCTTCCGGGTCGCCGAACGCCGGCATATCCTCGACCGTCCAGAAGAGGATGATGCCGATGAAAAGAACCGCAAGCAGAGCTTTTACCTTCAATCTGATGATCTCCTTTCGGTTCGTGCTATGGCCGCAATAAAGAGGACGGTGGTTATCCCGGCCCCTACCGCCGCTTCGGTGAAGGCGACGTCGACGGCATTCATCACCGACCAGAGCACCGTCATGAACAACGAGTAGGCAGCAAGTATGATCGTTGCGTGGAGGAGGTCGCGGACCGTGATCGCCGCGATGGCGCAGAATATCATAAACAGGAGGAGGGCGAAGTCAAGTTCCCAGATCATCGGCGTGCATCCCCCTTCTTCCACGGTTCGACCCCGCGAGCCCGGGCAAAGTGCACGAGGGCGTGGACCGCCGTCGGCGACGTGATGTAGATGAAGATCACGAGGAGCAGAAGTTTCACCGCAACCAGGCCCGGCCCCTCGTACAGGATGAACCCGACGAGCATCATCCCCTCTCCGAGGGTGTCGCACTTGCCGCTTGCATGGGCGCGGGTATAAAAGTCGGGCAGCCTGACAAGGCCGATGGCACCGACGACCATGAAGAAGAGGCCGATCGCGATGAAGGCCAGAGCCAGCGTATTCAGCAGACGCATCCCCTCCCGAGGTACTTGGCGATCGCAAGCGTCGCGATGAAGTTGATCATCGCATAGACGATCGCAATGTCCAGAAAGATCGGCCGCTCAAGGATGAGGCCGATGAGAACCAGCAGGATGATCGTCTTTGTCCCGACGGTGTTCACGGCAATCAGGCGGTTCTCCACCCCGGGCCCTACGAGTACCCGGTACAGGCAGAGGGAGACCGTCAGGATCAGCACGACCACGCTGGCGTAGAAGACATCAATCATCGCTCTCACCAAAGATCCGTGCCAGACTGTTCTGAATGTCCCTCTTTTCGAGGAGTTCTTCTTCCGCCATCTCCCGCACGAGGGCATGCACGGTGAATGTTCCGCCGGTGACGTCGACCGTCACCGTCCCGGGAGTCAGGGTCATCGCGTTCGCAAACGACGTTCTCAGGACATCGTTTCGAAACGATGTCTCGATAGTGAGGAGCCCGGGATCGATCGGCATCTTCGGGTGAAGGATCCGGTATGCAACATCGATGTTGGCGTAGAGGATAGCCACCATCAGTCTGGGAATATAGAGGACGAACCTGGCAAACGTCCGTGCGGATCGAAAGACGCTCGTCCTGGATCTGAAGATGAGATCTCCAGAGACAAGCGTAATGATACCGCAACATATGATCCCGGCACCGATGTAGAACGGCTCGGGATGTCCTGAAAGCATATACCAGAAAACCATCAGTATCGCGAATACGAGAATATATTGAGATACCGACGGCCCTTTATTACCTGAAGACAACGCATCCCCTCTCTGCACGGTAGTATACTCTAACTTGGAGCAGATAACCTATAAATCTGCGCCTCGAGATGCTGCAGCATCGGAATCACAATTATCTCCCCGAATACTCCATCCGGAACCTGTGAGCGCGTATCTAAAATACCCGCAAAGAGGGAGGATATTCTGTTTCTCTGGGCACACCGGGGTGACATTTTGCCGTGTATGCTGCATGAACGTGGAAATTCCGTTAACCTCCCCATCTCTGCAGAGATTTGAGACACGGTCGTTTCGGTACAGGATACGGTGGCGCGTAGTTTGTCCGTCGAGCGTACCCCTCCGGCCGGCGAGGTAGATTCACAGGTTCCGGGAGGTAAAATTCCTGGAAACTCGGTGACGGGGCCGGGAACGGGCGCTTTCACCCGAATAAACCCCTCTCCTCCCGGACCCGGGGTTACAGATCCGGGGTTCAAGAAAGCCCCCGGCTTTAGCCGTGGGAGAGTGTCAAATGAACCGGCAGTAACACCGAGCGCCAGAAAAAAGAGCCCGGGCCCGTCACCGCCCGGCAACCCAATGCCGGGCAATAAACTCCCGCACCATCTGCGCCGCCACCGCCGCTGTCTGCCCTGAATCGAACGGTGCGACCTCCACGTAGTCGAACCCCACGGCGTACGGTGCAAGGGCCCGCACGACCTCCCGGATATCGAGCGGGGTCATCCCGAACGGCTCGGGCGTCCCGAGGCCGGGGGTGAGGCAGCAGTCGATCGCATCTGCGTCGATCGAGAGGTAGATCCTCCTCCCCGCAACGTGCTCCCGGACCTCCCGGAGGACGGCGCCGATCCCCCGTTCCCGCACCGTATCGGCGGTGTAGAGGTGCGTCCTCTCCGCCGCAATCTCGAACTGCTCGCGATCGCCGCTCCGGGCGCCAATGACGACGACGTCCTCGACCGCTTCAAGGACGCGCCGGGTGACGCACCCGTGGCTGTAAGGCGTCCCGTCGAGTTCGTCCCGGAGATCCAGGTGAGCGTCGCAGACGATGTAGACATCCGGCCGGACGGCCCGGACCGCGCCGACAGTCGCGGTGTGCTCGCCGCCGAGTATCACCGGCACCTTGTTGTCGCGGACGATATCCCCCGCGACATCGGCCACCTGACCCACGAGATCCTCCGGCAGCCGGGAGACCGCAAGGTCGCCGAGATCCGTGATCGGGACTTCAGAAAAGTCTATTTTGGTCGCAGGATCGTAGGACTCGAAGTTGAACGAGACCTCCCGGATCGCCCGGGGCCCAAAGCGCGTCCCCGGCCGAAACGACGTCGTACCGTCGTAGGGCACGCCGAAGACGGCGTAGCGGGCATCCTCATACGAAGCATCCGCATCCGCAAAATGGAGATGGGCGAGCTCGTGCATGCCCGTTTTCGTAAGCCAGAAAAGGTCACTCAAGTTTCTTCTTGCCCAGGGATGATATATACGGAATCTCCTTACCTGGCTCAAGGCTGGCGACCTGCTCTTCGGTCACGTTGAGCTCGAACATCTCAAAGTCCTTGACGTCCATGAGCTGGACGGTCGTGCCGGCGATCGAGATGACCTGGGCCATCTTCCGCTCCACTATGGGCACGTAGGTCTTCGCCGAGACCGGCTGGACGATCGAGCGCTTGACGCCGTCGAAGATGCCGACACAGTCGATCCGGGACTTTGCCGCTCCGTGCTTCCCGGGTTTGGAGGTAGCGATGGAGACAATCCTGCACGGTTCATCATCTACGACGACGTAACGTCCCTCTTTCAGTTTCCCAACTTCTGTCTGTTCCTTCATATTGTCTCACTCGGTAAACGCGTGATTAATGTATCTGGATTACAGTACATAAATACACCGTAGAATAAGGGACGGGATGAGGAGAGTTGATGGAGTTCATCCGGGCGTGTGAGGACGTGGCGGGGGCGGTACGCGATGCAATAGCCGGCATGGTCGGCACGCCAGAGGCGGGGGCGTACGTAAAGATGGGCGCGGACGGCACGCCCACCAAAAAGATCGACCAGGTTGCAGAGGATATCATCGTCGACCACTTCACGCGCCACCCGTTCTGCCGGCGCCTGATCAGTGAAGAACTCGGGTGCGCCGAGATGGGCGGGGAGAAAGGAACCATCTTCCTCGACCCGGTCGACGGCACCTACAACGCCGTGGTCGGGATACCGTTCTACGCCCTCTCCATCGCGTATGCAGAAGAGGGGGTCGTGCAGATGGGGTACGTTCAGAACCTCGCCACAGGCGAGACGTTCCACGCCGTCCGGGGACGCGGCGCCTGCCTCGGCGGGCATCCTATCCGCGTCTCGGGGATATCGCTCCTCGAGGAGAGCGCCATGAGTGTCTACGGCCGGAAGTTCGACCCGACCCGGGTCCAGATGATCGGCAGGAAGATCCGGCGGTGGCGCCTCCTCGGTGCATCGGCGCTCGAGCTCTGCTACGTCGGGTGCGGTCGTATCGACGGCTTTGTCGACGTGCGGGGGACGCTTCGCGTCACCGACGCGGCGGCGGGAATGCTGATCTGCGAAGAGGCCGGTGGCACAGTCTCCGATCTCGAGGGGAACGCCCTTATATTCCCTGATGAAGTCTCCGTCGGGCGGAGCCTTGTCGCCACGAACGGCATCGTGCACAACAAGGTCATCGAGTACCTGAGGTGAACCGCATATGAAGATTGTCCTGGTATCACGCATTGACGATGCGGACGCGCTCCGCTACACCGCGTCGCTCGCCCGGGAACTCGAAGGCCTCGGGCACGAGACCGCCTTCGAAGAGAGTACGGCAGGCTGCCTCGGAAAAGAAGGTATCCCGTTTGAGAAGATCGACGGCGATCTGGTCGTGGTCATCGGCGGTGACGGTTCGGTTCTCCTCACTGTTCACCGGATGAAGAAACAGGTCCCGGTTCTCGGGATCAACTGGGGCGAGGTGGGATTCCTCGCGGACCTGGAACCCGACGAAGCGCGCGCGTTCTTCGCCGCCCACACGGAAGGGTTCTGTGTCGAGCGCCGGATGCGGGTCAGCCTCTCCGCCGGCGGGAAACGGATTGGTGATGCCCTCAACGAGGGGCTCGTCGTCACCGATCGGCCGGCGAAAATGCTCCGATTCGGCATCTATGTCGACGGGACGCCCGCAGAGCGGTTCCGCGCCGACGGCCTGCTCATATCGACCCCGACCGGGTCGACCGCCTATGCCATGAGCGCAGGAGGGCCGATCGTCGATCCGCAGATCGAAGGATTTCTCCTCGTACCGCTTGCGCCTTACATGCTCTCGTCCCGTCCACACCTCATCAGCACCTGGAGGAGCCTCGAGATCACCCTTGAAACCGAAAAACCTGCTCACCTCGTCATCGATGGGCAGAGTTCGTTCGAACTCGAAAAAGAGGCCACTATAACGGTTAGACGATCGGATCAGCCTGCCCTTTTCGTACATACGGACAAACCCTTCTTTGAGAAGGTGAACCATAAACTGCGTAACCTCTGACCCTGCCGATATCCCGAACAGAGATTTTATGAGTGCCCAAGGGGATTATCTCAACAGAGGAGTGAGCACGATTATGGAAGACCAGATGCGCACGGAGATCCCCTACGCGGAGATCGCGGAGACGCTCAAGACCGCCCTCGACCTGCGGGGCTCACCGGTCGCAGTCAAACTCGCAAAGAACCCCGACGGCATTCCCGAAGGGGTCGGGCCGATCGACGAGACGGTCCGCCACTGCCAGATGATCAGCAGGGCGCGACTGAACGGCGAGATCTTCTACGCGACCGCTGACAAACACGTCTGTATGGGGGGCGCCTGGGCCCTCGGGCTGAAAGAACTCACGCCGAGCCTCCGCTCAGGAGAGTTCTACTACAAACTCGGCAAGTTCGAGAGCTGGGCCGCCTGCATGCGGACCATCCGGCAGGTGCCGCACGTCCCGGAACTCGAGACGTATGCGACGGTCTATGCGCCGCTCGAGAAGACGCCGTTCGACCCGCACGTCATCGTCATTGTTGCCGAACCCCGGGCGATGCTGAAACTCGCGCAGACGACGCTCTACCTGCTCGGAGGGCGGATCGAGTCCACGATGGCGGGGATCCAGTCGGTCTGTGCGGACGCGACCGCGCTGCCCTACCTCACCGGCAACGTCAACTACTCGCTCGGGTGCGACGGTTCGCGCCGGTTCTCGGGGATCGAGGACAACGAACTCGTTATGGGCATCCCCGCCGAGCTCCTTCCCGAGTTTGCCCGGGCGCTCCCGATCGTCACCGCTGCACCCGGGTCGGTGAAGTAATAAAGCATCCCGCTCTATTTTTTTTCGGCACACCCCCGTCGAGGGACTGTTCCGGGGTACAAGGCTTATCACCCCGGCAGGTCAACTATTCAACAGGTGGTTTTTTGCAGGTATCCATGAAGCTCGAGATGAGGGATCAGCCCGGACAGCTGGTCGCAGCCCTCCAGCCGATCTCGGCCGTCGGGGGAAATATCATCGCGGTTATCCACCAGAGGGAGACACTGGCGGCTACGGAGACGCTGGACGTCCAGATCGTGCTGGAACTCCCCGAGGAGGGGTCTCTCCCCAAACTCCTCGAACTGCTCCGGGAGCAGGGTGTCAGCGTCGTGCGCATCGGCGAGCAGCGGCTCCTCTACGAATGCACACTGATCACGATCGGCCATTTGATGCACACGGATCTCTCCGATACGGTCGACCGGATCGACACGACCGGCTCGGCCGAGGTGACGGACCTCTCTCTTGCCATGCCCGCGATCAATTCCCCGTCGTCGGCCCGCATCACCATCCGTTCGACCACCCGCGAGGAGATGAAGAAGGCGATCAGGATCCTGCGCGGCGTCGCGGAGCAGAAGGATCTCCTCATCATCGAGCCCCTGGAGGGTGTATGATGCGGATCGTCATACTCGGGTTCGGCTCCGTCGGCCGGGGGATCGCCCGGGCAATCCTTGCAAAAAACCTCGATCTCACCGTCACCGGCCTTGCCGACTCAAGGAGTGGGCTCATCGACCCGGCCGGAATCGACCTTCTCGCGGCGCTTGACCGGAAGGGGAACGGCGACCTCTGCGGCAACCCGGATGTCAGCCCCGCGGACGTGGTGGCGAAGGCGGATTACGACGTCCTGGTCGAGGTGACCCCGACGAACGTGGATGACGGCGAACCGGCGCTGGGCTACATACGGGCGGCTCTCGGACGGAGCAAACACGTCGTCACCTCGAACAAGGGCCCTATCGCCCTTGCCTACCCTGAACTCCGCGATCTTGCAGAGGCAAACGGCGTCTTCCTGAAGTACGAGGCGACGGTCTGCGGCGCGATCCCGCTCATCCATGCGATGCAGGAGGGTCTTGCGGGCAACACCATCTCCCGGCTCTACGGGGTCTTCAACGGCACCTGCAACTACATCCTCACCCGGATGGCCGAGGATAGCCTCACCTACGAGCAGGCTCTCGCCGAGGCCCGGGAACTCGGGTATGCCGAAGCCGATCCCACCTACGATGTCGAGGGGATCGATGCGGCGATCAAGCTGGTCATCCTCGCAAACGCCATCCTCGATATGCGGACCACGCTCGACGACGTGGAGAGGACGGGGATTACCCTCCTGACACCCGAAGCCCTGCGGCTTGCGGAAGACCAGGACTGCACCATCCGGCTCATCGGCGAGATCGTGCCGGAGGCCGGGGTGCTCCGCGTCTCGCCGCGGATTGTCGCAAAAACGCACCCGCTCGTCGTCGAAGGAACGCTCAACGCGGTCACGGTGGAGACGGACCTCGCCGGGGACCTGACGTTCATCGGGAAGGGCGCGGGCTCCACGGAGACCGCCAGCGCCGTGATCGGCGACCTCCTCTATATCCGGGAGCGGCATGTCCAGGGTTCTTGAGCGGAGAAAACAGTACCTGCGGCTGATGCGTCAGGCGACGCTTGAGAGTGGCTACTTTACGGTGGCCGATATCGCTGAGGCGACCGACACCCCCCGGAGCACCGTCCAGGACTGGGTGAACCGCCTCATCGAGGAGGGATGCGTCCTTCTCACGGAGGAGCAGCGGGGGCGGCACGCAGCGCGGTATGCGGCGACCAGCGTGATGCCGGAGAGCGCCTGCCGCCGGATCTTCACCACGATCGACGGCGGCGAGGTTGAGATCTACCATGAGTGTATGAGCGGGGGGTGCGCAGCGTTCTGCGAGTTCCATCACGCCCGTGCCGGGGGCGCCCTGCAGTCTGTCCGCCGGGACGGGACGCTGCTCCGCGAGCGGGCAGGCCTCGGGCGCCGGGAGGTGGCCGTCGGGCTCGATCCCGCGCCGGCGGTCGGGATCGTCGGCGTCTCCCACGAAGACGGCTACATCCGCCAGCAGATCCGGTGTATCGGCGGTCCGGCCTACTCGCTCACCGATATGATGTCGTTTGCCGAAGGCGTCTGCGGCGTCACCGTCCACCGCGAAGGGCCGGTGGTCGAGGGCGAGGTGGTCACCCGGGCGCTCGCCTACGTCGCCGTCGGGATCGACGACACCGATACCGCGACCGAGGGCGCGACCTTCGCCCTCGCCCTTGCTCTCCTCCAGCACCTCGCGAAACTCGACGGCGTCATGCCGATCGGCCACCGCGTCGCGATGCTCAACCCCCGGCTCGAGGCCCGGACGGCGGGGAACTCCTGCAGTTGCATCGAGCTCGCGGTGGAGCCCAATCTCGTGGCGCGGATCGAGGAGTCCGCCGTGCGGTTCGTCGCCGGCGAGGCGGCGTCCCCGGAGTGGGGCATCGCCGTCCGGCAGGGTTTCCGGGTTCCCGGCGCGCTCCGGGCATACGGGAGGAGCGCAAGAGAGTCGGTGATCGACCGGGAAGCGGCCGAGAAGACCGCCGGACTCTTCGGGGCGCATCTCTACGGCGGCCGGGGCGTCATCGGGGCGCTCGCGGCGGTCTCGCTCATCGGGCTCCCCCACGACGTGCTCCTCGACCCCGGACGTGACGTCTGCACCGGGTGGGAGCCGGTGGAGTGAGCGGGGGTGCAGTCTTCGGTTTCGGTTCTTGAGATGCTCATTTTTTTGAGTGGTGCGCCCATTCTTTAACTCATTGCCCCACATCCCCGGACACGGATTCCCATGGGCTATCGCCATTGGGGGAGGGGCTGACGGGGAGGGGGGAGCATCCTCCCTCCCCTGTCTCCAGTTCGCATCCCTGGTGCTCAAGTTCCAAATTCGAGATCTGTTGCCCCCACCCCACCCGGCCTTCGGCCTCCTCCCCCGCCCCGGGGGGCGGGGGCAGTCATGGCGATATCCCCAAGGTCCAGCGTATGGGCATTTTTGACAATTTCTACTGTTTTCGTAGTCCCCCATGGTCCAGTGTACCAGGCTATATCATCGCTCCGTTTGTCCTATTTACCACGATAGTAATCCCGACGTCAGTTCAGGCTCACTCACCTGTTACAATCGTGCCCTCCGATACGCCTCTCTCCTGAGCGTCACCTCCTCTTCCTACCACCACCTCACCGTAACCCCCCTCTCCCCCCTCGCTACCTATAAATACCCGGATACGGCAGATACCCCTCATTGAGGCGAAGCGCGGTGAGAAGCGAACTTGAAGAAGAGATTACAAAACTCTCCTCCCTTGCGCGGGAGCGGGGCGCGGAAGCGCGGCGGATAGCGGCCCATGACGTCGTCGTCGCGGAGTGGGTGCGGTTCAAGTGCCGGTTCGGGTGCAAGGGCTACGGGAAACATATGTCCTGTCCACCCTACGCCCCCACCCCTGCCGAGACAGAGCGATTGCTCGCCGAGTACAGCACCGCCCTCCTTCTCCGGTTCGAGGGCATCCCCGGGCACCCCGGCCTCAAACCCGACGAGATACCGCTCGACTTCCACCCGTTTTTCCACGACCTCATCCTCTGGGTGAACTCGACGGTGCACCTCCTCGAGAAGACGGCGTTCTACGACGATTTCCCGAAGGCGTTCGGGTTCGGAGGATACCCCTGCATCTACTGCGAGCACCTGCACTGCGTCGCCGAGGAGCACGAGGGGGTCGTCGACGAGAGCATCCGCAGGCTCTGCCGGCACATGGATCTCGTCCGCCCGACGATGGAAGGTGCCGGGATCGACGTCTTCTCCACCGCCCGGAAGGTCGGATGGGACCTGCACGTGGTTCCCTGCCGCGACCTCGAATACGGCAAGATCGAGCACGGCGACATCACCTCGGTAGGTCTCGTCCTGATTGAGTGACGCCCCGGCCTTCAGTCGTTCCGGACACCCCTGATGAACTCCTCGGTCATGCGGTAAGCGTCGTCGTCCTGAAACTGCACCGGCGGGTGCTTCATGAAGTAGGCGGACGGGGATATGAGCGGGCCGCCGACACCCCTATCAAGGGCGAGCCTGCAGCACCGGATGGCGTCGATGACGATCCCCGCGGAGTTGGGCGAGTCCTCGACTGAGAGGCGGAGGTCGAGGTGCATGGGAATGTCCCCGAAAAGCCGCCCTTCCATTCTAAGAAAGCAGACCTTGTTGTCCTTCTGCCAGCAGACGTAATCGCTCGGGCCGATATGGATGTTATCGTCGTCGAGAGGCACCTCGAGGACCGACTGCACCGCTTCGGTCTTCGACGTTCTCTTCGAGGCAAGGCGGTCGCGGTTGAGCATATTCAGAAAATCCGTGTTGCCGCCGGTGTTCAACTGGTAGGTCCGGTCCAGTTTCACGCCCCGCTGCCGGAAGAGGCTCGCGAGAACCCGGTGCGTGATCGTCGCCCCGAGCTGGGCCTTGACGTCGTCGCCGATGACCGGAAGGCCGCGTTCGCGAAACCTCACCGCCCAGGCGGGATCGCTCGCGATGAAGACCGGCATGTTGTTGATGAGGCCGACCCCTGCCTCCAGCGCACAGCCGGCATAGAACCGTGCAGCCTCCTCAGAGCCCACGGGGAGGTAGTTGAGCAGCATCTCGGCACCCGAATCCTCGAGTGTCCTGACGACGTCCTCGCGCGACGCCTCCTCCTCGTCGGCAAGCACGAACCTGCAATCCTCCCGATAACCCCGCATGTGCCCGGGAAAACCGTCCAGCACCCGCCCCATCCGGACGGCGACACCAGTCCTCGGCATCTTTGGGCAGAAGGCCGTGGTGCAGTTCGGGGGGGCGAATATCGCTTCGGAAACGTCCTTTCCGACCTTCCGGGCATCGATATCGAACGCCGCAGCCACCTCGATGTCGGACGGTCGGTAGCCGCAGAGGTCCCAGTGCATCAGCCCGATTGCGTCCTTCTCGCTTTTCCCCCGGTAGTATTCGATCCCCTGAAGCAGCGAACTGGCACAGTTCCCGATACCCACAATTGCAATCCTGATCGAGTCCACGACAGCCCCCCGATAGATCCGGTACGCGCCCAACACACCCCTCTTTAGGCGGGTGCGCCGGGTGCAGGTTGAGACAACGCAACCCTCTCCGGGTTGCGTTTTTGAGTCATATATAGAGCGGGAAATATAAGGGTATGGTTTGGGAAGCATCCGGCGGTCATGGATGATCTCTGCAGGCTCGACGGTGTTCTGTGCGGCCCGGCCGCCGACCGTACCTGTTTCCCGGAACGAACGCTCGACGGAGAAGGCTACGACAGGGTGTATGCCTCGGGTTCGGCGAGCCTGTTCGTCCTCGACGAATCGTAACACCGGCGCGGCCGGTGATGGGTTTGAAAGAGGCAGCGTTAGTTCCGGCGGCCGCATACGGGCAAGTCCGCTCCGAAGAGCAGGCTATTTCGAACGAACGGATAGCCTGGGCCGCAGCATGTCAACCGACCCCTCCCGTCCCCGCTCGCAGCAGGATCCACTCTCCGCAATATTTTATTACCCCTACACCGTCATACCGGCGTAATCCAGATTCAGGAGGTATTGGATTATGGTTGATTTCGAACATGCACTCATCGGAGAAGCGCTCGTCGGCGAAGGGCCTGAGGTTGCCCACGTCGATCTGGTCATCGGGAAGAAGGGGAGCAGCGTGGAGCAGGCATTCGTCACGGCGCTCGCATCGCCTGCACGGGGGCACACGCCGCTCCTTGCCGTGCTCACCCCGAATATTCCGGCGAAGCCCCCGACGCTGATGGTCAACAAGGTCACCATCAAGAACGCGAGCCAGGCTCTCCTGATCTTTGGCCCGGCGCAGGCCGCCGTCGCGAAGGCCGTGGTGGACAGCGTTGCGGAGGGCGTCATCCCGGAGACGGAGGCCGATACCCTGCTGATCATCGCGTCGGTCTTCATCGAGTGGGATGCGGCGGACAAGAAGAAGATCCACGACTGGAACTACGAGGCGACGAAGATTGCTATCAGCCGGGCTGTCAGGGGTGAACCGGCGGTTGCCGAGGTGCTTGCACAGAAGGATACCGCGAAGCATCCCTTTGCGTGAACTGCCGGCGTGCACCGGCAGGAGCGTGGGGGCGTAGCCGAATGCCCCGAATTGATTGGGCGCGATGCGTTCCGTCGCTCCTTAAGATGTCTCTTTTTGCATGTGAAGGATCACGCTGCCGATGAGGGATGCGGAAAAGGCGCTATGCTCTTACAGAAAGGAATTGGAAGAAATAGTCGAACCGGAGTTCCTGATGCGCCGACCGGGACTCGAACCCGGGTTTAGGCGTTGGCAACGCCTAGTGATAACCACTACACTATCGGCGCACGCCTGTGCTTTCGCACTGTGTGCCTTACAACATGGGTTTTTCAGGCTAATAAGCCTATCGAAGCGCGGCCCGGATCGGGCGGTGCCACCCCTGCAGGATCGCATGATGGGCGGTGGTTCCGGGCTAACGGTTGGCCCTGGGGGAGACCGATCGCACCGCCGCCGCGCACCTACCGTCTTCCGTGGTCAAGCGCCCGCCTGATGTTTCTGTTTGCCAGAATCCAGAGCCCCGGTGTCAGGACCAGGATGAAGACGGCCATGGCGTAGGCGACGATCTCGGCGGAGAAGAGCAGGAAGTTGAAGATGCCGTGCAGCACCATCCCGAGAGCGAGCCCCCGCAGGACGATTCCTGAACGCTCTTCGGGAGCCGCGAATTTAGCCCTGCCGAGGGCGTAGCCCCAGACACCGGCGAAGAGCGCGTGCCCCGGGACCGAGAAGATCGCGCGGACGGCGATCGTGCCGAGGGCAAGCGCCGGCGACGTCAGGTATGCCGTAAAGACGTAAAGAACGTTCTCGAGCGATGCAAGTCCGAGCGCAGCGGCGGCGGCGTAGACGATGCCGTCCATCGGTTCGTTGAACTCGGTGTTATGGTAGGCGAACCGGCGCACAACCGCAAACTTGCCGTACTCCTCGACGATGGGCGCGACAACGGCACCCATGATCAGCGGAGATGCGATGAAGAGGCCGAAGAACCCCTCGACGAAGGCGACGGGAAACGTGATGAGGACGCCGAGGAGGAAGATCTTCACGATCAGAGCCGCCGGTTCGGGCTCGTATTTATCCCTGCGGTAGAAGTACCACGCCCAGAAGACCCCCGGAGCCAGCGCCAGGGCAAGGATCACCAGCGGCTCGACGACCATGCTGATCGGGGTTCATGGTTTCGGAGAGGAAGAGTCTTTCCGTCACGTGGCGTTTGCAGAGTAGTACCTCCTGCGAGAGAGGAGGGACACAAGGTCACGGCTTTCAAGCGTTGGAAGGAACGACTGTCCGATAGAAGCGACTGTCCGCAGGATGTGATGGCCCGCAGGGTGCGACGTTCCAATGGATTGCGATGGGCCGAAGGGCCGGAGTTTGAGTACCGTCTGGTGCGAAGTGCAACTGCCTTACGGGCAGGAGTTTGAGACCGGAGGTGCGACCGAAGCAGGAGAACCGTTAGGTGCGATTAACGGATCTTGAGTACGGAAGGCGCGAATCAGGACCCCCCACCTCCCGCGCTTCGCGCTCCTCCCGCCCCCCCAGGGGGGCGGGCAGTGCGTGGCGATAGCCCCCACGCCCCATTGTATCAGGTATTATCACGAGCATGCCATCTCATCTGTTGCATCCAGGCAGTCGCCTGTGCCCGGCGCTGACTATCCAACTCTTCAGCTGCCCGTTCCAAAAAAAAGGTTATTCGGGGAGGAGACGGCACTCCGGGGCGAGCCCCTCGAGCACCAGCAGCCCGTAGTACCGGAAGAACGTGACGAACGGCACCGCGATCAGGAGCACGACCGGGATCGCGATGATGAGGTAGGGGATGAGGAGCGCGAGGAGCAGCGTGAAGTTTCCTGCCTGGATTGCGGCGAGGAGGACGATCCCGATGAGCACGAACGGTATCGCGATGATCAGCAGTGCGAGGATGACGATTACCGCCTGCACAATCGCGGCGATGAGGCCCAGAATGAGCCTGGTGACGATGTAGATGATGGTCTGCCAGAACTGGCCGGATATCACCCCGAAAAGCCTCCGCCAGCCCTCGATGACCCCGCAGTCCTCATGGATCATGATCGGGACGACGAAGTCGGTGGTCAGGAAGAAGATGATCCCGAAGAGGAGGGCTGCGATCAGGATGAACGGAATGAACACCAGGATGAATGCAGCAACGCCGACACCCGACCCCCCGATACCGACGAGCATGAAGATGAACGCCATCATGGCGAGGACCAGGATCAGCGTGAGGACGACCTGGAAGAGGAAGAGCCGCACCCCTTTTCCAAGCCTCTCTCCGAAGAAGGGCCTGATATGGATGTCCCCCGTCCGCAGCATGTCGACGAAGACGAACTGCAGCACCGTGCCGATGATCCACCAGATGAGAGCGATCGCAAGCACGGCGACGAAGGCCGCTACAATGAGCGGCGCGATCTCGGGAAGGGACTCCGCGAAGCCGGGGGGGAGGTCGCCCTCTCCGAAGGTATACCCGGAGGTGTTCGGGAAACTTACACCCCCTCCCACGAAGAGCGCAATCAGGGCCAGGCGGAGCCAGATACCCCACTGGATTGGCCAGAGCAGGCTCTTGGTGCGCTGAAAGGCACCATCAAGCCTGCTGAATGCATACATATCTTCAGCCATGTTACTCACAAGATGATCTCCGTCTCATTAAAACCTTCTTTCGCCGAATCGGTTTCAGGTCCCCGGCCGGGCGCCGTACGCTCACGGGTTTTTGGGGAAACCGATTTTTCAACACCTTAATGTAGTCCGTTCACCAGACTATAGAACGAATGATCCCTCTCATGCTTGACCTGACGGGCAGGAGGGTGCTTATCTTCGGCGGAGGCGGTGTCGGTGCCCGAAAGGCTGCATACTTTGAGCATGAGGCGGAGGTGACGGTGATCAGCCGTTCGTTCTCGCCGGACCTCGACGGTCTCGCGATCCGGCGGCAGGAAGCCGATCTCTCGGCTCTTTCGGACGAGTCGCTCCGTGACTTCCTCGCGGGTGCGTTCCTCGCGGTTGCCGCGACACCGGATCCGGAACTCAACGACCGTATCGGGAGACTGTGCGCCGGGGCGGGAATCCTCTTCAACAACGCTGCCGGCGAGCCCGGAGATGTCATCATCCCTTCGGTCGTCCGGGGCAGCCGCTTTCTCGTCGCGATCAGCACCCGCGGCAAGAGCCCTGCCGTATCCCGCTACCTCCGCACGAGGCTTGAGGCCGAGTACGCAGGCCTCGATCGGATGATCGACCTCCAGGATGAGATGCGCTCGATGCTCCGGGAGACCGAACCGGAGCAGGCAGAGCGGTCCCGCATCCTCTGGAGCATCCTCTCGGACGACGCTATCTGGGAGGCGCTGGCCTCCGACTACGGCCGGGCACGCGAACTGGCGATCGAGAGGTGCCTGCATGCCTGAACCGCTCATGATCCCCCTCGCGCTCGCGGGGATCAGCCACCACACCGCGGACATCGCCACACTCGAGGCGTTTCGGTTTCCCGACGAGGCGGCGTTCCTCCGCGAGGCGCGGGAGCGGTTCCGGGGCGCGCTGCTGCTCCAGACCTGCAACCGCATCGAGGTTCTGGTCCAGGGCGACGCACGGAGCCTCGACGGATTCCTGCAGGAGCAGGGCAGATGCGGCTTTACGGTCATCGAGGGCGAGGCTGTGCCCCGCCACCTCCTGGAACTGGCCGCAGGCGTCGACTCCCTGATCGTCGGCGAGGACCAGATCCTCGGGCAACTCAAACAGGCGCTCGCGGCCACGGAGGAGGCCGGGACCTGCTGCAGCGCTATCGGGCTCTGTATCAAGAAGGCTGTGCACGCGGGAGTCCGTGTCCGGCGCCAGACGCAGATCAACCGGGGAGCGGTCTCGGTCGGCTCCGCGGCCGTGACGCTTGCGGAGAACCTCCTCGGCACCCTGCGCGACCGGCATATCCTGGTCGTCGGGAGCGGAGAGATGGGTGTGCTGGTGGCGCAGGCACTCGCCGCCAGGGGTCTCACGGCCATCTACGTCGCCAACAGGACCTATGAGCGTGCGGTGATGCTTGCGGATAAGATCGGGGGGCGAGCGGTCAATTTCAAGGACCTCTACCGCTACATCACGCTCTCCGACGTCGTCATCTCCTGCACCGCCGCACCGCACCCGGTCATCAGGACAGAGGATATCCGGGCGGTGATGGAGGAACGGCTCTGGCCGCTCGACCCGCATCCCCGCCATCTGGTCCTCATCGATATCGCCCAGCCCCGCGACGTTGAGGACGGGGTGCGGTCGATTGAAGGCGTGCACCTCTTCACCATCGACGACCTCAGAAACGTCAACGACGCAGCCATGGAGTCCCGGAGGCACGAGGCGGACCGGGCACGAGGGATCATCGACGAGGAGGCCGAACACTTCGTCCGGCTCCTCCGCCGGACGGCAGCCGACGAGACGCTCGCTCTCCTCTACACCTGGGCGGAGTCAATACGGGCGCGTGAACGCGACCGGGCGCTCGCACGCCTGGGGCAGAAGGACGACCGCACGGCGGAGGTCGTCGATGACCTGACCCGTGCGCTCACCAAAAAGCTCCTCTCAGACGTGACGACGGCCATCCGTGTGAGCGCGGAGTGCGGCGATGCAGCAACGGCAGAGGCCCTGATGAGGGCGATTACCCGGGGAGAATCATGTTTCCAGAACGAAGAATGAGACGGATGCGGCGGCGGCTAGTCCAGCCGCTCCTCCGCGAAACCGAACTTCGAAAGACCGACTTTATCGCGCCGGTCTTCGTGGACGAATCGATCAGCGCACCGCTTCCGATCGCCTCGATGCCGGGGCAGTTCCGGTATCCGGTGGACGGCGTCGCCGACTATTGCCGGTCTCTCTCCGACGCCGGCATCCGGGCGGTGATCCTCTTCGGGGTTCCGGCCGCAAAAGACAGCGCGGCGACCGAAGCTTACGCGGCGGACGGCGTCGTCCAGCGGGCCGTCCGGAACATCAAGGAGCGGTTGCCGGAGATGGTGGTCGTGACCGACGTCTGCGCCTGCGAGTACACCGACCACGGCCACTGCGGCATCGTCGGGGAGACTGTCGACGGCCCCGACCTCCTAAACGACCCCTCGCTTGAACTGATGGCGCAGATAGCCGTCTCCCACGCACGGAGCGGCGCCGATATCGTCGCGCCGTCGTGCATGCTCGACGGGATGGTGCGGGCGATCCGGCAGGCTCTCGACGCCGCCGGATACCAGGACGTCCCGATCATGTCCTACTCCTCGAAGTTTGCGAGCGCTCTCTACGGGCCGTTCCGCGACGCGGCGGACTCGGGATTCAGTTTCGGCGACCGGACGACCTACCAGATCTGTCCGGGGAACGCCCGCGAGGCGGTGATGGAGTCGGAGCTCGACGTGGCCGAAGGGGCGGATATCCTGATGGTCAAGCCCGCGGGGGCTTACCTCGACATCCTCGCGGCCGTCGCGGAGTTCGGGCTGCCGGTCGCGGCCTACCAGGTCAGCGGGGAGTACGCGATGATCAAGGCCGCCGCAGAACGCGGGTGGCTGGACGAGCGTGCCGTCGCCCTCGAGACCCTCACCGCCATCAAGCGCGCCGGGGCCGACCTGATCATCACCTACTTTGCAGAAGACGCGGCGAGGTGGCTCGATGAAGAGCAGTGACCTCTTTGCCCGCGCACAAACCCTGATGCCGGGCGGCGTCAGCAGCCCCGTCCGGGCGATCAAGCCGTATCCGTTCTATGTGGAGCGCGCCGCGGGATCACACCTTACGACCGTCGACGGGACCGATCTCATCGACTGCTGCCTCGGCTACGGCCCCCTCATCCTCGGGCACGCCCACCCCGCGGTCCGGGAGGCGATTGAGCGCCAGCTCGAGAAGGGGTGGCTTTACGGCACGCCGACGCCGCTCGAGCTCGACCTTGCGGGCGTCATCACCGGCGACCATCCCGCGGTCGAGATGGTCCGTTTCGTCTCGTCGGGCTCTGAAGCGACGATGGCCGCGATCCGGCTCGCCCGCGGCTACACGGGTAAGCAGGACATCATCAAGATCGAGGGCGGGTTCCACGGCGCCCACGACGCGGTCCTCGTCAAGGCCGGGTCGGGGGCGACGACCCTCGGGGTGCCCGACTCCGCGGGCGTCCCTGCGAGCCTCGTGGCGCACACCCGGCAGGTTCCCTACAACGACCCCGAGGCGCTTGAGACGCTGCTTGCCGAAGACGACGACGTCGCTGCGTTCATCCTCGAACCGGTCATGGGGAACGTCGGCCCGGTCCTCCCCGATGACGGCTACCTCGCCGACGTCCGGGAGATCACCGCCGCCTACGACGTCCTCCTCATCCTCGACGAGGTGATCACCGGCTACCGGGCCGGGATCGGCGGCGCGGAAGTGCTCTACGGGGTGAAGCCGGATCTCGCCACGTTCGGCAAGATCATCGGCGGCGGCCTCCCCATCGGGGCGTTCGGGGGGCGGCGCGATATCATGGAACTGGTCGCCCCCGCCGGCCCCGTCTACCAGGCGGGCACGTTCAGCGGCAACCCGGCAAGCCTCGCGGCGGGGTACGCGGCGCTTCGCCACCTGCACGAGCACCCGGAGATCTACCGGCGGCTCGACGAGGCCACGCGGGCGATCGGGGAGGCCGCCGCGGATGCGGGCAAGGGAACATTCGTCAGGATAGGATCGCTCTTCAAGCACTTCTTCCGCAGCGAGCCGCCGCGAGACTACCGCGAGGTCAAGGAGTGCGACACAGAGGCATTCTCGCGGTTCTGGAAGGCGATGCTCGAGACCGGGATCTTCCTCCCGCCGTCGCAGTTCGAGACGAACTTCCTCTCGGCGGCGCATACGACACAGGATATCGAACAGATAGCGGATGCATACAGATCATGTCTCTTCGCATAGGCACACGGGGAAGCGCTCTCGCGCTTGCACAGACGAACAGGGTTGTCGGCATCCTCGCCGACGGGGGTATCGAGGCGGAGGTCATCACGGTCACGACCGAGGGCGACACCGCGACCGGCGTCCCGCTCCATGCCATCGGGGGGCAGGGAGTCTTCGTCCGGGCGCTCGACGACGCCATCCTCCGCGGCGAGATCGATGCGGCGGTGCACAGCATGAAGGACATCCCCGCGGCCCGCCCGGCGGGGCTCACCTGCTCTGCGGTGCTCGAGCGGGACTCGCCGGCCGACTTCCTGGTGCACGAGTGCCCCCTCGATGCGGTCTCCGTCATCGGGTCGTCGAGCACCCGGCGCCGTGCCCAGCTCCTCCGCGACGCCCCGGCGCTTGAGGTGAAGCAGCTCCGCGGGAACGTCGACACCCGGGTACGGAAACTCCGCGAGGGGCAGTACGACGCCATCGTGCTCGCGGAGGCGGGCCTCGAGCGCCTCGGGCTCACGCTGCCGGGGGAAGCCCTCCCCACCGACCGGTTCGTCCCGTCCCCGAACCAGGGGACCATCGCAGTCGTCTGCCGGGACGACCCGGCCGTCGCCGGCGCCTTCGCGCCGCTCGACCACGCGCCGACCCGCCTCGACGTCGAGATCGAGCGTGCCGTCATGGAGGAGGTCGGCGGCGGGTGCTTCACCCCGCAGGGGATCTACTGCCGGGACGGGGACCTGATAGCCGAGGTGCTTGCGCTCGACGGTTCAAGGTGGGAGCGGATCGAGCGGCACGTCGCGACCGTTGGCGAAGCCCGGGAGTGGGGGCGGGCGCTGCGTGTGCAGGCGGCCGGACTGATCCGGGAGGCCTATGCGGCACTGGGGATAAAACCATGACCGGAAAAGCGTATCTTGTGGGGTCCGGCCCGGGTGGACTTGGCCTCATGACGATGAAGGCCCGCGAGGTGATCGACGGAGCGGACGTGATCCTCTACGACCAGCTCCCGGGCGAGGAGATCCTCGCGACGCTCCCGCGGGACGCCGAACTCATCGACTGCGGGAAGTACGGCGGGAGCCACACCCTCGAACAGGACGAGATCGAGGCGCTGATGGTCGAGCGGGTCAGGGCAGGGAAGACCGTCGTGCGCCTGAAAGGCGGCGACCCCTTCCTCTTCGGCCGCGGCGGGGAGGAGGTCGAGACGCTCCGGGAGCACGGCATCTCCGTCGAGGTGGTGCCGGGGGTGACGAGCGCCATCGCCGTCCCGGAGATGGTCGGCATCCCGGTTACCCACCGGCGATACGCGTCGCAGGCGACCTTCATCACCGGCCACGAAGACCCCACGAAGCCAGAGTCCGCCCTCGACTGGGAAGTACTCGCCCGTCTGAAGGGGACCCTCGTCATCCTGATGGGGGTAAAGAACCTCCCCGCCATTGCGGCGGCCCTCACCGCGAACGGCAAGGACCCCGCGACCCCGGTCGCGATCATCGAGCGGGGTCTCCGGCCCGACCAGCGTGTGACGGTCGGGACGCTCGCCGATATCGCCGATAAAGCCCGCGCCGCCGGCGTCCGGCCCCCGGCGGTGATCGTCATCGGGGGCGTCGTGAACCTCTATAATGGGGACGGGCTGTCGGAGTGAGGGGGGTTCTGCTTCTGCCCGTGTGCCATATAGGCAATCTCTTTTTTGCACTTGTTGCCCTTTTCGAGGCCTGTGTGGTTTTGCAGTAGCCTGAACGTCAGAAGTATGTGTGACCCCGGTACACAGAACTGCCAATGTGACAGAGCCCCATACACTGGACCGTGGGGGTATCGCCATTGGGGGAGGGGCTGACGGGGAGGGGGGCATCCCCTCTCCCCTGTCTCCACATACCAAGGGTTTCTTGTACTCCCCACCCCACCCGCGCTTCGCGCTCCTCCCCCGCCCCCTGGGGGGGCGGGGGCAGTGCGTGGCGATATCCGCCAGAAATCCGTGTCCGGGTCCGCTTGACCGTAGAATACGAGCATTTGAAGGGTGTGCGTTGTAAGCGTTCTCAAACATGGGATATCACTCGCCCCCGTCGTGCAGGAAAAATCCCCTCCTTCCCCCTGCACCACACCCGACAACCGGAATACTCTTTTCTCCCCACGCGCGTATTCTCATACGAGGATTACCATGCGGAGTGAGACGGTAAAGATTGGCTACCAGCGTGCTCCGAACCGGGCGCTGCTCAGGTCGCTCGGCGTCACCGACCGTGAGATGGATCAGCCCTTCATCGGGATAGCGAACGCGTACAACAACATCGTCCCCGGGCACCTTCACCTCCGGTCGATCTCGCAGAGGGTGCAGGAGGGTGTCGCGGCCGCGGGCGGCGTGCCGTTCGAGTTCGGGACCATCGGCATCTGCGACGGGATCGCGATGGGCCACGAAGGAATGCGCTACTCCCTCCCCTCGCGGGAGAACATCGCCGACGCCGTCGAGTTGATGGTCGAGGCGCACCGGTTCGACGGCCTGGTCTGCGTCTGTACCTGCGACAAGATCGTCCCCGGCATGCTGATGGCGGCGGTGCGTTGCAACATCCCGGCGATCGTCGTCACCGGCGGCCCCATGCTCCCCGGCTACGCGGCGGGCCGCGAACTCTCCCTCATCGACGTCTTTGAGGGCGTGGGCCGCGTCGCCGCCGGCACGATGAGCGAGGAGGAACTCGGGGAACTCGAGTGCGCGGCGATGCCCGGATGCGGCAGCTGCCAGGGGCTCTATACCGCAAACACCATGGCGTGCGTGACCGAGGCGCTGGGCCTCTCCCTCCCCGGGTGTGCGGCCATCCCTGCGGTCGATGCGGCAAAGCTCCGCATAGCCCGGGAGAGCGGTGAGCGAGCGGTCGGTCTCGTCCGGGAGGGTATCCGCCCGCGGGACATCATCACAAAAACAAGTCTCGCGAACGCCATCCGGGTGGACATGGCGCTCGGGGGATCGTCGAACACGGTGCTCCACCTGATGGCCGTCGCCCGGGAGGCGGACATCCCCCTCGACCTCGAGACCTTCAACACCGTCGCCGAGAAGACGCCGCACATCTGCCACATGCAGCCCGGCGGGCCGCACTCCATGCTCGCCCTCCACCGGGCAGGAGGCATCCCCGCGGTCCTCGCGATGCTCGAGCGTTACCTCGACGACTCCCCGACGGTCTCGGGCCGCTCGATCCTCGAGATCGCGAAAAGCGCACGGGTCGCCGACCCGGACATTATCAAGACGGCCGACGCCCCGGTCAGCCCCGCCGGCGGCCTGAAGATCGTGCAGGGAACGCTCGCCCCCGACGGCGCCGTTGTCAAGTGCGCCGCCGTCCCGGAGGCGATGTGGCGGCACCAGGGGCCGGCACGGGTCTTCGACGGTGAAGATGCCGCGATGGAGGCGATCATCCACCGCGAGATCACGGATGGCGACGTCGTCGTGATCCGCTACGAGGGACCGCGAGGAGGACCCGGGATGCCCGAGATGCTCTCGCCGACATCCGCGCTGATGGGGCTCGGCTACGCCCGGGTCGCCCTGGTGACGGACGGTCGCTTCTCGGGCGGCACCCGAGGCCCCTGCATCGGGCATATCGCGCCCGAGGCCGCGGTCGGCGGGCCGATCGCCCTCGTGGAGGACGGCGACGAGATCGCGATCGACCTCTACGAAAAACGCCTCGACCTCTCTGTCGAGCCGGAAGTCCTGGATGAACGGCGCCGGGCCTGGAAACCGCCGGCGCGCCAGCTTACCGGCGTGCTTGCCCGGTATGCACGGACCGTCGAGCAGGCGAACCTCGGCGCCGTCCAGAGGTAACCTTCCTTTTTTGGCGGGGAGCGCATGTTCCTCACCGGCACCGTGGCCCCGGTAAACAATCTGTTATCATTAACACAAATCCCTGGTTATATGGGTTTATTGCAACGCGTGGTGCATTCGGTACCCCGAACACCCGATTTGAGCGTTGATGCACAGGGATGATCCGATGTGTCAGGCCCCATTGCGGGCTGGAACGCTGTTCTTTTTCCCGGCTCATCTTGCCGCAATCTCAAGCCATACATATTTTTAAACAGCCGGGCATAATCCCCTTTTCAGGCGCACCCGTCCGGGACGGTCGCCCATATCAGCCTTACGGAGTATACGGATGATAGAGAAATTTCTTGATGGCAACAAGCGCTTCCTGGAGGAAGATTTCGCAAAAGATCCAGAGCATTACGCTCCGCTGGTGTCGGCCCAGCACCCGGAGGTCCTCTGGGTAGGATGCTCCGACTCAAGAGTAAACCCCGAGCGCATCACCGGCGCGAAAGCCGGGGAAATCTTCGTGCAGCGCAACATCGGCAACATTGTTCCGATTCACGACTGGAACTTCGCGACCGTGCTCGAATATGCGGTCAACCACCTCAAGGTCGGGGATATCGTCATCTGCGGGCACTCGGACTGCGGCGCCATAAAGGCGCTGGACCATGAGAGCAAGGATGCGTATGTCCCGCTCTGGCTGAATAACGCGATGGAGGCAAAACGCCGGGTCGATGCCAGAATCCCTGCGCCGAAGAACCCCGAAGAAGAGAAGAACCGGCTGCGTCTCATCGAGACCGAGAACGTCGCCCTGCAGCTCGAGCACCTCCGCACCTACCCGCCGGTCAGGGCCGCGGAAAAAGAAGGGCGGGTCAAACTTCATGGCCTGTACTTCGACCTTGCAACCGGCGAGCTGACGAAGATATTCTAGGACTCTTCAAGGGCATAATCAATCTCTTCTTTTATCAGGTTGAGCGAAACCCTCCCGATCGACGTAAGCCTGCCGTTGATCAGGATGATCGGGATAGGAGGATGGCGTTCCTCGATGATCTCCCTGATATAGTCGGGCACCTCCTCGTCGATCAGCGTCGTCTTCACCTCGACCTTCTCGCCGTACCCGGCGAGAAGTTCGTCACGCAGGGCGCTGATAGCGTCCATCAGGCTATTCGAGGGGTAGCAGGTCTCGAGGCCGCAGGATCTCGTCTCGTCGCAGGGAAACGGGCCGCATTCGGATTCCGCAAACCCGACAATCTCAACAGTTACTTCTGCCATGCATCATCGGTGGGGGACGAATGCTATATTATTCTTCGTCTCGGGGAGCAAGCAGCGCACGCAAAGCCGCCCGGACGTCGTCTTCGACCCCGCCGATCGTTTCCACGTCCCGGACCCGGTCGAGGTCGCCGATCAGCACCGGGTCGGCGGGACGGATGCCCAGGTTCTCCATGAACATACCCACCACGCGCGTTACGCAGATGAACGGCTCGGTCCCCCCCCGTCCCGCGACAGCGACAAGCAGGCCCCGGGCGTGGACCTTCTTGCCCAGTACCTTCTCCCGGGCATGAAGCCACTGGCAGCGGTCCATCACCGCCTTGAGAGCCGCCGGGACGGTACCGGTGTAGACCGGGGTGCAGACGACGACCACGGAAGCGGACTCAAGGGCGCGGATGATCGGGGGCATATCGTCCTCGACCGGGCAGTAGCCCTGGTCGTAGCAGACGTAGCAGCCGATGCACGGGCGGATCTCCATCTCCTGCAGGTAGAAGACCCGGGATGTGAGGCCGGCCCGTGTGGCCTCGTCGTCGCACCACGACGCAACCTTCGCGGAGTTGCCGAACCGGCGCGGGCTCCCCTGCAGGATGACGACGTCGGCCGTGCCGGTGCCCGGGAGCGGGCGGGTGAAGACGCGCGGCCGGGTGTAGAGATGGGGGCGGGACGCCACGTCGTGCGCGAGCCGGGCGAAGACGATCTCCGCCGCCTTCCGGGTGTCGAAGAGGGAGCTCTCGGGTGCACTCTCGTAGGTGTTGATCGCGTAGGTGTAGACCGTCTCGGTCCCGCGGAGAACATCGACGGTATACCGGATCATGCCCGGGTAGATGTCTCCCAGGTCGTCCTGGACAAGCCTGAGCGTGAAAGTCCCCTCGGGCGTCTCGATGGTCTGGATCTTCTCTGCCGCGCTCTCGCTCATTGTGTGTCATCTCACGCCCTGCCGGCTTCAATATTTCGGGTATCCGGGAGCCCGCCGTTTCGGGTTTTCTGCAGAGGTGCGGGGGCGGGCGTTCGATCTGTCATTACCGTTAATAAGGAATCTGATCCACATGGTATGGTAATTCATGAAGGCGGTTCTGGGTCTTGAAGACGGAACATTTGTTGTAGGGGATGGTTTTGGCGTTGAGGGGACATGTTCCGGCGAACTCGTCTTCACGACGCAGATGACCGGTTACATGGAGGCATTGACTGACCCCAGTTATGCCGGACAGATTTTGATGTTTACGTATCCCCTCATCGGGAACTATGGTGTAGATCAGCAGAATTTCGAGAGTCCAATGGTTCATGCGCGGGGCTGCGTCGCGCGTGAGATCGCCGCGGTGCCCGCCGCACGACCCTCGGTTGCAGACTATTTTGAAGAGAACGGCCTTTTTGGGATATCGGGCGTCGATACCCGCAGCCTGACGATAAAGACCCGGACGGTCGGCACGCTCAGGGCATCGCTCATCGTCGGCAGCGACGACGCCGAAGAAGCGGTCAGGCGCGCCCGGGCCGTCTCCCCGATCGGTGAAGTCGACCTCATCGGGAGCGTCTCCTGCGCTGAGCCCTACCAGGTCGCCGGGACCGGAAAGCGGATCGCCGTCATCGATCTCGGGGTGAAACGGCACATTCTCGAGAGCCTCGGCCACCGGGGCGCGGATATCCACGTCTTCCCGAACACCGCCGCACCGGACGAGGTGATGGCGGCAAAGCCCGATGCACTCTTCATCAGCAACGGTCCCGGCGACCCGAAGAGGGCGACGCACGCCATCCGGTGCGTCCGGGATCTTGCCGGCGAGGTGCCGGTCATCGGTATCTGCATGGGCATCCAGGTCGCCGCCCTCGCGCTCGGCGCCGAGACCTACAAGATGAAGTTCGGACACCGGGGGACGAACCAGCCGGTCCGCTACAAGGACGGGAGCATCTACATCACGACGCAGAACCACGGGTTCGCGGTGAACGATGAGACCCTGCCCGAAGGCTGCACGGTCTCGTACCGGAACGTGAACGACGGCACGGTCGAGGGGTTCGAGAACCGCGATCTTGCCGTCACCTGCGTCCAGTTCCACCCGGAGGCGCACGGCGGCCCCCGGGATACGGAGATGCACTTCTTTGACCGCATATACAGGGAGATTCCATAATGCCGAAGAAATCTCATATCAAGAAAGTTCTCATCATCGGTTCCGGCCCCATCCAGATCGGGCAGGCGGCCGAGTTCGACTTCTCGGGGTCGCAGGCCTGCCGCGCGCTCCGGGAGGAGGGCGTCGAGGTCGTTCTCGTCAACTCGAACCCCGCGACGATCCAGACCGACCCTGATACGGCGGACGTCATCTACATCGAGCCATTGAAGGCCGAACTCATCGCGAAGATCATCGCAAAAGAGAAGCCTGACGGGATCCTGAGCGGCATGGGCGGCCAGACCGGCCTCAACATGACCGCGGAACTCGCGGAGATGGGTGCTCTCGACGGCGTCGAGATCCTCGGGACGCCGCTCGAAGCGATCTACCGGGGCGAAGACCGGGAACAGTTCCGCGACCTGATGAACGCCATCGGCGAACCCGTCCCCCGGAGCATGATCCTCGAGAACATGAACCAGATCGACGAGGCGATCCGCGAGGTCGGTCTCCCGGCGATCCTCCGGCCGGCATACACCCTGGGCGGCTCCGGCGGCGGCGTGGCGCACACGCCTGAAGAGATGCGGCGGATCATCGAGATCGGGCTCGCCCGCTCCCGTATCCACCAGGTTCTGGTGGAGGAGAGCGTCGCCGGGTGGAAGGAGATCGAGTTCGAGGTGATGCGGGACGCGGCCGATACCTGCATCATCGTCTGCGGCATGGAGAATGTCGACCCGATGGGCATCCACACCGGCGAGAGCGTCGTCGTCGCGCCCATCCTCACCCTGCGGGACGACGAGTTCCAGACGCTCCGGACCGCCGCGATAAAGATCATCCGGGCGCTCGATGTCCAGGGTGGGTGCAACATCCAGTTCGCCTACCGCGATGGCGACTACCGGATCATCGAGGTGAACCCCCGGGTCTCGCGGTCGTCCGCGCTCGCCTCCAAGGCGACTGGCTACCCGATCGCCCGGGTTGCGGCAAAGATCGCGATCGGGCTCCGGCTCGACGAGATCATGAACACCGTGACCGGCGTCACCCCGGCATCCTTCGAGCCTGCAATCGACTACGTGGTGGTGAAGGTGCCGCGGTGGCCGTTTGACAAGTTCAAGTCGGCCGATCGGACGCTCACGACGGCGATGAAGAGCACCGGCGAGGTCATGGCGATCGGGCGGACGGTCGAGGAGGCGTTCAAGAAGGCGCTCCGGTCGCTCGATAACGACATGCAGCGGCACACGAGCCCAAGTGAGATCCGGATGATCCTTACGTCCCCGACGGACGAGCGGTTCGGGTGCCTCTTCGATGCCTTCCGCGAGGGGTTCACGGTCAGGGAGGTTGCCGAACTCACGGCGATCACGCCGTTCTTCCTTGAAAAGATCAAGAACATCGTCGACCTCGAGCGGAAACTCGAGACCGATTTCGAACCGGAGGACGTCAGGGCCGCCCGGCGCTACGGTTTCTCGGACGAAGACCTCCTGGCGCTGACGAAGAAGACCGGCGCCGAGATCGAGGCGCTCTCCGGGACGCCGACCTACAAGATGGTGGACACCTGCGCCGCCGAGTTCCCGGCGACGACGCCCTACTTCTACTCTACCTGGGAGGGGGGGTGCGAGCTCTCCCGGGACGGCGCGAAGAAGGTGCTGATCCTCGGTTCCGGGCCGATCCGGATCGGCCAGGGGATCGAGTTCGATTACTGCACCGTCCACGCGGTGATGGCGCTGCGCGAGGAAGAGGGGATCGAGGTCCATATCGTCAACAACAACCCCGAGACGGTCTCGACCGATGCCGACACCTCCGATCGGCTCTTCTTTGAGCCGATGCAGCTTGAGGACGTCGTGAACATCCTCAAGAAGGACGACTATTACGGCGTCATGGTTCAGTTCGGCGGCCAGAACTCGGTGAACCTGGCCGTGCCGCTGGAAGCGGAGATCAAACGCCTCGATCTCCCGACGAAGATCCTCGGCACGTCGCCCGACGCCATGGACGCGGCGGAAGACCGCGACCGGTTCAGCCAGTTGCTCACCCGGCTTGGTATCCCGAGCCCGGCGAACAGTTCCGCCTACTCCGAGGAGGAGGCGCGGGAGATGGCCGGGGAGATCGGCTACCCGGTGCTGGTCAGGCCGTCCTACGTCCTCGGGGGTCGGGCGATGGAACTCGTCCACGACGAGGCCGAACTCGAGAGTTACATCAAGGAGGCCGTCCGGGTGAGCCGGAAGCACCCGGTGCTGATCGACTCGTTCCTCCAGGGCGCCGTCGAGATCGACGTCGACGCAGTCTCTGACGGAACGGACGTCCTGATCGGCGGCATCATGGAGCACATCGAGTGGGCCGGCGTCCATTCCGGCGACTCGGCCTGCGTCATCCCGCCGCAGTCCCTCTCCCCCTCGGTGATCGCGCGGGTGCGGGATTACACAAAGAAGATCGCCCTCGGCCTCGGGGTCGTCGGGCTGATCAACATCCAGTATGCCGTCCAGAACGACGTGCTCTACGTGCTGGAGGCGAACCCGCGTGCGAGCCGGACGGTGCCGTTCGTCGCGAAGGCGACGGGCATCGCGCTCGCGAAGATCGCGGCGAAGGTGATGGTGGGCCGGAAACTTGCCGATATGGGTGTCGCCGAGCCCGAGATCGAACACGTTGCAGTGAAGGAAGTGCTCCTCCCCTTCAACAAGCTCCCCGGCGTCGACACCGTCCTCGGCCCGGAGATGAAGAGCACCGGCGAGGTGATGGGGATCGACTACGACTTCGGCCGTGCCTACTACAAAGCATGCACCGCCGCGGACAACACCCTGCCGACGACGGGAAACGTCTTCATCTCGGTGACGGACGAGCAGAAGGAGGAACTCCTGCCGGTCGCCCGGAAGCTCCGCCAGCTCGGCCTCTCGCTTTACGGGACGAGCGGGACGGTCGACTTCCTCACCCAGAACGGTGTCGAGGCGAACCTTGTGCGGAAGGTCCAGGAAGGCTCCCCGAACGTCATCGATGCGATGCGTTCCGGCAGCATCCGGCTGATCATCAACACCCCGGCGGACAAGGCGTCCCGGCAGGACCACATCCAGATTATGCGGGCCGCCGTCGATTACGGCATACCCTACATCACCACGCTCCAGGCGGCCCGGGCAGCCGCGATGGCGATCGATGCCATCAAGCGCGAGGAGATCACCCTCGAGCCGCTCGGCCACTACCACGGGCTGGCGTAATTCGCCCCTCACGCACTCTTTTTCTATCGAACTTCATAGCCTCTCGCCGGAAGCACGGGGAGACTTTGGAGAGGAACCGTGCATGGCTTCCCACCGGCTTCGCACCTCCGGTGCTCTAGCTCTGCTCCTTCGGAGCATCGCACTCGCACCTAACGGTGCTCATGCTCCTGCCCTTCGGCCAGTCCCACTCCCCCTGTGGCGATAAACGATGCGTGCCCGAAGGGCAGGCGGAGTTCGAGCACCAAAGGTGCGAGTCTCCCACGGTCCACTGCACGGGGAGATGCTGGGAATGAACCGGGTTCCGGCTCGCCGCCGGGATACGGCTTTCCACCCAGTATCGTCATGGCTACACATCTCTTCACTAATGGAGACAGGGGAGTTCACCTCACGAACCCTTTCATAAATCCTCCTGCAAGGATGGCGGGGGAGAAGTGCTAGGGAAGAGTGGGGGCCGCCAGATAGCAAGCCAACAGGGTACGCGAAGCGTATAACGCGTGCTGAAAAAAAGAGGGGGTTATGCGTTCCCGAGCCAGACATCGACCGTGTCGCGGTTGGCATCGACCCACTTCTGTGCGGCCTCCTCTTCAGGCATGCCGCCCGCGATATCGGTCATGACCGACGCGATATCCTCGTTGGTCCACTCGAACCGCTCAAGGATGCCGTGGGCCTCCGGATCATCTTCCGCCAGGCCCTGCCGCGCGAGGGTCACGATATCCTCGGCCCCGCCGTAGACACCCTTCGGGTCTTCGAGGAACTTGAGGTCGTAGCGGCCGAACTTCCAGTGCGGCGACCATCCGGTCACCACGACCCACTCCTCATTGTTGATGGCGGAACCCAGCTCCGCCGCCATGCCGCCGCTGCTGCTCGCAACCAGCTCGTAGTTGAGACCGTACTCATCGATGGCCTGTTCGGTCCGGGTCATGATGCCCGCACCGGGCTCGATGCCGATGATCCTGCCGTCGAACTGATCGGCGACGTCGTTCATCTCCTCGATCGAGTCGATGGTCACGTAAGTCGGGACGACAAGCCCGATACGTGCCGCACCGGGGATGTTTTCATTGACGTAATCGATCTGGTCGCCGTACTGCTCCCAGTAGTGCTCGTGGGTGTGGGGGAGCCATCCGGTCGTCGTGAAGTCGACGTCTCCGCTGGCGAGAGCCTGGAAGAGCGGTCCCGCATCCACTGCGACCATCTCGACATTATATCCTGCTTCTTCAAAGACCTGTTTCATTACATTGCTGCTCGCGATGGCGCAGTCCCAGGTGACGTACCCAATACTGACTTCCTTTGCCTCGGCCGGCTCCGTACCGGTGCAGCCGGCAGAGAAGAGGCAGAGCGTCAGAATTAAGCCCATCAGTGCGAGCAGGCTTCCAATCTTTCGAACCATAATATTTCACCTTGTAGATTTTTGTCCCGCCAGAAGGCAGGCAGATTACATTCATAACCCGGCTGTGTGGGGTTCCGGGTTCTCACGAACTGTCCGGGACGGCGATTTGCCGACAGACCGGACATAGAGCAGAGGTGGCGATACATGCCACTCCTGGCGTGTTTGCACCCCAGGGCAAAACGGCCAGATTTTGACCAGTCAACTTATGGCCCTAACCGTATATAGGTTTTGCGGGTCCGGTTTGAAGAACGGAGCCTTCTTGAAACTTAATTTTGAAGTGCGTATAGTCAGGAAATAATTCTCGATGCGCCGACGACGTCGCCGTTCTGCCGTTGTTTGATTTCCGGGAAACACGTGAAAAAGTGTGAGATCCGATCCGCCTTTCCCGGTCACTGCCTCTCGTTGCGCTGCGGCACGAGGTTCTGTGTGATCCGGTCGAGGATGATCGCGATGATCACGATGGCAAGCCCCGCCTCGAACCCCATGCCGATATCCACCCGCTGGATGCCCACGAGCACCTGATAGCCGAGCCCTCCGGCACCGATCATCGATGCGATGACGGTCATGGAGAGGGCGAGCATGATGCACTGGTTCACCCCGGCCATGATGGTGGGAAGCGCAACCGGGAGCTGCACCTTGAGAAGTTTCTGCTGGGCCGTGGAGCCGAAGGCGTCCGCGACCTCGATCAGTTCGATCGGCACCTGTCGAATTCCGAGGTTGGTGAGGCGCAACGCCGGCGGCATCGCGAAGACGACCGTTGCGATGGTGCCCGGCACGTTCCCGAGGCCGAAGAAGATCACGGCGGGGATGAGGTAGACGAACGAGGGCATCGTCTGCATGAAGTCGAGGACCGGCCGGAGCGCTGCATTGATCGTGTCGCTTCCTGCGGCTGCGATCCCGAGTGGGATCGATATCACGAGCGCGACGATCGTTGAGACGAGGACGAGCGCCAGGGTGAGCATGGCCAGGTTCCAGAGTTGCAGGTCCCAGATCAGCAACAGGCCGAGCGCGGTGAGCCCTGCCAGTTTGATGTCGCGCCGGGTGACAAACCAGACCAGCACGCTTACGAGGATGATCAGGATCGGTGCCGGTATGGCGAGCAGGAGATCCTGCAACCCGCCGATGAGGAACCCGAGCGCTGCGCTAATGGCGTCGAGCAGCCAGCCGAAGTACTGCTCGATCCAGTCAACGAGCGCTTCGATGGCGTCTCCAATTGGTAATTTAGGCAGTTGCATTGACATCCTCCCCCTTTCTTGCCAGAGCGGCGAGTATGGCGCCGCGCGATATGACACCCCTGAGCCTGCCGGTATCGTCCACCACCGCCACAGGGTAGGGGCTCTCGACGATCAGCGATATGATGTCGGAAAGCGATGCATCGGGAGCCACGATGGGAACGTCGGTGATGAGGATGTCAGCGAGCTGCTTGCCCTTCTTGACGGCCTCGGCGGCGGCGTCGAGCGTCACCCGCCCACGAAGCATGCGCTGGCGCGTGATCACGAATATCCCCGGGATATCGTGCTCCTCCATGAGGTGCAGGGCAACCCTCGGGCCCGCGGTGCACTGGGCGACCGGCTCGGGGCGGCGCATCACCTCGCTTGCCGTGAGAACCCTCGTGAGGTCGACGTCGGCGACAAACTTCTCGACGTAGGCGTTCTCGGGGTTTGTCAGGATCTCCTCCGGTGTGCCGACCTGCACGATCGCACCGTCCTTCATCAGGGCGATGCGGTCGCCGAGTTTCAGCGCCTCGTCGAGGTCGTGGGTGACGAAGATGATCGTCTTGCCGAGCCGTTGCTGGAGGTCCAGAAGTTCGTCCTGCATGTCTCTGCGGATAAGGGGATCGAGGGCGCTGAACGCCTCGTCCATCAGGAGGATGTCGGGGTCGCTGGTGAGCGCGCGGGCAAGCCCGACACGCTGCTTCATGCCGCCGGAGAGTTCGTCGGGCATGCTTCCCCCGTAACCGCCGAGCCCCACCATCTGGAGCACTTCTTCGGCCTTCGTGTGCCGTTCTTCCGCCGGAACGCCCTGGATCTCGAGGCCGAAGGCGACGTTGTCGAGAACCGTCTTATGCGGGAGGAGAGCGAAACTCTGAAAGATCATCCCGAGCTTGCTTCGCCGGGTCTCTCGGAGTTCTTCCTGGCCCATGCCGACGATGTCCTCGCCGTCAAGCAGTATTTCGCCCTCGGTTGGTTCGATAAGCCGGTTGATGCAGCGCAGGAGCGTTGATTTCCCGCTCCCGGACAGCCCCATCAGGACGAATGTTTCGCCCGGTATGACATCGAACGAGACGTCATCGAGGGCCAGCGTCGATCCGGTCTCCTCGTAGATTTCGTCCTTCGTGCGGCCTGAACTATGGAGTTCCAGTGCCCTTTCCCAATTCTGGCCGAATACCTTGGTCAGGTTCCTTACGCTGATTATTGGTTGCAGCGATGTTGTGTTCTCTATGGTTGTGTCCTCTATGGGTATCTTCTCAAAAATGGCGGACTCCTCCAGCTTCACGTATTCTATGTTATCCGCTTTAAATTTTCGGGTTCCTTAAAAATCCCATACTTTTGGACGCTTTTCATTTTTAAGTCATTTTAACGTTTTTTTAACGCTGGGTTGTATAGGTGTCCAGTATTCTGCGATTTATCTATATTGTGCCGATAATTTTCTCTATAGTGTCCATTCTTCCGGTTCCGGGATCTCCTCCCTGTCCCCGGTGACACCGGCCGCGCAGGCAGGCGCCGGGTTCGCGCGATCGCCGCGGCAGCGCCTCCGAGACCTCCGCGTCCTGGCCTCCGGCATAAAACCAGGGAATGATCGGGCCTCCTGCCGGTGCGTCCGTCCATACCATTTCTTTTATTGGATGAAAGGTCATATCATTGTAGATTACTCCAGCCTGCCGTGAGGCAGGGAGGAACGCGGAGATCAGTACCATGGAAAAGGGAAAAATCGTCCTAGCATTTTCGGGAGGTCTCGACACCTCCATCTGTATTCCCCTCCTGCGCGAGCATTACGGGTTCGACGAGATCGTCACCGTTGCAGTCGACGTGGGCCAGCCCGAGGAGGAGATAACCCGGGCAACTGAGAAAGGCCGGATGCTTGCGGACAACCACTACACCATCGATGCGAAGGAGAAGTTCGTAGCGGACTGCCTCTTCCCGTCGATCAAGGCGAACGGGTCGTATGAGGGGTACCCGATGGGCACGGCGCTTGCCCGCCCGCTGATCGCCGAAGAGATCGTAAAGATTGCACAGCAGGAAGGCGCGTCAATGATTGCGCACGGGTGCACCGGCAAAGGAAACGACCAGCTCCGGTTCGACTTCATCTTCAGGTCCGCAGGGTATGATATCATTGCACCGATGCGCGAGATGAACCTGACCCGCGAGTGGGAGATCTGCTACGCACAGGAGCACAACGTTCCGGTGACGGTGGCGAAGGACAAGCCCTACAGCATCGACGAGAACTGCTGGAGCCGGAGCATCGAGGGCGGCAAACTCGAAGACCCGGCCTTCCACCCGCCCGATGACATCTACGCCTGGACGGTGTCGCCAAAGGATGCGCCCGACACGATGGAGGAGATCCGTATCGAGTTCGAGAAGGGAATACCGGTCGCTCTCAACGGGCAGAGGCTGCCTGGCCTTGCCCTGATCCGGGAATTGAACCGGATCGCCGGAAGGAACGGTGTCGGCCGCAACGATATGGTCGAGGACCGAATCCTCGGGCTGAAGGCCCGCGAGATCTACGAGCACCCGGCCGCGACCGTCCTCCTTGCCGCGCACGGCGATCTCGAACGCCTCGTCCTGACCCGCTCGGAGCTTGCGTTCAAGCGCATTGTCGACGATAAGTGGTCCGAGCTCGCCTACATGGGGCTCGTGCACGAACCGCTCTTCCACGCGCTCAATGCATTCATCGACACGACTCAGGAGCGCGCGAGCGGCACCGTGGACGTCGGCCTCTATAAGGGCAGCGTGAAGGTGCTTGGACGGAGCTCGGACGAAGCGCTCTACTCCGACGACCTTGTCTCCTTCGACTCAACGACGCTCGACCAGAACCACGCCGTCGGGTTCTCGAATTACTTCGGCCTGCAGGCACGCCTGCTTAAAAACCTCAAGAAATGTTGAAGGAGGTGCCTACAGCACCTTCTTCCCGGCTTCTTTTCCCGGCGTACACTCGAAGACGTCGGTGATCTTGATGACGATGAGCGATTTCGCCGGGTACTGGTGGCCCTTCGTCCTCACCTGGTCGCGGAACTTCTCGTAATCGGGGCCGGACGTCTTGATCTCCGTGTCGCCCTTCACCTGGAAGCAGCGCTTGGTATCCTGGTCGTAGAAGTAGAGGGCCACAACAGGGTTCTCTTTGAGGTTATCCAGCGTCTTTACCATGTAATTGTCCATGATCCAGACGGTGTCGTCAGCGACGAGCTGTATCGATGCCATCGGTGCCACGTTCGGGACGCCGCTCTTTGACGCCGTGGCCATTGGCATGACTTTGGTTTTGGTAAATATCTCCTTAATCTCACCTGAAAGCGCAACCATACGGTTCACCTCTCCCTGGAAGCGGAACGGGCGCGACGAAGCGCCGCAACCAGTCCGGTAATGTGGTTATCCGTGCTATCGATATATAAGCGCTCTGCTGGAACCGGCAGGGCCGGGCGTTTTGCGATGACCGCTCCCGGCATGTAACCGCATGCCTCAACCATCAAACTGCCGTCTGAATAGCCATAAACGACTCAGGAAGCCGGCATCCCGCTCCTTGACCGCAAGGACAACTTCTTGCGGGGTTCCGCCGGTTCTCCGGGTTCCGGGCACCATATGGTTGCATGGAAAGATATAAAGTGGGAGACGAGGAAAAGACTACTATGTGTGCCCGCTTTTTGGAGCGCTTTTTCAAACCTACACCGCATATCGTCGAAAGCCCGCCTCCGCCATCGCTCTCCCACGGGCCGGGCACGGGTGTTCCCGAGTACCGGGTGAAGCCCTACTTTATCGTGGCGTCTGTTGAGATGGGCAATACCACGACAAAGTGCATCCTGACCGGCACGAATCTCGAAACCGGCAGGTCCTATGTCATCAACAAGACCGTGACCATGAGCCGGGATGTCCGGCAGCCATTACCGGGCGAAACCATCTTCGGAAAAACCCTGGACGGTACGGAGCTGACGCGGGAGTCGGTTACGGAACTGGTGCGCGACACCCTGATTCAGTGCCATAATGACGCTCACCTGAGCATCAAGGACGACCTGGACTTCGTTGTCAGGAGCACCGGTGTCGTGGCGGCGATGGACTCTCCCGACCAGGTAGGAGACTTCGTTATTGCCCTTGCAAACGGCTGCCTCGCCGCGGGGGTTCCCCCGCGAAAGATGACGCCGCCGATGTCGATCGACAACCTCCCCCCAAAACTCCGGCAGTTCTCGTTTGCCGACCGTCTGGTCTTCGTCGGTGCGGTGGCCGGCGTCGTGCCGCCGGTCGGGTGTACGGGTGTCGAGATGGTGGCAAACGAGATGGAAGGCGAACTTGCGATGGCAGGCATCAAGGAGGGCGCTAAATGGACGGCGGTCGACTTCCGGAACCCCTGCATATCCATCGACTTCGGGACAACGCTCGACGGCCGGATCACGAGCGACGTCGCCCGCGATAACCCGAACCCGTTCGCCCAGACGGTCGGGAACTTCTGCGGGCTTGCAGGTGCCATACCGGATGCGATCGTCCGCGGCACCGGGCTCGTAAAGGGCCGGACGGGGACGGCTCTCGACCTCTTCGGCGACCACAGCATCAAGGGCACGTTCGGGGGCAGGAAGCGTTCCGTCGTCGAGGAGTACGTCGACCGGTGCCACGAGCACATCGATATCCGGATCGTCCCGCCCGACCGGACAAGGTTCGGGCGGGTCCCGGTCTGCGCGGAGGTGGCCGACAGGTCGGGCGTTGCCCTCATCGGGTGCGACTCGGGCGTCAACGGCAGCGAGATGCCGGATCTCGAGGCGATCGGGCGCGAGATTCACGAGAAGCACGGCATGGGCATGCTGACCGAGGTCGTCGACCTGGTCTGCGCGAGGATGGCGCTCCGGCTCATTGATGTCGCCGTCGAGAGAGGGATGGTCCCGCCGAACTCGTCGATCGGGTTCACCGGGCGGGCGGCGATCTCGGGGAGGAAGCCCGAGTATATCCTCAAGGGCGTAACGGAACGGAACCTCTACGACACCCCGAACGACCATCTGGTCTTTGTCGACGACGGCCTTGCCCGGGGGGCGGCACTGATGGGCAGGTGCATGAATTCTCTCGGGAAACCGAAGGCTCCGCTCGGCGGGGTGCGGGGAGGGCCATGTATTATGTCTCGCCGGATCAAAATAGGAAAGTAAGGATCTGGTAACCATGGCTGAAGAAGAACTCTACGATATGCTCGTTCCCCCGGGCGTGCCCCGCAGGATGATCTACGATGTCGTCGATAAGTTCGACGTGGAGGTGGTCCGGCGGCAACAGAGGATGGCGTTTGCGAACATGGATGGAGACGCGAGAGAACTGATTGCGTTCCGCGGGAAGAGAGAGGTCGTCGAAGAGGTGCAGAAGTACCTTTTTGAGCAGCTCAAAGAGTTCGTCGCGGAATAACTGCATCTTTTTTTGTTTGTGCGCCGGGGATTGCCGGTGTGGGGCATGGCTCCGGGGTGCGCGGTGTAAGCCGGGGTGGTGGTATGAGAGGGAGTTGCCGCACGGGGGCTGCTTGAGGGCATTCCGGGGCCTTCCTGGCAGGAAAATCTCGTCCAAGGATTTTTTAGAAATTTGGTCTTATTGGAACACCGCCCGGTGCACTGGACCGTGGGAGTATCGCCATTGGGGGAGGGGCTGACGGGGAGGGGGGTGCAGCCCCCCTCCCCTGTCTCCACTACATACAGAGACTTCTGTAACCCCCACCCCACCCGCGCTTCGCGCTCCTCCCCCGCCCGAGGGGCGGGGGCAGTGCGTGGCGATATCCACTGGAAAGCCGTGTATGGGAATAGGCGGTGTTCCAGTAAGAGCAGAGTTTGAGCACCGATAGTTCGAGGTGCGTAGAACCCTGAAAAATCCTTGGACGGGCTCCCTCCACCAGGGAATGCTATGACCCCCCGGCCGGATAACCCATCTCACCCATCGAACCCTGGGCGGAACAGTTGCAGCGATGTTTTAATCGACCGACGTCATCCCGCCCGCAATCAGCCGCATCAGCAGCGCCTTCTGCGCGTGGAGCCGGTTCTCGGCCTGGTCCCAGACGATGCTCTGCGGCCCTTCCATCACCTCATCGGTGATCTCCTCTCCCCGGTGGGCGGGGAGGCAGTGCATTACGAGAGCGTCGGGTGATGCCCGTGCAAGAAGGCGGGAGTCTATTGTATAGCCTTTGAGGGCCTGCAGGCGCTCGGAGCGCTCCTGCTCGTCCCCCATGGATACCCAGATGTCGGTGTAGATTACGTCTGCGTCCCTGACCGCTTCCTCCGGGTCCTTGACGATGCTGACTCTGCCCCCTGCCGCCTGCGCCTGACCGACAACTTTGTCCTTCGGCCGGTAACGCGGGGGGCTCGCGACCACGATCTCCATCCCTGTCAGGGCCGAGGAGAGGATCCACGAGTTGCAGACGTTGTTGCCGTCCCCGACCCACGCGAGTTTCAGGTCCCGGAGGTCGCCGAACCGCTCGCTCAAGGTCATGATGTCGGAGAGCACCTGACAGGGGTGCAGGCGGTCGGACAACCCGTTGACGACCGGGACGGACGAGTAGCGAGCGAACTCCTCGATGGCGTCGTGGCTGTAGGCGCGGATCATCACCGCATCGACGTAGCGGGCAAGCACCCGTGCCGTATCCCGGATCTCTTCCCCCCGCCCGAGCTGCATATCCTGGGGATTTAAGAAGAGTGCGTGGCCGCCAAGGTCGGACATCCCCACCTCGAACGAGACCCGGGTGCGGGTGGACGCCTTCTCAAAGATCATGCCGAGGCTCTTTCCTCTCAGGTATTCATGCGCGGTCCCTGCACACTTCAGCCTTTTAAGATGCATCGCGTCGGCGATGATGTTCTCAAGTTCGTACTCGTCGATATCGGTGATCGAGAGAAAATCCTTCTTCATGCAATCTCCTTCATATGCCGGCATCGCTTCTCGAGGATCTTTTGGGTGCCGATGTCCCTGCGGTAAAAGACGCTTCCTGAGACGGAAGATGCCGCTTTCTCGGCAATTGCTTCAGCCTCCTCAAGCGTCTCGCCCCTCCCGACGAACGCGAGCGTCCGCGACGTCAGGGTATAGAGTGTTCCGTCCCGTTCTTCTACGTTTGCGTAGTAGAGCAGAGCGTCGCCGTAGTCGCCAAGGACGAGTGGTTCGTGGGCCGCAGGGGCCTCCGGGTATCCTTCGGGGACGAGATACTTGCAGACCGTCGCGTTATGAGCGAACCGGACGTGTGATGGCGAGAGGTCGCCCTCGATGATATGGCGAACGATCCCGGCGAAGTCTGATTCCAGGAGCGAGAGGACGTTCATGGCCTCAGGGTCCCCGAAGCGGGCGTTAAACTCGATGACCTTTGGGCCGTCGCGGGTGTTCATGAACTGGCCGTAGAGTATCCCCCGGTACGGCGTTCCCTCGTCCCGGATGGCAGCGACCGTATCTTCCATGATCCGGAGCGCCTTCTCGTAGTCTGAGGAGGTGACAAAGGGGAGCATATGGTCCGGCAGAGAGTATGAGCCCATGCCGCCGGTGTTCGGCCCCACATCCCCCTCGTATGCACGTTTGTGGTCCTGCACGAGTGGCATGGGCACCAGATGCTTGCCATCGACGAACGCCTGAAGCGTAAATTCTTCCCCGATGAGCCGCTCTTCCAGCACGATGTCTCCCCCGATCTCCCGGGAGTACTCGACCGCCCCCGCCACATCGACGTGCTCGCCCATGATCCGCACGCCTTTTCCACCGGTAAGGCCGATGGGTTTGACGGCAAGATCGCCATCGTAGGCCTCGATGAACCGCCGTGCCTCCTCCGGATCGTGGCAGACCCGGTATTCCGGACACCCTGCGATCCCGTGCCGCTCCATCAGCTGGCGGCAGAACGCCTTGTCCGTCTCAAGCCGGGCCGCGGCCCGGGTCGGCCCCACGCAGGGTATCCCCGCCGCTTCGAGGTGATCGACGATGCCTGCTTCAAGGGGCGCCTCCGGCCCGATGACCGCGGCATCTACCCCGCAATCGACGGCAAATGGTATTATTTTCTCGATATTAGTCTCTTTTTCAAGGAGCACCCGTTCCGCGAGCCGGGCAATCCCCGGGTTCTTGCGTGCCATGACAGAAAAAATTCGCACATCACTGTTGCAGGAAAGCGCTCTGGTGATCGCATGTTCCCTGCCACCACCACCTACAACGAGTACTTTCATATCCATCATATTCGCCTGCTCTTAAAAAATGTTTATCCGTTCAGCAGCTCGCTGACCCGCACAAGCGCAAGAAGAGATGCGCCTTTCTCTGCAAGCGCCTCATGAGCGCCGGCTTCCCGGTCAACAACGGTCACTACCCGGTCGACGTGCGCGCCGGCGGCACGCAGCGCCTCAAGACCGTAAAGGGCGCTTCCCCCGGACGTGGTCACGTCCTCGACCAGCAGCACATTCCTGCCGCTCACGTCGCCGATGATTGTCCCGGCTTTGCCGTGATCCTTCGCTTCTTTCCTGATGATCGCGTACGGCCTGCCGCTCGCGAGCGAGACGGCGACGGCGATCGGTACGGCGCCGACTGCCACCCCGGCCACCATATCGAACTCCCAACCTTCGGCAATGGCTTTTCCGATCGCTGCAAGGATGGCAGGCTTCGTTGTTGCGGCTTTGATGTCGATGTAGTAAGGACTCCGGGCTCCTGATGCGAGGACAAAATCTCCGAACTCGATGGCTCCGCTCTCGAGTAGCAGTGTCGCGATAGAATTTACCATGGTACCTCTTTAACTCCGATGTAATAACCGATAATGTTCACCACCCGGTGAAGGAGTGGTGTCATGACGACGATCCAGACAGCAATGGGTAAGGTGATATTCTCAAACAACCACTGGGGATAAACCAGGAGGATAAGCAGGAAGGAACCGATGACCAGATCGTACTGATCTGCCAGGAACCAGGATTCGCCCTGCTCTTTACCCAGCCTCCGTTTCAGGAAACTCTTGGCGAGATCACCGAGAAGTGCGCCTATCGCGAGCAGGGTGATAGAGAGAAACGTCTGCCGGGGAAGAGCGCCCAGGCTGAAGGCGGAGGCGGCCCAGATCTCGATGAGACCCACCAGCACCCCTGAGAGCACGCCTCCGATGAACCCCCGGTATGTCTTACCGTCACCAAAGATCCTTCTCCCGTCGGAAAACGTTCTCCCAAAGTCGATGGGTGTCCCGCCGCCGAAAACAGCAGCCGCTGAGTTCGGTACGTATGCCGGAATCATGATCCACAGCGCTGCAAGCCCGGCGAAGATCCAGTATCCGATGTCCGTGCTGATAAGTGCCAATAACCAGTACAATCAGTAAATATAAAGATTAAAGTGTCGAAATATGAGATACGAATGAAAGGTGGGCACGGTGAAAGAATGCTGATAAAAAAGACAAAAAGCCTCTGCCCAACATGCGGTCGCGTGCTCGACGCCGATATCGTTGAGGAAGAGGGAAAGGTCTGGCTGGTCCGTACCTGCCCTGAACACGGCGCGTACCGGGCTCTTTACTGGTCGGACGCAGAGATGTACCGGAGGTTCGAAGGCTATGAGCGCATCGGGAAAGGTGTTTTGAACCCGCAGAAGACATCTTCACCTGCAGGCTGCCCGAACGACTGCGGTGTCTGTGAGAATCACCGGTCGACGACGCTGCTTGCGAACATCGACCTGACGAACCGGTGTAACCTCAACTGCGACTTCTGCTTTGCAAACGCCCGGGCATGCGGTTACGTCTACGAGCCGACCTTCGATCAGATTGTGGGGATGCTGCGCATGTTGCGCGAGGAGAAGCCCGTTCCGGTTCCCGCCGTCCAGTTCTCGGGCGGCGAACCGACGATGCGCGACGATCTCCCCGAGCTCATCCGGAAAGCGAAAGAACTCGGGATGTCCCAGGTCCAGGTCGCGACAAACGGTATTCGGCTTGCACAGGAGCCCGGCTATGCCAGGCAGCTGAAAGAAGCAGGGCTCTCCACCGTCTACCTGCACTTCGACGGCATAAGCCGCGAGACGAACTCGAAACTCGCAAGCGACCGGCGGGCAATTGAGAACTGCGAACAGATCGGCATGGGAGTGGTGCTGGTCCCCACGGTCATCAATGGCAGAAACGATCACGAGGTGGGCGCCATCATCAAGTATGCCGCTGAGCATATCAACGTCATCCGGGGTGTAAACTACCAGCCGGTGGCGTTTACCGGTGCGGCAAGCGAGGATGACGTCAGGAAAGAGCGGATCACCATCCCGGACCTTGCGGAGCGGATCGAGGAGCAGACGGACGGCGTGATCAAGAAAGACTACTTCTACCCGGTGCCCTGTGTCGTCCCGATCTCCGAACTCGTCGAGGCCTACACCGGCAAACCCCAGATCTCGTTCACCACGCACCAGCACTGCGGCGCAGCGACCTACGTCTTCGTCACCGACGAGGGGATGGTTCCGGTCAACAAGATGGTGGACGTCGACGCCTTCTTCGAGTCGATCGAGAAGATGACGGCGAAACTCGCGAAAGGCGGGTCGCTCAACAAGTACATGACCCTCGTCGAAGGGGTCAAGGACCTCTACAGCTCCACGAGGAAGGCGGAGCAGAAGAATACCGGGGAGTTCATGAAGCTGATAGGAAAGGCCCTCGTGATGCAGAACTTCGAGTCCCTGCGTGAGTTCCACTGGAATGCCCTCTTCATCGGCACGATGCACTTCATGGACAAATACAACTACGACCTCTCCCGGGTGCAGCGGTGCTGCATCCACTACGCGACCCCCGACGGCCGCCTGATCCCGTTCTGCACCTACAACAGCGGCCCGGTCTACCGCGAGCAGGTCTGGAAAGCCTTCGCGCAGCCCCAGAAGGACGAGTGACCGCCTGCCCCATACGGAGCCGGGAGGGATTGGGCAACTCCCTCCCCGGCGGCTTTTCTTCGGTGCTCACGCTCAAGTTCTAGCGAACCGTCGCGTCCTACGGGCAGTCGTTCTCAGGATTGTTGCACCTTCGGCCAGCCTGTGCTCTGCGCCGTCACCACTCGCACCAGCGGCGTTCATGCGTGACATTTGGAATTGCTTCCCCGGCATGGATCCCGTGGGGATATTCGGGGTTCAAGTCGCGACGGACAAAACGTCCGGAGTGTGAGCACTGTCAGGTGCGAGTGCCGGGAGTCCCCAATCGACATGAGGAAAGATGCCCGTGCAGTGGACCGTGGGAGTATCGCCATGCACTGCCCCCGCGCCTCAGGGGCGGGGGAGGAGCGCGAAGCGCGGGTGGGGTGGGGGTTACAGGCGCCCATTACGCGGTAGAGACAGGGGAGGGGGGTTTCCCCCCCTCCCCGTCAGCCCCTCCCCCAATGGCGATATCCCCTTGAAATCCGTGCCAGTGTGACTGCAGAAAATTGCCAGATACGAAGAGCGTGAGAACAGTCAGGTTTGGATCGCGCAAAACCTGTGGAGATTGGCCTATGGATCCACTGAGATCGTGATAAGGCCCGATCTATAGATTCGGGCCTGTTCCAAGGATAACTGCCTTGAGGAGGTTCCCGCAGGGCCGATCTCACGGAAACGGCAGTTCGTATCCCCCGTCCCCGTCCCGCAGGACGAGAGCGGCGATGGCGAGATCCTGTATGGCAAGCCCGGTGGAGTCGAAGACCGTGATGGCGTCCGGGGACGACCTTCCCTTCTTCCCGACAACGACCTCGCCGAGGGTTCCCGCGATCCGGGCGGGGTCGTAGTATCCGGTACTGATCGGGACGTTTACCTCGCCCGAGTGGGTCGCCTGGCCGGGGTCGTCGACGAAGACCTCGGCTTTCTTGAGGATCGCGGGATCCAGTTCCTGTTTGCCGGGGGCGTCCGCGCCTATCGCGTTGATGTGCGTCCCTTCCCGGACCCAGTCTGCCATCACGATCGGTTTCGTCACCGGCGTCGTCGTGGTCAGAACATCGCAGTCGCAGGCGCGCTCAATCGGAACGCTCCGGGCATTGTATTCGGAGTAGCGCGCTGCAAAAGCCTCAGCACTCTTCTCAGTCCTGCTCCAGACCAGGATCTCCTCGATCGCGAGCGAGGCGGCCGTCGCCTCGACCTGCGCCTCCGCCTGCCGCCCGGCCCCCACGATCCCGAGGGTGACGGGCTGCCGGGCCGCGAGATATTTCGCCGCAATGGCGCCTGCCGCCCCGGTACGCATCGCGGTAAGTTCGGTGGCGTTGATGATCGCTTCCGGGACGCCCGTCTCCACATCGATGATCACGGTGAGCGCCATGACGGTGGGAAGGCCTTTTGCCCGGTTATGTGGGTGGACGTTGACGATCTTTACCCCGGCAATCCCGAGTGCCGGGAGGTATGCGGGCATCGTCCGGAAGTCCCCGTTCTCGATGAACGTCACGTAGACCTTCGGCGGCATCTGGACGCCGCCTCTCCCGTGCTCGGCAAAGGCTGCTTCAATCGCCGGATTCACTTCGGCGTACGGCGGGTATCCGGAATGGACCGGGTAATACTTCATCAGGCGTTCACCCCGTGGTATCGGCGCTCCTCCTTGCAGGGCTGCCGGCAGGGTTGCCTCGCCGTTCTCCTCGATCCGATGGAGAGATGCATAGAACTACTCCGGCGGGCGGAGATATCAACTGTTTGGTGCGAAGAGAACCGGGCGTGTTTACGGCAGAAATACGTGTGTACAGGGCCTGCCGTAAATAGGCCTCGCGTGCACCGTTGATGCGGTTCGCCGGGAGAGAGCAGGAAGTGCCGGAGCCGTTCCTTCTCTCACCCTGAGTTATCCTGCATGCCCCGTATCGAGAGCCGGATCAGGCCAAGATTGGCGTCCGACTTTGTGAGTATGCAGAGGGAGAGGTCCCCGTAGGGCGCGATGATGAGCTTCCCTGCCGGGGTCTCGAGGATCATCTGGGAAAGGTCTCCCATCTCGATATCGGTGGTGATGCTGGTGCCGGCACGAAGCAGGTCTTCAGCGACCGCAGCCACATGCTCAAAATCTGCAGAACCCAGCGATTGAAGAGCAAATCCTTCGTGGAAGACCGATACGGCAATGACACCCGGCTGCCGCGCGATCTGGTCAAGCCGACCCGTACCTGCTGACGGAGTCCATGCAGCAGCGTTTATGCCGCCTTCACTGATCCGGCACCCGGTCTCGCGAGCGACCTCCCGGGCCACCTCGGTCTCTTCGGCCGTGTACGCGATAAGTTCGTAATTGAACGACGGTCGATCGAGCAGGTGCCTGTAGGCTTCGTCTCCGCTGAGCAGCAGACCTTTTCCGGTGTCCTCGATCGCGGCTGCGTACGGGCTCCCGCCCTGGACCAGGACAAACCCCGTCCCTTCGGGCTCATGGATACGCACTGCCCCTGTGAAGTGAGGGCTGAGCGAAGCAAGGGCCGAAAGAGGCCCCTGCAGTCGTCCGAGTGAGACGCCATCGGGTAGCATCGTCTCACAGAGCAGCAGTTATGCGGTCTCTGTTCTTCTTCAGCTCGTACCGGATTCGCCCGACGTTGACGTTCGCGTTCGCTACGATGGCGATCAACTCGTCCTCTGAGAGAGGGGAGAGCAGGATGGGTCCATTCTCCAGTTCGATGAGCATCTGAGACATCTCTCCCTTCCCGAGCTCGTTGCTCATTGCCTCAGACGTACCCATCCCTGTCGATGCCATGGCGCCCAGGGCTTCGACGTCCACATCCCCGGCAACGACGCTCTCGATCACAAAGCCGTCCCGTCCCGCCACGACTGCGGCGATAACTCCGTCAAGTTTCAGAAATTCTCCCAGGATCTGTTTTAACATTGTGTCACCTCATGTTCTCCTGACACACTCGATTTTGAGAGGCATCCGGCCGATCGCGTGTGTTGCGCACGATATGCAGGGGTCATACGCCCTGATGATCATCTCGATGCGATTCGCCGCCCCTTCAGTCAACGCTCCGTTCTCCACCACCCGGCGTGCCATATCCTCCACGCCCCGGTCCATCGCGTAGTTGTTCTGGCAGGTCGCCACGATAAGGTTGCACCGCTCGATGATGCCGGCTTCATTAACGGTATAGTCGTGGATCAGGGTCCCCCGGGGAGCCTCGATGATCCCGACACCTCGCCGGTTCACGACTGCTCCAACCGGCGCCCGGATGTCCATGCCGGTGATGCCGGGGTCTGAGAGCAACTCTACGGCCTGCTCGCACGAGGCGATGAACTCGATGTAGCGTGCCAGATGATAGGCAAGTGCAGCCTGGGTGGCGGTGCCGAACCGCTCGCGGTACTCCACGAGGGCGGCGTCCGCGTGCTCCGTGCCCATCTTCTCCACGATGTTGAGCCGGGCGAGTGGCCCGACCCGGTAGTACTCTCCGCCCTTGAACCGGGCGAACTTCAGGTATGACCAGTCCTCTGAGTACTCCTCGATGAAGTTCGTGTAATCCGGGCCGGAGAACGAACCGATTCTGCCTCCGCCAGAACCGAGCATCGCAACAGGCCCATCATAGGTCGAGTAGACTCCATGATTGGTCATCCCGAGGAACCCGGTCGTTACAGCCCCGATCTCCGTGTCGACGCCGTCGAGAAGGCTGCGTGCGATCTCCCATCCCTCGCGGGCGATTTGAAGTGCTTCATCTGCCATTGTCGCCAGTTCGGCCCTCTTCCCTTCCGTGAGCGGTGTCGACATCCCGCCGGGGAGCGCGTTTGCCGGATGGATGGGTTTGCCGCCGACCGCCTCCGTCAGGCGCTGGCCGAACTTCCGGACCGCGATCGCTTTCTTCGCGAGCTCCGGCGAGTGGCGGGCTAGCCCGATGACATTGCGTGTCTCCGCCGGTGCATCGTGGCCCAGGATGAAGTCGGGGGCCGCGAGCATGAAGAAATGGAGGGCATGGGAGTGAATGAACTGCCCGATGTTGAGGAGTTCCCGGAGTTTCTTTCCGGTCGCAGGTGGTTCGACGCCGAAGATCTGGTCGGTTGCCTTTGCCGCCGCCAGATGGTGGGCCGAGGGGCATATCCCGCAGATACGGGGCGTGATCCGGGGCGCCTCCTCGATTGCAGCGCCGATGAGGAACTTCTCGAACCCTCTGAGTTCAACGACCTGGAAGTGGGCCGAATCAACCTCTCCCTGGTCGTTGAGGTAGATCCTGATGCCGGCGTGCCCCTCAATCCGGGTTACCGGGCTGATTGTGATCTCTTTCATCTGCTCCTCTCCTTTACCAGATCCCGGATCTTTGAGTTCTCTTTGTCCTCCATGATCAGGCTCCCGATAGTGAAGGCGTACATCGTGTGTGCGACGTCGTAGAGTTCCTTCTCCACCTCTTTCTGTGGCTTATCGGTGAGATCCGAAATTCTCCGCGCCATCATGCCGTAGATATCCCGGCAGGGTTCGCGGAGGATATCGAGCGAGGGGCCGTTGCACCCGTGGCACGGGATGTTGTTTTTGGGGCACGACGCTCCGCACCTCCCGAACGTGACGCTCCCAAGACAGAGGTAGCCCTGCCCGAGCAGGCAGTGCTCGCGGTCGGGAACACCCTCGTGCCGCCGCTTGAGCGTCCAGTTCTCGACCGGTCCCATGACCCTGTCGCATTCCGAACAGACGGACTTGCGTGAGAGTTCGAGGGTATCCCCTGCGATCATTGCCGGGATGATCTGCTTTAAGAACGCCTCTTTGGGCGGACAGCCCACGATGTAATAATCGATCTTCACGAGGTCGCCCACCGCAAACGCCCGGTAGAGGAACGGCGGCACGTCTGTTGGGATAACCCCGTCGGGCTTCGTCGTTTCAACCTCCCGGTAGACGCAGGAGAAGAGGTCCTCGTTCGAGCTCAGCATTGAGAGACCCGATACACCCCCGTAGCAGGCGCAGGTCCCGAGCGCGACAAGCGTCTTTGCCCGCCTCCGGATCTTCTCAAGGCGTTCGCGGTTCTCTTCGTTTCTCACGGCTCCGGTCACGAATGCGATATCGATGCCCTCGGGAGGTTCCTTGACGTCCATGATCACCGGGGAGTAGACGATCTCCGCTTCCGCGACGACGTCAAGGAGCATTTCATGGAGATCCAGCACCGCGATCGTGCATCCCGAACATCCTGCCAGTTCCTCAATAGCAATCTTCATCGTTTTGCCTCATTTCAGGATGAGTTTCTTCAGGCAGGCGTTCGGGCCGGTGTGGACGATCTCCAGTTTGGCCTTTCTGCCGGTGATCTCTTCGATCGCGCCGACAACATAGCCGAAAAGCGTCTGGCAGAGCGGACCGCCCTGCTCGAGACCGTTGCGCCGGAGCGTCTGGCGGACAATGCAGTCGTGGAAGACAAGGTAGATGAACGTCTCGCCGTTCTCCTCGATGATGAACGTCTCCTTGTCCTCGGGTTTCCAGACCTCGAAGGAGTACTGCCCCCGAAGCAGGTCGGAGAGTTCGTGGAGCGCACCCTCCACGTCTTCGCGTTTCTGGAAGTACTTGGCGACTTCGTGGCCGAACTTCTTTCCGGCCCGGTAGGTGACTGCGTTTGCCCCTCTACCCGCGATCTCTTCAAGCGACCTGATGATCAGGCCGTTGAGTTTCATCACGCCATGGAGCGTCTGTTCCATCTCTTTGGGTTTCGGTGAGCATTCGAGGGGAATATCCTCGGAACGATAGGCGAGATCGGAGTGGAAAGCCTCATGCAGTTCATCGATATACCCTGCGCTCATCAGATCACCTTCCGAAGCATTTCGCAGACCTTGATGTCGATGTAATGCCTCCGGGCAGGATAGACGCCACGGTGCTCAAGCGCCTGGGCCGGGCAGATCTCATGACAGGACAGGCATCCCATGCAGTTATTCGGCCTGACCGCGACACTCACGTTATTCTGGAGTTCGTACACGTGCATCGGACAGTCCTTTACGCAGAGACCGCACCCGACACATGCGTCCTTATCCACATGTATTTCCATTACGAGCCCTCTGCATGTGGTTAACACTTCCTGCTATTAAAAGTATATAGTTTGTTCGTTACAGGGATGCCCGCTGGAGAAGATGATTCCGGATTTTATGCGTTTTTATTGTACATTGGGGCGTAATGGGGTTTTTAATCGAGCGTATAGAATATAATCCCGCTCATGCACAGGCGGCGGAAATGGATCGAGGAGACTGTCCCGTCTGGATGTTCTCCGTTCATGGCGCACCGGGGCGAGCTCCCCGGTGCCTGTACGATCGTTATCCGTGGCTTCCTATGCATAGGATGCCTGGACGTCAAAAAAGGCGGTGATGAGCGTGATAGGCCATGCCAGCCTCAAGCATCACGCTTTTGCCCGGAAGAGCGCGCGGGCGAGCCGATCGACGAAACCTTCCCGGGCAGCCTCTGTCTCCTCTTCGATGTATTCGATGCCGGCCACATCGGCAGAGATGCGCTTAAAGGCCCTTGATGCTCTGGATGTCGGATACTTTATCACGATCGGCGACCTTCCGGCCGACGCACGTCGGACGTTGGGGTCTTCCGGTATGACCCCGAGCACCCGGACTCCGAGGAGTTTCTCCATCTGTGCCCGGTTGAACTCATCCTCACTTCCGCCGACCCGGTTGATGATCGCCCCCTCAATGTGCCCGCCGACCGTCTCGGTCAGGATCTTCGTCTTTAAGGCGTCGACGATCGAGGAGATCTCAGGATTTACGACAAGGATCACCCCGTCGGCAATCGTCAGCGGGATGACGCCGTCCCTGCTGATACCCGCAGGAGCATCAAGGACCAGGATGTCGAACTCGCTCACAAGGTCCGTCATGATATCCTTGAGCCGGTCCGGATTAGACTGCTGAAAGCCCTGCAGGGAGAGCCCGCATGGGACAACCTTCACGCCGAGCGGTCCATCGTAAATGGCGTCCCTGACACGGGCTTTACCCGACAGCACCTCGTGCAGGGTCACCGGCAGGTTTTCAAGCCCGAGAATAAGCCCAAGATTCGCCATTCCAACGTCGGCATCCAGGATGCACGTCTTCTTCCCGTATTGAGCAAGCATCGGCCCCAGATTCGCTGTGACCGTCGTTTTGCCGGTGCCGCCTTTACCGGATGCAATCGTATATACTTTTACCATGTAATCACTCGCTGTTTTGATCTCTCCGGATTTACACCCAGTGCTGCAGGCTGTCCTGGACATCCTGTTCGAGTGCGTTCATCTGTTCGGCAGAGAGGTGCTCTGATGGGTGGATGATGCCGACCACCGTCTCCCCGCGGCAGGGGATACCAAGGAGTTCAGCACCGGCCTCGTCATGCAGTTTTCCCTGCGTGTAGAGGTAACTATACCGCGCGGCCTCACCTTCGCTGCCCGGTTTCGTCGAGCCGATCAGGAGGCCGTCCGTGGTCGCCAGCGTGAAGGATGCAAGACTGTATTTCTTACTGATTGCACCGAGCGTTTCCTCCAGGCTTCCCATAGTCCGGGGATCGATCTTCGCAAGAGACTTCGTCCGCTCGACCGGGATCGGTTGTGCAACGATCCCCTGTTCTTCTCCGGCCTCCGCATCACGGGGGGCTTGTGTGGGCTGCTGCCCGGCGAGTGCCTCATAGATCCTCGAAAGGAAATAAAAGGTACCCGTGAAACCAGCTATCACCGCCACTGTGATGCTAACGAGGAATATCTGGATGATTCCTGATGAGTCCATTCTGTTATCAGCTCCTGCATGTTCTACGTATCTTTGTCCTGAATAAGATGGTCTAGATGAATGTTCCGGAGCATATCCTTGCAATTTATCCTGAAACTGCTGACGAGTTGCTCGACGTCCATCTCATCCATTTTCTGGACGAGCATTTCGATCTCGTCGTCCCCTGACTGAGACGCCTCGGCCGTCTCCTGCATAGGTTTCACTCCAGGCATAGGAATGCGATGCATCTCTGCGTGCGACTCCGGAGGATGTTTCGGAGAAGGTGCCGTACCGGCCTTCTTCAGCCCGGTGGACGGCTTCGTTCCGTCGAAAGCAGTCTTCCCCGGCGACGGTCTTTTCCGTCGTCCGGCATCGGAATCTCCGGTCGCAAACGGGCGGTTGAATTCCAGGGCGAGTTTCACCTGCTCAGGCGTCAGAGTGTTCAACTCTGCCGCCACTTCGGTCTCGCTGCCCTCCAGTATCGCATCCGGTACGTGCTGCCCTTTCATGTCCCCATATTCGGCAAGCACAACCAGACCTTCGTTCAGCACCAGGGTAGCACTCTCGCTGCCAAGGACGATCGTGCAGACCCCGGTAAATTGTGTTGAACCCATCTCCTCTGTCAAGGCACGGGATGTCGTGGACTTGATAAGGCGATGAAACCGACCGCGCGGCAGTTGCATTCAGACATCTTTAGTTCAGTCGGAGGAAATAAACTTTGCCATTCATGCCCCTAGAAAGAAGCCAGATTTGCTGAGATTGGGATGCTTCAACTGCATACTTTTAAAAAGGGTCTCCTGAGACCGCTGCCCACCCCCACAGGATCCTGAGGATCTCCTGCTCGGCAACGCGGACTCCTTTTTCTACTGCCGGGTCTATCTCCTGACTGAATGACCGGATCTCGCCTACTTCAATCCCAACGGTCACGATCTCTGTGGCATACCCGAGTTCGCGGGCTATTGCCACCACCTCCCCGATCCCCATATCGTGGAATACGTATGCCGGAAGATCCCAGGAGGGCGGCGTTTCGAATGTGAGGACAGCGCCGATATGGTCGCCAATATCCACCATCGCATCGACGATCACCACCTTCTCGTAGCCTTCCATCAGTGGGATAAGGCCAAAACCTCCGGTGCCGCCGTCGATCACGTCGACGCCGGGGAATCTCCCTTCGAAGAGGCGCATCGCCTGAATCCCCGCCCCGTCGTTTCCCATCAGGGGGTTCCCGCACCCGATGATACAGACCTGGTTCTTCTGCATGGTCTTCTTCCCTATCGATTATATCCGGCAAGGTACAAAACGGTACTGAAAACCCTCTGGCCGCGAACGGTAAGTCCCGGGAGCGGGATGTGAGACGCATGATCCATATCATACCTAAACCGACCGATACGCCGGACGACAACTCGACCGGCGCTGTGATACGGGAACTGGAGAGAGCCGATGCCCCATACAGCATCCTTGACCTCGGTGCAGTCGACCCCCTCGATTCCGGGCTTGAGAATGAACTTGTATGGGTCTGCGGGATCCGGCAGGACGGGCATCAGTTCGAGACCTTGAACGTGCTCTCGCTCCAGAACCGGGTGATCAATACACCCGAAAGCATCGTTTTTTGTGCATCCAAAGTGATGACGACCGCTCTCCTGCTCGCAAACGGTGTGCGGACACCGGAGACGGCCTACATACAATCGGAGGCTCAGGCGCGGGAATTCCTTCTACGGCATGGGAAGGCCGTTTACAAGCCGCTCTACGGGTATGACGGGAACGGTATCAGGCTCGTGACGAGGCCGGAGGAGCTCGGGCCGGGGCCGTGGTACCTGCAGGAGTATATCCCGAACGACCGGGACTTCCGCGTCTTCGTCCTCGGCGGGGAGGCTGTCGGCGCGATAGCCCGGGTCTCCGATAGCCTGATGCACAATATCCACCAGGGCGGGATCGGCACGCCGGTCCCGATCGATGAGGAGATGCGCGCCATCGCTGAGGCGTCGGCGTCGGCGCTCGGGATCGACTACTGCGGCGTTGATCTCCTCCGTGACCGGGAAGGCTACACGGTTCTTGAGGTGAACGGGACGCCGAACTGGCACTGCATGGCGGCACCTATCCCGAAGCTGCTTGCTATGTACCTCATCGAGAATGAGCGCGGGATGCGTGCCTGAGGAGAGGAGGGGAGTAATCGGAGGGTTCCCGGCCTCCGATACTATATTTGCGTCGATGTTACTGGAGATACTCAATCTCTTTTAATGTCTTCTCTGCAAGTTCTTTCATCCGGGCGGAGATCCGGCCCGATGACGAGAACTCCACATCTTTCATGGCATTTGCAAGTTCCGTTCCGAGCACGAATATTGCATATTTGTGTTCCATTTTGCTCTTATGCACCTGAGAAGGGTCTATCTTCAACGCATAATACTGTGAAAATTTCAACTCCTGGTTCTGCAACTCAAAAAAGTCTTTAATCTCAGTGAGAATCCCATGTAAGGCTATTAACTCTTCCTTGTGCATATTCTCTCCCAGAGATAAAAATAGTGGATATAAATATATATAAATTTGCACCCGGGATAGCCATCACCCTATCTTTATAAGCCTGATGGACAGCGGACGCTTTATAATTCCTTTAAAGTCCCGGGCAGCCACGAACTCGAGGTCCCTTCCCCCGAGCTGATCAAGAAGTTTCTGGTCGATGACGCGATCGACGACGAGCCCTTCAACATCGCCGTTCAGGTTCTGGAGTGCGCCCTCGACGTCGGTAGCGTTCGATTCTAAGAGGACTGTGTAGTCCGGGGAGAGGAATCGCGCAATCTTTTTATCCCGGACATCGGCCATGTGCTCGCCGAGTGTCGAGGCCGGCTTCCGGCTTTCCTCTCTCCTGTTCCTCTGCCGGTGTGGCGACCGCTCGTCTTCACCGGCGGGAACCTGCACTTCGGCAGGGCCGGCGCATGCAGGCAACCGCTCTCCACCCTCATCGTCGGGGGACGGGGCGGTGATCACCTCCGCAGGCACTTTGTTCCGGAGCGCCTTGACGATCTCCTTGCGGCTCATCTCCTCGACGCTCTTTCCCCGCGGACTGTATGCTACGAAGTCGATCTCGGCGATCTGGAGGAGCTCGCGGAGGATCAGTTCTCCGCCCCGGTCCCCGTCGAGCAGGGTCGTCGCGGTCTTCTGCGAGCAGAGGTCGATGATGATGCGCGGAACGTGGGTTCCTTCGACTGCGACCGCATTCTTGATCCCATACCGCAGCAGGTTGATGACGTCGGCCCGCCCCTCGACGATGATGATGGCGTCGGAGGCCATGACGTTCGGGCCTGCATGCACCCTCTCTTCACCGAGGTATTCGAGTTTCTCTATCCGGATGACCTCCCTGACCTCATCGAGCAGATCGTCGCTGTTGATGGCGCCTTCGTCGAAGTCTTCGAGGAGGAGTTCTTTGGCGCGCTCGACAATCTTGCGCCGTTTAGTCACCCGTATATCTTCGATGCGGTCAACTTTCACGCGGGCCGTGCACGGCCCGACCCGGTCGATCGTCTCGAGCGACGATGCAAGGAGGGCGGTCTCCGCCCGATCCAGTGATGATGAAATGAGTATCTCGCCTTTTGTCTCTCCCCGCTTCGTGGTTATCTGAACGTCGATTCTGCCGACGCGACCGGTTCTCTGTAAATCACGCAGGTCGAGGTCTTCGCCGAGCAAACCCTCGGTCTGGCCGAAGATGGCGCCCACTACGTCGGGTTTATCAACCACCCCCTCGATCTGCAGAGTAAGATGAATGAGGTACTTTGTAGTTTCTGGTGAGTACATGGAGTCTTGCCTCCTTTCAGTGTAAATCCGATCGCCGTATGCCGCACGGGGTTTTCATGCGCGCGGGCATAGGGTCGATTATATATCTAGGGTGCAATTACTTAAACCAGATGGCGATCCGAACGCAAGATTTTTTAAAAGCAAAATCCAAAAACACGGGCCTGTGGGGTTCGCATTTGAATTTATCTCCCGAGATAGTTCTCCCGTGATTAAAGCTGTTTCATCCCGACGGTCCCGATTCTTGCACCTGCACCGGATCAGGCACCGGCGGCATTCAGGGATGCGAGAACAGAGGATTTCGATAAACCGGCGATCGCCACGGTCTTTGAGGAAGATGTGTGCCCGGCGACGATACTCACGTCGGCGCGGGGGACATTGAACGTCTCCGCAAGGAGGTTGATAATAGCGCGGTTTGCCTTCCCGCCGACGGCAGGGGCTGCCACCTGGCATCGAACGCTCTTTCGCCACTCGTTGTAGCCGGCCGGAAACGAGGGCCGTTTCGCACCTGCCGTAACGTCGAGCGCGATAATCACTCCGTGCGAATTTTCGACGACGGCATCTGCGTAGGGTTCCATAGAAAAGACCTCTTGAAAGGGATGTCGCCCGGCACTAACGATCGATGCTCACAGGCGGCTGTTGCCGATCCTCACCCGATCGTACCCATATGCCAGGCGTGCCTGTCGCGCACCTGGGTTGTCCCGCGGATCATGTCCAGGCGTCTCGCCAGATGATCACCCGGGGACCTAAAGATGCGCTTTATCGGCTTTATATTATTTATTCTGCAGGGATAAATATCCTTGCCCGGGATACCACGCCGGGCGTGCCTCCCGCAAGTCGCCGCAGGTGTAGGCCCGCGCTCCCCCGACGACCACCTCTTCCGGGAAGACCGCTTCAAGCCCTTCGAACGGTGACCAGCCGCACTTTGCATGGAGGCATGAAGCGTCGATGCGGGTGATCTCGTCCGGGTAGAGGGCAAAGTCCGCCCGGTCGCCCGGCTCGAACCCTGCGCGCTGGATGCCGAGGATGGCGGCGGGTTTCCACGACGTCTTCTCGATCACCGAGATGAGGGTGATCCGCCTCCGGCGCACCGCCGCCATCAGGAGCGGCACCATCGTCTCGACCCCGGGGATACCGGAGGGAGCGGTCTCAAAGGGCACACCCTTCTCGTGGAGCGTGTGCGGGGCGTGATCGGAGGCGACTACATCTATCCTGTCCCAGCACGACCATAACTCTCGCCGCGTCTCCTCGTCCCTGAGCGGCGGGTTCACCCGGGCCCGGGTGTCGTCCGCATCAAACATTCCGTGCGAGAGGAAGAGGTGGTGCGGCGTCGCCTCCACCGTGCCGCGTGCGGCCCTGACTGAGGCGGCGGTGCTCGCGTGGCAGAAGTGGAGCCTTATTTCGGCCGGGGCAAGGGCCGATACTGCCCGCACGGCCTGTGCCTCTCCGGCACCGGAGCGTGCGCTGTCGTGTTCGGCGAGTGTTGCCGGCGCCCGGTCCGAGACCTCCTCGGCGTGGACGGTGACGAGTCCCCCGAGGGCATGGATGCGGGTAAGCAGCTCCTTGAGGGTTTCAGGGTCGAGCCCCTCGCCATAACTCGACGGCGCCGCGAAGGTCTCGCCGAACGCCATCGCGCCGGCGTCCCACATCCCGGTAAGATCGGCGTCCGGCACAACGCCTGCGTTCACCGCAAACCCGCATACGGCCTCTTCCTCCGCCTCGCAGATACGTGCCCGGAGGAGTTCGGGCGTGGTTATGGGGGGGATGGTGTTGGGCTGGTCGACGACGACCGTCACCCCGCCGGCGACCGCGCTCATCGTGCCCGTGTGCCAGTCCTCCTTCTGTGCCTGCACCCCTCCCCGCATGTGCACATGCATGTCGACCGCCCCGGGGAGGCAGGTATGTCCTCTACAGTCGATCGTCTCGTCGGCACGCACCGGTGCGCCGACGTGCCGGACGATACCGTTGGCGACGACGATGTCGGCGCGCCGCCCCGTCGGGAGCGTCACGTTCCGGAGCACGATATCGGCGGTCATCTGTAGCACGTCTCCAGGTCGTCGCGGGTCGCGTAGTACACCTCGACCATGTAGGCGGGGTGGTAACGCGTCTTCGATTCGCGGAGCCCGGGAACGCCCATGTCGCACTCGCGGTTGACGTAGCGGTAGCGGTCCCGGAGGGCCGCCGCCGTCTCGGTCGTGATCACCTTGTAAATGCCCGGGTAGGTCTCGGGAAGCGCCTTCTCGAAGTGGACGACCGCCATCTCCTCGTTGACCCTGCCGACAACCGATATCGCCCCGATGGTTCCGCCGATCCGTATGATCCAGCCCTCGAGGCCGATAGCGAAGAAGTGGTTCACGGCAAAGAGGATGGCCTCTTTCTCGGCGGCAAGAACTGGTTCGGAGTCACAGTCCCGCCACTCGCACCAGACGACCAGGAACTCCCAGACCTCATCGATGTTGTCTTCCGTGATCTTCTCGACTGTATACGCATACTCCCGTCCGAACCGGTTGACCTGGCGCCGGATGGTGGCGTAGCCCTTCCCGGCGAGGTCGGCGAGGGCTTCGGTCCGGTAGATGTAGTCGAAGAAGTTCCGGTTTGCACGGAGGGGAAGGGCCGGGTAGAGTTCCCGGAGCCACGCTTCATTTGCCGGGTCGAGGACCCACAGGGGCGTGTCACCGCCTTCCCTCACCGCGAGGTCGACGACGTCCCCGACCAGTTCCGGGTTTTTTGGGCCGATCGGCATGCGAAACGCCGTCACGCCGTCGATGGTGCTCGAGAGGACGATCGACCCTTCGACCTCTACGAAACGGTAGTCCGCGTAGTGGTTCCAGCAGACCATGTTCGCGAACGTGTTGTCGCTGTGCACCTGGGGGAACTGCCGGTAGTGCTCCCGGAAGAGGTCGCGATCGTCCAGGCTCACGGGCTTGAAGTCGGCCAGTTTCACATGCTTCACCTCCTTTCCGGGTACCACCGCATGGGTGTGTGCCCTTCCATCCTCTGGAAACCGAGCGCGGTGTAGAACGGCTCGGTCCCGGGTTCGGCGACGAGGCCGACCCAGGCGACACCTGCAGACGTACAGTAATCGAGCAGCGCAGATAAGATCATCGTTCCGACGCCCCGGCCCCGGTAGCCGGGGAGGACGACAAGGTCCTGGATGTAGCCGTCCGAGACCCCGTCCGAGATCACCCTGCCCATGCCGACCGCTTTGCCGGTCGCCCGGTCGACGGCGACGGCAAAGGCGAAACTCCCCACGATGAGGGCGGCGAGACCGGCAGGGTCCCATCTCTCGTTCCACCAGCCGCCCGCCCGGTAGAGGTCGGCGATCGTCTCCACGTCCCAGACGTCCACCAGGCGCACCTCGATGCCTGCTTCCTCCGTCATCGTAGACTGCCTCTCCATAAGACTGCTCACGGTGTTATTGTATATGACAGGCGCGGGTCACCCGGGATGGCAAAAAAGGTGGTGTCATCTGCTAGCAGACACGCGGGACCGGGTCGCCGATAGGCGGTTCGATGAACCGTTCTCCACCGATGGTGGTCCGCATGACCACGTGGGAGCCTTCGACGACTTCGCCGACGATCGCCGCGTCCCGCCCGTAGGGATGCGAGCGGAGCGCTGCAAGGACGGCCTCTGCATCAGTGGGCGCGACCCCCATGATGACTTTGCCCTCGTTCGCCACCTCGAGAGGATCGAGGCCGAGCATGCCGGCAGCGCTCCGGACGCTCGTCCGGAAGGGAAGGGCCTCTTCCTCGATGACGACGCCGACACCGCTCTTACCTGCCATCTCGTTGATGGCGTTTGCAAACCCGCCTCTCGTCGGGTCTTTCATGGCGTGGATATCCCCGGCGTCGAGCGCCCGCTCGACGAGTGGCCAGAGGGGGGCGACGTCGGACTGGATCTGGCCGCCGAAGTCGAACCCCTCCCGGTGGGCCATGATGGCGATACCGTGGTCTCCGATGGTGCCGCTGACGATGATCGCATCGCCGACCTGGAGGCCGTTGTCCCGCACCACCCGCTCAGCGACGCCGATGCCGGCGGTGTTGATGACGAGGGCATCAAGCGCGCTCCGCTCGAGCACCTTGGTGTCCCCCGTGACGAGGTTTGCTCCGCACTCGCCGAGGGCGGCGTCCATCGACGCGACGATCCGCTCGAGGTCGGCGACCTCGAAGCCTTCGGGAATGACCATGCCGCACGAGAGCGCGATCGGCCGCCCGCCCATCATCGCGAGGTCGTTGATGGTTCCGCAGACGGCGATCCGCCCGATGTCCCCGCCGGGGAAGAAGATCGGCGAGACCACGTGGTTATCGGTCGTAAAGACGATGTTCTGGCCGTTTAAGGGGATGACCGCGCCGTCGTCCAGCGACTCGAGCCCTATCCCGCCGGCGTTGTTGTGCTCGAGGTTGGTGATGACGCGCAGGAGCTCGCCCATCACCTCGCCGCCGGCACCGTGCATGAGGTTGACTTTCATTCTTCGTCCACTTCTATCTCGATATTGGTGACTACGATCTCCATTCCTGCAACGACTTCCGGGAGTTTTCCGCACCGGGGACAGACAAACCGCTCGTTCCCCTCGTAGCCGCAGGAGCAGCGGGTGCGTGCCTCAACGTCCCGGCACGAGAGCCGGGCGTTCGGAAAGAGCGGGTCGTCCTCGATGATGATATTGAAGAGGAACTCCACCTGTTCGGGGTTTGCTATCGCCATCTTGCCGACGTCCACAGAGACGCACGTCACTTCTGTCGCGTTGTTTTCGATCGCTGCCCGGCGGGCGGTCGTGTAGATGTCATAGGCGATGCTGTACTCGTGCATCACTCCTCCATCGCAGCGTAGACCTGCCTGAAGACTTCCCGGGTCTCAAGCCCCTCCTCTCTGCTGAGGCGCTGGATGGCGAACCCGACGTGGACGAGCACGAACTCCCCGACCTTTACGTCGACGAGGTCGAGCCTGACCTCCTGCTGGAGGTCCCCGAAATCGACGACGCCGATGTTGCCCTCTTTGATCTCGAGTACCTCAGCGGGCATTGCAATACACATGACTTCTCTTCCTCTCTCCTGTTGTTTTGTCCGAATGTCAAAAAAGGTTGACCATGCTGCACGGAGGACCCCGGGAACAGCCGTTCCGGCAGGCGCGTTTCCCCGGTTCCTCATATTCTGGTATTATTACTCGGTCCGGAAGAGTAAAAAGATATGTTTGTCCCCGGTCTCGGCCCCTGGGATGGTGGTGGGCAGGGCCGGCCGTGGTGCGCCGCTCGCGGTTGCCGGCCCGCGGGCGTTGCGGCGTTTGTGCTCCGAGGTGCCGGTGTGGGGGTTGTCAGGTTGGTGTGCCCGGGAAGTCGTCCCACAAGTACCACGTGGTTGAAGATTCACAGGGTTCTGAATGCGATTAAGAGCGCTCATAACGAATTGAACTATCTCCTGCATCAAATTGCTGAAATGGCTTCCCATTGGCTATCGCCACGCACTGCCCCCGCCCCGGCGGGGCGGGGGAGGAGCGCGAAGCGCGGGCGGGGTGGGGGTTATAGATCGGTAGTGCCTCACGAGACAGGGGAGGGGGGATGCTCCCCCCTCGAAGACCGAAGGTCTTCTCATGCTCACTACGTTCGCACCTCGCACCTGACGGTGCTCAAGCTCGCTACGTTCGCACTCCCCACCTGACGGTGGTCGAGCTCCGGGCGTTCCGCCCATCGCACTCCCCGTCAGCCCCACCCCCTATGGCGATATTCCCACGGTCCACTGTACGGGGATCGCTTGGAAAAATTGTATTTAATCCCTCTCTGACCCGTACTGAGAATTCGCAGACATGATGTATGCAAACCCGCTGGACATAATTCAGCCGTCCAGAGCGCAGAACCCCCTTACCCTTCCTGTATAAACACCCCCTCCACCTCAGCCCGTGGGTAATGCCTGCCCCTGACCCGTATCTGCCAGCGGTGCGTCCGGACCGAGACCGCCGCGAGCGGTGCGAAGAGGTCCGCGGTTTCGGCTTCGGTGAAGTAGTGGGTGATGATGCCCTCGCCCCTCCGGAAGGTCTGCGGCTCCGTCTCCACTCCCTTCCCGGCGCGCATATCCTCGACGGAGAACCCCCGGAAGAAGAGCGTCCCGCCGGGCCTGAGCACCCGGCAGACCTCGGATGCTACGGCCTTCCGGCCCGAGAGAGGAAGGTGGCCGAGAATATGGACCAGGAAGACGGCATCGAACGATTCCTCATGGAACGGCAGGCACCGTGCATCGGCAACGGCGAGAGAGGCCGACGCTGTCGCCGGGTGTCGCCGGGCGAGAGCGACGGCATGGGGAGAGCTGTCGACCGCGGCCACGCACGGGAACCGCCGGACGAGTGCCGTAAGAGTCTTGCCGTTCCCGCAGCCGACTTCAAGGACGGCGGCGCCGGCAGGGAGATCCGGGAGCGGTGCCGGTGCTCCGCCCCAGAGGTTTCCCCGCCTCCGGTAGTCCTCGTCCCAGGCGGATGAATGGTCGGTCACTGATCAGAGGTCGCGCTGCCGGGGAATAATAGTTCGTGCAGGCGTGGCGCCGGTCCCCGGAATGGACCCATAATCCGAAGTGTCGGGTCCCGGCGAAGATTTTTTTCCCTGGAGAGAAGAGACGTATACTATTGTGGACCTCCCGGACGCCGTTACAATGATACTGGCCCTCATGTTCTTTACGGCCATACTGTTCATCCCCTCCCCGACACCGCTGGACGCCGCCGGTCCAGATACGCCTGATCCCGGGCAACCGCAGCCGGTCGCCGCTCAAAACCTCTCCTCCGTTCTCACCGGAGTCGAAGAGCGGCTCCAGGACGGCCATCTTTTGAACTTCACACCCGGCTCGCCTGCCATCCCCGATGAGAGCGAGACCGCCCCGCAGGCTGAGAACAGCACCCCGCCCGTCGTTGAATACGATGACGACGAACTTGTCCAGTTGGTTGAAGAGAACAGCGCCTCACTCATGCTGCTCTCCTTGCAGAACACCTATGCTCTCTATGCCTGGGACGAGAAACTGGCAAAAGAGAGTGCCGCAGAGCTTCTGACATTTGCAGCGGGTCTTCTCAGGCAATCGGCAGCGCTGGACGTGTCAGACGACGGGGAAGCCCTGAAAACCTCGTTTATCACCGCTCTTGAGTCATATGAAGCTGCCGGCCGGATGCTGCAGGGAAACACTCCCCTCAACAGCACGATGGTGGATAACGCTCTCGAAGCGAACTGGCAGGGATCGAACCATCTCCGTGAGGCGTTCGGATACCTGCAACGCCCGGCGCTGAAGGCCCCGGCGGAGATCGTGGCGATCAATCTCTCCTTGCCCCCGATCTCCGCCGGGTCCGAGTCCGGGGAAGAACTGGCACTCATGCAACGCTACGTCTACGAAGACCGTACCCGTGCAAACGACATCTCGCTGATGCTGGAGTCGGCGAGGAGCATCAGCGTATTCTACCTTTTCGATGGGAAGGGCAGCCTGGTTACGGCAGAACCCGGGAGGATGTTCCTGCTCGTTAAGGTGAAAGCCACGAATCTGGGTCATAAAGGGGATAGCAGAGTGTACACGATACGGACCCCGGACCCTCGTGATTTTACTCTCCGGTATCGCGGGACAACCTACTCCCCGATAACACTGGCACCGGAGACGTCGCTCGGCGAGCCGTATGCCGCGGTGAGGCTGAACCGGTATGAGGTAAAAACAGGGTATATCGTCTTTGATGTTCCGGTGTCGCTCACTCTCGATGAATGCACTATCCAGGTGAAACTTGACGGTGCTTCTCCCGTCTGGGCGCTCGGCAAGACGGTATGACCGGTTTTCCTGCACCGGTTCCCCCCGCCGCCGGGCTGCCCTGATCCCGGCAACCCGGGATGGTGCCATGCCGACGTGCAGGTAGTTCCCATCACAACGAATATCCGTTTTGTACGCGAAACGTTAACCTGTGGCGATGAGGGGTTCTCACGCAAAATTACTGCTTGCAGCCGGCTTTATTGGGGTGATCCTCTCCACTGTTCTCCTCTTCCCCGGAGCATGCGCTATGCTCTTCCCCTTTCTGCCGGTAGAGGGAGGTGATGATCCCGGGAACGCATCCCCTCTTGGGGTGCGGTCGGGAACCAATACGACCCAACTCTTCGAACCGGTCAGCGGCGACGAAAGATTGGAGTCATTGATCGCCGGAGCCGGTATACTCCTCCTGGAGGTCTCCGGCGAGCAGATCTATTCCATGCACAACTGCGACGACGCGGCAGTCCGGAACCGGGCAGCCGATATGACTTCGCTTGTGGAAGGCTACCGTGCCGAGGCTGCGGCCCTTGATGTCTCTCCTGGTATGGCGCCCGCATATGAGCATTTTATTGTTGCGCTCGATGAGTTTGCCGCAGCCGGCACCCTGCTCAACGGGAGCACCCCCCTGAACCAGAGCGTGACGGACGATGGACTGCTCCACCTTGCTTTCGGGATCGGACACCTATCCGAAGCCCTGGAGGCCTGCAACCTCTCTCATGCCGAAAGTCCGCAAACCCCTACCGTTCTGGTGGGCCTTACCGAAGAGCCTGCCACTCTGTTTCCCGACGCTCTGCAGGTCGGGGAGCGGTTCAGTTACGAGGATACGCGCAAAGAGAACTCAGCCTCGTTGATCATCGACTCGATAGCGTGGTCAAACGCGTTCCACACTACCGGGACGCAACGGGTGCAGTATACTGCTGAGCCGGGGGAATTATACCTTCTGGTCACTGTTCAGGTGGCGCACCTCGGCCATAGGGGAGGGAGTTCGAATACCCTCATCCAGACTCCGGATGAGAGCGCGTTTCTTCTCCACTACGCCGGTGAAACCTACCGTCCATTGAAGGTGCCCGGGCCGACCACCCGGGGAGGGCCGTACTCAAAGGTCCGTCTCGACAGGCTCGAGTCCATGGATGGTTATCTCTTCTTCGAGGTGCCGGATGACCTTGACCCCGCCCTTGCATATCTACAGGTTAGCGTTGGCGGAGAGCGGCCGGTCTGGTTCCTTGGCGGGAAACTGTGATCTCCTCACGGTAATCCCGCCCCTTATCCTTGCAGCTCCCTCTGCCGCACAAACCGGAGCGATGCCGAGTTCATGCAATACCGCTTACGGGTCGGCGGCGGCCCGTCATCAAAGACGTGGCCCAGGTGGGCGTCGCACCGCCTGCAGAGCACCTCGATCCGGCTCATGAGGAACCGGTTATCGAGATCCGTTCTGATGTTCAAGTCCGACACGGGCTCCCAGAAACTCGGCCAGCCCGTCCCCGACTCGAACTTCGTCATCGAGGAGAAGAGATGGTTGCCACAGCAGACGCAGACGTATAAGCCGTCCTCCTTGCAGTCCCAGTACTTCCCGGTGAAGGCCGGCTCCGTGCCCTCCTTGCGGGCAACGGAGAACTGTTCCGGCGTCAGCTGGCGCCGCCACTCCTCATCGGATTTGACGACCCTCTCGACCTCCTCCACCTCTCCCGTTACGGCATTCAAGACCTTCACGGTCCCGACGGTTTCTACGCTCTCCCTGCTCATCGGCACTCCTCCCGGTTTCGGCCGGCTCCTTATCCGGAGAGCATATAAATCGTTCCCCGGCCCCTGCCGGGCGGCGGCCCGGCGGCCGGATGCGCTTGCGTATCCGTTATATACCCTCCGGTCGATGAACCATCATGCAGGATGTCTCTGGAAAGAGCATTACGATCCTTCTGCTCCTCGGCTGCCTCGCCGGCGCTGTTGCCGCTGCAGGCTGCACGGGGACCTCTGAGGTCTCGGGAATACGTACCCCGACCCCGGAGGCGACGCCGGCTGCTCACACCACCTACTCGCCTGCCGGGCCGCAGCCGTCGTTTTCGACCACCGTCACTGCACCGGAGAAGCATCTGCGCACCGACGGGTCCTGTTACTGGATCGTGACGGGGACGGTGACCAACACCGGCGATGCGCCCGCAAGAAACGTCGTTATCCGGTTCATGCTCGTCGACGACGAGAGTAACATGATTCGGTCGACCGAGACCGTTCTCGCCCCCCGGTTCCAGGCGGGCGAAACGAAGATATTCACCATCGACCCGCTCCCCGGTGACTGCGACCGGCAGTATCATGCCGAACTCACCGTCACGCACGACATCCCGTGAGGCTGCGGGCGAGCGTATCCGGAGCGGACGCATGAACACTGCAAACGAGGAAAACAGATGAAGATACTTGGGATTAACGGAAGCCCCCGCGCCTCAAAGAGCCAGACGCTCCGGCTTGTCCAGGCAGTCCTCGACGGGGCGGAGAGTGCCGGGGCCGAGGTGGAGCTCGTGGATGTTGCGAAGCTCCAGATCGAGTACTGCAACGGGTGCCTGGTCTGCTGCGAGCGGGGAGAGTGCGTCAAGAAGGACGACTTTGCCGGGTTGTACCAGAAGATGCTTGAAAGCGACGGGATCGTCCTCGGGTCGCCCAACTACATCGACTCGGTCACCGCCCAGATAAAGACCATGCTTGACCGGATGGCGGACGCTATCCACTGCCAGATGTTTCTTGGGAAGTACGGGTGCGCCGTCTCCACGGCGGGCGGCTCCGGAGCGGATGACGTCGTGGCCTACCTTAACGGGGTCCTCCAGACCCTGGGCGCGAACACCGTGGGCGGTGTCGGCGTGGTTCTCGGGGGTGACCCGGAGACGATCGTGCCTGCGGAAGGGAGGGCCTATGAACTCGGGAGGATTCTCGCAAAAGCCATCGAGAACAAGGAGACATACCCGGAACAGGAGAAGCTCCACGCCGCGACGCTCGAGCGGATGCGGGCGCTGGTCACGGCGAACAAGGACCGCTGGCACCACGAGTACGACTACTGGAAGGCGGCCGGGCGGATACCCTAGGCTGCCTCCTCTCCTTTCACGCGGATCTCATCGATGATCCGCTGCAGCCCCTCCCTGGCCTCCGGCCGCCCCTCTTCGAGCGCCAGTTCGAGTTCGGCGAGCACCGCATTGCCCATATCGATCAGTGCCCTTTCCGCGCGTTTTCTGACCCCGAGAGCGTCGTCCTGGAGCGCCTGGATGAGGGGGGCGATAGCTTCCTCCCCGCCTATCCGGGCAATGGCCCTGACGGCGTTTGTCCTGACCTCGAGAGACGGGTCGGAGAGCACCTCAATGAGCACCGGCAGCGCCTCAGCGCCGGCCTGTTCTACCTCTGCCCACCGGTTCAGTGCTATGAGATAGAGGGCCTGTTCCTCGGCGGTCTCCGGCTCCCAGCCTCCTGCTTCCAGCGCTTCGGCGACCCCTGCCCGGAACTCCCCGTCCGTGGTGCGGAGCGCTTTGACGAGGTGGCTCCGCATTGTCTGCCCCGGGTCTTTCAGGGCCTCGAGTGCGGCGTACCTGACCCGGTCGTCCATATCGTTGAGCGCCAGGACCAATGGTTCTATAGCACGAAGGCTCCCGATATACCCGAGCGACCGGGCGGCGGCAATCTTGACCGTCTCGCTCCGGTCCTGCAGTGCCAGCGCCAGAGGCTCTATCGCCTGCTTGCTCCCCATATACCCCAGCGCCTCCGCCACGGCTGCCCGGACCTCACTATCGGGTTCCTGGTGCAGGGAGCCGATCAGGGCTTCAATAGCCCTTTTGTTCCCGATCTTACCCAGGTTACGGGCAGCAACAAGCCGGACGAACCGGTCGGTGTCGTTCAGGGCATCCATGAGCGGCGTGACCGCCGTCTCGCGCATATCACCAAGGATACTGGCGGCAGCAGTCTGTATCTCCGGGTCCTCGTTCCTGAGCGCATGGATGAGGCCTTCCACGGCGGGGCGTCCCATCATGATGAGGTGTGTGGCGGCGCCGAGTTGCGTGTTCCACTCCTTATCCTTGAGCGCCCCGATGAGGGTATCTATCTGCTCCCGGCCGGACTGTTCAAACGCCTTCCTGTCCTCCTGTCGGGTGGTTCTCTTCTTTACGGTGCGCTCTTCGTCCTGGACCTGGCTGCCGAGCGCCACCCGCCACACATCTATCACCTGCCGTTTTCTGAGGGCGGCCATCGCTTTTGCCCTCACATCTTCATCCTCATCCTCAAGGGCAAGCCGCAGGACGTCGCCTGCCCGCGTATCCAGCATCTCCCAGAGGGCATCGATCGCCGCAAGACGCATCTCCTTACTTCCTTTTTTCAGCACCAGAGCGAGCGGTTCAATTGCCAGGGAGCCGAAGTCACCCAGGGCCCGGGCAACGCTCCACCGGACTTCCGGGGCAGCATCCCCCAGGTGCTCAATGAGAACCGGGATTGACTCGGTCGCGCCGATGAGCCCTATCGCCTTCGCCGCTGTCATCCGGACAACCGGCACCGGATCGGAGAGCGCCTCCTCAAGCGGCCTGAGCGCATCACGGCCGAATTCAACGATGGCGTCCGCCGCAGCGACCCGGACACCGTGGTACCTGTCGGCAAAAAGGTGGATGAGCGGCCCAATCGCACGGCGGTCACCGATGCGGCCGAGTGAGTGGGCGGCGGCGATTCGCACGTCTTCCCTTGCATCACGGAGCGTCCGGATCAGCGCATCGACGGCGCTCCTATCCCCGAGTTCACCGAGCCCCTCGGCGGCGGCGATGCGGACCCCGTAGTAGGGGTCGCTCAACGCTTCAATGAGGTACCTGACTCCCTCCTTCCCCATGCCCTGGAGCGCAGCGACTGCGGCTTCCCGGATGTTGTCGTCGCCGCTCCTGAGCGCTTCAAGGCATTTTTCAAGCGGCGTCTTTTCGGGGAGCGGCTCCGGGGGTTCCGGCGGCTCCACAGTCTTCGTCGGAATCTCCGGGATCTCCGGCTCCTGGACTTCCTGTTCGGCCCGAAGAGCAGGCCGCTCCTCCTGTTCGGCCTCGCCGGTCTCGATGATCTCCTGCTCGAACTCGAGCGGAATGAGCTGGTCGAGCGGGATGGCGCCGGACGGGGCAACCGATGTTTCGGCCATCCGCCGTGCCTTGACCCGTGCCCACGCCGCCTCCGCCTGCTGGCTCTCCTGGATGAGGTCTCCGAGGCTTGCGGCCACCTCGGGCTCTTTAGCCGCCTGTTCTGCCGGCTTTTCAGGAGTTGCCTCCTCTTTTTTGGGTGGGGGTGAGGGTTCTTTGATCTGCCTGCCCGGTGCATACCCCGGACGCCTGAACTTCTTCTCGAACCGCCTCTGGATGGCGAGCCCTTCTTTGAGTTCCTTCTCGTATCGGGAAGAATCTTCCTGCACGGGCTGGTTCCGGGACAATTCTTCCTGGCGCTGCCGGATATACTCGAGGGCGCTCTGCGCCCGCTGCTTCCGCGCGGGGTCTTTTGCTGAGGCTTCCATATGCAGGGCACGGAGCGCAGGCGGCCCCAGTTGCCGCAACGCTTCGCACGCACCGGTGCGGACACCGGAATACTCCACCCCGAGAGCCTGGATGAGCGGCAGGATGGCCGGTCTCCCCATCCGGACAAGGTCCATCCACTGCTCCCTTGCAATCAGGTATGCTGCTCTCTCGAGGTCGCTTCGCGGCACCCAGCCCAGCCGCCCGAGCGCCCATGCCGCCTCCATCCGCACCTGGTGGTGCGGGTCGTTGAGGGCATCGGCCAGCGGGGGTTTCGCCCGGTCGTCACCCATCTCCCCGAGCGCCTCGATGGCGCGTACGCGGACATCTATCCGGGGATCTTTCACCGCTTTGATAAGCTGCGGGATAGCCCGCGAATCGCGGATCTTCCCGAGGGTTTGAGCCGACTCGCACCGTATCCAGGCGTTTTCGCTCGCCAGGGCTTTGAGGAGGATCGGGACGGCCGCTCCCTGGAGTCTGGCAAGTTCCGTCCAGTCTTCCCGGAGGTAGTAAAACTGCACCTTCTCCTGGAGACCTTCAGGTGACCATCGCATTGAGGCGAGTACGTTTGCGGCCTCTTTTTGCACCGACGGGTTGCTGTCACGGAGCGCTTCGGAGAGGGGCATGAATGCCTTCCTGCCCATCCCCTGGAGAGCGATCACCGTAGCGCGCCGGATCACCGGTTGCTGGTGGTGCAGTGCAGGCAGCAGTGCCTCGACCATCGGGTCGCCTATCTCCGCGATTGCGCGGGCGATGGATGCCTGCAGAGCAGGGCTTGCCCGGAGAATCAGGGCGAGGAGCAGCGGGATGGAAGGGGTTCCGGCTGATGCGAGGGCTTCGGCCATCCGCTCCCGCGATACCGGGCGGGCGTCCTCGAGCGCTGTGAGAATATCCGGAATGGCGGGGACCCCGAGGGCGGCAAGCGCCCGCGCCGCATCAGCACGGTTTCCGGGGTCTTCGCTGTCCAGAACTGCAGCCAGGCCGGGGTAATCCTTCGCCTGCCGCAACCCGTCAACGTTCGCCCGGGGTTTGTTGAAGAATGCCATGCTGTTCTGCCGGAGAATGAGTTTCGGAGTGCTGTTTCGTCGGTTCCTCGTGGATTGAGAGTATGTTCTCTATCTGTAGCCAATAAGTATTCGATTTCAGGTCCTGCGGGGCACCGCGGCCACAAACATGATCTGTCCATTCCGTTCGAGGCCTCTCTCAACCAGGCCCGGCCGATGCGAATCTTTATCGGTGCGGGACCGGTATACGGAGACTCCATGGTCAGGCTGGATATCACCCGGCTGCCGGGTATCGTGAAGGAACTCGCGCCGGATATGGAGGAACTCGTCTCCCGGATATACTCCTGGTACGTCGAACCCGGACACCTGGTCTTCCCCGAGGCGATGGAAGAGTGGGTGCGGGAGAAGTACGGCGATATCGAGACGCAGCAGATCGTCAGGGTGACCAATAACCAGACCGGCGAGAGCACGCTCTTCAATTCGGTCAGGGCACGCCGTCCGGTGTTGACGCCCCGCGCCGAGGAGACGCGGGACCTTAAGGCGCTTGCCGAGGGGGGACCGTTCGCAAACCCCCTCGAGGAGACGCCGGCCGACACGTTCGGGAGGATCGACGGCGACCACTGGATCACCGCAAGCAACATCGCCAAATACGATTACCTCCACGCCGTCATCATCGCGAAGGATACGAACCCCTACATCACCACAGAGCCGCAGATCGCCGATATGATCAGCGTGGCCATCCGCTGGTGCCAGGATGCGCACCGGACAGATCCCCGGGCGGTCTACCCCTTCGTAATCTGGAACTTCCTCTGGCGTGCGGGGGCGAGCGTCGTGCACAACCATGCCCAGGTACTGCTCACCCGCCGTCCCTATGCCGCTCCGGAACGGCTTGAGAAGGCCCGGGAGGAGTACCGGTGCCGTTACGGGAGCGAATACTACGACGACCTCTTTATGGCCCACACCGTCATCGGCCTCGGGCTCGTCTACAAAAACGCCCGGGTCATGGCGCACCTCACCCCGAGAAAAGAGCACGAGGTTGTGATACTCACGCAGTCGCCGCACGATCTCGCTCCGGCACTCGCAAAAGTGCTCGAATGCTACCAGAACATCGGGGTGCAGAGTTACAACGCGGCGGTGTATCTGCCGCCGCTCGGGGAAGAGGGTTACTCCGTCGCGTGGGTGGTGGACCGGGGCGACCTGCATTCCCGGACCTCGGATATCGGGGGGATGGAACTCTACGCGGGGACACCCGTGGTCTCATCGGACCCGTTCCGCCTGATGGAGCATCTTGCAGCCGTCATGCTGCCGTGAACGGGCGGTCAGCAGAGGACGGTGTCCTGGTTCGCGAGTTTCCGGTACACGCCTTCCATCCGTTCCGCAACGCGGCTCCACGGGAACTCCTTCTTCACTTTGTCGAGCCCCTCCCTGCCCATGGAAAGCGACTTCTCGGGGGAATCCGCAACCCGGGAGAGCCCTTCGGCAATCGAGTCCGGGTGCGGCCGCACCTTGACCCCGTCGGTCCCGTGCTCGATGTTCTCCGAGAGCCCGCCGACGTCGGACGCGACGACGCACCGGCCGGCGCTCCACGCTTCGAGGAGCACAAGCCCGAACGGCTCGTTCCTGCTCGGGATGGCAACGATATCGCTTGCATTGAGGAGCGAGACGTAGTCCGTATCGTCCAGCCGTCCAAGGAAACGGATCGGAAGCGACCGGGCCCGGGTCTCGAGGCCCCGGCGCATCTGCCCGTCGCCGATGAAGGCGAACTGGCCGTCGGGGTGCTTCCGGAGGAGATGGGGGGCGGCATCCACCAGCATGTCGGGCCCCTTCTGCCATGCGAGCCGTCCGACGAAGAGTATTAGAGGAGAGTCCGGGTCAAAGCCGTAACGCTGTTTCACCGCCTCCGGATCGACGTCCGCCTGGTAATGGGCGGGCACGATGCCGTTATGGACGACATCGATCTTCCAGTCCGGGATGTCGTAGAGGCTCATGGCCTCCTTTTTGAGGGTCGAGGAGACCGCGGTTATGTGTTTGGCAATCGATGCGCCGGAATGCTCGATCTTTGATATCTCCGCAAAAGGCCATCCGGTGCTGAAGGTGTTCCCGTTCCTCCCGAACTCCGTCGAATGGTAGGTGAAGATGGTCTCCCTGTCCCGGAGCCGGCGGAGCGCGTCGACCACGTGCCAGTCGTGGAAGTGCAGGAGGTCGAACGGCTTTGCGTCGAACTCGCTAAAGCGGTCGAGCATCCCCCTGCTCATATCGGAGCAGTACCGGACGATGTCCTGTCCCGCCGGCCGGCAGTAGTGGTACCGGACGCCGTTGACCTCGGCGTCCTTTCCCTCACCCCGGGTGAAAAAGTGCACCTCGTGTTCCCGTGCCAGCGTCTCGGCGAGATTTGTTGCCGCATTTGCGAGCCCGCCGACCCGCTCTGCATACAGCGATTCCCAACAGAAAAATGCTATCTTCAGACTTTCCATAGTATTCTCCCTGACAGATTGAACCGGCTCCGCCGGTTCAGGCACGAAGTCCCGTTGCAGGCCCGGACGACCGAGATCGTGTTCGCACCGGGCGGTCGGCATACTTCTCCGCAGGCGTCACGGCTGATGAAAGATCGGATCGATCGGCCTGCAGCCGTCGCGCTCCATACTCCTTGAAACCTGATATACCTTTCCAGGATTCTCCAGAAAATGCCCAAAATGGAATTTTCTCCGCAATTTTACGGGGGATGCGGCAGGTGGCCGGTCAGGGGGAGGAGCGCATCTCTTTGAGGCGCCGCTCGAGGCTGGCGCTGTGTGAACCCATCCAGTAGAGTTTCCGGCACGCGGGGCACCACGAGAACTCCTTTCCCCGGGCCGACCGCGGAGCGTAACGCGTCTCCCGGATCTCCCGTGCGGTGGCCGGCCGGAGGCGTGTGTTGCAGAGCGAGCAGCGGCTCATCCGGATCCGGGGCTCGATGAGCCCGAGGTCGGCAACCTGCTGGATCTGAGCCATGATCTCTTCGGATTCGATGTAGACCGCCTGCGCACCGCCCCGCCGTGCGAGTTCGCGGTCCCGGGTCAGGAGGAGCCGGCCGTCCTGTGTGGCGATCTCGAGGAGGAGCGTGTCTTCCCGGGAACTCCCCGGGGAGAGGCTGTTTGCGCTCATGGTGTCGTAGCCCATGAACCGGAGGTAGCGGGTGAGCGTCCCGAGCATCCTGTCGGTCAGGAACCTCTGGCGTTCACCTGATCTCCGAGACATACTCGATGCGCCCGCCGCATTCTGTGCAGGTATGGTCGTCAAGCCCCGTTATCCGGACGGCGTAGCCCGACCGCTCGATGACCGGGCTGCCGCAGGCGGGACAGTAGGTGTTCTCGTAGGGGTGGCCCCCGACGTTGCCGAGATACGGGTAGTGGATTCCGAGCTCTTTTGCCCGTTCGTAGATCTTCTCGAGCGTCCTGACCGCGGTCGGCCTCGCGTCCAGCATCTTATAGTCCGGGTGGAACCGGGTGAAGTGCATCGGGGTGTCGGGGCCGAGGTTCTCGAGCACCCACCGGATGAGCGCTTCCATCTCTTCCATCGAGTCGTTCTGCCCCGGGATGACCAGCGTGACCGTCTCGATGTGCATCCCGAGCTCCTTTGCAAGCGCGGTCGCGTCGAGGATCGGCTGCAGCCGTCCCCCGCAGACCTTCCGGTAGAAGGTGTCGGAGAACGATTTGATGTCGACGCGGAAGGCGTTGAGCATTCCCGCGAGCTCGCGGAGCCCCTCTTCGGTGATGTAGCCGTTCGTGACGTAGACGGTCCCGAGACCCTGTTGTCGCGCCAGCGTCCCCATCGCGAGCGGGTACTCGTGCCAGATGGTGGGCTCGTTGTAGGTCCAGGCGATGCTTGCGGAGCCGGACCGGATCGCCCGTTCCACGCCCTGTTCCGGGCTGATATCCCTGAGCGCTTCCATCTCCAGCGTCTGCTGGGAGATGTGCCAGTTCTGGCAGTGCGCGCAGTGGAAGTTGCACCCGATGGTGCCGAGGGAGTAGGAGAGGGTGCCGGGCAGGAAATGGTAGAGCGGCTTCTTCTCGATGGGGTCGACCGCTTCGGCGATGACCTTGCCGAATGTGGCGGCATACAGCGTGCCGCCGCGGTTGATACGGACGCCGCAGATACCCTGTTTGCCGTCCCGTATGGTGCACCGATGAGCGCAGAGCGAGCAGCGGACGGTGTTGTCCTCCAGTTTCTGGTAGAGTCGCGCCTCGTGCATATGATTACGGGTGAGGGGAAGCATGATATTTATGACTGTGGGCTACCGCTCACTCCGCCTGTCGTCTTCTTCGTCGTACTCGACGACCAGCGCTCCGCGATACCCACAGCGCTTGCACCGGTAGACACAGCCGGTACAGCCGCCGGTAACGACCCAGACATCCGCGGAACCGCATACAGGGCAGTGCAGCATCTTCACAACAGGTATATGAGTGATATTGGGGATAATAGTAGGGTGGAATGAAGAAGATCGTACTATCTCTGGGCGGCTCGGTTCTGGTACCTTCGCTTGAATCGAACAATATAAGCCGATACGTCTCTGTTTTGAAAAAGGTTGCCGAGAATTGTCGTATTTTCATCGTTGTCGGCGGCGGCGGGGAGGCACGCCGGTACATCCGGGTTGCCCGCGATCTCGGTGCCGGCGAGGCGGCGGCGGACGAACTCGGTATCATGGTGACGCGGCTGAACGCGCGCCTGCTCATCGCCGGACTCGGGGACGCGGCCTACCCGCGCGTTGCGGAGAACTACACGGAGGCGCAGGAGTTTGCACAGGCCAAAAAGATCGTCGTCATGGGCGGCATCACCCCGGCGCAGACGACCGATGCGGTCTCTGCGGTCCTCGCCGAGAGCGTCGGTGCCGACCTGCTCATCAACGCCACGTCTGTCAACGGGATCTACAGCGCAGATCCGAAGAAGGATGCCGGCGCGGTGAAGCACGAGCGTCTCACGCCGCAGGAACTCCTCGATATCATCACCGGGGCGAGGATGAATGCGGGCGCGAACATCGTGCTCGACATCGTTGCCGGAAAGGTCATCGAGCGGTCCGGCATCCCGCTCCTGGTGCTTGACGGCCGCGACCCGGAGAACCTCTACCGGGCGATCGTGGAGGGCGTATACTCCGGCACCGTCGTGAGCAGAGAATCTTCAAACCCCCTGCTGTCCTGAACCTCTTCTCCATCGGCAACTATTTTTGCCTGGCTTTCCAATGTATGGTGGTACGGGGGCAGTAGGGTAGCCTGGTCCATCCTAGAGCGTTTGGGACGCTTTGACGGCAGTTCGAATCTGCCCTGCCCCATCAGTTATGAACCGCGAGGCCGCCTGCGAGGCGTACCGCCGTCTTCTTGCGGAGTATCCCGTCGTCGATGACAGGCGTCATTTTCTCGACTTTTCTAACCCCTTCGAGGCGCTCATCCTCACCATCCTCTCCGCGCAGACGACCGACCGCGCCGTCAACGCCGTCCGCGACACCCTCTTCTCCCGCTACCCGACGCCGGAGGCGCTCGCCCGCGCGGAGCCCGAGGAGGTCGAGCCGCTCATCAGGACCATCGGGTTTCACCACACGAAGGCCCGCTACATCGTCGAGACGGCACGAAAGCTCGTTGCCGACTTCGGCGGCGAGGTCCCGCGGACGATGGAGGAACTGCAGTCGTTTCCCGGGGTGGGGAGGAAGACCGCGAACATCGTCCTCTCCCACGCGTTCGAGATCAACGTCGGCATCGCGGTCGACACCCACGTCCGCCGGGTCTCGAAGAGGCTGGGGTTCACCGACAGCACGAACCCCAACATCATCGAGCGCGACCTCGTGGCCCTCTTCCCCGAGGAGGCCTGGCGGGACATCAACTACCTCCTGATCCGCCACGGGCGCGCCGTCTGCACGGCGCAGAACCCGAAGCACGAGCAGTGCATCGTCGCGGACCTCTGCCGGTATTATAGGGAACTGCGGGGTGGGGAGGAGAAATGAGGGGGCCGGCTCGCGGTTGCGCGGGGCGTTGTGCGAACTGCTGTTCTCCGGAACCCCGCAAATCCCATCTCCACGGATTTTTCAGGCCCCTGTTCTCACTGGAACACCGCCTGGTATACTGGACCGTGGGGGTATCGCCATTGGGGGAGGGGCTGACGGGGAGGGGGGCCTGTCCCCCTCCCCTGTCTCCAAGTCGGAATGAATGTCTGTAACCCCCCACCCCACCCGCGCTTCGCGCTCCTCCCCCGCCCCTAGGGGCGGGGGCAGTGCGTGGCGATATCCCCTGGAAAGCCGTGCATGGGGACGGGCTCCTCGCAGCTATGATGGGTGTTCGAAAATTGAGTTAGCATCTGGCTTCGAATTGCGGTGTTATATTAGAACTAGAGCAGGAGGCATACCAGGTTCGGGTTTCGCAACCCCACCTGAAATCCGTGGATGGGATTATGCATTGTTGGATTTACAGGGTTATGTGAACCTGCCAGACTTCGTCACGCGATAAAGGGAGTGCAGGTGACCGGGTAGAGAACCGCTTTATTCAAACCCCCCCCCGATCAACGCCCGCGCGGCGAGATAACACCCGCCGGCCACGACCGCCGCCGCCGGGATCGTCAGTATCCACGCGACGAGAATCTCGCGGACCACTCCCCACTTGACCGCCGAGTAGCCGCGGGTTGTGCCGACGCCCATGATCGCGCCGGTTGCCGCGTGGGTCGTCGAGACCGGGACGCCGAACGCGGTCATCAGCGAGAGGACGCTCCCGGCGGCGGTCGATGCGGCAAACCCCTGGTAGGGCCGGATCCGCGTAATCCGGTTGGCCATCTTGTCGATGACGCGCCACCCGCCGAGGAGCGTTCCGAGGGATATGGCAAACGAAGAGGTGAGGATGACCCAGAGCGGGACGGAGAACTCGGTGATCAGGCCGCCGGCAAGGAGCATCGCGGTGATGATGCCCATCGCGTTCTGGGCGTCGTTGCTGCCGTGGCCGATGGCCTGCAGCGAGCCCGAGAAGATCTGGAGGTTCTTGAACATACGGGATAAGCGCCGGGGAGGATGGTTGCGGAAGATCCAGGTGACGACGGTGCCGAGGGCGAACGCGGAGAGGAATCCAAGCGTGGGGGAGATGACGATGAAGATCACGACCGCGAGGATGCCGCTGATCTTCAGAAACCCGGTTGCGATGGCGAGCGGAATTGCCACCGTCACCCCGATGAGCCCCCCGAGGAGGAGGTTCCACGGCTTGAAGTCACCTCTCCGGTATGCAACTGCGCCCGTGATGACCGCACCGAGGATCGCGCCTATGAACCCGTAGATGACGGTCTGCTCAATGACCACAAGCGACGGCCAGAGGATCGCCCCCGTTCCCGCGGCCGCAATCCCGGCACCGAGCAGCCCCCCGATCAGGGCGTGGCTGCTCGAGACCGGGATCCCGAAGAACGAGGTTGCAAGAACCCAGAGCACTGCGCCGGCCATGCCCATGAGGATCAGTATCGGCGTGAGGGATCCGGGATCGACGATCCCCCTGCCGATGGTTGCCGCAATCGCCGTGGTGAAGAGAAGAGGGCCGAGGAGGTTGAAGACCCCGGCAAGAAGCACCGCCTGCAGGGGCGTTAAGGCCTTTGTCGCGATGATGGTGGCGATTGAGTTTGCTGCATCGTTCAGGCCGTTTGCAAAATTAAAAAGTAGCGCGAGAAGGATGCCGAGGATGATGATCGGATCCATAGCGGTCAGGAGTGTCTGATGGCTATGTCGCTCAAGACGTTTGCAACGTCCTCGCACTTATCAGTCGCCATCTCAAGGTTTTCGTAGATGTCCTTGAGCTTGATGATGGTGATCGCATCCTTTGTCTTGAAGAGGTCCATGATGGCATGATTGAGGACGTTGTCCGCGACGTTCTCCAGGCGGTTCACCTCGATGCACCGTTCCTCGATCAGAACCGGGTTTTTGATCGTCCGGATACCGGTCACGGCCTTCTCGATCTCGATGACGCTCAGCTGAATCAGTTTTGCAAGTTCAATCATCTGATCGTCGGTCTCGGTGATGCCGTAGCTGTACATCTGCTGTGCAGTGCCGTCGATGTAGTCGAGGATGTCGTCGAGCGCCGATGCAAGGCGGGAGATCTCTTCCGGCTCGAGCGGCGTGATGAACGTCCTGTTCAGCTGCTCGTAGATCTCATGTGTGATCTCGTCTCCCCTGTGTTCGATCTGCTTCATCCGGTGACACTTTCCTTTCACGTCCTCGAAGTTCTCGACGAAATCGACGAGCAGATCGGCTGCAGAAACGACCGTCTGGGCCATCCTGTCGAAGAGATCAAAAAAAACCTTATCCTGAGGGACCACCCACTCCTTAATGCCCACAATGATCATATAGCGTTTTTCAGTCAGGCACTATATAGCGATCGGTCATGCCACGCTGTCGGGCAGTGGGATACGGTGAAACGGTGTGGACGGGAGCACAAGTCCCTGTAGCGGGCGAAGGCCCTGCCCACTGGAGATCTGTTCGCGGATCCGATTATGGCCGTCCTCGTGCCGCCCTTTCAATCCTCCGATACCTTCGGGAGATTGTTGCGGATGAAGTCGAGGTCGGCCTCCTTCGCCGCGATCTCGTAGAGCATGGTTCCGGGGCCAGCGCAGCGCTTTGTGAACGGCAGCAGGATCTTGCTTCTCCTGACCTGGAGCCCGACGAGCATGGGAGATTTCAGGAGCATCCGAATATCTTTGAACACAAAGTTGGGCGGCATCTCGTAGTACTCTTTGCAGTGCTTTCGGACGTAGTCGTTTACCTCTTCCGGCATTACGTTCAGGAGAAGCACTTTTCCACTGAGGTTGTTTACGCAACAGGATGGCATCAGATGTTGTTCGCAGCTATACGAATAAATACCTTGCGCCGGTCGCCGCTCCGGAGGTCAACCATATATAGGGGACGAAACGATGCGGTCACCATGGCTATCGCAGAAACCACCATGAAGACCTTCGAAGGTTTCCTCGACCTCGCGCGGAACCGCTACAGCGCCCAGTCGTTTAAAAAAGACCCCGTCGAGGACGAGAAGCTCGGTGCGGTGCTCGATGCCGCCCGCCTGGCCCCGACGGCGGCGAACCGGCAGCCCTTCCGGCTCATCGTCATCCATACCGCCGGGAAGGAGGACGAACTCAGGCGCATCTACTCTAAATCGTTCTTCCGGGAGGCGCCGGTCCTCATCTGCGCCTGCACCGTCCCGTCTGAGGCATGGACCCGCTCCGATGGGAAGAACTACAGCGACGTGGACGTGGCAATCGCCATCGACCACCTGACGCTCGCGGCCGCGAGCCTGGGTCTCGGGACCCACTGGGTCGCCGCCTTCGATATCGGCGCAGCACGCGAGGCGCTGGGCATCCCCGATAACGCCGAGCCGGTTGCGTTCACCCCGCTCGGGTATCCCGCCGACCGGCCGCAGGAAAAGCGGCGCAAGGAAGTATCGGAACTGGTGCGCTACGAGCACTGGTGAACAGCCGATACCGGCCGCCCCTGTGCCGGAGAGGGGAACAATTATCGTATGCCGTGCGGATACCCGGGTATGAAGCCGTATGGGATGCCGGGCCGTCCGCCCGGGTTTCATCTCTTCGCCCTCGCGGCTTTAGCCGCCCTCTTCGTCATGCCCTGCGCCGTCCCGGGCGCGACACCCCCGTTGCTCCCCGATCTTTCTGTCTCGGTCTCGAACGAGACCCTCTCCGGAGGCGAAGACCTTGCCGTCTCCGCCGTCTGGACCCGGGACGCGAGTTTCTACCGTCCCCCGGAGAGCGTTGATGCGCGCATCTACAGCACCGCTTCCGGCTCGCTCGTCGCAGGGTATACGATCTCGGAGGATGAACGTGCGGCCTCCGGCGACAGCACCCGGCATTTCCGCGGGGTGATAGCATCCTCGGAGCTGCTGGCGGGGAGGCTCCTGCTCGTCATCATCGACCCGGTCTCCGGCGCCGACGCCCGCGTCCCGATCAACGTCACGGAACCGGGCCCGGATTACCCCGGCGTTCAGGTGCAGCGGTATGCCAATACCGTCTTCCTCGCGGTTGCGGCAGTCCTGCTGGTCGTCCTCGGCGCCGGTCTCGGCCTGATGCTGAGGCGGTCGTGAGTTGATGAGCCCCTTCGTCGGTTCACTTATGTCTGCAGCCGTCAACCCTTCTTCAAGTGAAGCGTGAACCGGCAGTTAAAAAATTCCTCTACTGGTGCGACCTGTGCAACGTCCCTCTCATCGGGCGGACCTGCGCCTGCAAGACGAGAGTCAGGGAGATACCGCTCCTGCAGCCGCACGACGTCCGGCCGGCACTCGCCGCCGACATGGCCCTCATCCGTCGTCTTCTTACCGGACGGTTCGGCGACGTCCCCCTGCCCCGGGTCGTGCTCCTGAACAAGACCGGCGGCGTCGACCGTGCCGACCTTGTGATCGCGCACGGCGACCGGTTCGGCTGGCTCTCGTTTGACCCCATCACCCGGAAGTTCAGCCTCGATATCGCGCCCGAGGCGCTCCCGTATATCCTGCCGCATGCAACGCGGGGGATCGTCGACCTCGAGGCCGAGCCTGCCGTGAGCGCGCATAAGGGCCGTATCGGCGGGAAACGGTTCCCCCTGGCGACTCCCGTGCCCGACGGGACGGTCATCGTATCCTACAAAAACCGATACGGCACCGGCGTCGTCAAGGACGGGCAGGTCCGGGTGAAAGAACTCATCTCCGTCGAGCCCCGCACCCGGCCCGATCCGGGCTGGGACGAGGTGATCGAGAAGAACCGCTACCACTTAAAGAACCTCGAACGCAACGCCGTCCGCACCATCAAAAAGCATATGAACGACCGGCCGTGCGTGAACGTCTCGTTCTCCGGCGGCAAGGACAGCACCGCTGTCCTCCATCTCGCCCGGAAGGCGGGGGTGGAGAAGGCGTTCTTCATCGATACCGGGATCGAGCTCCCCGAGACGGTGGAGTTCGTGGAGTCGGAAGGCGTTGAGATCATCCGGAAGGGCGGCGACTTCTTCCAGGCGGTCGAGAAGGCGGGGCCGCCGGGGAAGGACCACCGCTGGTGCTGTAAACTCCTGAAACTTCACCCCCTGAAGATCTACCTTGCCGGGCTTGGCCCCTGTGTCACCATCCAGGGGAACCGCTGGTACGAGTCCTGGAACCGTGCCGACCTCGACGAAACGAGTCAGAACCCGGCAAACCCCCTGCAGCTGAACATCTCACCGATCCGGAACTGGCGGGCGCTCGAGGTCTTCCTCTACCTCTGGTGGCAGAAGGCCCCCATGAACCCGCTCTACGAGAAGGGGCTCGAGCGGATAGGCTGTTATCTCTGCCCGGCGGTGCTCGAGAGCGAGTACGAGGGGCTCCGGGAGATGCACCCCGAACTGACGGATCGCTGGGACGAATTCCTTATCCGGTGGGCGGAGAAGAATGGGTTGCCGGACGCGTACCACCGGTGGGGGCTCTGGCGGTGGCGGGCGCTGCCCCCGAAGATGCGGGAAGTCTGCAGGGATCGGGGCATCGCCGTGAACGATGACTTTAGCCTGCGGGAAGCCCCGGTCAGAGAGGCGGTAAAGGTGGCAACTATGAAGAGTATGGATTCCCGTGAGCCGGCACCGCCGGCGGAGATTGAGTTCACCCCGGACGAGATCAGGAAGGATTTCCCGATTCTCGGCGACATAATCTATCTGGACAACGCAGCGACGAGTTTCTCGCCGGAACCGGTGGTTGAGGCGCTCGTCGAGTTCGAGCACCGCTACCGGGCGAACGTCGGGCGGGGCGTCCACCGCCTGACCCGGATCGCGACGCAGCGCTACTGGCACGCCCACGAGAAGGTGGCCCGGTTCGTCAACGGCGAGGCCGGGGTGACGGTCTTTACGAAGAACGCCACGGACGCGATCAACATGGTCGCACAGGGGCTCTCCTGGAAGCCGGGGGACCGCGTGGTGACCACCGTCCTCGAACACCACTCAAACCTCCTCCCCTGGCGGGTGCTCGCAAAGCAGGGGGTCGCGCTCGACATGATCGGGATCGACGCCGATTATTCGCTCGACCTTGCCGCGCTCGAGGAGACCCTGGCCGGGGGCGGCGTTCGGCTCGTCGCCGTCACCCACGCCTCGAACGTCCTCGGCGTGACGACGCCGGTTAAGGAGATCGCGGCACTCTGCCGGGAGCACGGGGCGCTCCTTCTGGTGGACGGAGCCCAGTCGCTGCCGCATATGCCGGTCGACGTCGCGGATCTCGGCTGCGACTTCCTCTGCTTTGCGGGGCACAAGATGTTCGGGCCGACCGGGACCGGCGTCCTCTGGATGCGGGATCTCCTCTTCGAGCCGTCGAACGTCGGCGGGGGCATGGTCGCGAGCGTGACGGCGGAGGGGTATGAGCCGGCGGAGGGCTACCAGCGCTACGAGGCCGGGACGCCGAACGTCGGCGGCGGTATCGGGCTCGGGGTCGCCGTGGACTACCTCTCGGCGATCGGGATGGATAAGATCCACCGGCACGAAGAGCGCCTGACCGCCCGGCTGATCGAGGGGCTCTCAGGGATTGACGGGGTCACGGTCTACGCCGGGAAAAACCCGGATGCCCGGATCGGCGTCGTCTCGTTCACCATCGACGGCGTCCACCCGCAGGAGGCCGCGCAGATGCTTGATGAGGATGCGGATATCATGGTGCGCTCGGGGCATCACTGCTGCCAGCCGCTCATGGAGCACCTGAACCTCCCGGAGGGGACGGTGCGGGCGAGCATGGCGGCCTTTACGACCGAGCAGGAGATCGACCTCCTGATTGCGGCCGTCGACGAGATCTGCCGGGGACGGTGAGGTCTGCCTCCCGGGATTGCCAATTTACCTTTTTAGTCCCCCCACCGCCCGCGCTTCGCGCTCCTCCCGCCCCCCGAGGGGGGCGGGCAGTGCGTGGCGATAACCGGCAGGAAGCCGTGCACGATTCTTCCAGAGTTCTCCCCATGCAGTGGACCGTGAGGATATCGCCATTGGGGAGGGGCTGACGGGGAGGGGGCATGCCCCCTCCCCTGTCTCTACCATGTATTCGGACACCTGCAACCCGCACTCGAAGACCTTCCGGACGTCCTGTCCGTCGCACTCCTTCCCCCGGGGCGGGGGCAGTGCATGGCGATATCCAATGGAACTCCGTGCCGGATGTGGCCCAAGGGAACTATCGGGCGCGTAAGATGGGGCCCAATGGAACCTCCTCTCCTGCCGCGATCAAAAGCAAGGTTGCAGCAGGGTCACCCCCCCGATAACCCTCTGCAATTCATTTTTGTCCCCAGGGAGTGCTCACTCACCCAGCCCTACGCCCCCATCCCTGTTATCCGTTTTTCGTGCGCATACACCGCCATCTCCGGCGTCCCCGCGGACCCGACGATGGCAAGGCCGGTCTCGTCTGCGATCTCAACGGCGAGGGCCGTCGGGGACCCGGCGGAGGCCAGTACCGGGATGTTTGCCGCGAGGCATTTCCGGACCATCTCGGAGGTGACCGTCCCGGTGCAGGCGGCAACCGTCCGGGAGAAGTCGAGGTCGTTTTGCAGGCCCCGGCCGATCACCCGGTCGAGGGCGTTGTGCCGGTCGAGGTCTTCTGCGCAGGCGACGATACGCCCTCCTTCGGCAAGAGCGACCGCATCGAGCGGACCGGGCGCGGGGAGGGCGGCGACCGCGGCCTCGATCTCCGGGACGGTAACCGCGAGGTCGGAGTCGATGATGGGCAGTTTCTGCGTGTCGATATAAGAGACGGCCCCTCCGCACCCGGAGAGGATCGTCTTTTTTACGCTGCCCCTCTTGAAGATGTTCTTTGTGAGGACGCTTATCCGGTTCTCCTCGATCCTGACCGACTCTATCTCGCCGGGGCTCCTGATGATCTCTTCAGTGTAGAGGTAGCCGGTGATGAAGTCCCGGAATCCGCCGGGGCTCAGGGCAACGGTCGTCAGGTGCCGGCCGTTGACGAAGACCGCCACCGGCGTCTCTTCGGCGGCATCACGGACGATCTCTCCGCCGCCGATACGGATACAGGCAATTCTCTTGAACATGGTTCCTCACGTTGCGTATGCCGCACGCGCCGCCGGGATCACTCCGGGGCAGACTTGATACTCTGTAGAGATCATGCACGGGAGAGGACTAGACGATACCGGTGGCCGTCCCCGGCGCACCTTTCATGAACACTGCCGGACGAACTCCTCGGGCATCGAGGTGCGCCGTGCGGTCTCTTCAACCGAGAGCCCCATGCCGAGGAACCTCCTTACCACGCTCTCCATGGGTTCGCCGATCTCAATGATGTGCATATCGGGGTCGTAGAGCCGGATGGCCCGCTGCCCCCAGGGTTGCTCGACGAGTCCATGCACGAGTTTCACGGAGTCCATTCCTTTGAGTCGTTCAAGAAAGGCATCCAGGTCCTCCTCCTCGAAGTAGAGTTCGGCGTTGTTCGAACCCTGGACAATATCGTTCTCGGCGACGCCGATGAGATCCGAGAAGTGCGAGCGGAGGTGTATCGCGAAACCGCCCTCGAAGATCACGTTCTCGCCGAGATCGTAGACTACGTTCTGGCCCAGCACCTCTTCGTAAAACGCCCTGGAGACCCCTATGTCACGGACGACAATAAGCGGGCATATGAACCTCATATCGATCATCCCATAGGGTATTGCAGCAGTTCAGCCTTCCGATCCTCGCTATTCCCGTTGTGCGAAACCGCTCCGCTGAAGTGTTCCGGAAAACGCCAGAAAAGAGGTTTAACGGCTGTCCGACGGCGTGAAGAGATGACAGGGGAATTCTCCCCGCCACCGGGTATTGCCAGATACACCTTTTTGCACCCCGGCACGGGCACAGGTGAGGTAGTTATGGAACTCAAGATGGTTGTTCAGTGATCGTTACATGCCCGGCCGGAAACGGCCGGGCGTAACGTTGTGCTCGGACTCCGGTTCTACGGAGTTTGATGGCTTTTCGGAACGTCGCTCGAAAATTGCTGCACAATTCTCTCGAGATCCGTTCCTTCGGCCAGTCGCTTATTTGAACACGTCGAAGATCTGGTCGCTGCCGGTCTCAAAGAGCCGCTGGCGTTCGGCCTGCTCTTCAACGAGCGCAAGCACCGGGAGCTCCATGTCCACACCCGGGACGTGGCCGAACATCTTCTCCATGTCCACCTGCAGGGCGTGCATGTAGAGCGAGTTCGCGATCTCCATCGGGCAGTTCTCCTCGCACTGGCCGCAGTTGACACAGGAGTCCGCCACGTGGGCGTAGCGGATCAGGTGGAACATGAACGGCACGGGGAGCACGCCCGGCGGCACCAGGTAGGGCTTCTTCGTGCTGCACTCGACACAGTAGCAGATCGGGCAGTTCTCGATGCAGGCGTAGCACTTGGTGCACCGGCTCGAATCCTCCATCATCTTCTGGAGGCGCTCCTTTCCTTCGCCGAGGTTCTCGAAGTAGCGGGCCCGCCACTTGTCGCCGAGTTTCAGCATCGCGTTCTCGACCTTGCCGCGGATCTCGATCCCCTTCGGGTTCGCGGGCTCGGTGGCGATCGCCCCGGCCTTGACAGCCGCGTTGAGGAGGTTTGCACCCTTCTCGGAGCAGACCTCAACGAACGTGGCCTTGCCGGCCTTGTCACCGATGACGCCCCAGTTGCCGCAGGCGAGGTCCGCCTGGCGCGGGATCTTCATCTTGCAACGGCGGCAGTTGCTGCGGCGGCCGTAGCCCTCGTCCTCGAGCTCGTCCATCGAGATGCCCTTGTGCTGGCCGTCCTCAGTCACGATGATGAACTGGCCCTTGTCGATCTCTTCCTTGACGACGTCGTTCGGGTCGATGCCGAACTTGTCGGCGATCATCTTCCGGGCGGTCACGGGGCTGACCGAACCGCCACAGTTGACGCCGATCATGAGGATGTTGTCCAGGTTGACCTGGTTGCGCTTCGCAAGCTCGTACAGGCCCATCGCGTCGCAACCCTTCACCGTCACACCGAGGCGCATGTTCTCGGCGCCGTCGAGGTACTTCTTGACCAGCTTCGAGAGCAGGAGCGTTCCGCAGTGGAGCGAACCTGCCGTCTGTCCGATCTCGGCGGGGTCGGTGATGATCGTGGGGACCGCATCGTAGAGGTCCACGCCCTTCTTGACTGCCAGAACGGCGTCGACAATATCGTTCTCCAGGGCATACTTGAGAAGCCCGGTCACCGCGCCGCCGCACTCCGCGACCTTCGCGATCTCGGGGCTCGTCGTCCAGGCGTATACCATATCTCCTTTTCCTGCCATTTACTGCACCCCCGTGATCTTCTCGACGGCAACCGCACTGTGCTTCAACTCCGGCATCTTGGAGAGCGGGTCGAGAGCAGTGTTCGTCAGCTGGTTCACGGACCCTGCACCACCGAAGTGCATCGTCATCATCAGCACCCCGGGCGCGACCTCATCGGTCACCCTGGCAAGAGCCTCTGCCTGCCCGCGCCTGCCCCGGAGCCGGATCTTCTCCCCGCTCTGGATCTTGAGCCGTGCAGCATCCTCTTCGTTGATCTGCACGTAGGCTTCGGGCACCTCCTGGTGGAGAATCTTCGCCCGGCCGGTCTGGGTCCTGGTGTGGTAGTGGAAGAGCAGACGTCCGGTCATCAGGGTGAACGGATACTCGGCGTCGGCGACCTCCGCAGGCGGCCGGTGCTCGATGCCGAAGAAGTGGCCGAGGCCGTCGGCGGACGAGAACTTCTCGCGGTGCAGGATGGGCGTCCCGGGGTGGTCCTCAGTGGGGCAGGGCCAGTGCACGGACTCAGGCTTCTCCATCCTTGCGTAGGAGGCGCCGGCCATCGACGGGGTGACCCGCCGCATGTCGTCCCAGATGTCCTCGGGCGAATTGAAGTCGAATCCCTTGAGCCCGAGCTTGTGGGCGAGATCGACGAAGATCTGCCAGTCTTCCTTAGCGTCGCCCGGGGGCTCCACGGCCTTCCTTACACGGTTGATGCGCCGCTCGCCGCTGGTGAACGTTCCGTCCTTCTCGGCGAAGGATGCGCCGGGCAGGATCACGTCGGCGTACTTCGCCGTCTCGGTCATGAAGATGTCCTGCACGACCAGGAAGTCGAGTTTCTCGAGCGATCGCATGACGTGGTTCGAGTCGGGGTAGGAGACGACCGGGTTTAACGCGAAGATGTACATCGCCTTGATCGGGTCGCCGCACTGGGTGATCTGCTCCGTCAGGGTCACGCCGTACTCGCTTTCAAGCCCGGTGACGCCCCAGAGTTCCTCCATGCGCTTGCGGGTGGCGTCGTCCTCGCACTTCTGGTAGCCGGAGAAGACGTTCGGGTACGCACCCATGTCGCAGGCGCCCTGGACGTTGTTCTGGCCACGGAGCGGGTTGACGCCGGTTCCCGGCCTGCCCACGTTGCCGGTGAGCATCGAGAGGTTACCGAGCGACCGGACGTTGTCCGTGCCGGTCGTGAGCTCCGTGATCCCGAGGCAGTAGATGACCACCGCGTTCTTGGCGCTGGCGTAAATCCGGGCGATCTCCTTGATCCTCTCGGTGGGAACGCCGGTGATCGACTCGACGTCCGCGTAGTTCTCCACGGTCTTCTTCAGGTCCTCGAATCCCGTCGTCCGCTTCTCGATGAACTCCTTGTCGTGGAGGTCCTGCTGGATGATCCAGTACATGATCGAGTTGATCAGGGCGATGTTCGTCGAGGGGTTGTAACGGACCCACTCATCGGCCAGGCGCGCCGTGGGGGTGTAACGCGGGTCGCAGACGATGATCTTCTTGCCCGCCTTCTTGGCCTGGACGATCCGGCGCCCGGCAAGCGGGTGCGCCTCAATGGGGTTCGACCCGATCAGGAAGATGACGTCGGCGTTCAGGACATCCTCGAAGGGGTTCGTCGCGGCACCGGAGCCGAACGAGAGCGAGAGCCCGGCGACGGACGGGCCGTGGCAGATACGCGCGCAGTTGTCGATGTTGTTGGTCTTGAAGGCCACCCGCGCGAGTTTCTGCATGATGTAGCACTCTTCGTTCGGGGTCCGGCACGAGACCTGGAATCCGAGGGACTTCGGCCCGTATTTCTCGTAGGTTTCCTTGAACTTCGAGGCGATCAGGTCGTAGGCCTCGTCCCAGCTAGCCTCGACAAACTCACCGTTCTTCTTGATGAGCGGCTTTGTCAGCCGGTCGGGGCTCTGTACAAACTCCCAGCAGGTGGCTCCCTTGGGGCAGAGTTTTCCCTCGTTTACCGGGGTCCTCTTCAGGGGTTCAACACCGACGAGTTTACCGTCGTTCACCACGAGGTTGAGCCCGCACCCTACGCCGCAGTACGGGCAGGTCGTGGGAACGTAGCGTAACTTTCCATTGGTTTCTGTCATTCACATTCTCCCGATGGTTGCATTCAACGTCGATTGCCAAGCATGTCGTGAAAGGACGGACATACTCACAATAGGTTTACTCTACCTGGTAGTATATAAATTTAAACTTATTGAGTTAACACTTTCCATTATGTTAGGATGTATAATTGATCTATATAAAACCCGCAATCCCTTGCATACACATTAGTCGCCATGTTCGCCCCTATTATGCGATTATACGATCTCATGCCGGCAATAGGGCGTATTTATCCCGATAATGTAAATTAAATTTGGTTTACTTAGCCAAAATATTTACAACTAACCTTGACCAACTATTCTTCCGTGCAACCGAGACTGAATCACACATGGGAAGACATTGAGGCCCGGCTCACGTCAAGAGGTTCCTCTCCGGAGTTGATCGAGGACTTCAAACGATGTATCGACTTTCATACCTTCGCAGCCCCCGGGCTCCTGGTCGGGGTCTTCATGGTGGACTACGCCATGGAACTTCTGGACTTCCCCCGGGGTGAGAAGATCTATGCCGTCTGCGAGAGCAAGAAGTGCCTGCCCGACGCCCTGCAGGTGGTCGCCCACTGCACGATCGGCAACAACCGCCTCCGGGTGATCCCGATCGGAAAGTTCGCTATCACCATGAACGGACCGGCAGACGCCCCGTACGTGAACGGGATCCGGGTCTTCGTCGACGGCGATAAGATCGAGCGGTATCCGACGTTCGCCCTCTGGTTCACGAAAGACGCGCTCTTCGACCCGAGAACCCGGGGTATCACGCTGATCGACGAACTGATCGATGCAGGACGCGACATCCTCTCCTTCGAGCGGGTGCGGGTAAAAGTGCCCCAGAAATGGCCGTGGAAATCCGCGATCTGTTCCATCTGCGGCGAGATGGTGCCCAGCCATATGCTCGTCGACGGGGCCTGCGCCGACTGCCGGTCGCAGTCCTACTACGAGAAGGTAGCCTACTGAGGAGATCACCTCCCCCCACGGGGGAGGCATAAATCCTATCGAGTTAGAAGGCACCGCATGGAACTCTCCCCCATCGGGCTCGTGCATTCGAGCATCCATTGCCGCACCGATATGCCGGTCCAGGGCGTCGACGCCGAGATCGAGATCTTTTTGGACTACGCCGGAGCCCTCGCCGGCGTCGAGGAGAACTCGCACCTGATCCTCGTCTGCTGGATGCACGAGGCTGACCGGGACGTCCTGAAAGCGGTCGCCCGGAAGGTCTCGGACGACCTCCCCGAGAAGGGCGTCTTCTCCCTTCGCTCGCCGGTGCGGCCGAACCCCCTCTCTATCTCGGTGGTCCGGCTGCGCGGCGTGCGGGACGGGCGGTTCCTTCTGCTCGAAAACGTGGACCTGATCGACGGGACGCCGGTGATCGACCTCAAGCCCTACCAGACGGGCTGGGACTGCGTCTTCTCCGCGACTGGCCACGACCGGACGGATAAGATCCGGAAGATGAGCCCCGGTGAGTACCGGGCTGGCCTCATCCGCGAGGCCGTGAACTATCACGGGGAACTCTGTCCGGGCGTGGCGGTCGCGGTGCGGGTCGCGGAGGCGGCGGCGCGCGTCCTCGAGCGCGACCTCGCGGTGCCGCAGGTCTCGGTCACGCTCGGCGGCGATCCCTGCATCACCGACGCGCTCATCGGGATCACCGGTGCGCGCCCGGGAAACCGCCGGCTGCGATGCCAGGGAGGGACCCGGTACGTCTTTTCCGGTCCCGGGAAGGAGGCGGTCTTCTATCTTGGGGCCGTCCCGGAGAGCGTCGATGCAATCTTTGCGGCCGAGGAGGCTTCGCTCTTCGATTGCAGGGTTCGCTCTCCGGTGCAATTGATAGAGAAATGATTGTCGTTGGAGTAGTATGCCACGCCGATACCTGAACCTTACCCCGCTCCCGGAAGCGCTCGCTGCCATGCGGCAGGCGTTCCCTTCCCTGGACCATGCCGAGACCGTGCCGCTACGCGAGGCTGTCGGCAGGGTGACGGCCGAACCGCTGTATGCGGAGTGTTCCGTCCCCCCGGTCGACATCGCGAAGTTCGACGGTTACGCGGTGAAGAGTTGTGAAACCCGTGGAGCGCAGGACCAGCGGCCGCTGCCTCTTCTTGAGTATGCCCGCATCAATACCGGTGAGGTGTTTCCCCCGCCGTTTGACGCGGTCGTCATGATAGAGGACACCTGGGATGAAGGCGGCATCCCCCGGATCCGGAAGTCCGCTGCGTTCGGGCAGCACATCCGCCGTGCCGGCGAGGATGTCCGGGCGGGTGAAATCGTCCTCCCGAAAGGCCACCGCATCCGGCCGTTCGATATCGGTGCGCTCGCGACCTACGGGATAGACCGGGTGAGCGTGCGGTCGGTCCGGGTCGGGATCGTCCCGACGGGGAGCGACCTCGTGCCGCTCGGTACGGCGCCCGGACCCGGCCAGACGATCGAGACGAACACCCTCATGGCGGAGGCGTACCTCACCGGGGTTGGCGCGACCTGCCGCCGTTACGAAATCGTTCCCGACGACCCGGACCTGATCCGGAAGGCGGTGGAGAAGGCCGTTGGTGAGAACGATATCGTCATCCTCTCGGCGGGTTCGTCGGCCGGCACCCGTGACTTCTCCCGGGACGTCGTCGGCGAGATAGGGGAGATCATCTTCCACGGCATCGCGGTCAGGCCGGGCAAACCGGTGCTGCTCGCGAACGTCGACGGCAAACCTGTCCTCGGGATGCCCGGGTATCCCGTCGCCGCACAGACCATTCTTCGCGAGGTTGCCGGGAACCTTCTCTCGTGGTGGGGGCTCTCGCCGCTCCCGGGAGGGGAGTTGGATGTCAGGCTGTCGCGAAGGCTGGCATCCGATCTCGGGTTCGATGAGTTCGTCCCGGTCTCGGTCGGGCGGGTGAACGGCACCTGCTGGGCAACACCTCATCCCCGGGGCAGCGGCATCCAGATGGCGGTCGTCCGGGCGAACGGCTACCTCCACATCCCCGCCGAGCGGGAGGGAATCGAGGGGGGTGAGGAGGTCCGCGTCCGGCTCACCGTCCCGCCCGCCTCCATCGCCCGGACGCTTGTCTGCGTCGGCCGGCGCGATCCCGTCCTCGGTGAACTCGGCAACTGCCTTTCGGAGACCGGCTACCTGATCCACTGCTGCAACGCCTCGGCGATGGGCGCGGTGCTGGCCCTGCGGGCGAACACCTGCCACGCTGCTTCGATTGTTATCCCGGAGACTGAGGCGGCATGGAGCGATCAGGTGCTCCGGTACCTGCCCGACGTGGATCTCCTGCGGGTGCCGGTTGCCCGGACGGAGCTGGGGATCGCGTCGGCCGATCCTCTCGATGCCGGGAGCCTTGCGTCGCTCCGGGTCGCCAACCGCCCGAAGAGTGCGGCGGCGCAGTTCCTCCTCGATGCGTGGCTTGACCGGGAGGGGATCGAGACCGCTCAATCCGGCGAGCCCGCGGATGCCCGGGTCTGTTCGGCCCATGAGGCGCGGGAGGCGGGGCTCCGGTTCACGCCGATCGGCCATGAGTCGTGCGATCTGGTGGTAAGGGAGGAACTTGCCGCGGACGAGGGTGTTGCGGCCCTTATCCTGGCCGCACGGTCGCCGGAGTTCCGCGCGTACCTCCGGGCGGTTGGGAGGGAACCGGAGGACTGAGACGCGCCCGACGTCTTTTCGGCCTGAACCGCCGCACCTGCTCGAAACGAATATCTTTTTCCGGCATGACCACTCCTCATGCGAGTCAGCGAGCAGACACAGGAGCAGATCATGGCGGTGCTCCGGCGGATGACGGAGGCTACGGCAAGGAAGGATGTCGACGCCATAATGGCGCTCACGGACCCCGATTTTCAGGGTTTCGGGACCGGCGCAGATGAGAAGGCGATCGGGAGGGATGCCTACCGCCGGCACCTCGAGCGCGACGTTGCGCAGGCGGAAACCATCGCGCTCGATCTCTCCGACGTCCGTATCGCCGCCGAGGGGACGGTCGCCTGGGTGATGGCCGATATGGCCTACCACTTTGTCGTCGACGGCGTCGGAGAGACCCTGAATGGGCGGATGACGGCGGTGCTCCGGGGAACGGGCCACGCGTGGGTCTTTGCCCAGGTGCATTACTCATTTCCGGCAGAGGGGCAGGATGAAGGGCGGTCGTATCCGACGTAACTCATTTTTTTGAGCCCGCAAAAAGAGCATGTCCCGGCAGAGCCTCCCTCAATTCTCTGCCTCGAAGCCTACGGCTTCTCCCGCTCCGGCCCTTCGGCCCACCGCGCCGTATAAAAGAGAATCGCCCTGCCGTTGCCGTCGATGACCGCGAGCGTATCCCCGACGATCCGGTAGCCCGCCGCCGACCGGAGGAGGTCGAGATACGTCCCCTCCTGCTCCATGATACCGGCGGGCTCGGCGCAGGAGGCTTTCGTCGCGATGACCCGCTCCACGCTAATCCCCGTCTCGTTGACCCGGTAGGGGGCGGAGTAGGCGTTGCACCCGGCGGACCCCGAGAGCGTGCCGTCGTCGTCGAAGACCAGAGTGATGCTGGTACCGGGGACCGGTGATGCGACGGTGCTGCCGCTGCCGGTGGTGTAATGGGTCAGCCGCCATTCGGTCGAGAGCAGCGGCACGCTCTCGGGCTGCTCTGCCCGCGCAAAGACGAGCAGCTCCCGTCCGGACGGTCCGGAGATCGTCAGCCGGTCGCCCTCGACCCGGTAGGAGGCGGCCGCCACGAGGAGATCCCGGTAGCGGCTCTCCTGCTGAACGAGTTCCTGCTCCTCCGCAGGGTAGGCCGCGGTGGCGACGACCGGTTCCACTGCGATGGTGGAGTCGTTGATCCGGTAGGGGGCGGAGTAGAGGTTGCACCCGGCAGACCCCGTGAGCGTGCCGCTCTCGCCGAAGACGATGAGCGGTGCCGTCCCGTGCAGGGGTGCGACGACGGAGCCGTTATCGGCACGAAACGCGACCAGGTCCCATGCGGTCCCCGCAAGCGGTTCGGCGACCCGGCCGGTCTCATCGGGGGACGTGTCCGCACCGCCGGTCCAGGTGACCGAGACGATGCACGCCGCCACGATGATCAGGAATGCAGTCTTGGCGAGTATGTTCTGTCCCTCTCTTCCCATCTCTTTCGGGTAGGCATAGGAGGCGAGAGAAGAAATAGTAACTCATTTCCACCGTAATTCTCTCGATCGCCCTCTTCCCGGTGCACGAAAGGATGAGGCGTCGATCCTGTTCTGTGGCCCCGAGCCTTCGCCGGCGGGAGAGATCGGGCTCAGAGTGCGATAAAAAGGAAAAAGGGGGTGGGGGTCGACCTCTCCGGCCGCCTGGAGCGGGAACGGATCAGGGCCGGTCCGCGCTGTACGAGAGCAGGGTCTTTCCGCCCTCATCGAGGAGATCGAGCCGGTCTCCGTCGATATGATAGCCTGCAACCGAGGTGAGGAGGTTGAGGTACCGGTTCTCCTGCTCCATGACGCCTTCCGGCGCGTTGCAGTTCATCTTCGTGCTGATCGGCGCCTCAATGGTGAGGTTCGTGCCGTCGACCTGGTAGCCGGCCCCGTAGGAGTTGCACCCGGCGCTGCCGGTGACGTTTCCGTCAGGGTCGAAGACCGCGGTGATCGTGGTCCCGGCGATCACCGAGGAGACCGTCTCCCCGCCGGGGCTGCTGAAAGACTCAAGTGTCCACGCCGTCCCGGTGAGCGGGGCCGGCGTGACCTCCGGTGCCTGCACGAAGAAGAGGATGTCGGTGCCCTCCGCGTCCGTGAGGATCAGGCGGTCGCCCTCCGTCCGGTAGGAGGAGACGTTTCTGAGGTGGCCCATGAACGCCGCTTCCTGCTCCATGACCCCCGGCGTCTCGCAGTACATCAGGGTGCTGTAGAGCGAGGAGACCGTGAGGTCTGCGCCGTTGAGGCTGTACTGGCCGCCGTAGTGGTTGCACCCGGCGTTGCCGGTGACGTTTCCGTCGGCAAAGTTCGCGGTGACCGTCGTGCCGGCGACGACCGAGGAGATCGCGTCTCCACCGGTGCTGTAAGCCTCAAGCACCCAGTCCGTCCCGACGAGGGGGAGGTCGGGCGTTTGTGCGGCTCTCTCAAAGACCAGCAGGTCGACGCCGTCGCTGTCCATGAGGGTCAGCAGGCCGTCTTCCATACGGTAGGAGGCAACCTCAGTGAGCAGCGCAAGGTAACGGTCCTCCTGGTCCATGAGGCCTTCCGGCTCGTTGCAGTACATCTCGGTCCGTATGGCCGGTTCGATGGTGAGGTCCGCGCCGTCCACGGTGTAGGGTGCGCTGTAGTGGTTGCACCCGGCGCTGCCGCCGACGTTCCCGTCGGCATCGAAGATCGCCGTGACGGTTGTGCCGTCAAGAACCGCCGTCAGGGTGCCGTCCTCTCCGGCGAGGCTCGCGAGCGTCCAGGAGGTTCCGGCGAGTGCTGCGGGCTCTTCCTCAACGAAGACGAGCACGTCGGTGCCTTCCGCGTCGGTGATGATGAGCCGGTCGTTCTCGATCCGGCAGCCTGCTGCGGAGCCGAGGAGATCGATGAACCTTGCCTCCTGGTCCATGATGCCTTCGGGTTCCGTGCAGAGTTTCAACGTCTGGACGAGCGAGGAGACCGAGAGGGTCGTGTCGTTGAGGTTGTAGTCGCCGCCGTAGCCGTTGCACCCGGCGGAGCCGGTGACTTTGCCGTCAGGGCCGAAGGCCGCCGTCACCTCCGTTCCCGACAGAACCGGGACAAATGTGCCGTTCTCATCGAGGTATGAATCCAATGACCAGGAAGTTCCGGCAAGCCCGACGGCCGTTCCCGGCGTCGACGTGCCTCCCGTGCACCCCGCGGCGATGACACACGCCACGACGATGACGAGCAGCGATGCCGCCGTGAGGATATAGTTTCTGTTCCTTCTTCTGTTCGGTGCCATACAACAGCATATGGGCGGGAATGAGTGATAAATGAATGGTAGGCTACGAAAAAAATCTAACCTATACGCGGTCGATTCGTCAAACCTGGCGATTATACGGATTATCGGGGTCCGGTTATCCTATGCTGCCGGACGGCGAGGGGCGGGCTGTTCCTCCGGTGTTGCGGCATTCCGGCATCTCTCGCCGGGCACCTCCTGCGTATGCAGGGGTTTTATCCGGCGGGGAGTTCCATACCGGGTACGGGAGATGAGTGCAATGGTAGCATTGATCCTCTTGCGGCACGGCGAGAGCACCTGGAACAGGGAGAACCGGTTCACGGGCTGGACCGACGTGGACCTCTCGCCGCAGGGTGTAAAAGAAGCTCATAAGGCGGCGGAACTCCTCAGGGACGGTGGGTATACGTTCCGCGTTGCCTACACCTCCGTCCTGAAGCGGGCGATCCGGACACTCTGGATCGTCATGGATGACCTCGATCTCATGTACGTCCCGGTACACCGGTCGTGGCGGCTGAACGAGAAGAGTTACGGCGCCCTGCAGGGCCTGAATAAAAAGGAGACCGCGGAGAAATACGGTGCGGATCAGGTGCACCTCTGGCGCCGGGCATACGACGTGCAGCCACCCCCGCTCCCGTGGGACGATCCCCGGCACCCGCGGTTCGACCCCCGCTACGCGGATCTCGATCCGGAGACCCTCCCTGCGACCGAGTCCCTGCACGACACGCTCAAGCGTGTGCTCCCCTACTGGGAGAGCCACATCACCGGGGATCTCCGGCGCGGTCTGCCGGTCATGGTCTCCGCCCACGGAAACAGCCTCCGGGCCCTGGTCAAACACCTGGACGGGGTTCCGGACGACGAGATCGCGGGCCTGAACATCCCCACTGGCTATCCTTTAGTCTACGAACTGGACGGGGACCTGAAGGCAGTCAGGCACTACTACCTCGGTGACCCGGACGAGATCGCGGCGGCCGCCCGGGGCGTCGCCCGGCAGGCGGGGACGGGGTAGCCGGGGCTATTCTCCCGGCCTTTCGCCGATAATGCCTCCCCTTTTCCTCATTGTAACACAACTGCAACGCCGTTCCTGCCGTTGTTACAGGTTTGTAACAATTTTTGCCTGCCTGTAACAAATCTGTAACAATTAAATCTCCGTCAGGAGAACATCATTTTATGTCCAGGGTTGTCCGGGTTGACGAGGAGGCGCTGGAGGTCGCCCTGCAGTACGGGAAGAACCTCTCAGTCGGGATCATGAAGATGGAAGAGATGCTCAAAAAACAGGAGAAGGCGAGGCGTGACTACACCGCCATCGAGGAGATGGTCCGGCGGGCGGTCAGGGAAGAACTCGATATGCTGACTGCCAGGTACTGATCGGGGGGTGGTTTCCTCAGAGGCAGGGTGTTGGAATATCCCGACTCTGTGAGGTTCGGGATCTGTTGATGGCTTTGTGGGCAATCACCCCCGGACACGGATTTCCCTGAGTATCGCCACGGGGGGGTGGGGACAGGGGAGGGGGGTC
>NZ_JABFFQ010000009.1:0-113013 GCF_032944295.1 Methanoculleus nereidis
CTGCCGAGCGGTAGCTCTCGAGAAAACTCACAAGAATCCAGGATATCCAAGCGTTCAGGAAGGAGAAGACTCACCGGGAGCGCAGGAGGCAAGAGGAGGGGAAGAGAGGAAGTTATTCGCAATTCTCTGATGATCGAAGGGGCTCACCCTCTACCGACCGCTACATAAATTGCTGAAGACCGTGACGGGGGAATCGGGAGCCCATCCTCCCGGAGTCCTTCGATGTGGAACTCAATCGCCTCGTGCATCCGCTCTTCCACTTCCTCGCGGGTCGCTCCGGTGGCCACGCACCAACGGCGAGGTCCGGGGAGTATGCCGGGGTCTATCGTGCCTGGAACGGGGAAACCTCTGGTCCGGCTGGATGATGATCTTGACATTGGCAGCAATGGCAGCGGATTGCAGCAGAATGGCAGCAGTTGTTGCCAACAAGAGATCAGCCGGGACGGGGAGGATTCCTGAAACTAAGGCCAGGATCCTGATATGATCGATATCTGTACGTACATGTACAGCAGAATGAGAGAACAGAGAGCATGGACAATGGAACTACCGGTGATACCCGGGGTGCCTCTGTTTTCCGCACTGCTGCCAATGAACGGGAAAATTCTCCATATATGGGCGCAAACGTAGATCTGGGTCAAAATATGGCTCCACTCATTGGCAGCAGTTGCTGCCAACGTGCTGCCAACGTTCAACCCCGCCGCTCGCACCTGGCGGTGCTCAAACTCCGGTTCTCGCACCTCTGGTGCTCATGCTCCTGCCGTCCCGGCAATCGCACTCCGAACCATCGTTCACTCCACCCCACCCTGCGTTCCGTCGTGTCTTAAAAACCCACTTACATCCCGGCCCTTCTCGTAAGATCAGGCTTCCGGACGGTCTTTACCTGGGGGTTATATCTGGAAATTCCGGTGGAGAACGCTTCCCCCACCACGGCTACCCGGGAAGAAGAATGGCACACCGGTTCCTGAACAACTGTTTCTCAAAGGATGGGCATCGTCCGGGGTCTCTCGTCCCGGGAGTGCGGAGCGTTGCGTCGCAGTTGCCGGCCGGCACAACCCCGCAGCCGGCAACCCGGGGGAAAAGCGTTATCCTGATGGGCGGGTAACAGGAGTATGATACGACATGCTTACGGCTGATGGCATCCTCGGTGCGCTGGCGGAACACCGTGAACGGATCAGGAGCCTGGGCGTCCGGCGGATCGGGGTCTTCGGGTCGTTTGCCCGGGGCGAAGAGCGCGAAGAGAGCGATATCGACATCCTCATCGAGTTCAAGGAAGGAGGGCGCTCCTTTGACACGTACATGGACCTCAAGTTCTTCCTCGAAGATCTCTTCGGGAGGAGAGTCGACCTCGTCGACCGTGATGCCATAAAACCGGCTCTCGCGCCGCACATCCTCCGGAGCGTTCGGTATGTCCCGGGAATATAACCTCTATCTCCGCGATATCCTCGAGGCTATCGGAAGAATTGACCGATACACCCGGGGAATGGACTACGAGGAGTTCCTGGCCAACGACCTGGTGCAGGACGGAGTGATCCGGAACCTCATGGTCATCGGTGAGGCCGTGAAACTCATCCCCGAACCGCTGAAATGCGAACACGCCGATATTTCCTGGAGAAAGATTGCAGGAATGCGAGACATCCTCATTCACGCATACTTCGGGATCCATAACGAGATCGTATGGGACGTTATCAGGAACAAGATCCCGGAACTACAGGTTGCAGTCAGGCAGATGCTTGACGACGAGGCCGCCTGATCGCCCTCTGCCGTGGTTTTGTGCCCGAAAACGGTTTGCCCCGCCGACGTCGCCTGCCGCGACCAGATCGTCGCCCTCGTGGAGCAGATGCTCGACTTGAATAAGCGTCTCGCGGCGGCGGCCCCGCACCAACGGCGAGGTCCGGGGAGTGTGCCAAGTAGTTGCCGTCGGTCTGCTCGACGATGACAAGAAATCGATACATTATTCAATCCTTTCAGCCCTGCAGGAGCGCCGGGGGGCTGCCATCCCCGCTTGCCCCGTATGAAATACTGTATGAGGATGCTCATGTTTCTTGCGTTCCGATCCAACCTCCGGCCCGTATCGAGAGACTCGCATCCGGTTTCATACCCGCGGGCGGCGGGCTCCTTCTCTGTATGGAGGGGGAACGCTACCTGATCGAGGCCGGGGATGTGAAGGGTCTAATCTTCTCCGGCCGGCGCCGGTCGTGCGGGAGCGGTGCGATGGTGTGACCGGGTTGACGATCGAGGGACATGCGGCGATGCATCCCGCCGGAAGAGCGGTGGTGATCCGGACCCGGACGGGGGCCTGGATCGTCCCGCTTGTTTCGTTCCGGCGGGTGGCGTGCGGGGAGGCTGTCTCTGCCCCGCTCTCCCCCCTCGTGCGGGGCTGTCCAATGCGCGGTGAAGTTCGCCGGCCGATCGAGGTCCTCGCCGGCGGCGGATACATGATGTGATATGGTAGCGCGACGACTGCCGCCGCCGGAATTCCGGCAGAACGGCGGGCAGTTCGTCCAGGTTCTGTGGCGCCCGGGACGAGACCTGGTGATAGGTGCTCAAACAGGGGACCTGGCGGGGACCAAGTTGGGACTAAGTGGGGACCAAGTCGAAGTGTTGCGCACCTGTGTGGCGGAGACGTCGATCTCCGAACTTATGGACGTTGCAGGGAGGACGAACCGCACCAAGTTCAGGAACTCCGTGCTGAAACCACTGATGCAGGCGGGGTTGATCGAGATGACCATCCCCGACAGGCCCCGGAGCAGCAACCAGAAGTACCGGATCACTGAGAGGGGCCGTGCCCTGCTTGCCGGAAGGGATACGCCGTGACCGCCTGCGCTACCCGGCAACAGGCCCCGGTGCGCTACGAGATCTCGAAGGAGGTGGTGACGGAGGCGATCGTCAACGCCGTCGCCCACCGCGACTACACCGGCCAGCGTCCAGGTGATGCTCTTCTCCGACCGCCTAGAGGTCTGGAACCCGGGCGCGCTCCCGCCCGTCCCTCTCGAAAAACTCCGGCAGACTCACGGGTCGGTGCCGGCGAACCCGCTCCTCGCCGAACCGATGATGGCACGGGAGGCAATTGAACTCTACATCGAGGGCATGCTAGCAAGAGGCGAGGAAGTTCCCACCAAAGAAGGACTCCTGGAATACACCCTCACCGTCGAAGCCCATGCCTGAACTTCCGGCGCTCACGGCCCGGAAAGCCGTTAAGATTCTGGAAAAGAAGGGGTTTGGTGACAGGAGGACGTTATCCTCTACCGACCGCTACGTAAATTGCTGAAGACCGTGACGGCGGAATCGGGAGCCCATCCTCCCGGAGCCCCTCGATGTGGAACTCAATCGCCTCGTGCATCCGCTCTTCCACTTCCTCGCGAGTCGCTCCGGTGGCCACGCACCGACGGCGAGGTCCGGGGAGTATACCAGGGTCTACTGTGCCTGGAACGGGGAAACCTCTGGTCCGGCAGGATGATGATCCTGACATTGGCAGCAATGGCAGCAGATTGCAGCAGAATGGCAGCAGTTGCTGCCAACAAGAGATCGGCCGGGACGGGGAGGATTCCTGAAACGAAGGCCAGGATCCTGATATTGATCGATCTCTGTACGTACATGTACAGCAGAATGAGAGAACAGAGAGCATGGACGATGGAACTACCAGTGATACCCGGGGTGCCTCTGTTTTCCGCACTGCTGCCAATGAACGGGAAAATTCTCCATATATGGGCGCAAACGTAGATCTGGGTCAAAATATGGCTCCACTCATTGGCAGCAGTTGCTGCCAACGTGCTGCCCACGTGCTGCCAACGTTCAACCCCGCTGCTCGCACCTGGCGGTGCTCAAACTCCGGTTCTCGCACCTCTGGTGCTCCTGCTCCTGCCGTCCCGGCAGTCGCTCTCCGAACCATCGTTCACTCCACACCCCCTCCCGGCCGCAAAGGACGAGCCCAGGGCCGCGCCTCCGGCCGCTGGCCGACGTCGCGGGTGTTGCGGGGGGCAGTATCTCTGCTACGACTGTCTTACGAAGGCGCAGCCCCTCCCGGGGGTCCTGGAACGCAGCGAGGAGAATCTCTGATTTTCCGGTCCGCCGGACGTTTGAACGGGTGAAGGTGGAGATCGGCCGGTGCGACATCTGCGGGGCTGGGAAGGCGGTTTACCGCTCGCGGGAGGCGCAGGCGACGGTCTGCGAGGAACGACTTCCCCGGAGGGGAAGGAGTTCGAGCACTGAAGGTGCGAGGTGCGACGGTTCGCGGTGCGACTGGCCGAAGGGCAGGAGCGTGAGCACCGAAGGTGCGAAGAACTGGAACAGGAGCACCGAAGGTGCGGGGGTGTCACGCGATGCTGGCGCGGGAGTGGAATACGGGGGAGGGGGTGAGATGAACGAAGGTGCGTTATCGGTGGTATGTTGACATCTGTTGAGAGACGGCGACGAACGGAGATGTTACACCAAAATCGGTACGTCCCCAGGATGCACGAGGGGAGTCAAATCTATTGGAATGTTAAATCGTAAAGTATAGTTTTAGGCCGATTGAGAGTGATATCAGTATAGACCAACTGATCGACTCGTAATCCTCTGAACCAACGGGTGTAGCGCACATTTAGACAGAGTAGACACGGAACAGGATTGATCATGAGCGAAAAATATAAAAAACTGGTTGGATTGCTAAAGGAGTTGTTTCAACTCGACCAGCCTGATCTCGACTTCGGGCTCTATCGCATCATGCATGCCAGAAGCAGGGAGGTAACCCAGTTTCTCGACAAGGACCTGTTACCTCAGGTACGCGAAGCCTTCGAGCAGTACCAGCCCGCTGACAAAGCCTCGCTCCAGGCCGAGCTCGCAAGCGCAATTAAAAAGGCACAGGAGCTTGGTGCTGATCCGGAGACGATACCCAAGATCACCGGACTGCGTACTAAACTCGACAATGTTGCGGTTGACATTGACGCGCTGGAGAGCGAGGTCTACGACCACCTGTATAGTTTCTTCCGCCGCTATTATTCTGAGGGGGATTTTCTTGCCAAGCGGGTCTATAAACCCGGGGTCTACGCGATTCCCTACGAAGGCGAGGAGGTCAAGCTCCATTGGGCAAACAATGATCAATATTATATCAAAACCAGTGAGTACCTCCGCGACTATTCATTCCGCTTACGGCAGGATAGTGGCGGGGAGCCAATGCGCGTACATTTCCGCCTTGCAGATGCTACGGAGGGTGAACATGGAAATGTCAAACCTGCAGAAGGTAAGGATCGTGTCTTTATCCTATCTCCCGGAGGGGAGTCTGGTCAGGATTTCATTGCTGTGGAGAACGACGACCTAGTAATTCAATTTGAATACCGCCCGACAGAGAAATCCGACTGGCCGGAGGACGACCGAAAAAATAAGAAGAAGCCGCCAACGCAGAAAGGCCTGATCGCTATGGCAGTGAGGGATGTGCTATCGGTGGCTGATCCTGCACTTGCCCCATGGCTACGTGAGCTGGGGAAACCTCATCTGAAAAGCAATGGTGAAACGGCCGATTATTGCTGCCTTGAGGCCCACCTCTATCGATACTCCGCTCGCAATACCTTCGACTATTTTATCCATAAGGACTTGGGTAAGTTCCTGCGGAGGGAACTTGATTTTTACATTAAAAACGAAGTGATGCACTTGGATGATGTGGAGAACGAGACTGCGCTGAGGGTTGAACAATACCTCTCAAAGATAAAAGTCATCCGTAGCATTGCAGGCAAGATCATCAATTTCCTTGCTCAACTTGAGGACTTCCAGAAGATACTCTGGCTCAAGAAAAAGTTCGTTATCGAAACAAACTATTGCATCACCATCGATCAAATCCCGGAAGAGTTCTATCCTGAGATTGTCGCCAAGGATGAGCAGCGTAAAGAGTGGGTGCGGCTTTTTGCAATTGATGAAGTAGAAAATTATAGTGAGCCTTTAACACCGGAGTTTCTAAAGGCCAACGACAAACTTGTACTTGATACGAGTTTCTTTGGATCAGGTTTTACGGCACGCCTCGCCTCTAAAATCGATACACTCGAAGATAAGATCAACGGAATGCTAATTCACGGTGATAATTTCCAGGCTCTCAAACTATTGGAAAAACGTTATCATGGGAAAGTTAAGTGCATCTACATTGATCCGCCGTACAACACAGACAGCAGTAAAATTCCCTATAAAAATAATTACCGCCATTCGTCATGGATTGCCATGATGTATGATAGGTTGGCTGCGCTTCACCCAACCTTAACCCTCGATGGTGCAATATTCGTCAGTATTGACAAGACCGAGCGTACAGTTCTTGAGCATACGATGGATGAGATCTTCGGCCAAAATAACCGAGTCGAAGAACTCATCTGGGCGATGAATACGAATAACAGTCAGGCCCCCAACTACTCGACCAACCATGAATATGTACTGGTTTACGCCAAAGACAGGCGCATCGCAGAGCAGGACCGGGACATGTTCCGCGAGCCTAAACCAGGCTTTGAAGAAGTAATGGCTCTGGTTTCACGCTTAAATCCGTCATACCCTCCGGTATCAACCATAGAGGCAGAGTTGCGATCTTTATACGAAATCCATAAGATCGAGTTTCGGGAAGAGATCGAAGCGAAAGGTCTGGAATGGGATGATGAAAAGGGCAATGACCCGTGGAAAGGATTATACAATTACAATCGGGCAGAATACCGCGACGCAAACGGTGTTTTCGTTCTAGAGGCCGAAGCTCAAGATAGAGAAGCACACATCTGGGTGTGGAGAGAAGCAGATTCGTCTATGCCTGCTACAAAACAGGCATCAAGCACCCGCGATCCAGACCATCCAAACTGGCGTTTCTACAAGCCACCACACCCGGTCACAGGACAATCTTGTCCTCACCCTAAGAGTGGTTGGAAATTTGCATATAGTGATGATGAGGATTCGCCTGATAGACGTAGTTTTTTGTCTCTTGATCGAGATAATCGCATATCTTGGGGTCAAGATGAGAACAAGGTACCCCAACTTAAACGATTTCTGCACGAAGTTGAAACCAACGTCGGCAAGAGCGTCTTCACGGATTACTCTGATGGTGAAAAGCAAACATCCGCAATGTTCGGGAGATCTGGCGTTTTTCTCTCACCTAAACACGCCGATTTTGTATCACGGTTCGTCGTCCATGCCGCAAAAGAAGACAGTATCATCCTCGATTGCTTTGGTGGAACAGGGAGCACCGCGCACGCTGTAATCAAATTGAATCGCGATGACCACGGGGATAGGAAGTATGTCCTCATTGAAGTCACGGAATACTTTGACACTGTGATGAAACCCCGTGTACTGAAAGCGGTGTATTCAAGAGACTGGCGAGAGGGAAAACCAGTATCACGAGATGGCATAAGCCACTGTATTAAAATTATTCATCTCGAATCCTACGAGGACACTCTCAATAATCTAGAGTTCCGTCATACCGAGCAGCAAACCTTGCTGGACTTCACCGAAGCCCAAGGAGCTGATGGGTTTAAGGAGGAGTATTTCCTCCGCTACATGCTCGATGTAGAGACTCGTGACAGTCAATCTCTGCTCAACACTCATGCTTTCATCGACCCCATGGCCTACAAACTCAGGGTGAAGCGCCCAGGCAGCGACGAGAGCCGCGAGATGAACATCGACCTACTGGAGACCTTCAACTATCTGATCGGCCTGACTGAGCAGCATATCGCAGCACCACAGACATTCAGCGCCGAGTTCGAGCGTGATAGTGAGAATCGCCTGCGGCTCAAAGACGCCCTCAAACAGGATGAAGCAGGCCCTTGGTGGTTCCGCACTGTCACCGGCGTCATGCCTGACGGCAGAACGGCGCTTGTTATCTGGCGGAAACGTCCTGGTGGCGAGACGACCGAAGGCATCGAGCAGGACAATCTGATTCTGAACGAATGGTTCAGCACGCATGTTCGGCCTTCAAGGGAATCTACATTTGACCTCATCTACGTCAACGGCGACAACAACCTAGAGAACCTGAAGACGCAGGAAGACCTCTGGAAGGTGCGCCTTATCGAAGAAGACTTCCATCGATCCATGTTTGACACGAGGGAGTTGTGATGGCGAAAGGGCACTCTCGTACTAGAGGGGGGGCCTCAACCACAATGCGCCACCCCTCGCTTTCCTTCGATAAGAAGCTGGTGCTCAACCAGTGGGTTCTTGGGCTGTTCAGAGTCGAGAAGTTTGAGCAACTGGCCGAACACTTGCGTGACGAACGCCTCGAAGGATTGGATGAGAACAATATTCACCGCTTTCACAACGTCCTTGTTGAGCACTTTCCTGGCCTTCCAGAACTTCCGGCAGAATTACTGCTTGAGTACGACCAGAACATCGTCACACACACGCTGCGACTGAACGAGCGGCGGATCACCCGTGGAGAAGAGCCAATTGTATGGAAATACTTCCAGTACCTGACGCTCCTCTTTACGGAGATTTACCTCGACCGCTACTTCCAAGACCCGCAGGCTCTTCTCACGTCAGTCAACGAAACGATCAACAGTTATAACGAGGGCAAAGCCCGAGGCGATCAGATAGAGCCTTTCAACATCACAGCAGAAGCATGGTCGCAGCTCAACAAGGTAGCCTACTGGAGCGCCACCGGCAGCGGCAAGACGCTTCTGATGCATATCAACATCCTTCAGTACCAGTTCTATCTGCAAAAGCATGGCCGAACGCGGGATCTAAACCGCATTCTTCTCCTTACACCCAATGAAGGTCTTTCCCTCCAGCATTTAAACGAGTTTCAGGTAGCGGGCATCGATGCAGAGTTGTTTGATAAAAACAGGCGTAGTTTATTCACAGGCCAGGCCGTCAAGATCCTTGATATCCACAAGCTGAAGGATGAAATGGGCGACAAAACTGTTGCGGTGGAAGCCTTTGAAGGTAACAACCTGGTGCTGATTGATGAGGGGCATCGTGGCGCATCAAGTGGTGAAACCGGCACCTGGTTGCGTTTTAGGAATGCCTTGTGTGAGAAAGGGTTCTCCTTTGAGTACTCGGCCACATTCGGGCAGGCGGTGAAAGGTGATACCGGTCTGACCAACCTCTACGCCAGGAGCATCCTGTTTAACTACTCATATCCCTACTTCTACAGAGATGGGTTTGGAAAGGACTACCAGATCCTCAATATTGACCGTCCCAATGAAGGCGAGGCACAACGGACCCGCCAGAAAATGTACCTCGTTGGATGCCTGCTGGCTTTTTTCCAGCAACAAAAAGTGTATAGAGAGCATGAACTGATATTCAGGCCGTTTAACATCGAAAAGCCATTGTGGATCTTTGTAGGCAGTAGTGTCACCAAGGCACTTGCAGTTCGCGATGCTACAGATACTATTGAAATTCTTACTTTCCTCTCGGAGTACGTGTCAGATCGCACTGAGAGCATTCGGCAAATCAATCACATTCTGAATCAGGGATTAATCACCAGAGATGGGAAGAACCTCTTCGCTGGAAGGTTTGTTTACCTCAATATGGCGGGACTTTCCCCTGAACAGGTATACAATGAGACATTAGCGGTACTGTTCAACGCAACGGGCGGTGGCGCACTATACATTGAAAATTTGAAGGGCGTGACCGGCGAGGTTGCACTTCGTGTGGGTGAAAACGATCCCTTTGGTGTGGTCAACGTAGGTGATGACGCCAAGTTGGTCAAGCTGTGCAGCAAGCATGGTCTGAGAACTGGAGAACGCGAGTTCTCAGGTTCGCTCTTCCACGAGATCAACGAACCACACTCGACAATAAACCTGCTGATAGGTTCCAGAAAGTTCACCGAAGGATGGAACAGCTGGCGAGTGAGCACCATGGGGTTGATGCATGTGGGTGCAAAGGAGGGCGCTCAGATCATCCAGCTCTTTGGTCGTGGGGTGAGGTTGAAGGGTTTCGGAATGAGTCTCAAGCGCAGCCAAAGAATTCTGCTTCCAGATGGCATGATGCGGCCAAAAGATCTCGGCATACTGGAGACATTGAACATCTTCGGCATACAGGCCGAATACATGGAGCAGTTCCGCAAATTCCTGGAAGAAGAAGGCCTCCCCCCTAATGGCGAGCGCATTGAGTTTCAGCTTCCTGTGATCAAAAACCTTGGAACACAGAAGCTCAAAACCATTCGGATCAAGAAGACAATCGGCGGCGTGAGTACAGAGTTCGGTGACGCTTTTCGTAGATTCGGCCCGATTCCAACGCTTGCTCCGCCAGGTCAGCCCCAGGACCCCGCTACGAGGTATATCCAGAAAAATCAGATTATCCTTAATTGGTACCCCAAAGTTCAGGCGATACGGTCAAGCGGTGCGATTGGAGGTGATGACGAGGGAAGTGTGGATGTGGGACACTTATCAGCAAAACATGTTGCCTTCCTCGACTTCGACAAATTGTTCTTCGACCTAAATCGATTCAAAAATGAACGCGGCTGGCACAACCTGAGTCTTTCGAGGAAAGCAATCAAGGAATTGATGGCAGATCAGAGCTGGTATCGACTGCTGATCCCGGAGGAAGAGTTATCGTTTGATTCCTTTAAGAAAGTCAAACAATGGCAGGAGATCGCATTGGCACTCCTCAAGAAGTACACTAAGCGGTATTACCTATTCCGCAGGCATGAATGGGAATTGTCGCATCTGGAATACCAGGATCTTGCAGCAGATGATCCCAGTCTGGTCCTGCATGAAGGTTCAGAGGATGCCCACTATCGCATCCTCATTGAGACCTCACAGGAAGAGATCGTTGAAAAGGTCCGGGGACTCAAGACACTCATTGAGGGAGGGAACTTACAGCCGTGGGAGTTCCGGGGCATGAAGGCCATTTGGTTTGGGCAGCATCTCTACCAGCCGCTACTCTACTTAGATAAGAACAATCCTCTCAAGGAGATTATCGAAATCAGTCCAGTGCCGCTCAATCTTGGCGAGCGCCGGTTTATAGAGGATTTGAAGAACTTCTGCGAATCCGAAAGTAGTTTCTTTGAGCATAAAGAACTGTACCTCCTCCGGAACCTGAGTAAAGGTCGTGGTGTGGGGTTCTTTGAGGCAGGCAACTTTCACCCGGATTTCATCATGTGGGTGATAGCAAAGGGCAGGCAGCATGTGGCTTTCGTTGATCCCAAGGGTGTCCGCAATCTCAGCAAGGACGACCCGAAGATCAGATTTTTTGAAACGATCAAAGAAATCGAGCGACGCCTGGGCGATCCCGGGGTGGCGCTCGAATCGTTCATTATCTCAAATACGGCCTCACATATCCTGGAAAGACAATGGAGAATTGATAAAGCCGCTATGCAGGCGTCGCATATCCTGTTCCAGGAGGAAGATCAGGAAAGCTACATCTCGACAATGCTAACCAAAATTGTAGCAGATGATTCACCTGGAGATGTTGATATTAGCGGGCGCGTTGCCAGAAAAGATCATGATACCTAAAACGATCTGGTACTCGTGGGGAGAACTCCGGTTTTAGACCGTCAACCGGCAGACCACACTCCCGTCCGGTCATGGCGTCTGCCTTGACCCTCTCTCCCTGTTCGGGACCTCGGCCGACCATGACCGACTCGAGCCCCGGCGCGGATCCTCACAACCGAACGGAATCAAATAATCCACAACAATGTCCCGGGAGCATCGTACAGTGAGACGGCTCCACATCACCGTAACACTCACACTCAACGTCCACGACCACCCAAAAAACCGCGCCGGCAGCATCAGCCAATTCCTCAATGCACTAATAAAAGATGCAATCTCGAGAATCAACCCGCGAAAACAACATCCAAAAGAACAACATGGACCGAGCGGGAATTGAACCCGCGGCCTCTACCATGCCAAGGTAGCGATCTCCCCCTGATCTATCGGCCCCTGTTACCCTACAATGTTGATCGTGATCACATAATAAGGATTGGGGCAGGCCGGCCCCCTATTCCTCCCCGGCAAGGGCCGGGAGGCGGGAGAGCACCCGTTCCCGCGCATCCTCCATGTTCGGGCGGGCGACGACGGCACCGCGCCTGATGCAGGGGGCAAGGAGCGGTATCGCACCCTCCGGCGCAGGGGCGGCGAGGGGCAGCGTGACCCGCCCGCCGCCGGCTCCTTCATAGACCTGCTTTGCGCCGCTCCGCTTCCCGCGCTTCGCGTACGGCCGGCCGTCGACCTCGATGATGTCCATCGAGAAGTCGACCACCGGGGCGCTTGCAATCGCGCCCCCGATGCCGAAGGCGTCGGCGATGTCGCGGTAGGCGGCGACCTCCTCGCGGGTGAGCCCGCCCGAGAGCAAGATCTGGACGTCCGGGTAGCCATTGATATCGAGCTCCCAGCGCACCTCCTCGGCGATCGCCCGCATGTCCCCCCGGCGCGACCGCGGCGTATCCAGCCGGACGGCCGCCGCCCCGCACGCCGCCGCCCTGACCGCCTCGACCTTCTCGTCCGAGAAGGTGTCCGCGAGCATGACCCGGGGCACCTCCGGGCCCGCATCGCGCGCAAACGCGCACCAGGCGTCCTCCTGCCCCGGGTAACACATGATGAACGCGTGCGGCATCGTCCCCGCGAGCGGGATCCCCTCCGGCGCGCAGATGTTGCTCGCCCCGTCCGCCCCGCCGATCCAGGCCGCCCGTTCGATCATCGCGGCGATCGCCGGGTGCTGCCGGCGCGACCCGAAAGAGAAGACCGGCCGGCCTCCTGCAGCCAGTTTCATGTGGGCGGCCGCCGACGCCACGCCCGATGCGTGGCAGATGAACCCGAGGATAGCGGTCTCGTAGACCGCGAAGTCCCGGTAGCGCCCGGATACCCGGAGGACCGGCTCCTTCGGGTAGAAGATCGAGCCCTCCGGCATCGCGTCCACGTCCACCGGGAGGCCTTCGAGCAGGTTGATGACGTCGTCAAGCCCGCAGAAGACTCCCCACGGGTCCGGGAGCGCCGATGCCGTCACCTCCATCGTGACGTGTGGGTTGACGCCGTCCCGTTCCATAACCTCCACAACCCGCCGGAAGTAGATATCCGTGCACGTTCCGCTCCGGATGGCGTCCTCGCCGACCACCAGAAACCTGCCCATGATATTCTGGTGGTCGCCGGAGACGTAAATCCTTCCGCACCGGACAGATGGAGTTTTCCCGTTAGACGACGACCCGATAGACAGGAATGTTGCACGGAGAAGCGTACGCCGTAATGCCGGCCGGCCGGGGGCTGGCCTGATGCTCGGGATCATCGGGGGCACGAGCCTCCTCTTCGCCGACCTGCCGGCGCTTGAGAAACAGACCGTCGCCACCCCCTACGGGAAGGCGGAGGTGCACACCGGAGCCTTCGCGCTCCTCCTGCGCCACCAGCACAACCTCCCCCCGCACCGGATCAACTACCCCGCGTGCCTCGCCGCGCTCGCCATCCTCGGGGTGGACGAGATCGTCGCGTTCGGCTCCGCCGGCTCCCTGAAGCACGAGATCCCGCCGGGCTCGATCGTCATCCCGACCGACTACTTAAGCGTCACCGACATCCCGTCCATCCACGAGTGCACCATCGACCACGTCCGGCCCGAACTGGACGCGGACCTGGTCCGCACCCTTGCCCAACTGGTGCCGGAGGCCCGGACGGGCGGCGTCTACGCCCAGACCCGGGGACCGCGGATCGAGACCGTCGCCGAGGTGAAAGCGCTTGCAAAGGTCGCCGACATCGTCGGGATGACGGTTGCAAGCGAAGCGACGCTCGCCCTCGAGCTCGGGATGCGGTTTGCCGCCGTCTGCACCGTGGACAACTACGCGAACGGCCTCGGGGAAGAGATCCTGACCTACGAGCACATCCTCGAAACCTCCCGGGCAAACTGCCGGAGGACCGAGAAGATCCTTGAAACTATTGTGGAGCGACTTGCATGAACGAGATTTTTAGCGCCCAACGATCGGTCCTGATCGCCGGCGTCACCATCGACGGATCGACTGTGGATATCGCGATCGACGAGACCGGCCTGATCGCGAGTATTGGAGAGGACGCGAGGAAGACGATCGACGCCGATATCGTCATCGACGGCTCCGACCGGCTTGCCATGCCCGGCATGGTCAACACCCACACCCACGCCGCGATGACCCTCCTGCGGGGCTACGGGGACGACATGCTGCTGCAGGACTGGCTCTCGCAGAAGATCTGGCCGCTCGAGGCCCACCTCACCGGCGACGACGTCTACCGGGGAACAAAACTCGCGTGCCTCGAGATGATCAGGAGCGGCACCGTCGCGTTCAACGACATGTACTTCTTCATGGACCGGGCCGCAGCGGCGGTCGACGAGATGGGCATGCGGGCGACGTTCGCCTACGGGTTCATCGACCTCGGGATGGAGGAGAAGCGGGAGGCCGAGATCAAGGCGACGGAGGCCCTCACCACCCATATCAAATCGCTCAATAACCCGCGGATCCAGGCGGCCGTCGGCCCCCACTCCATCTACACCGTCTCCCAGGAGGGGCTCTCCTGGTGCGGCGAATATGCAAAAGAGCAGGATATCGGCATCCACGTCCACCTCTCCGAGACCGAGAAGGAGGTCATCGACTGCGTCGCGCAGTTCGGCAAACGCCCGGCAGTCCTCCTCGACGAATGCGGCTGCCTCACCCCCCGGACGGTCGCCGCGCACTGCTGCTGGCTCGACGAGGCCGAGTGCCGGCTCCTCGGGGAGCGCGGCGTCTCCGCCTCCCACAACCCGGCGAGCAACATGAAGCTCGCCGTCAACCGGGCGATGCCCTACCACTGGCTCAAACAGTACGGGGCGAATATCGCCCTCGGGACCGACGGCTGCGCCTCGAACAACAACCTCGACATGCTCGAGGAGATGAAGTTCGCCGCCCTCCTGCAGAAGTTCGCCTGGAACTCCCCGACCCTTCTGCCCGCCGGCGAGGCCGTCAGCATGGCGACCGCGGCAGGCGCCCGGGCGCTCGGCACCGGGCCCGGAACCCTGACCGTGGGGGCGCCGGCCGACATCGTCCTCCTCGACGCCCGGGCGGCCTGCAACACCCCGCTCTTCCACGCCGACTCGAACGCCGTCTACGCCTGCAACGGCGGCGCAGTCATGACCGTCCTCTGCGGAGGAAGGATCCTGATGCACGAGCGGGAGGTGCCGGGAGAAGAGGAGATCGTCTCCGAAGCCGCCGCCGCGGCCCGGTCGCTCGTCGACCGGGCGGAGCAGGCCTCCTGACCCTATTTTTAAAAAAGTGATTACGCCGTCTCGATATTCGACTCGCTCTCGAGCCCGAGCTCCTCGATCGCCATCTCGCGCATCTTGAACTTCATGATCTTGCCCGAGACCGTCATCGGGAAGTCGTCGACGAACTTGACGTAGCGCGGGATCTTGAAATGCGCAATCCTGCCGCGGCAGAACTCCTTCACCTCTGCCTCCGTCAGGACCGCGCCGTTGTCGGGCTTGATCCAGGCCATCAGTTCCTCGCCGTACTTCTGGTCCGGCACCCCGATCACGTAAGCGTCGGCAATCTGCGGGTGGTTGTGGAGGAACTCCTCGATCTCGCGCGGGTAGATGTTCTCCCCGCCGCGGATCACCATGTCCTTCAGGCGGCCGACGATCTTGACGTAGTCCTCCTCGTCCATCGTCCCGAGGTCGCCGGTATGGTTCCAGCCGTGCTCGTCGATCGTCGCCCGGGTGGCGTTCGGGTTGTTGTAGTAACACCGCATCACACAGTAGCCCCGGGCGCAGATCTCGCCGGTCTCCCCGCGGGGGAGGATCTTCTTCGTGTAGGGATCGATGATCTTGATCTCGGTGTGGGGGAAGGGCTTGCCTACTGTCGAGACGCGCCGTTCCAGGGGGTCGGCGGTCGTCGTCATCGTGACGCCGGGCGAGGTCTCCGTCTGCCCGTAGACGATCACGATCTCGGACATGTTCATCTTCTTGTTGACCTCCCGCATCACCTCGGTCGGGCAGGGCGACCCGGCCATGATCCCGGTGCGGAGCGTATCCAGCCGGTACTTCGGGAAGTCCGGGTGGGAGAGTTCCGCGATGAACATCGTCGGCACGCCGTGGACCGCCGTGCACCGCTCGTCCTGGATGGCCTTGAGGACCGCCTCGGGGTTGAAGACGGGCGCCGGCAGCACCATCGCAGCGCCGTGGGTGACGCTCGCCATGTTCGAGAGGACCATCCCGAAACAGTGGTAGAACGGCACCGGGATGCAGAGCCGGTCCTCGTGGGTGAACTTCATCCCTTCGCCGATGATGAAGCCGTTGTTCAGGATGTTGTGGTGCGTCAGGACGACGCCTTTCGGGAACCCGGTCGTCCCGCTGGTATACTGGATGTTGACCGCGTCGTCGAAGTCGAGCGACGCCTCCCGCTCCCGGAGTTCCTCGGGGTTGATGAGGTCGGCCTTCTCCATCAGGTCGTCCCAGGTGTACATCCCGTTGTAGGGGATATCGCCAAGGAAGACGACGTTCTTTAAGAACGGGAACTTATCGCTGTTGATCCGGCCCGGTTTCGCCTCGAACGCCTCCGGGCAGGTCTCGTAGAACATCCCGACGTAGTCGGAGGTCTTGAACCGCCCCTGGATGAGGAGCGTCTGGACCTCCGACTGCTTCATGGCGTATTCGAACTCGTAGGTCCGGTATGCCGGGTTGATGTTCACCATGATGGCGCCGATCTTTGCGGTGGCGAACTGGGTGAGCACCCACTCCGCGTAGTTCAGCGCCCATATGGCGACCCGGTCTCCGCGCTCGACGTCGAGCGCCATGAGGGCGCGTGCCAGGGTATCGACGCGCTCAAGAAATTCCGCGTACGTCCACCGGATATCCTGGTGGACGGAGACGAGCGCATCGCTATCCGGGTGCGCCGCTGCGATTCGGTTCAGCATTTCACCGATGGTGATGCCGAGCAGGGGTATCTGCGAGTTCCCACACGCGTAACTGCCCTCAACCATTCTATATAAATGGGTGCCGGTACGGTTATATGATTACTGGTTTTTTCCAGCGCAACCCTTATACTGCATGGCCGTCAAAGATATAGAGGACAGGGGTCGTGGCCTAGTCCGGAATGGCGACGGGCTCCAGCGGTCTTTGCACGTGATGAACAATGGGTCTCCTGACTAACGAATGATGACCCGTTGGAGCACTGATGCATGTTCGGAGAGACCCGTCGATCGTGAGTTCAAATCTCACCGACCCCACATTCTTATGACTTTTACCGGATACCAGAGGGTATCGACGTTCATTCCGACTTCTTCTCCTCCTCTGCGGCCGCGGCCGCCCGGTGCTGACGGCTCTCGGTGTAGGTGAGCGCCGATATGTCGCCGTCGCTCTCGATGTAGGCCACCCGCACGTTCTCAATCCCATCGATACCCCTTGCCCGGAGTGCGATGGACGGGACGCCCGGAGCTCGAGCACTCGAAGAGTGCGAGCCGCTCGATGAGGTCCTCGCGGGTCATCAGTTCCCGCCTGAGGCTCTTTCCGATGACCCTGCCGTTCTCGATCACCTTGAGCGCCTCCGGCGAGACGATGCTGCGAATCCGCCGGCTTTTGTACTGCCCGAAGGAGACGAGCACCGAGAGGCCGAGGAGCGTCGATGCGCTGACCAACCCGGCAAGGAGCGAGTCATCGCCCGCGGTGAGCGCTTCCGAGATGCTCTCGGATATGATCAGCAGGAGGATCAGGTCAAAGGGCGTCAGCTGCCCGAACTCGTGCCTGCCGATGACCCGCATGACGAGCAGGAGGAAGAAATAGATCACCGCCGCCCGGAGGACGAGTTCAACAAGCGGCGTCTGGAGGACGAAGAGTTCCGACATCGGGCGTGAGTGAACCGGGACCGGATTATACCTTCCCCCGTTTTAGAGGGGGGCCAGGGAACTGCTGCACGCACAACCCGGCAACCCGCCCCGGAGACGCGCGCATCCGACCACAGGCAGAACACGCCGTTATTCCCTGCCCCTCTCGAACCGGATGTTTCGCGCTTATTTTTATCGATCTGACCGGGAGGTCTTTAATACCTGTTTCACCAATATTTCAGCACTATCTGAGGGCACCCATATGTATCTCATCGGTGAAGCATTAGTTGGAGATGGCGCAGAACTTGCGCACATCGATCTGTTAATAGGAAACAAAGAGGGCGCGGTAGGACAGGCGTTTGCGAACTCCATCTCGCAGCTCTCGAAGGGGCACACGCCGCTCCTCGCGGTCGTCAGGCCGAACCTGCCGACGAAGCCCTCGACGCTGATCATCCCGAAGGTCACCTTAAAGAAAGAGTACCAGGTGAACCAGATGTTCGGGCCCGTCCAGGCCGCGGTGGCGAAGGCCGTCGCCGACTCGGTCGAGGAGGGCGTCTTTGAGGGGATCGACATCGAGGATACCGTCATCATGGCGAGCGTCTTCGTCCACCCCACGGCACAGGACTACAACAAGATCTACCGGTTCAACTACGGCGCGATGAAACTCGCGCTCCGCCGGGCGCTCGACCGGTTCCCCGACGTCGAGACGCTCCTGCACGAGAAGGACCGGGCGGCCCACGCGGTCATGGGATTCAAGGTCCAGCGCCTCTGGGACCCGCCGTACCTCCAGGTCGCTATGGACCTTGTCGACAGGAACCACATGCAGAAGGTCCTCGAACAACTGCCCCAGAACGACCACCTGATCATCGAGGCGGGCACACCCCTGATCAAGAAGTTCGGCCTCTCGATCATCTCCGAGATCCGCGAACGCCGCCCGAACGCGTTCATCGTCGCCGACCTCAAAACGCTCGACACGGGCAACCTCGAGGCCCGGATGACCGCCGACGCCGGCGCCGATGCCGTCGTGATCTCCGGCCTTGCGCCCATCTCCACCATCGAGAAGGCGATCGAGGACACCCGCAAGACCGGCATCTACACCGTCATCGACATGCTCAACGTCGAGAACCCCGTCGCCGTCATCGAGCAGCTGAAGGTGAAGCCTGACGTCGTGGAGCTCCACCGGGGCATCGACGTCGAGGATACCGCCTACGCCTGGGGAGACATCCCGGCGATCAAGAAGGCCGGCGGCGAGCGGCTGCTGGTCGCGACGGCAGGCGGCATCCGGCAGAACGTCGTGAAGGACGCGAGGAAGGCAGGCGCCGACATCCTGGTCGTCGGCCGGGCCATCACCGCGAGCAAGAACATCCAGCACGCGGCCGAAGAGTTCCTCGAGGAACTGAGCACCGAAGAGATCGACCAGTTCAGGATCATGACCGACTTCTGAAGTCGGCCGATATCTTTTTTTCCGCCGGAGAGTTTCCGGCGATGCGGGGACGCAAACCGTCCCGGACATAGGTTGAAGTGAGCAGAACGGCAATGGATAACCATGTCGTTTCCCGGCCCGGTGAGCGGGCAGACCCCGGCCGACGAAGGATCGCCGGAACCCGGGGCGGGTGCGGACGGTTACCGGCGGCTGAACCGGAAGTGCATGCTCTCGATGTACATCGACTACGCCGTATGGTATGCGGTTCTGCTCGTGGCCTACATCCTCACGAAGACCTACGCAGGGGGATTCCTGGGGTCCTACTACGATCTTATCGGGTACGGTTTCCTGCTCGCCCTGGGGATCGCCCTGGTCTACATAGTAGCGGCCCCGCCGGTCTTCTACGCCCGGTACCGCTACCGGATCACCGAAGACAGGGTGGACGTGCGTTGCGGAATCCTCTTCATACGCCACACCCTGGTGCCGATCGAGCGGGTGCACCAGGTGGAGATCACGAGAGGCCCGATAAACAACATCCTCGGCCTCGCGGACGTCACCATAACCACGGCAGGAGGCGAGGCGACGATCAGGTACCTGGAGGTTGACGAGGCGGAGAAGGTGGCCGACCGGCTCAACAACCTGATCGGAAGGATGCTCCGGGAGAGGATGCCAACAACCGCCATTCCCCGGCCGGGGGCTGCAGACGAATGACCGGCCGCGAGGGAGAGGGCTGCAGCAGCGATGCAGCCGGCACCGGGACGGCTGCGGATACCCCCGCCCGCCCGGGCGAGAAGATCCGGTGCCACCCGAGCATCATCGTGGAGCGTTCGCTCTCGGCAATCGTGGTGCTGGCCGTCCTCGCCACGCAACTCGGCAGGGGTGCTCTACCGGCCGTAATCGCGATCCTCTTCGTCGCGCTGGTGCTCTTCAACTACCGGCAGTGGAGCCGGACGACCATCCAGTTCAACGAACGAGATGTGGTGGTGGAGAGGAACACCCTCTTCAAGATGAAGAAGACGCTCCCCTACGCGAAAGTTGCATCGGTGAACGTAAACCGGGGAATCCTGAACAGGGTCTTCGGGACGTCGAGGCTGCTCGTCAACATCAACTCGGGCAGCGGCGCCACGGTGCCGGAAGCCGTCCTGACGTTCCGGCAGGACGTGGCGGAGGGGATACGGGCCGGGATGGAAGAGCGGCTGTACGGCCACGAAACCGTTGTGGAAGAAGAGCCGGCCGGGTCTCCGGTCGCGTTCTCCCCGGCGGACGTGATCGTCCACGGCCTCTTCAGCGTCTCGACCTACCAGACGGTCTTCGGTTTTGCGTTTCTGGCTTACTCCGTCGTTCAGTTTTACATCTCCACGATAACGGGAGCGGGAGCGGGCGGTACGGCGCTGGTCTCCCTGCTGATGTTCTTTACCATCCAGCTGGCGCCGTCGGTCTCGCTGATATTCCATTACTACAACTACCGGGTATACCGCCGGGGCGACACGATACACCTGGAGCACGGCCTGATCCGGACATATAAGACCTCGTTTGACGCCTCACGGATCAACGCCGTCCGGGTAAAGCGGACTCTTATCGCCCGGCTCCTCCACCGGTCGTGCATCGAGGCGGAGGTGGTGGGGCTCGCGTCCGGGAGCGGGGAGAGCCTCCGTCCCGTCCTCTGCCTCTTGAAGGACGATGCAACGCAGCAGAGGCTTCTCGAAGAACTGGTGCCGGAGTTCGTGGCCGAGCACGCCCGGGAGCGGCAGCCCGCGGGCGCGAGGAGCGTCCTCCTGATCCGGGCCGCGTTAGCCTCTCTCGCGCTCGCTCTGGCGACGGCCTACCCCTCTATCTACCTCTACCGCGAGACGGCGGCCCTGACCGGGGTCGCCGGCACGGTGCTGCCCTACGCGCTGCCCCTGGCAACGGCGCTCGCCATCCTCGCGATCTTCTACGCGACCTACGTCTCCTACCGGATCACGGAGTTCGGTACCGGCACCGACCTCTTCACGTTCGTGAACGGCGCCGTCGACCGCGAGACCGTCGTGATGAACTACGACAAGGTGCAGATGGTCCGGATCACAAGAGGCCCCGTCGCCCGGATCTTCGGCGTCGCCCGGGGGAAGGTGTACCTACTCTCGGCGATCGGGGGGGCGAACGTGTCGTCGGGGTATTTCTCCGGGAGCCGGCTCGGCGTCATCGGCGAGGTTGTGATGGAGCGGATCGCAAGCGGGGAGTACGATTACCGGAAGAACAGTATCTGAACGGGGTTTGCCGCCTCAGGATGAATGAGAACAGCCGGGGACCGGCCTTTGGCGGTTTATCCGAAAGGGATAATGCTCCCTCTGTAATATACCTCTCATAGAGGAGTCCGATGCACCCCATCATCCGCGAAAGGATCCCCGATCTCGCCGGCATCGCGGCACGTCACCGCGTGAAACGGCTCGGCATCTTCGGTTCGGCGGCAGGGGACCGGTTCGACCCGGCATCGAGCGACATCGATTTTGTCGTCGAGTTCGAGCCGATGACCCCGGTGGAGCATGCACGGGCGTACTTCGGTCTCGCCGACGACCTGGCCCGGGCCTTCGGCCGCAAGATCGATCTGGTTGAACTGTCCGCGGTGCGAAACCCGATCTTCCGCCAGGTGGTGGAAGAGACCTCGAGGGAGATCTATGCCGTCGCGTGAGGTGCGAATGTTTATTTCGCCCAATTCAAGAACCATGCCTCCGATAGCGTCGTGAACCGTGCTCCAGATCGTCTACCATTAACACCCATTTCAGGCCAGAAATCTCTGGAAAACTTTTAAATTTCTCTTTCCAGTGATTACGGCCTCATATAACCCCATGCTCAATTCGAAACGTTTTTGACTCCAATTACTGAATTTTGCACATATGAAACCCCCTATCGTTGATTTCGTCCTTATTGTCGCTCTGGTCCTCGTTTGCGGCTGTATCGAGACCACATCAGAAAAAACCGGAGCGGTGGCAGCCTCAACTACCCCACCGACTGAAACCCCGACACACACGACAGTGGCGACATCAACCGTGATCCGGACAGCGGCTCCCACCGCCACGCCAACCGCACAGCCAACGGCCTACGTCCCGAAGTATTCAGCGGGAAAAATACTAAGGAACGCCGACGCAACTGACATCAGGCTGATCACGAAAGTGAGTCAGGGCAGGTATTTGATGCGGACGGTCACATTCGCTGATGATGACCTGTATATAAGGAAAGATCAGTCGTACCAGGAGATGGGGAGCGGGTGCGATGCTCGGGACTTCGACAAGATGGACTTTGTATCAATGGGTCCTGTCTCAAGCGTCCCCGTGCGAGACGGAAATGGGCTCATTTACGGATATCTGGAATACGGGGATGAAATAAGTATGACGTTTGAACGTCCCTCCCCAAAGAAGCTCACCGGCGATGTGAAATTCATCCTTGAGATCTGGTACAGCGGGGATGCCCGGGTCTATGCATCGGTTGGAAGCACAACAACCACGAAAACCTATTCCATCAATGGATACAGAGAGATCAACCTCGGCGAGGACGATAGCGCGTATGTCGGCGTGAGCAAGGATGACTACGCTTCAGGGACGTTGAAAACTGTCCTAAAGGCAGACGGTGTTGTAGTAGCTGAAGGCGAGACAAACGACAAATATGGGCACGTCTCACTCTCATTCTATACCTAACTCTCTTTTAGTCCGGCAAATTCCTACAAAATTGGGCTCGGCACCACTAAAGAACAAAAATTGTGAAATCCGGTGCCCGGCCCTCACGCCCTCTCTTCCAGGTGGATCTTCAGCCCCTCGTTGTCGACCTCGGTCGCGATGGCGACCCGGAGGCCGGCCTTTTCCAAAATCGCCGTAACTTCCTCCTCCGGCCGGCCGGTGATGACCGCGATGGACGGGCCGACCGAACTCATCCCGACGAACTTGAGGCCGGCGTATCCGGTTCGATTGCACCATCGCCGGACCTCGATCGCAAGACTCGCCATAGGTGCCATCGACCGACAGACCTCTGGCCTCTCGAACGGATTTCCTGGAGCTTCCATTTCTGCCAATCTTATGCGATAGATTATTTGTAGGAGAAAGGTCTGCCCGTGTCACCCAAATAAGCAGGAAGGTCGGCCATTTTCACAATATTATAGTTCATCAAATTGTATTTGCAAACATATATATAGCACGACATATATTTTCCTTCTCTGTCCTCATATCGGACGGATAGGTCAAGGGGAAATCGACTGTGAATATCATCAAATTTCCATACTTTTCACCAACCTTCTGCCAGTACAGGCGTTTCCATTACTCAATCGACCGTCACCACTGTTATCACACCTCCCTCTCCACGGCTCCATAAGTTTGGGCCGCAGCCGCACCACTGTTGCCATCCAGATCTCCATCCGTTCGACGAGACGTGAAACGCAGATGAACATGGCTGCCTGAGGAGCTAGGCTCGCAGGGTGCGGGTTCCCTTCCCGCAATACGCGGACGCACGAAGTCCGGCGACCGGAGGCTCCGTTGGGCAATTTTGCCGAATGAGGTATGAAATATGAGAGTGCGTAAAAGCGCGATTGCAGGAGTACTGCTCCTGCTCATTGCCGTGCTGGCAGTGCCAGTGGCGGCGGCGGAAGAGTATGTGTTTGTAGCGAAGTGGGGTTCGTATGGAACGGGTGATGGGCAGTTTGATCAGCCGTGGGGCGTTGCCGTGGATAGTGCTGATAACGTCTATGTGGCCGAACTCATCAACGACCGCATTCAGAAGTTTGACAGTTCTGGTAACTTCCTCACCATGTGGGGTTCGTCTGGAACCAACGATGGACAGTTCCAGCGACCCCAAGCTGTTGCCGTGGATACTGCTGGCAACGTCTATGTAACTGATGACGGTAATAGCCGCGTACAGAAGTTTGATGATTCTGGCAGATTCATCACCGCGTGGGGTTCAAAGGGATCGGACGATGGAAATTTTTCCTGGCCCGCTGGCATTGCCGTGAATGCAGTTGGCAACATCTACGTGGCCGATGCTGGCAATAACCGCATCCAGAAGTTCACCGGTAGCGCCTTTCTCATCAAGTGGGGTTCGTATGGAACGGGTGATGGGCAGTTCGATCGGCCGTGGGGCGTTGCTGTGGATAGTGCCGATAACGTTTATGTGGTTGATAACTGGAATCATCGCATCCAGAAGTTCGATGCTGATGGCACCTTCCTTACCACATTGGGATCATTGGGAGCGAATGAGGGACAATTCCTGTACCCCCAGGGTGTTACCGTAGATCGTGCTGGCAACGTCTATGTAGCCGATACCTCTAATTACCGCATCCAGAAGTTCGACGCTGACGGCACCTTCCTCACCATGTGGGGGTCATCTGGGTATAGTGACGGACAGTTTTGGTCTCCATGGAGTGTTGCCGTGGACAGTGCTGGTAACGTCTATGTAGCCGATCGTGGTAATAACCGCATCCAGAAGTTCGCCCCCATCCCCATACCGACAATCACCGGGATTGCTCCCAACTCCAGCACCAACAACGGCCCGGTGAGCATCACCGACCTCTCCGGCACCGGGTTTATCGACGGCGCAACCGTGAAGCTCACCCGGGCGGAAGAAGCAGATATCGTGGCAACGAATGTTTCCGTTCTCTCTTCAACGCAGATCACCTGCACGCTGGACCTGACCAGCGCAGCCACAGGATCCTGGAACGTCGTTGTGGCGAACCCCGGCGGTCAGCCGGTCACCCTGGCGGACGGGTTCACCGTGACTGCAGGGAATCAGGCCCCGGTCGCGGCCAATGATACCTATACAGCCGACGAAGGCGTCACGCTCTCGGTCGATGCTCCCGGGGTGCTTGCGAACGATAACGATCCCGACGGCGATCCTCTCACCGCAGTCCTGGTCGACGATGTTTCGAACGGTAAATTGGACCTGAACGCTGATGGTTCGTTCACGTACATGCCTGATACAGGATTCTCGGGTATAGACACGTTCACCTATACGGCAAACGCTGGATCTCAGAGTTCTAACGTTGCTACAGTATCTATAATGGTCAATCCGGCTTCGGCGGTTTTAACATCGATTGTGGTAACCCCGGCCGAAGCAACCCTTGACGTAGGGGCGACCCGGCAATTCACGGCAACCGGGTATGACCAGTACGAGAATCCCCTACCTACCGGTGAGGTCGTCTGGTCCAGCACGAATGACACCGTCGGGACGATCGATGCGTCCGGTCTGTTTACCGCGCTGGCTGCAGGCAGTACGGAGCTCATTGCCGAAGCAAACGGAACCTCAGGCAAGGCGAATGTAACGGTTACTCCTGCAGCTCAGGTCTTGACATCCATCGCGGTGACGCCAGAATCCCCTGCACTGGAGATCGGAACCGCTCAGCAATTTACTGCGACCTGTTACGATCAATATGGCCAGACGATACCCGATGTGACCGTTTCCTGGTCAAGTAGCAACATCTCAGTTGGAACTATCGAATCAGACGGGATGTTTACGGCACTCACCGCCGGATCCACCACGGTGACGGCGTCTGCTGATGACATTTCAGGACAGACTGTGGCGACCGTGAATCCATCGGCCTCAGCAGTAACCCGCATTGCGGTATCTCCTCCATCGGTTACCCTTGATATGGGTGACACGCAAGCGTTTGTGGCCACCTGCTACGATCAGTATGAAGATGAGATGCCCGGGACCGATGTTTCCTGGTCAAGTGATAATACAACCGTAGGAACCATCGACGCGACAGGCCTCTTCACGGCAACCGCAGAAGGTTCCACGACGGTCACAGCCACTGCGACGGAGATTTCCGGGACGGCTGAAGTGGCAGTTACTCCCGCACTGACCGTCACCGGGATTGCTCCCAACTCCAGCACCAACAACGGCCCGGTGAGCATCACCGATCTCTCCGGCACCGGGTTTGTCGACGGCGCAACCGTGAAGCTCACCCGGGCGGAAGAAGCAGATATCGTGGCAACGAATGTTTCCATTCTCTCTTCAACACAGATCACCTGCACGCTGGACCTGACCGGAGCCGCTGTGGGGCCCTGGAACGTGGTGGTGACGAATCCTGATGAACGGTACGATATCCTGTCAGATGGATTTGCCGTCGTGGCGGTGAGTGAGGTTGTAACGTTCAACGATCCCGGCCTCGAGGCTGCAGTGCGCGAAGCGCTGGGTAAGCCCGTGGGGGATATTACGGCTGAGGATATGGCCGGGCTTGATACTCTAAATGCAGACTGGAGAGGAATCAGCGATCTATCGGGGCTGGAATATGCGACCAACCTGCAGGGACTTAACCTTCGGTACAACTTCCAGATCAGCGACCTCGGTCCCCTTGCCGGCCTGACAAACTTGCAGACGCTTTTCCTTGATCACAACCAGATCAGCGATCTCAGCCCCCTTACCGGCCTGACAAGCCTGCAGCATCTTGGCCTTGGTGTCAACCAGATCAGCGACCTCAGCCCCCTTGCTGGTCTGACAAATCTGAGGGATCTTGACCTTGCTGGCAACCAGATCAGCGACCTCGGCCCCCTTGCCGACCTGACAAATCTGCAACATCTTTACCTTAGTGGCAACCAGATCAGCGACCTCGGCCCCCTTGCCGGCCTGATGAACCTGCAGACTCTTGACCTTTATACCAACCAGATCAGCGACCTCGGCCCCCTTACCGGCCTGGCAAACCTGCAGGATCTTTCCCTTCATAATAACCAGATCAGCGACCTCAGCCCCCTTACCGGTCTGACAAACCTGCAGGATCTTTCCCTTCATAATAACCAGATCAGCGACCTCAGCCCCCTTACCGGTCTGACAAACTTGCAGACGCTTTTCCTTTATAATAACCAGATCAGCAACCTCAGCCCACTTGCCGGCATGACAAACTTGCAGATGCTTTTCCTTGAGTCCAACCAGATCAGCGACCTCGGCCCCCTTGCCGACCTGACAAATCTGCAGACTCTTGACCTTGATCACAACCAGATCAGCGACCTCGGCCCCCTTGCCGGCCTGACAAACCTGGGGAGTCTTGACCTTGGGTACAACCAGATCAGCGACCTCGGCCCCCTTGCCGACCTGACAAATCTGCAACATCTTTACCTTAGTGGCAACCAGATCAGCGACCTCGGCCCCCTTGCCGGCCTGACAAACCTGGGGAGTCTTTACCTTGGGTACAACCAGATCAGCGACATCAGCCCACTGGTTGCCAACAGCGGGCTCGGCTCGCGTGACTATGTGTACCTACATTACAACTACCTCGACCTCACCCCGGGATCCGCCGCGATGAATGACATCCAGACGCTGTTAGACAGAGGAGTGTACGCCTATTATAAACCGCAAAATCCGTTGCCGACTTACACCCTTGACCTCGCCGTGAACCCTGACGGGAGCGGCACCGTCACCGGCGCCGGGACCTATGCAGCTGGAGCCACGGTTTCCATCACAGCGACACCCAATGAAGGCTGGGTGTTCATCAACTGGACAAATGCGACAGGAACTCCAGTAAGTTCCGAGCCAAACTTCGACTATGCCATGCCAGCCCAGAACACGGCGCTCATCGCCAATTTCGAGCCAGCGCCCCCCGTTCTCACCCGCATTGATGTATCACCGGCCGAAGCAACCCTTGACGTAGGGGCGACCCGGCAATTCACGGCAACCGGGTATGACCAGTACGGGAATCCCATACCTGCCGGGGAGATCGTCTGGTCCAGCACGAATGATACCGTAGGAACCATCGACGCGACAGGCCTCTTCACGGCAACCGCGGAAGGTTCCACGACGGTCACAGCCACTGCGGGGGAGGTTTCCGGGACGGCTGAAGTGATAGTTACTCCCGCACTGACCGTCACCGGGATCACTCCCGACGCCGGACCCAACACCGGCCCGGTGAGTATCACCGACCTCTCCGGCACCGGGTTTGTCGACGGCGCAACCGTGAAACTCACCCGGACCGGAGAACCGGACATTGTAGCGACCAATGTTTCCGTCGTCTCCCCAACACAGATCACCTGCACGCTGGACCTGACCGGCGCTGCCGTGGGGCCCTGGAACGTGATGGTGACCAATCCGAGCAATCAGTCCGCAACTCTTACCGATAGGTTTACCGTGAATGCAGGGAACCGTGCCCCGATCGCGGGAGACGACACCTACACGACAGACGAAGATACGCTTCTCACTGTTGCCGCTCCCGGAGTGCTCGAGAACGATAACGACCCCGATGGCGATACACTCACGGCGAGCCTGGTGGCCAGCACCACAAACGGCACTCTGGCGCTCAACCCCGACGGCTCGTTCGCGTATACACCGAACCCCGGGTGGAGTGGCAACGACACGTTCACCTACGCGGCAAACGACAGTCTCCTCGCCTCGAACACAGCAACCGTGACGATCACCGTCAACGCAGTTAATGAAGCGCCGACAGCTGCTGACGACACCTACGTGACAGACGAGAACATTCCCCTCACTATCACAGCTCCGGGCGTGCTCGCGAACGATGGCGATCCGGACGGCGATATGCTCACTGCCGTTCTGGTGGTCGGTGTCACGAACGGCACACTGACGTTCAACCCCGATGGCTCGTTCACCTACACACCGAACGCCGGGTGGAGTGGCAACGACACCTTCACCTACACGGCAAACGATAGCCTTCTCGCCTCGAACGTTGCCACAGTGACGATCACCGTCAACGCAGTCAACGAGGCGCCGGTAGCCGTTGATGATAACTACACCACCGATGAGGGCACGACACTGACGGTATCCGCACCAGGCGTGCTCGCAAACGATGACGACCCCGATGGGGATGCACTCACCGCAGCACTCGATGCTGGCCCGGGCCACGGCACTCTCACCCTGAACCCGGACGGGTCGTTTATCTACACGCCCGAGAGCGGATTTTCCGGGACGGACTCGTTCACCTATACAGCCAACGACGGGACGCTCGGATCTGCAACGGCAACTGTGACCATCACCGTGAATCCGGTCAATGAGGCGCCGATAACCGTTGACGACACCTACGCCACCGACGAAGGCGTCACGCTCTCGGTCAATGCTCCTGGGGTGCTTGCGAACGATGACGACCCAGATGCTGATACGCTCACGGCAGTTCTGGTTGACGGCGTCTCACACGGCACGTTGACGCTCAACCCTGACGGGTCGTTTGTGTACACACCCGACACAGACTTTGCAGGGACGGATTCCTTCACCTACAGAGCGTCCGACGGAGAACTCGAATCCGCCACAGCAACCGTGACCATCACGGTCACCGCGGTGAACCATCCCCCGGTTGCCGCCGGTGATGCCTGCACCCTAGAGCAGGATACCACTCATACTGAGCCTGCCCCTGGAGTGCTCGCAAACGATGATGACCCGGACGGCGATGACCTGACCGCTGTGCTGGAGAGCAGTGTCTCGCACGGAAGTCTGACGCTGAACACAGACGGCTCGTTCACCTACACGCCAAACGCCGGATGGAGCGGCATCGACACCTTCACCTACAAAGCATTCGACGGCGAACTCTACTCAGATGTAGCAACCGTGACCATCACCGTGACTGAAGCCGCGAACAACCCCCCCGAGGTCACGGCGGTGACGGCGCCCACAGACCCCCAACTCCCGGGAAGCCTGATCCAGGTTACCGGTACGTTCACCGACCCGGATGCGGGCGACACCCACACCGCAACCTGGACCTGGGGTGACGGGGCAACGAGCGAAGGAACGGTGGACGAGGCTACGGGGACCGTTAGTGGTTCGCACACCTACACCGCGCCCGGAACCTGTACGATCACCCTGACGGTGACGGACAGCGAAGGCGCTTCGGGCACCGGGACCACAACCGTCACCGTGCAGACGCCCGCCGAAGCGACAACCGATCTGATCACCCGGGTGGAGAGCCTCGAACTATCGAGCGGGATCGAGAACGGCCTCACGTCCAAACTGGACAACGCGATTGAGAAGCTCAACAAGGGAAATGAACGTACAGCGGTCAACCAGCTCAACGCCTTCATCAACCAGGTGAAGGCGCAGAGGGGAAAGAAGATACCAACCGAGGAGGCAGACGCCCTGATCGCTATGGTGCAGAAGATCATCGAGAGCATCTAACCTGCATGATCCCTAGGCGGGGTTCTTACACCCTTCCTTTTTTACGCGCTCCGACAGTTCGCGCAAGAATTCTAAATGCTGGCGGGCCGGGGGATATCCTTCCTGCAGGTGGCCCCGCCCCTCACGCCCTCTCTTCCACCCGGATCTTCAGCCCCTCGTTATCGACCGTCGTAGCAATCGCGACCCGGAGGCCGGCCTTTTCCAAAATCGCCGTAACTTCCTCCTCGGGCCGGCCCGTAATGACCGCGATCGACGGGCCGACCGAACTCATGCCGACGAACTCGAGGCCGGCGTCCCGGAGCGCCGCCATGTAGCGGTAGATCTCAAACCCGTGGTGCTCCACCTCGGCGCGCTTCGAGCCCCGAAACTCGATCTCCCAGATGACGTCGCCGGCCTTCGCGAGATCCCCGCGCTCCAGCGCCGGGATGAGGTCCATCATGATGAGGTAGGACTTCAGCTCGCGGTCGCGGTAATCGAGCGTCCGGGCCTTGTTCATCAGGAGGTCGAACTCCTTCTCTCCCGCCGAAGAGATGTCCGAGGACGGGATGGCGATGTAGACGTTCTTGCCCCCGGCGAAGGCGTGCCGGTAGATGAGCGTCAGTTCGTCGCCCATCACCGCCATGCCCCCGTAGAGGCTCGCGGCAGGCCCGACACCGGTCTCGAACCCGAACGCGACGCTCCCGGCCTCCGTCTCCTCGACGAAGTTGCAGCCGAGGAGCAGGCGGAGCTCATCAGGGGTCAGCGGCGAACCCACGGCGACGTTGAGGGCGTTCGCGACCGCGATCAGGATGGTGCTCGTCGACCCGAGCCCCACGTGCTCGTACTGGTGGTCGCGGGCACGGATCTTAAAGCCGCCCTTATAGCCGACGACCTGCCTGAACGCCTCCACGAAGTGGCGGAGGATCGGTTCGCGAGTGTAGTCGATCTCGACTCCCGATGCCGTGCACTCGACCTCGGCGGTGCAGTAGACCCCGATGGCAAACCCGATGCCGCCCCCGCCGGGACGGTCCGGGGAGAACCGGTTCATATCGAGCACGGTAAGGTGGATCCGTGCAGGAGCACGGACAACAACGGTGCCGAGCACCGGTGCAAGCTGGTAGTCCTTCTTAAGGCCGCACAGCCGGATATTCTCGCCGGGGGAGAAGGAGGAGAACTCGTATTCGACGAGGTCGAGGTCCCCGCCCCGGATCTTCATAATAGGCATGCTGATAACCCGATTAGCGTGTACGGTCAAAGAAGATATCCTTTCCCGATGCCCGGAGCGGGATCCCGTAGGCGACGCCGCAGCCCTCCAGCCACCCAAGCGAGAGCGCCCCGACACCGACCGAGTACATAACCCGGTTGTCGACGTTGTGGATGCTCGCGGTCTTCACCGCGGAACCGACCGCGATCCCGAGATCCGCCATCCTGACGACGCAGTTCGGGCCCCGGAACGGCGTTGCCGGCGGGTTTACCTCGCGCTGGGCGTCGAGCATCTCCGCACAGGTGGCGTAGCCGCACCCGCCGCAGTCAAGGCCCACGGCGTCGGCAAGCATCGACCCGATGAGGAGGCAGGCGTCGCTTGCCGCGACGTTGCCCGCATCCCTGATGAAGAACCCCACGTCGTGCTTCTCGCCGTACTCCCGCATCGCCTCCGCGAGCACCGTCTTCTCCTCTCCGGTGACGATCATCGTCTTGATGACGTCGGTGCCCCGTGCCTTCGGGGCGGTGCGGGCAGAGAGCGCCATCAGCCGGGCGACCATCTCTACGGCTTCCGATTCAAAGGCCATGAGAGTACGTGGCACCGGCCGGGGATAAGGGTATGCCCCCGGGGGGGGACGTCGACACCTTTTTCACAGATCCCCCTCCTGGCAGATCTCTCATGGCACCGGAGAAGAGCCTCGAGCGCGCCACCTTCGGCGCAGGATGTTTCTGGGGCGTCGAGGAGACGTTCCGGCACGTGCCGGGCGTCGTGGATACGGCGGTGGGGTTCATGGGGGGCACCACCGAGAACCCGACCTACCCCGAGGTCTGCAGCGGGAGGACCGGGCACGCGGAAGTCGTGCAGGTGACCTATGATCCCGATAAAACCTCGTACCGGGAGCTCCTCGACGTCTTCTGGAACATCCACGACCCAACCACGCCCAACCGGCAGGGGCCCGATATCGGGACGCAGTACCGGTCGGCCATCTTTTTCCACACCCCGGAGCAGGAGAAGGAGGCCCGGGCCTCAAAGGGGGAGATGGACCGCTCAGGGAGGTTCCGCCGCCCCATCGTCACCGGCATCGAGCCCGCAGGAACGTTCTGGCGGGCCGAGGATTACCACCAGCAGTACTTCGCGAAGCGCGGGGGCGGGCAGTGCCGGGTGTGGTAGGGGGACGGGCTTTCCCACGCTCCGCGACTATGTGACATGTGATTTTTTGACACTCTCCACGGCTAAAGCCGGGAGATTCTTGTTTCGTTGACCGGGACGTGCACCGCCGGGCTTGGCGGTGTAGCGGTTCTGATCTCCACAAGCGTAGATTCGGGTGTGCCCCACCCTCCACCCGATCCTGCACAAGGTATATGTTGTCTCAAGCCCGCAATGGGGCCAGGCTCACCGATCGTTCGGTGAGAATACGCACTATGAGGTGAGGGAAAATGGAAGAGAAGATGTTCACCCGAGGCGGCATGGACCGTCTCCAGGCGCGGACCGACCGGGAAAACTTCCCGTACCCCCGCGGCGACGGGAAGGTCAAACTTGTGAATGCAGCCTGGCTGGCCAACCACCTGCACGATGACAACCTGACGATCGTCGACGTCCAGCCAAACATTCACGACTACATCCAGGAGCACATCCCGGGTGCCACCTACCTGACGGAAGGGGTCCTGCGGGTATCCAACCGCGGCTTCCCGGGGTCGTACAGCCCGAACGCCTGCCTGCAGGAATCGTTCCGGCGTGCGGGTATCGAGGCTGACTCTCCGGTCGTCGTCTACACCGGAAAGGGCGCGTTTTCCGGCGCGGGCGACGGGCTCGGGCAGACGATGATGGCCTACACCCTGGCGAAGTACGGCCACAACCGCGTATACCTCCTCGACGGCGGGATTGACACGTGGAAGAACGAGGGAGGCGAACTCTCGCAGGACTACCCCGCGGTCGAGCCGTCCGGCTTCACCGTCGAGGTTCGGGATGACTACCCCATCGGGTACGAGGAGTTCCGGCAGATCAAGGACAACGACGATGTGGTCGTGCTCGATGCACGCCCGGCAAAGGTGTACGAAGGAAAAGGACCCTGGCGGAAGGCCGGGCATATCCCGGGTGCCGTCAATCTGCCCTGGAAGAGCATGATGGACGAGAATAACCCGGCGCTGCTCAAATCGAACGATGAACTCGACATGATCCTGGAAGATCACGGCGTCGACCGGAGCAAGACCGTCATCTGCTCGTGCGGGACCGGTCGGGAAGCTACAAACGAATTCGTCCTCTTGAAGTGGTTCTATCTCTACCCCAATGTTCGGATCTATGAGGGATCGTTCACCGAATGGGTCACGCACCCGGATAACCCGGTCGTAGAGGGACCGGAACCACGAGAAGCGAGAGCTGCGACGACTCCTGCACGGTAATCCTTAAACTCCCGGGCAACCGGCCAAAACCTTTATTTTCTACTTTTCGATAAATGGAAACTGTTAAATATCAATATGGACTAAATAGCCCTAGAGAGATTTGGATCCACGTAAGACACTTCCCCCCTTGACGTCGTCTTTTCAGTGTGTCCTCTTCTCTCTAACTTCCATTCTTCAGGATTCCTGTTGACCGGCAGGTATGTCCCTTCAGCACGGCGCACCGTTTGCGCTGCCTCCTTGCGGTCCGGCAGCACGGCGGCCCTCCCCCGCCTCCGGTCGGACGAACCGATACCGGATCGCCGCTTCTCCTGCGTGTCCGGGAAACTTTAAATTCACTTCCCGCCATTACACTATCCGTGGACAGTACCGTTGCCGGGGTCGCGCCTGTGGACGGCGGAGATGCCATAAATGGCGAGACGGGAGCTGCTGTGCCGATATTTTTTCCACCCTACAACGCCCGCGCTGCCGCGCCATGGAGCACTGATTCAGTGGGTTTGTTAAGCGAGATTTCACACAAAGCCCGCAAGCGGCAGAGAGCGCATCGGGAGTCACAGAGTCGTCGAATAAGGTATCGCTCGGTTGATCGGGCAGTACCCGATCAGAGGGCCACACCCTCTGGAAGTGTGCGGATCCAATCATGAAAAAGATCGTTGTGCACGTCCGGGAAGACGGGCATGAAAAGATAGAAGAGGTTCTTGAAGGCCTCCATTATACGATATCGCTCGTTCAGGACATCTACCAGATCACCATATACACGCCGGAGGAGAACCTCGACGACCTGATCGAGAAGATCCAGGCCGTACTGGACCTGCGCTACAACGAGAACATAATCGAGGTATCGACACCGGAGTTCGTCATCTCGTCGCTCCTGAAACGTGCCGAGAAGAAGGTCGAAAAAAAGGAAGAGAAGACGCCGGTCGAGAAACTGCTCGACACCGTTAAGGATTATGGGACCCTGGATCTGGAAAAGTTGTCGTTGACGTCCATCGCCGGGCTGGTGGCGCTCTCCGGCCTGCTCCTCGATAACCAGACGATCATCATCGGGGCGATGCTCCTCTCCCCGATCATGGGCCCGATCTACGGGTTCTCCGTCTATGCCGCTCTCGGCAAGATCGAGAACGCCCTGCGTTGCCTCGGCGTGCTTGCGGCGCTGCTCCTGGGTGTCCTCGTCCTCTCCGCAGTCGCCACCTTTCTCATCAACCTCGTCATACCGCTCGGATTGACCGACGAGATCGCCACGCGCCTCGTGGTGAACCCCATCTACACGATAATGGCGGTGCTCCTCGGGTTCGCGGCGGTGGTGGCATTCAACCGGGGCACTTCGGAGGTGATCGCCGGCGTCGCCATCGCTGCCGCCATCATCCCGCCGACGGTGGTGGCCGGCCTTGTTCTGGTGCTCCAGCCCATGAGCATGATCACTACTGCGCTGCTGGTGGCCGGGCAGGTTGTCGGACTGATAGCGGGCGCGCTCGTCGCCGTGACCGTGCTGAAGATCAAGCCCCGGGATACCCGCGACCAGAATGTCGCAAAGCGATACGTGACATGGTCGGTCGCACTGATCGTGCTGCTGATCGTTCTGCTTCTCTGGATCTCGTGGCTCATGTGGAGTTAGCGGCCTGTGCCGTATCACTTCACTACTACCCGCTCACCGGTGGTATCGCAGGCGTGATCGGCACAGCGTTCCAGGTAGCGTGCGATCATCACGTAGTCGATGCACCGGGGGATGTTGTGCGGGTCCTCCATCATGGGGTGATCAGATCCAATCTCCCCGTTGAGCGGCATGCTCCCGCCCGAAAGGGGGTTCATGGTGCCTGCTCGGGCCCCAGCTTCTTCCTGGCGTGCCCGTCCCCCGGGCACTCTGCCGATCCGGGCCAGGTGCTTATTGCGTGAGTATACCGGGCGGATAGGTGTTCCCGAAGAGGACTATATGAGTATATTCACCCACAATAAACTCCGGTAGCGTATATACTACAGAGAATGCATATACCCTGACGGTGCCAACGCGTACCAACCCATGGAGATCAGGAAAGTTCAGATCACCGGCGGTTCGTCATACATCGTATCCCTGCCGAAACAGTGGATCAGGTCCGCGAACATCCAGAAGAACGATCCGGTGGGGCTGATCGTGCAGCCCGACGGCTCGCTTCTGGTCACCCCGAAGATCAGCGGAGAGACGGCCCAGCGGACCAGGGTCTTCGAGGTCGGTGCCGCGACGGACCGCACCGACCTGCTCCGTCTCCTCATAGGGGCGTATATCGCGGGCTTTGCGGTCATCCGCCTTGAATCGAAGGGACGGTTGCCGCCGTTCATCCTGCAACTGGTCAGGGAGTTCACCCAGATGGCGATCGGGCAGGAGGTGGTCGGCGAAACGGAGTCCTCGATAACGATCAAGGATCTCCTCAACCCCGCAGAGATGCCGTTTGAGAACACCATCAAGCGGATGCACCTTCTCGCGCGGGGCATGCAGCAGGATGCGATGGCTGTGGTAAGAGGACGCGACGCGGCTCTTGCCGGGGATGTCGTCGGGCGGGATACGGAAGTCGACCGGCTGCACTGGCTGGTTGCGCGGCAGGATAACCTCATCATAAGCGACGCCACGCTCTCGCGCCGGATGGGCATCCCGGTAAACCAGGCGGCGCACTACCTTCAGGTCAGCAGGATCATCGAGCGGATAGCCGACCACGCCACCCGGGTGGCGCATAACGCCCTCGCCCTGATCGACCGCGAGGTCGAGGCGGCGACGCTCGACCTCATGGACGAAGCGAGCGCGCTTGCCCTGCAGATCTTTTCCTGGAGCATGGAAGCGTTCCATACGGGGGACATCAGGAAGGCCAACGAGACGCTGCAGGGGGTGCGCGACCTCGAGGAGAAAACCCGGGAGATCGATACCCGGGTGCTCCGGTTCGAGGCGGTGGCGGCGATCCCGATGAGGCAGATCACAGACAGTATCCGGCGGATCGGAGAATACTCCGGCGACATCTGTGAAAGCGTCATCAACTATACCGTCGGGCTGGAAGGCTGAGGCGGCTTTCCGGCCGCACGATCCTTTTTTCGGATACAAAGCAAACGCTCTCGGTAAGCGCAGTCCCTTGCCGGCGGTACCATGGGCACACTCATCCCCCTCGTCGTTCTTGTCATCGTCTTCCTCCTGATCGCGGTCCGAAAGATCGGGAACGTCAACTTCCGCATCTGGCAGGTGATGCTCCTCGGCGCGCTCGTGGTCCTCGCGACGGGATCGATCACGCCACTCGATGCGCTTGCGTCCGTCAACCTCGACGTGATGCTCTTCCTCTTCTTCATGTTCGTGATCGGAGAAGCGCTTGCGGCGAGCGGCTACCTCTATCACCTCTCCTTTCGCCTCTTTTCGCGGGCGGGGTCGGTCCGGCACCTGCTCGTTCTCATCCTCGCCGGAGCAGGCGTGCTCTCGGCGCTCCTGATGAACGACACGCTCGCGGTCGTCGGCACCCCGCTGATGCTCTACTTCGCCCGGCGGCACGGCATCTCCCCAAAACTCCTGCTTCTTACGCTTGCATTCGCCGTCACGACGGGGAGCGTCGCAAGCCCCATCGGAAACCCGCAGAACCTCCTTATCGCGCTCTCGGGCGGGATCGAGAACCCGTTCATTACGTTCCCGCTCTACCTGGCCGTCCCGACGGCAATCTCGCTCCTGCTCACCTACGTCTTCCTCTGCCGGGCGTTTCCGGGCGAACTCCACCCCACACCGCTGGTCCACCGCGAGGAGGAGATCCGTGACCCCGAACTTGCGGCCCTCTCGCGATTCTCGCTCATCCTGCTCGTCCTCCTGATCGCCGCCAGGGTCGCCGTGGTCATGCTCGTCCCACAGATCGATATCCGGCTGACCTGGATCGCGGTCGTTGCGGCCATACCCGTCCTCGCCGGGAGCAGGCGGCGGTGCGAGATCCTCCGCAGGATCGACTGGCCGACCCTGGTCTTCTTCGCCGCCCTCTTCGTCCTTATGGCGAGTGTCTGGCAGTCCGGGTTCATCCAGCCGCTCATCGAAGAGAGTTCCCTTGATCTCGGCGCCGTCCCGGTCATCGTCGTGCTGGGCGTCATCGTCTCCCAGTTCGTCTCGAACGTCCCCTTCGTCGCCCTCTCCCTCCCCGCGCTCTCGCACCTCGGGACATCCACCGTCGGGATGATGGCGCTTGCGGCCGGCAGCACCATCGCCGGAAATATGCTGATCCTCGGGGCGGCCAGCAACGTCATCGTCATCCAGGGCGCGGAGAGGGACGGCGAGACGCTGACGTTCGCCGAGTTTGCGCGGGTCGGCATCCCGCTCACCCTCGCCCAGACAGCCGTATACGTGGTCTTCCTCTCGCTCATCGGGGCGTGAGGGTCAGGGCCGGCGCGACTCCATCGACCCCGGAGCCGCCCCGAGGTCCAGGGAGATCGATCCGAACCGGACCGATGCGACCGCGGCCGGGTCGAAGGGCGGGGCAACAACCTCAAGCAGGCGCCTTCCGGGGTGCAGGTCTTCGACGATGCCGAGGGCGAGGACGAAGTTCTCGGCGTCGTTTAAGGAGACCAGTCTTCCGGCGGCCCCGCGGGGATCCCTCATGTCGGGCACCCTGCCCTGGAGCCCGAGCTGCCGGAGCGAGACTTCCTGCGACTTCGCGTCGGCAAAATAGGATGCGAACTGCTCCTCGCGGTAGCGCCGCCGTCCGGCGGCGGGCCGGGTGACGACCGCAGGCGAGACCGGAAGGCGGTGGATCACAACCCCTGGGTGCCGGGCGAAGTTCGCGAGCAGCCGTTCGAGCTCCCGCCCGCGCTGGAGGGCGACGATGCGGGTGGGGCGGAGGAGGTCGATCATCTGCAACTGGAACTCAATGCCCACCCCGCCGGCGACGAGCCCGGGCGAGTCGATGACGGTGGTGCGGGCCCCACGTTCGGCTGCTTTCTCGACGAGGCGTTTCGCTCCCGTGATGGTCTGGACGAAGTGGCCGCCCGGCGACGTCGAACCGACGAACCGGAGGCAGGGCTTCGATGGACCGGGGTAGAGCGCCATCCCCTCGGTCGTCGGAGGGCCAAGCCGGGACTGCCCGGTGTCGCAGTCGACGTATGCCGTCCTCATGCACGCTGCCGCCTCGTCGACGAGGTAGCGGCAGAACGTCGTCTTTCCGCTGTCCGTCGATCCGACGACGTAGACCCGCTCCGGGATATCCTGGAGCGCCGCGACGACCTCTTCCCATCCTTCCCCTATGCAGATCATAGGCCTCCTGAAAGAGGGTATTGTGGTTCATAGGTATAGTGCCTGACGCAACGCTCCTCCCCCCGGGAGAGGCTTTATCAGGAGGATACCCCAACTCGCAGCCCATGAACAGAACGGCAGCAACCACCGAGCCGGTGCCGGCGGCTCTCGGCAGGGTGTTTCCCACCCTCATGGCCGCATCCCTCTCCGGCAGGGTCGTCACGCTCCCGGACGTTGCGGAGGGCGACGTTTCGCTCATCGTCCTCGTCTTCCTCGAGTCTGCCGGGCCAATCGCGGATTCATGGAGCGGGCCCTTTGCCGGGGCGTTCACCGAAAATCCCCGGGTGACGACCTATCTCGTTACGGTTGTCGGCGACAGCCTCATCGGGAGATCCCTTGCCGACCGCATCCGGCAGGGACTCGCGGGCGGCGTCCCTCCCGCACAGCACGACCTGGTGCTGACGGTGCCGGACGATATCGAGCGGTGCCGGCGGGCCTACGGGATCGACGATGCGTCGCTCGCCTACATCTACCTCCTGGACGGGCGCGGCATCATCCGCTGGATGGAGAAGGGAACCGCCACGCCGGAAGGGCTCACCGGGCTGATCGATACGGCGCAGGGGATGCTCGACCCGCTCCTGGAGTAATCAGGACGGTGTGTGGCGGCGTGCCGGCAGGGTAGCGGCGACAACGGCGAGCAGCGGCCCGACCACGAGCCCCGCCCAGGTGACGAGGGCGAGAACCCCGAGCGCCACCATGGCGATGCGCTCCCCGGCCCCGATGTGCCTGCGAAAGGCCACCAGGAGCGCCGAGACCCCGAGAAGAACGGGGATGAGCCCGAAGGCGAGGGTCAGGAGGAGAGCGGCGCCGGGGTTCGTTCCTGCGGCCGCGATGGCCGTCTGCATCAGGGTCATGGCGCCGCTCCCGATGAAGAGGAGACCGGCAATCGCTCCGGAGAGGGTGAAGAGAGATCGCCGCCGCCGGAGCAGCAGGGCGGCTCCTATCGCGAGGACGGCGATCATCGGTGCGAAGATCAGGAGGAGCGGCTGTCCCTCGTGGCGGTGGATGGCGGCGACGTCGACCGGGATCCGGATCCACTCTCCCACGGTAAATGATTCGACGTAGCCGAGCGCGAGGGCGTAGTTCCCTCCCTCTCCCGATGTGTAGACCGCAAGGGTGTAATCGCCGGCCGCCGGTGCCGGCGTATCGATCCGGGCGAGTCTGTAGAGTTTCGACGGCGTGAACGGTTCGTACTCCGGCTGCTCTGGAAGCCTCCCCGGCACCGTTATCGTGCCGGCGCCCTCCGGGACCTCGACATAGGGCGGGATGGTGCCCGAACGCTCGATGCCCGGCCCCGCGAGCACCATGCCGGGCACGAACCCGCCCGCACGCGGGACCTGGAGCGTCGCGTATATCCGCTCCCCTTCCTCCATCCGGAACCGGTAGTAGCGGGCGGCGGGGCCGTCGGGCAGCGTGCCGTAGATCACCCACGACTTCGCAGGGTCCTCGATGACGAACGCCGGGTCCGGCGAGGAGCCGTCCCGGGCAAAGAGGGGAGCGTGAGCGAGGGCGGGCGGTGCTGCCAGCAGTGCGGCGAGAAGAACGGCGATTGCCGCATGGCGTCGGGAAGGGGGCATAGCCGTCCCGTGCCCTTCCGGCTCATAATGGTTCCGGCACCCGGGACGGGCGGCGGCCCTGCCCCGGGGTCCCGGCAAAAAGGGTTAGAGGTTTTTCAGGGCAACGATATCGGTCACGCCGGTAAGTTTCCAGATGTTCGAGCGTTCTTCGGAAGCGATCGCTTCGAGCGGCTCTTCGGGCTTGTGGCCGAGCGCCGCAAGGATGTTCTGCGAGAGGTTGTGCGCCTTGATCATGCTCACGAACTTCTCCCGGATGATCTTCTTCTCGATCGCGTCCTCAAGCTGCACCAGGTACCCCTGCATGGTCACGAACGTGTAGCAGGAGAGGTCGCCGGAATACTTCTCGATCTCGACGGAGACGTAGGGGTGCTGCCGGAAGAGGTCGTTCTTCCTGCCGTACTTGGTCGCCAGGAAGTAGAGAAACTTTCCATCGAAAACGTACAGGAACGGAGCGATATACGGGTATTTACCCCCCTGAAATGCAATACGGCTGACAAACCCTTCCGCGATGAGTTTATCGTACTCTTCTTTATCCATACTCGGGATCTTCACGATCTCCATCAGGCATCCTCCTATGCCGGTAACCTGCGAGAGTTCATATAAGTTTCCACAGGAAGGCATTCCATCTCCGGAGATAGGGTAAATGCCCGACCAGGACGAGCCCTGGGACGGAATTCTCTGGTTTTACGGCACAATCAGGAGGAAGAGGCTGCCCGCAGGCCCTGCTGCATCAGGAGAGGCGGTAAAGGTTTTTTTTGCCGGCCGTTCCTGACTTCGGCCTCCCTGGAGCGTAGTTATGCGGGCCAATGTGCCGACCCGCAGATGGATGATAGCCGTCGGTACAGGAAATGGTTTCTCCGGAGAGGCCTTTTTTTAAAACAGGCAATATAATAATATTTATATTCAGCAATTGAAAGAAAAATGCACATGAGCAAACATCGTGAGAATGCTCTAATTTTCTTAGGGATTGCCGTCTGCGCGGGATTCCTCCTCTCAGTACCGGCTGTTGCCGGCTCCGGCCAGGGGCTCATGACGCTGGAGTCTGGAGAACTGTTACCGTTCTCATTCAACGCTCTTTCGGCGGCGGAGAACGAATCTGAGCCATCCAGCACCTCCATACCCCCGGACGACACGGTTACCCCGGATGCAGGGAACGCCTCCGATGCGACCCCGGCACTCCCGGATACGGAGAACGCTTCCGACGCATTCCCGGCACTTCCGGGCGAGGAGAACGCTTCCGACGCATTCCCGGCACTTCCGGACGGGTGGAATGCTTCCGGTGAAGCCCCCGTCCCGACCGGGCCCGGTGTCCCCGATCCAGATCAGGTAGTGCCTGCGATTGATGCGCCTCCGGACGAGACCGGCAACTACGACGACGAACGGCTGATAAGGCTGATCAGCACCGCCAGCATCCGCCTGATGAGACTCTCGATGGAGCATGCGCATGCCCTCTACCAGCAGGATGCGGACGCCGCCGCCGTAGCGGCGGACGACCTGCACGCGTTCTCCGTCAGGCTGCTACGCGAGGTGCAGCCGCTTCAGGTCTCTCTGGAACGCCAGCCCGTCAAGGACGAGTTCATCAGGTCGATCGGCGCATACTCCGCGGCAAGCGAGACGTTGCTCGACCCGATGAATACCAGCGGAAATGCCGTTTCGACGGCCTTCAGGGACCTGACCATAGCATCGGAAGGCCTTGAAACGGTTAGCCAGCAGGCCGGGGAGTGGCAGCCGGCCCCCGGCACCCGTATGTCCGTGATGAGCGCCGGGACACCTACCGCAGGGCCGATCCCGGCCGCACCGCCGGAGAAGGTGCTCCCGCTCCTGGACCGCTACACGTATGACGACCCGTCAGGCGAGAATATGGTCTCGCTGCTTGCGGAGTCCACCCGGACCGCAACGGAGTACCAGGAAGTCTCCACCAATGCGTCGACAACGAAAGTCGAAGCGGGCGAAGGGCGCATGTTCCTCCTCGTTGCCGTCAAGTCGACCAACCTCGGGCACAAGGGCGACTCCGACCTCTACACCATCGAGACACCCGGACGGGACGCATTCGTTCTCGAATACCAGGGGTCGACGGTTGCGCCCCTGCAGGCCCCGCCCTTCACCACGCTCGGTGAGTCGTTCGACAAAAAGCCACTCGAGCGGTACGAGTCGCTGAAGGGCTATCTCTACTTCGATGTCCCTGAGACGCTCGAGGTCTCCGAGGCAACCTTAAGGGCGGATCTCGGGGATGCCGGGACGCCTGCCTGGGAACTCGAAACAGAGCTCGGCGAAGAGCCAGAGGATGCGGTATAACCCGCACCGTCCTTTTTTCCCGAATCACAGGGTGATCAGTTCCACGTTCCGGGTCACGGTATCCAGCACGGCAATGGTCGGCCGGCCGGACAGGTAACCGCAGGCCTCCCCGGGGTTGACGACCAGCGTCGACCCGAGGACCCGGACCACCGACTGGTGGGTGTGGCCGTGAACCACGACATCGAAGGCCTTTCGCCCGATGAGCGCCTGCAGAAGTTCACGGTCGTCACCGTGCAGCAGCCCGATCGTCATGCCGCCCGCAGTGACGGCGGCAAACGCTCCCCGCAGGCTGAGCCTGTCGTGCTCGGCGAACCGTGCCGAAAGGAGCCGGTGGTCGCCGTCGTTGTTCCCGAGAACGCCGATCATGGGTGACTGCAGGTTCGCAAGCCGGGGGACAACGAACGGCGAGACGTAATCTCCCGCATGCAGTACCAGGTCCACCCGCTCCCTGTTGAGCTGTTCTACAGCCGCGTCCACCATTTCGAGGTTGTCATGTGTGTCCGAGAGGATGCCGATGCGCATATATGGATTCCTGACCGCCGTCACGATATATATGGCTGTTCATCGCCCCGGCGCTCCGGCAGAACGGCGGGGTGCCACAGGAGGCATACCCGACGCGCGCTTTTACCCGCACCGTCCCGGAAATCCCGGATATTCCGGCGTCCTTCGGCTTTTTAAACAGGAACATCTTTATTTGACTGCTATCTGATACTGAGTAGGAGCACGCTCCCGGGGGTGCGCCGGGAGTGCTGAACCAATGGATTCGTGGAGGTATAGCATGTGGGCATACGTCAAACGATCTGACGGTCGAACAGAGGAGCGAGAGTTTCCTGCCGGGGTTTCTATCGAGATCGGCGACATCCTCGAAGACGGCTCGGTCGTCGTCGATGTTCCGTATCCGGACGATATCGACGACGAGGCGGAAGTTCCGGCCCTCTACGACGACTGAACCGGTCGCGCCGTCGAAGACGGCAAAGACTGTTCCGGTCTCTTCTTATCGCTGGAACCGGCCCGCGGCACGCCGCATCGGCTGGACGTTCGTTCCTTCCATCTCACCGAGAGCAAACGCGAACCTCTCCCGGATGGTCGGCGGAAGATCGCTCTCCGGTATCGATATGAACCCGTACTCCCCGTAGAAGTCGACGAGGTTCCGGACCGCGTGCATGTACAGGATGTCGTGCTGGCACGCCTCGACGAGTGCGTCCATCGCCTGCCGGGCATACCCCCTGCCCCGGAACCGGACCGGGGTGAAGACCCCGTCCACCTCGTAGCCGTCCGGGTGCCGCCGGCACCGGGCAACGGAGACGAGGGTGCCGTCCGCAAAGACCCCGAATATCCGGTCCGTCTTCGGGTCGGCCTTCAACTCGTGGTAGTCGAGCCAGATCTCTTCGGCGAGCCCGAACTCCTCGCTCCGCAGTTCCCGGACCTCGATCTGCAGGTGGATCGAGACCGCCAGCACCAGCACCGGCGGCTTTACACACCCCGCGACGGCGCTCGCAACGCTCCCGAGCGTCGCCCTTCCCGCGGCGTCGCGTTTTCCGATGCGCGGGATCACGACCGCAGAGGCACCGATCTCGTCCGCCACGGCACAGATGGTGCGCGCCGGGTCTCCGGCCCGTACCAGCGCCTCAATGTTTCGCCCCGTGGGAGAGAGGCCGGCACGAAGAGACGCAAGCCGGTCACCGGCCTCCTGCTCCGTCTCCGCGTGTCCGGGTTCGACGACGTGCAGGAGCACCGCCGTCCCGGTCCCAACAGGGTCTTCCAGGGCCGCGCGGACCTCAGGAGACGGTGCCGCGAGATCGGTCGGGGCCAGCACCCGTGCAAAGAGCGGCGGCCGGCTGTCTCCCGACTGCGGGACGATCAGAACATGGGTCCGGGCATCCCGGAGCACGGTGGCCGCAACGTTCCCGGAGAAGAGGTTCCGGAGCAGGCCCTGGTCCCTGACCCCCATCGCGATCAGGTTCGCACCCCTCCCGGCGGCGGCTTTGAGTATCCTCTCGGGGACAGGCGTCCCGTCGTCTTCCGCTATCACCACCTCGGCGGGGTATCCCTGCTGCTGCACCCGCTCCTGCATCCGGCGGAGCACGTCTTCGGCAGGCGAGGGGCCGGCCGCTGTCCGGGCGTGGAAGAGGACGACCTCACGGACGCCCGGGACCTCACCGACCCGCTCCGCCATTGCAGCGGAGGCATCGGAGAGGTCTGTCGGGATGAGCACCTTTGCAAACATGGTTTCACCTCAAATGATCCGGTATCCGTCCGGAGGCACGTGTATCACGAACCTCGCCCCCTTACCAGGCGTCCCGGTCTCCTGGATCGTCATGCCGGTGATGGAGAGGATCTCCCGGACGAGGAAGAGCCCGAGCCCGCTCTCGGTGCCGATACCGTATGCAAATATTCTCTCTTTCTCTGTTTCGGGAACACCCTGACCGTCGTCCTCGACACAGATCGAGAGCCCGTCGTCCCGGATCCGGTAGGTGATGACGACCTTTGAAACTGTCTTCCCGTGGCGGGCTGCGTTCTCGATCAGGTTCGCAAAGACCCGGTCGAGCATCGGGTCGGCGAAGACCTCGACCCGCTCCACCCAGGGCCGGACCGATATCCCCGGGAGCAGCAGACACGACGCCGCTTCCCGGACCACCGCCTGTAGCGGCTGCCACCCCGGCGGCCGGAGGCCGAGGTCCTGGTAGTCGCGGGTGATCTCGGCGCGGCGCTCCACGAGCCGGGCATCCAGGGAGAGGTCCTCCAGGTGCCGGCGGACGGCGGGGTCGTCGAACTGCCGCATCCCTGCGGCGATCCGCTCAAGGAGGGTGGATACCGCCGCCATCAGGTCGTTCCGGGTGAGCCTGCCCAGCATGTTCAGTTTGGCATTTGTCCGGCGGAGCGCGTCCTCGGCGTTCGTCCGGGCGGTGATGTCGACAAGCGTGAGGACGATCCCGCCGCCGGTGAGCCGGCCGCCCGACGCGAGCACCCGGACCGCGGCCCCATCGGCGCGGCGGAGGACCGTCTCATACTCGTAGACGGCACCGTTCCGGTCGATCTCCGTCCTGAACGCTTCCCAGGCACCGGGGTCGTCGAGGAACGCGGCGACGGGCTTGCCGATCAGGTCTTTTTCCGTGGAGCCGAGAAGGGTGGCGCCCACGTAGTTGGCCTCCTCGATGCGCGGGCCGGCCTCTCCCATTGCAACGATGAACGTTCCCGCCTCGGAGTTGTCGAAAACTCCCCGGTAGCGCTCCTCCTGCTCCCGCAACCGGAGGGAGAGGAGCGATACAACGGTGCCGATGGCAGCGAAGACCACCGCCCGCGCGAGCGTCGGGACGACCAGTCCGAGATCGCTCCCGGCGAACGGCAGGATCAACGCCAGGTAGCCGAGGGCGAGGGCGATCGAGAAGACGATGCCGCGGCGGGGGAACCAGTAGGCGGCAAGCACGATCGGCAGGTACAGCAGGTGCGGGAGGACGCTGGTGATGCCGGCTAAAAGCCCGGCGGCGTTTGCGGCGAAGGCGATGAGGACCGATGCCGCGAGCAGGAGGAGCCGGGTATCCTCCCGCGCTGACCGGCGGCGCCCGGTGATCAGGCTGTTCGCCTCCGGATACGGTTATTGAGCACAGCCGCCCCTCCGAATAGCCAGGCGGGGAACACCATTCCGCGGTACGCTCTCTGCATGTTCTCTACAAGGCGCTTTGGCGTTTAGGCTTTAAAATGGATCTGATCGGCCGGCCGGCCCTCCGGCTCCGGCGGCTCCGTTCCACGCAGACGAGATCATGCAAAAGGCATATGCCATCCGTTCCGCCATTATTGATCAGGATAATCCGGGAGCAACCATGAAGATCTCACTCCTCCAGGTGAACACGGTTGTCGGCGACCTCGCCGGCAATGCCGACCGGATAGCGGCAGGCGCCGTGGAGGCAGCCCGTCACGAACCGGACCTGATCGCCGCTCCGGAACTCTCCCTGACCGGATGCCCTCCCCGCGACCTGCTGCTTGATGCGGGATTTATCGCACGGAGCATCGCCGTCCTGGAAGACCTGGCCGCAAGACTCGCCGGTGCGCCGCCGGTGCTCGTCGGTTTCGCCGGGCCGAACCCCGACGGAACCGGCCGGCCGCTCTGCAACGCCGCCGCCCTCCTCCGAGACGGGGCGGTAGTACAGACCTTCCGGAAGGCCCGGCTCTCCTCCGGCCCGCTCGACGAAGGCCGCTACTTCGAGCCGGCGGCCGAACATCCCGAACCCCTCCGCATCGGCGAAAGGACGGTCGGGGTCGCTATCGGTGAGGAGGTCCTGTGCGGCGGACCGGTGCCGGATGTGATCGTGACCCTCTCCGCATCGCCGTTTGCCGCCGGCAGAGGGCGCCTGCGCGAGGAGATGCTCTCGGGGGTCGCGAAGGAGTACGGGGTCCCGGTCGCCTCGGTAAACCTCGTCGGCGGGAACGACGACCTGGTCTTTGCCGGCCGGAGTTCTGTCTTCTCCGCAGACGGGACCCTCATCGCCCGCGGTGCGGCCTTTGCCGAGGACGTCGTGACCGTCGATCTCGCCCGCCCCGTCCCGCAGGCGGTCGCGCCTGACGACCGGGGAGTTGAGGCCGAGATCTGGCAGGCGCTGGTGCTCGGCACCCGCGACTACGTCCACAAATGCGGGTTTAGATCCGCCCACCTCGGCCTCTCCGGCGGGATCGACTCCTCGCTCGTGGCCGCCGTCGCTGTCCGGGCGCTCGGGCCGGAGAACGTCCTCGGGGTGCTCCTCCCCTCCCCCTACACCTCCGCCGAAAGCATCGAGGATGCCCGGGAACTTGCGGCGAACCTCGGGATAAGGACATACTGCCTCCCGATAACCCCGGTGATGGAGGCGTTCGACGGCACCCTCGCGGGGGTCTTCGCCGGGCTCCCCCCCGACATCACGGAGGAGAACCTGCAGGCCAGGATCCGGGCAACGGTCCTGATGGCCCTCGCAAACAAGTTCGGCTCCATGCTCCTCTCGACCGGGAACAAGTCGGAGGTTGCGGTCGGCTACTCCACGCTGTATGGGGATGCGGCAGGGGGGCTATCCGTGATCGGCGACGTCCCGAAGGGGATGGTCTACCGGATAGCACGGTGGCTGAACGCGAAGGGACCTGTCATCCCCGAGCGGGTGCTCAACAAGCCGCCCTCGGCGGAGCTCCGGCCCGGCCAGACCGACCAGGAGAGCCTTCCCCCCTACGACCTCCTCGACGCGATCCTTCACCGCCACATCGACTGCTTCGAGTCCCCGGGCGAGATCATCGCCGCCGGGTATCCGGGGGAGACGGTGCGGGACGTCCTCCGGAGGGTCGAGCAGGCGGAGTTCAAGCGCCGGCAGGCCCCGCCCGGGATCCGGGTGACCGACCGGGCGTTCGGGACGGACTGGCACATGCCGATCGCCGCGAAGCCCTGGTGGCGGTGATGGCGGCGACGCTCACCGAGGACCTCACGCTCGTCTACGACGCCCTCTTCGCGGCGTTCGGCCACCAGGGCTGGTGGCCTGCAGAGACGCCCTTCGAGACGATGGTCGGCGCGATCCTGACCCAGAACGTCTCCTGGAAAAACGCGGCGCAGGCCGTCCGCAACCTCGAGGACGCCGGGATGCTCGACCCGCACCTGCTCGCTGCGGCCGATCCCGCTGATATCGCCCGCCGGATCGTCCCTTCCCGGTTCTACAACCAGAAAGCGGAGCGGATCCATGAGTTCGCCGGGGTCTATGTTGCCGAGTTCGGGGCCGACCCGGCGGCGATGGCGGCCGTGGAGACCAGGGAACTCCGCGAGCGGCTGCTCGCCCTCCGGGGGTTCGGGAAGGAGACGGCGGACACCATCCTGCTGTATGCCTGCGAAAAGCCGGTCTTCGTCGTCGACGCCTACACCCGGCGGATATTCTCGCGCTACGGCCTCCTCCCCGAAGGGGCGTCCTACGACCGGACACAGCGCCTCTTTGCCGAGAACCTCGACCCTGACGTGGCCCTCTTCAACGACTACCACGCCCAGATCGTCTGTCTGGGAAAGACCGTCTGCAAAACGTCACCGCTCTGCGACCGCTGTCCCATCCGGGAGGTTCGCGGGACGCTCCGGTGCGCCGTGGGGCGGATGTGAAGGGTGTTGGGTCTTTCCGGGTGTGACGGACGGAACGTCCGGAGCGCGAGCACCGTCAGATACGGGGTACACACAGCGGAACGACGGGTGTAGGAGCACTAAGGGAGCAAAGCGCGAAAAGAACACGTCAACAATCGCACGAACTTCGCGTTCTCAAAGACCTTCGGTCTCCTCGAACCCCGCTCCTTCGGCCAGTCGCTAGTCCAAGACCTTCAGTATCCTCCTGCTCCAGTTCTTCGCACCTCACGGTGCTCACGTTCCCGGCCTCTGGCCAGTCGCGTAACGAACCATCACAATCGCCATGACTGCCCCCGCCCCAAGGGCGGGGGAGGAGGCCGAAGGCCGGGCGGGGTGGGGTTTTCAGACATCGCTACATAAGGTGGAGACAGGGGGGGGGGAATGCCCCCCTCCCCGTCAGCCCCACCCCAGTGGCGATAGCCACCACGGTCCACTGCATGGGGACATGCTAGTGGGAAAAAGGCCGGTTCTAGGGACAAGCCGGGCCCAGCACCAACTTCATTGGCGTAGAGGAAAACAAAAAAACTTCAACAGAGCGCGCCATGAGCCGTTGGCTCATAGATGACCATGAAAAACAGCGATGGCCGATCCATTGGTTCTAGTTGATACTTTGCATACCCCTAGAGGATTTTCATACCAGCCTGTGATACACGTCTCTCTCACCTTCGCTTTCTTCGCGGTTTCACGTGAACGTGCAGAGCGTGGATGATGATACGGCTCGCGCAAAATGAGCGGTGACTCTCCCCGGTGCGCCGGCGCCAGGGCGTGACCGCCGCCTACTTCTTCCGGTAGATGTTCAACCCGATCTTGATCTCCTCGTGGTCCGGCACCGAGACGTTGCCCTCGGAGGAGGCGATCGTGATCGACTTCCCGCTCTTGGACTCACCGAACTCCTTTGCGAGATCTATCCGTATGGTGAGGATATTCCCCTCGACCGTCATATCGACGTTCTTCATGCGTACCTGTATGCATCTTAGGGGAATATGCGCATCGGTGCGGTGCCGGGTGGTGCGAATCGCGAGGACGATCCGGGCCGGGCCGAACCCGGGCAGCCACCCATCGTGCCCGGACAACCGAACGCGAGGCAGGGTCCGGGCAGTGAGTGCAGTTGCCCTTCCGTAGGGACTCTCATAGGGCTGCACCCATGGATCCTGCCACACATCCATGTCGTCTGCGAAGAGTACTGTCTGGGCGGAAACCCCAGGGGCAATGGCCGCGGCAAACGCGACCAGAGCTAAAAGATAGGTGATTCGTTTCATACGAACTCACGGGGGGGGCAGGAGGGATAATCCCGCTATTATACCTTTCCGTGAACCAATGAGGCCGGTGTGGGGAAACTCTATTTCGCTCCCACGGCCCTCCGGGTGCCCGATGCCGGCGGTTGCTCGAGCGTGGGGCCGGAACAACAAACCCTATCCCACTCCCCGCCCAACCGTACCAGCACATCGGATCTTGTGGCGTAATGGATGTAAAATATCATTATCTCGAGAAATACTTCGGCTATACGTCGTTCCTCCCCCACCAGGAAGCGATCGTCGATGCCGTGCTCGCCGGGCGCGACGTCCTCGCCGTCATGGCGACCGGGGGCGGCAAATCCCTCTGCTACCAGCTCCCGGCCCTCGTCTTCGGCGGGCTTACGGTCGTCGTCTCGCCGCTCATTGCCCTGATGAAAGACCAGGTCGACGGTCTCCGGGCAAACGGCATCCCGGCGGCGACGATCAACAGTTCGCTCGGGCGCGGGGAGCAGAAGATCATCGAGCGGGTGATCCTCGAAGGCCGCATCCGTGTGCTCTACGTCTCCCCTGAGCGGGCCGTGCAGCCGTTTTTCCGCTCGCTCATCGCAAAAGCCGACGTCCGGCTCATCGCCATCGACGAGGCGCACTGTATCTCCATGTGGGGCCATAACTTCCGCCCCGAATACCGCCGGCTCCGGGTGCTCAAGGAGCGGTTCCCCGCAGTCCCCATCATCGCCCTGACCGCGACCGCCATCCCCGCCGTCCAGGACGACATCGCGGTGCAGCTCGCCCTTTCGAACCCGACCCGGTTCGTCGGGAGTTTCAACCGCAAAAACCTCACCTACCGGGTGGTGCCGAAAGCCCGCTACTTCCCGCGGCTCGTCGCCTACCTGACCGAGCACCCAAACGACGCCGGCATCATCTACTGCTTCTCCCAGAAGGCGACGGAGGACCTCGCGGAGAAGTTGCAGAAGAAAGGGTTCCCGGCGCTCCCCTACCACGCCGGTCTCCCCGACGCCGTCCGCACCGAGCACCAGGAGGCCTTCTCCCGCGGCGACGCCGCAATCATCTGCGCCACCGTCGCATTCGGAATGGGCATCGATAAGCCCGACGTGCGGTTCGTCATCCATACCGACCTCCCGAAGGACATCGAGTCCTACTACCAGGAGACCGGCAGGGCGGGGAGGGATGGGGAACCGGGCGACTGCATCCTCTTCTATTCCCGGGGCGACTACGGTGCGATCCGCTACCTCATCGAGAAGGAGAGCACCGACGCGACGCAGAAGGACATCGCCTACCGCAAAGCCGGCGCGATGCTCGATTACTGCGAGACCCCCGGGTGCCGGAGGAAGTTCCTGCTCGCCTACTTCGGCGAGGCCTATCCGGATGAGCGGTGCGGCGCATGCGACCGCTGCGAGACGCCGGTGAAGGTCTTCGACGGGACAGAGGCCGCGTCGGCGGTCATCGCCTGCATCCGCGAGACAGGGGAGCGGTTCGGCGCGTCGTATGTCGCCGACGTGCTGGCCGGCTCAACAAGCGCGAGAGTCCGCGAGAACGGGCACGGCCGGCTTGCTGCCCACGGCTTCGGATACACCCGCGACCAGTGGCTGCTCTTCATCCAGGAGATGGTCGGGAAGGGGTTCATCGCGTCGACCGGCGGCCGGTACCCCGTCCTCGTGTCAAACGGCCGGAGCCGGGAGGTGCTCGCGGGCGCTCTCGTGGTGCCGCTCACAGAGCCGCGTCCGGAAGGTGTCGTGGCATCGGAACCCGCAGACGACTACGACGAAGCCCTCTTCCTCCGGCTCCGCCGGCTCAGAAAAGTCGTTGCCGACCTCGATCGCGTGCCGCCGTTCGTCGTCTTCCACGACCGAAGCCTCAAGGAGATGGCAACGTTCTACCCGGCCACTGGCGTTGCGCTTCTGCGGATATACGGCGTCAGCGAGGGAAAACTGCAGCGTTACGGCAGGAGGTTCCTCGACGCTATCGACCGGCACTGCGCCGAGCAGGGGATCGGGCCGGAGCGGCGGAGCGGGTGACGCGGCTGCAACGCCCCGGATCGCCCGTAACTCGATGCGTTAATGAATTAGTAACGCCAACATGGGATGTATCAGGCATATGCGGCTTATTTCATGGAACGTGGATCTCTTCCGCTCCGGTCTCAAGAGCGTGGAAAAGAAAGTCGAAGCAGTCTGCCAGCACTCGCCGGATATCGTCGCCTTCCAGGAGGTGACGGACCGGTCTCTGCCGCTCTTCCGGGAAGAACTGGAGAACTTCGGACTGCTCTACTCAGTTGACAGCCTTGCGCTGGTGGAGATAGCGCGGGTGGCCTACATGGCCGAGCGGTTGAACGATCTTCGCGCACGGGGCGCGAACGACCCGTTCCAGTTCGCTTACAGTGTTTCCCGGCTCTCGGAACAGTGCTCTCCTCCCGGCGAAGCGAAGAATTGCGGATGCCTGATCGCGAGCAGGTATCCCCTCACACCCTTAAATCCTCTCGATTTCGATATCCCGTGGAAGCAGCGGGTGGTCTCGGCCGTCGTCAGCGCACCGGCGGGCGAGTTCGAGATCCACAACGCCCACGTGCCGACGGCGATCGGCAACAGGAGGAACGAGATCGTCAAGGCCGAGACGCTGGTCGGGATCTACCGGCACCTCGCCGTCAGATCGGCACGGCCGCGGATCTTCTGCGGGGACCTCCATATACCGGATGCCGAACTCGCTGACGGGACCATCGTTCCCTTCTACCGCGACGTTCTCCCGAACGAGGCCTACAATATCCCGATCTCTGAGAGCGACGAGTACCTCGGCCGCCCGAGAAGGTGGTGGTACAACGCCGAGATGAACGTCCTCCCCGGCCTTGCGGAGTATGACCTCCCTGACGTCTTCCGCAGACTCCACGGCTACCAGGCGAGGGAGTACAGCTGGTGCCCCGACCGCGGGCCCGAGGATGTCCCGAAGTGCAAGCGCTACGACCACATCTTCGCGTCTACGCGCCTCAACCCGACGGCGTGCTGGTACCTGCACGACCTGCGGGGGCAGGGGTTGAGCGACCACTCTGCCGTCGTGATGGACTTCGAGCCGTGAACGGTGCGGCTGTCCATGGCACAAGCCCGGTCCGGCACCCTGCCGGCTTGCAAACCCCGGGCGCATCACTCACACCCGTTATTTTTTCTACAGGACCTTTTTTAAGCCTGCAATAAAGAGAATATACCGGTGAAGACTGATGGTTGCACTTACTGAAGAGATGAAGGCGGCCTTACGGACGATGAAGGCCTTCCCGGTCGCCACAGCCTCGAAGGACGGCTGGCCGAACGTGGTGCCGATCGGGTTTGTGGAACTCGTCGACGACGAGACGATCTGGATCGCGGACAACTTCATGCAGAAGACGCTCGCAAACGTGCAGGAGAACCCGAAGGTCTCCATCTACGTCTGGGGGCCCGAGACGAAGGGCTGCTTCCAGGTCAAGGGCGACGTCGAGGTTCTGTCCAGCGGCCCGGAGTTTGAGAAGATGCAGTTCACCGTCCGGTCGAAGATGGCAAAGGCGGCGGCGAAGAATCTCCTCGTCATGAAGATCCGCGAGGTCTACGAGTGCTCTCCCGGCCCGAAGGCGGGGGAGAAGATTCTTTAACCTTTTTTTGGAAATCCTGCCGGGATCTGCCGGGGAAATTTCCACGGCCTTCCCCCAGGTTCTCTTGTGCCGCAGGTGGCGCCTATGTAGGCGATCGACAGAACCGTTCGGGTTCGTGAAAAGTCCCGTACAGTGGACCGTGGGGGATATCGCCATGCACTGCCCCCGCCCCCTGGGGAGGGGTGCGACGGGCCACGGGGCCGGAGCATGAGCACCGAAGGTGCGTTCGAGGAGGCCGAAGGCCGGGTGGGGGTTGTAGACATCAGCTTAGGAGTTGAGACAGGGGAGGGGGGAGCATCCCCCCTCCCCGTCAGCCCCTCCCCCAGTGGCGATAGCCAACGGAAATCCGTGTATGGATATGCTAATCACCAACCATCTCCCGTATGTCCACGCACCGCCTCGTGGATAGCCCCCCCGTTCCGCACATTTTTCCCGCACCGGAGCCAACGCTTCCTCCAGGAAGTGACGGAATCGTGAAGATAACCGCAGTTGCGGGAAGTCCGCGAGGAATGCAGAGCAAGACGAGAAAACTTGTAACCTTCGTGCTTGCCGGGGCAAAAGAGGCCGGTGCCGAGATCGATCTCATCGACCGCGCCGACCTGCAGATCGTCGCCTGCACCGGCTGCGAGAGTTGCAGCCTGGACGGGACGTGCGTCTTTGGCGACGATTTCCCCGCCGCGTACGACCGGATGCTGGATGCCGACGGGCTGGTGTTCGCCTCCCCGGTCTACGTCGACAACGTCAGCGGGCAGATGAAGGTCTTCATCGACCGGCTGGCGGACGCTATGCGTTACCAGAAGTTCGCCGGGAAATACGGCTGCAGCGTCGCGACCACGCAGGTCTCGGGAGGCGACGCGGTCGTGGGCTACCTGAACCACGCGCTCACCTATCTCGGGGTGACGACGGTCGGGGGGATGAGCGTCGCACTCGGCGGCGACCCGGAGGCGCTCGACCGGGTGGAACCGGCGGCACGCGATCTCGGGCGCCGGCTCGTCCTTGCCGTCGGGGACCGGCCGCGCTATCCCGACCAGGAGGCCAGGATGGCGGAGAACCGGAAGCATTTTGCCGAAATCGTGCGGGCGAACCGGGACTGGCGGCCGGACGAGTACGAGCGATGGGTGCGGGAGGGCTGGATCCGGGAGGAGTAAGGCGGCAGCCGGAATCGAGCACAATCATTCTCGAGATAGAGGTTCCGTGCAGACTCCTTTCGCCGTGATGGTATCCACGGCCGGATGCAGGCTGAGGTCTGCATGGACGGAGCCGAAAGAAAAGCGCTATGCGCTTCGCTGCGGATCAGGTATGCAAAATGGACGCCGGGAGGGAGATTTGAACTCCCGAGGTGCCAGGCACCAGTGGCTTTCAAGGCCACCGCCTTCCCGGACTAGACTATCCCGGCTCGACGTAACCTATTGGTCGCCGGACGAAAAAAAGGTTGTTCATCCCCGACGAACGAGGATGACGGCGAGAACAGCAAGGAGTGCCAGGGCCGCCGGGATCGGTGCCGCCTGGGCAGGGGTGGGGGTCGCGTCCCCGAAGAGGCCCGGCGCGGTCTGGCTCACCCTGACCGAGTCGGCGTTCGAGGCCGAGACCTGCACCGTGCCGCTGTCGTTGTAACTCATGGGGTAGACCTTGACGTAGACCGGGCCTCCCCGTGCCGCAACCTCCACGGTCTCGGGCTCGAGCATGCCTTTCTCGTTGACCTTACGGTGGTTGCCGTCCTCGTCGATGTACTCGACCACCCAGTCGATCCCGGCCGAGGTGGCAATCGTCACCGTGCCGGTTTTGGTATCGACCTCGAAGTATGCCGGGGCGGACCGGGTGGCGGGAGAACTCGCGGATATCATCTCCGGCGTCGCCGTGGGACCCGGGGTGCCCACTACCACGAATAGGGCGTTGCCGATGTAGCCTTTCGTGTCGGAGAAGGTGATCTCGTAGGCGCCCCCGGCAGAGATGGGCACTTCCACGGAGAACGCCCCGTCCTTGCCGGTCGCGGCGTACTTCGGCCCGTAGACGACGGCACCGTCGTGCTCGACCTCGATCTGGACACCCGCATCACCAAGATCCGCGATCGCACCCCGGATATCGAGGGTGCCGTCGAAGTCCTGGTTGCTCGGAGAGGTTATCGTGAGGGTCCCGGACCGGTCGACCAGGGTGGTGATCTGTTGGACCTTCGAGCTGCTGCCGAAGGTGGTCTGGGTGGGATCGATGAGCTCGATCGAGTAGTCTCCTGCTTTAAGCCCGCTGGTATCGAACGTCGTCGAGAACTCACCGTTCTGCTGCACGACAATCGTCTTCCTCCCTACTTCGCTCTTCCCGGGCTTGAGAGCATATAAGATAATCTCCGTGCTGAACCCCGGATCGAGCGACGGTTTGGGAAGCCCCCCCACGATCGTGGTACCGGTAATTTCGAGTGTATCGCCGACGTACACCGTCTGTGGAGCACTGAATGAAATGTATGCGGCCGATGCCGTGCCGACGAGCATCATCGCGGCAATGATCGTCAGCCATGCGATCCTTTTCATACCAGTACATCAACGAATAAGAGGTATAATGCTATCCAAATCGATTGAGAAGCCGCTGGCGTCCTGGCGAGGGAAAGACCGCTATGAAGGGCGAATCGTCGACACGTTGACGGTTATTTTTCGGAGCGGCGGCTGCTCCTGGAACCGGTGCCGGATGTGCGGCTACCGGCACGAGCGTTATCCGGACCTCCCCCGGGACGAACTCGCAAAACGGCTGATCCGCCAGGTCCACTGGGTGAAAGAGAACTTCTCCGACGATGACTACCAGGTGCTCAAGATCTTCACCTCGGGGAGCTTCTTCGATCCCGACGAGGTCCCCCCCGACGTCCGGCGCGCAGTCGCGGAGGCGTTCCGGGGCAAGGCCGTGATCGCCGAGACCCGGCCCGAGTATGTCGAGGCGGAGGCGCTTTTGGAGTTTCTGGAGGGGATCGACACCGGCGCCTGGGCAAGACCGCTCTCCGTTGCCGTGGGCCTCGAGACCACGAACGACACCATCCGGGAGAGGAGCATCGACAAGGGGTTCTCGTACGCCGACTTCCTCCGCGCCACAGAGGTTGCGCACGCCGCCGGCGCGGATATGAAGGCCTACCTCCTGATGAAACCGCCGTTCCTGACCGAACGCGAGTCGCGCGACGATATGATACGCTCCATCAGGGATATTGCCTCCGTTGCCGACAGCATCTCCATGAACCTCTGCACCGTCCAGAGCAGGACCGAGGTCGAACACCTCTGGAAACAGCACGCGTACCGGCCGCCGTACCTCTGGAGCGTCCTTGACGTGCTGATCGGATCGCCGGTGCATATTCTCTGCGACCCCGTCGGCGGCGGGCAGATGCGGGGGCCGCACAACTGCGGTGCCTGCGACAGCCCGATCGTGAAGGGGATCATCGACTACTCACTGACCGGGGATGTCGGGCTCCTGCGCGCCCTTATGGAAACGGAATGCGGGTGCAAAGAAGAGTGGGAGTTCGTGCTGGACCAGGAAGAGCCGTTCTGTATGCCGCTTACCCGCTAGCACTCCCTCTGCTCCTCCAGCTGCTCGCAGAGCAGCGGGAGGAACGTCCCCGCATCGCTCACGACGCCGATCGCCTGCGTCGTTCCCCGGTCCATCAGTTTCGTCACCGATGCGGGGTTGATGTCGACGCAGACGGTCTTGACGTATGACGGAAGGCAATTTCCGACGGCGATCGAGTGGAGGAGGGTTCCCACCATCACCACCATCCCGAGATCGTGGATATGCCGGCGCATGACTTCCTGTGCCTCGACGACATCCGTGATCGTGTCGGGGAGCGGTCCGTCGTCGCGGATGGAGCCGGCGAGCACGAACGGGATGCCCTTCTTCACGCACTCGTACATGATCCCGCCGGTGACAATCCCCTGGTCGACCGCGTTCTTGATGGAGCCCGCCCGCATGATCTCGCTGATGGCGCGGATGTGGTGCTTGTGCCCGCCGGTGACGAGCGTGCCCGTCTTGACGTCCATCCCGAGCGACGTGCCGTAGAGGTTGGACTCGATATCGTGGGTGGCGAGCGCGTTCCCCGCAAAGAGCACGTCGATACAGCCCGCACGGATCATCCGCGCAAGAGCGTCGGCCGCTCCGGTATGGACGATGGCTGGGCCGCCGACGAGCGCGATCTTCTCGCCTTTCTGCTTCGACTTCAGGATCTCGCGGGCAATCTTTGCGATGATCGCCTCGCTCGGCCGCTCAGACGAGACGGTTCCGTGCATGAACTCAAACGTGCTGACCTTTCGCGGCCGCTCGGGGTAGACCACCCGGACGCCGGCCTCGCTGACGACGACTGCATCGCCAGCCTTGATCTTTGAGATCGGGGTGCAGATCGCCCGTTTTTCCTTCTCTTCGACCACGATGTGGCAGTCCATCTCGATGCGCTCGACGGGCAGCCACTCGTCCCGGTATTTCACGAAGGTCGGGTGGTTGGTGGTCGAGTAGAACCCCTTCGGGAGGATCCGGTCGCCCTCTGCCGGTACGAGGGTGACGTCGTCGATCTCGGGGGCCCGCGCGCCGAGCCGGTGCAGCTCAGAGAGGATGGCGTCAAGCTGGTGATCGCTGGGCGCCGTCACGCGCAGCCGTGCGTAACTGGTGTCCGTCTTCAGTCTTCCGACGTTGAACGTGAGGATCTCGAATTCTCCCCCCATATCCATGACTCTGTCAAACACCAGGGTCATGACGCCTGAATCGATGATATGGCCCTCTAGTTCGATTTCCCGGCAGGAATCCATATACAAGAGTGGGTGATAGTTCGATAATACAGTTTCCCCGCGTGCATGTCCCCCAGAACACCGCCCCTGCCGCCGGCCTGTGACGCTACGCTCCCGGATGAGGGGGACGCGCACGGGTTCCGCCCCCGCCCTACTCGCCCCGCTTCCGGCAGAGATACCCCTGCACCAGCGCCAGTTCCTCGCGCGTGTTGATGTTGAAGACGAGCCGTCTGTCGTGCAGGAGGAGTCGCAGTTCCTCCTGGGGTTCGTCGGAACCGCCCGCTGTCAGGATGTTGATTCCGGCGGGGCAGGCCGGCGTGCCATCGATCTCTTCCGTGTACTGTGTGCGGCAACCGTGCTCCTCGCAGAGGTCGCGAGGCACCCACGTCGAACATGCCGGCGCTCCCGCCCGGCGCCAGGCGTCCTCGATGCCGGTGATGATATCGGGTGCAAGGCAGGGGAGGTCGGATACGCAGGTGAAGAAGGGCGTTCCCGCTTCCTCCAGGTCTGCCGCAGCGGCGTTGATATCCTCGACATAGCCGAGCCCTTCCGCTTCGTACAGGACGACGCCCTGCGCCCGGCACCAGTTTTTGGTGAACGGTGTTTTGTGGGAGGCGACCACGACCACCTCGTGCCCCGCAGCCGAAAAAGCATCGATGACGTAGGAGAGCATCGATCGTCCGCAGATGGTGACCAGGGGCTTTTCGCCCATCCGGAGGCGGGACCCCTCCCCCCCGGCCATGATCAGGGCAAGCATGCTTCGAGCGCCTCGATGAGTTGCCTGTTCTCCTCCCGGGTCCGGACGGCCACGCGGATATGGCGGGGAAGCCCGAACGACCGGCAGTCCCGGACCAGGACGCCGCGGGAGAGGAGCCGCTCGACCAGGACCTCCGCCTCCATCGGGACTTCAATAAGGATATAGTTCGCAGACGGGGGCGCATAATCGAGTCCAAGACCGTCCAGGCGGCTGCAGAGCCAGGTCCGCTCCCGGGCAATCCGCTGCCGCGACTCCTCGAGCAGGTCGTAGTGCCGGAAGGCCTCGATCGCGAAGGACTCGGCGAACGTGTTCACGGTCCAGGGGAGGCGCACCGTCTCCACCTTCTCGATGAGTTCGGGCGTGCCGAAGGCGTAGCCGAACCTGATGCCCGGCACGGCGAAGCTCTTTGTGAGGGAGCGCAGCACGAAGAGGTTCTCGTCCGAGACGTCGGCGACGCTCTGGGCCGGGTCGGAGAGTTCGATGAACGCTTCGTCGAGGAAGAGGTACGCTCCCTGCCCGGCGGCCTCACCAAGCAGCCGGAGGATCTCCGGGCGGGAGTGGAGCTTCCCGGTGGGGTTGTTCGGGTTGCAGAGGAACCGAACGGCAGCCCCGCTCTCATCGGCGGTGCACCGGGCGCCGGCAAGCCGGACCGCCATCTCGTACTCGGCAAACGTGGGCGCGGCGATACAGGCAGTATCGCCGGGCCCAAGCAGGGTATAGCAGAACGCGCGGATCAGTTCGACGGATCCGTTGCCGACGGCGACCTCTGCCGCATCGCGCCCGAATGTTCGGCCTATTGTTTCTTTAAGGGCTTCATACCGGTCGTCCGGGTAATCTTTCAGCGCTGAGGGGTCCGGACACCAGGGGATTGCCGGAGGATACGGATTCACGTTCGCACTGAAATCAAGCAGTTCGCCCTTCTCCCGGGTGCGGTGCCAGCGCACCCGGCCGCCATGTTCCGCCCTTTCGGGGAGATTATCTCTCATATTCGTGGCAACTCTTTGAGGATACGTTGTCGGCCGCTATCCATAAAACCGTTATGTCAGACATAGACCTGTTTCGAAAAATATTTATATAATACAATTATTATTATGGCTTATCTGATGCAGTCAGACGAAAAGATTACGCTTGTCTGACAAATGGCAGACAATTGGCTGCTAAATGTCAGATATGAGTGATTGAAATGATGGATCGGATCACAATCAGATTGCCCCGGCAGCAGGTTGAGATGCTCGAGAAGCTGGTGGAGGCTGGCGAGTTCCCCACAGTATCGGAGGCTGTGCGGTACTCAGTCAGAGCGCTTCTTGAGAGGCATGGAAACCGTGTTCTACGCGAGGCCGACCAGGTTTCATTCAACGTTTAGGAGGTATTTAATGCAGACGATCATCAACGAGGCGTTAAAACACGCGGAACGCGAAAAGTATTTGAAGACAGACTCAGCAGAGGACGCAGACGACATCCTCGGCCAGCCACGTATCGTCATCGTAGGATGCGGCGGTGCGGGCAACAACACCGTCAACCGGCTGTACCACATGCAGGTCAGCGGCGCAGAGACGATTGCGGTCAACACGGACAAGCAGCACCTGGACATGATCCAGGCCGACAAGAGGGTGCTTGTCGGCAAGTCGCTCACCAAGGGCCTTGGTGCCGGCGGGTTTCCGGACGTCGGCAGGCGTGCGGCCGAGATGGCCCGGCCGACCCTGGAGACCCTCCTCTGCGACGCGGACCTGGTCTTCATCACCGCCGGTATGGGTGGAGGTACCGGTACGGGGACAGCCCCCGTTGTCGCGCAGATAGCCAAGGAGCAGGGCGCGATCGTCGTCGGGATGGTCAGTTACCCCTTCCAGGTCGAGAAGGCCCGGCTTCTCCGTGCGGAAGAAGGGCTTGAACAACTCTCGGCCGCTGCCGACTCGGTGATCGTGCTCGACAACAACCGCCTCATCAAATACGTGCCGAACCTCCCGCTCGGCCAGGCGTTCTCGGTCATGGACCAGCTCATCGCGGAGACCGTCAAGGGCATCAGCGAGACGATCACGGAGCCTTCCCTCATCAACATCGACTACGCAGACGTGCGTGCCATCATGAGCAAAGGAGGCGTCGCCGTGATGCTCGTCGGCGAGAGCAAGCAGCAGAACAAGGCCGAGAGCGTTGTCCACGAGTGCTTGAACCACCCCTTGCTCGACATCGACTACCGCGGAGCAACAGGGAGCCTCATCCACATCACGGGCGGCAACGACCTGACCCTCCAGGACGCCGAAGAGATTGCAAGTTCCCTGACCTACGAACTCGACTCCCACGCGGACGTCATCTGGGGAGCGAGGGTGAACAGCGATTACGAAGGAAGAGTCCGGGTCATGGCGGTCATGACCGGTGTGAAAAGCGCACAGATCCTCGGAAGCCACCGTGCCTACGAACCGACAACGCAGCGGTCCAGTGCACAGCCCAGCAGGCGCATGGCAAGGGACGAGAGGAGCGGTGGATCCGTCATCGACTTCCTCTAAAACTCCATACCCTCTATCCCCACCTCTTTGGCCGGAATCGGTTGGCGGCGACGCGCCTTCCGGCCCCCCTACGAAATACTTAATAGTACAGATGACGTTTAAAATATAGACGTTCTTGTATAATCCCTCCAGCACGGGGCGTATTGTGCAGGGCGCAGATCTTGTGGGTCTGCGGTTGCCAAGTACCGGGGTTGAACACATGAGCAGACAGGTGAACGACGGTCTCGAGCACGAGTCCGGAAGACGTCTTTTCTTGTGGTGTAGCCGCTCCATAAGCCTCCGGCATCTCCCTGCGGCGCATGGGAGCGGCCTTCTGCTGGCGGGGATATGAGACAGGTACCGAATGTCGAGGATTGGTAGAGAATGCTGAACGATCTGATTGAGAAAAGAAAAAAAGTCCTTGCGGAGTCTGAACAGCACAAAGACCGGCGCAACGAGTTGAACGCACTTGCCAGCAAAAACGCCCGCGAGCGCAACACCTTAAACACGCAGACCCGCGAATTCGTCGAGGAGGCGCAGCAGCACAAGGAGCAGCGGGATAAGATCAACGAGGAAGTCCAGGCGCTGAAAGACCAGAGGAACGAGTACAACGACAAGGCCAACGCGCTCTTTGAGGAGATTGAGTCCTTCAAGAAAGAGCACGGCAACCTCCAGAACCGGGGCATCAAGGAACTGCAGAAGCAGATCGAGCACCTGGAGTTCAAGCAGCAGACCGAGGTCTACAGCACCGACAAAGAGCGTGAACTGATCGAGAAGATCAAGCACCTCAAAGCGACGGCGAAGGACCAGGAAGCCGAACTCGAGCAGAACAAGGAGATGCGGACGAAACTCACCGATGCCCGTGAGTTCCGCAGACTGGCCTCGGAGATCCACAAGGAGGTCACCGAGAAGGCCGAGGCTGCGCAGCAGCACCACGACCTGATGGTGGAGTCATACCGCAAGGCCGACAAGTCCCGCGAAGAAGCCGACCACGCCCACCAGCAGTTCGTTGAGGCCCAGGAGGCTGCGGACGAGGAGCACAAGCAGTTCATCTCCTGCCAGAAGGAGCTCCGTGACTACGATAAGGTGATCTCGGGCCTTCGGAAGAAGACCAGGAAGACCAAAGTCACCAAAGAGCAGAAAGCCGTCCGGAAAGAGGCGGAACGCGTTTTCCAGCAGTTCCGTGACGGTGAGAAGATCACGACCGACGACCTGCTCCTGCTTCAGCGCGCAAAACTCATTTAATACTTTTTTACCCGCCTCTGCAAATTATTTAATAGATTCGGGGCGATGTTCTATTGCATGGCAAAAGAGCGGACGCTCGTCCTCTGTGTCGATCGCGATGATGATCTCGGGTTCAAAGCCCGGATCGATGGTCCCATCGTGGGCAGAGAGGCATGCCTCCATGCAGCGACTTCTCTTGCCCTGATCGACCCCGAGGATTCCGACGTCAACGCGATCTTCGAGACGATCAAACTCTACGACGAACTTACCGGGCGGGGGGAAGAGGTTGCCGTCGCCGTCATCTGCGGCAACCATATGAACCTGCTCGAGGGCGATCGGCGGGTGGCGTCCAGCCTCGATACGATCCTCTCCGTGACGGACTCCACTTCCTGCATCGTGGTGACCGACGGTGCCGAGGACGAGTACGTCATGCCGATCATCCAGTCCCGGGTGCCGGTCAGCAGCGTGCGGAGGGTCGTGGTCAACCAGATGCCGAACCTCGAGGGGACGTATTATATCCTGAGACGCCTCCTCGACGACCCGAAGGTCTCAAAGATCGTGCTCGTTCCGCTCGGCCTCGCCATGCTCCTCTATGCCGTGGGCTACCTGCTCGGATACCCCGAAGGGGCGACCATCGTCGTCGTCGGTGTCATCGGCACCTACCTGCTCTTCAAGGGTGTGGGCATAGACGAGATCTTCGGCTACCTGATCACCTCGCTGAAGACGTCGCTCCACGGCGGCAGGTTCACCTTCGTCTCCTATATCGCTGCAATACTGCTCGGTATCGTCGGGGTCATCCTCGGGCTCATAAGCCTCCTCGACTACTATACTTCCGCCGGCATCTTCTTCCAGATACTCGCGTTCATCTACGGCTCGATCGCATGGTTCACCGCCGCCGGCCTCGTGGCGTCGGTAGGAAAGATCATCGACGTCTTCTTAAACGAGCGAGAGACGATCCAGCGGGTGGTCGCTTTGCCGTTCTTCGTGCTGGCGATCGGGGCCATCGCCTACGGAGCAAGCACCTACATCCTCTCGACGATCAGCGACATCTCCGGGTTCCCCATAACGACCGATGTCGGGGTGATGTACATCATCTTCGCCACCATCGGGGGCCTCTTCTGCGCCTTCTTCGGCGTCTACCTCCAGTCGTTCCTCGGGCGGTGGGCGGACGAACGCGAGCCGGTCATGCTGAAGAGAGAGGCGTGAGCACAGGCCGGCCCTTACATATCGACGACATAGCGGATGAAGCGTTTCGGCCTGATGCCGGCCAGATTGAGGAGCATCACCAGGATGTAGACGGCGGTCAGCCGGTACTTCCCCTTCAGGAGATACCGCCGCGGCGATACGATGATAGGACGGCCGACCTGGACAAGCCTCCCGTGCCGGCGTGCCGCCCGGGAGAACTCCACGTCCTCCAGGTAGGGAAGCGGTTCGTAGCCGCCGATCGCAAAGAACGCCTCTTTGTCTACGAAGATCCCGAAGTCCCCGAAGAAGGTCTGCGTCCGTGCCGCCAGCAGGTTCCCGAACCAGTCCGTCAGGCAGAGCAGGGGGTCGCGGTTCGCGAACGTGTGGAAAAACCCCCCGCCGATCACCCCCTCACGCTCCAGCGCCCGGCCGATCACGTCCGGAGCGTCCGGCGGTATCCTGCAGTCGACGTGGAGGAAGAGCACGGCGGTCCCCGCGGCGTGCCGGGCTCCGGCGTTCATCTGGACGCCCCGTCCTCGCGGGGAGGAGACCACGACGATTCTATGGGGGAACGATCCCGCCGCCGCTTCGAGTGCCCGGCACGTACCGTCCGTGCTCCCGCCGTCGACGACGATCAGCTCGAGCGGGCCCGGGAGACTCCCGACATGGGCCAGAAACCCGGGAATGTTCCCCTCTTCGTTGAGCACCGGCGTGATGATCGAGAGCATACGCGACGCCCTGTAGCCGTCACCCACTTATATCATGATGCTCATGGTTGGGTGTGTTCTGCAATAGCGTTGCCATGGATGCGGGAGGACAGAATGTCGATACGGCCGATACAGCCATCACCCGCGGCTGCCTTCATCCCGCTACGGGCGAGGCGATGCGATATTTCGAAGAAGGGCGGGTTTACTCCCTGCAGATCGAGTCGACCCTCGCCTGCCCGCAGGGCTGCCGCTACTGCTACGCTCCGGCCGATGCTTCCCGGACCACCGGGCTCTCCACCGGCGACATCACCGCCGTCCTCGCCTCGGCGGCGGCGATGGACGTGAAAGCCGTCGACTGGCTGGGGGGCGACCCGCTGGTCCGCGAGGATTGGTACAATCTCGCACTCCACGCCCGCGACCTCGGGTTTGTCAACAACATCTGGTCGAGCGGCATTCCGCTCGCCGACCCGGAGGTTGCCGGGCGTGCTGTCGATGCAACGGCAGGCGGCTTCATCTCCGTGCACCTGGACACCCTCGATCCGGCCATCTACGCCCTGCTCCATGACGGGGACGCGGGGGAGAAGATCCGGGCAATCCTCCGCGGCATCGAGAACCTTATCGACTGCGGCAAACCTGCGGACGAACTCGTCAACTGCATCACGTTCACGCGGCCGCTCGCCGGGGACGACCTTACGCAGACGATGCGGTACTTCTCCGAGGAGGTCGGGACGGCGATCTGCCTGACGCAGATGTGCACGGTCGGCCGGGCATGCCGCCACCCGGAGTGGGCGCCGACGCCCGGGGAGGTCCGGGACGCCTGCCGGGCACGGGACGCGATCTGCTACCCGGACTCGTCCCACTCGTTCGGGACGATGGACGTCAACAAGTTCTACTGCGGGAGCATGGTCTGCGTCACGGTGGACGGCGACGTGACACCCTGTTCGGTCATCAGGAAGGGGTTTGGGAACATCAGGGACCAGCCGCTCTATAAGATCGTTGAAGACCACCGTGGCGAACTGCTCTTCTTCGGGATGAGGGAGCCGGGCCCGAACGCTTCCCCCTGCACCCGGTGCGACCAGAGCGCCGTCTGCTGGGGATGCCGGGCGATGGCATACTACGAGACCGGCGACCTCTGTGGGCCCGACCCGAAGTGCTGGCGAGCGGTGTCCGGGAGGTGAAGTTGCTCGATATCACCATCGCCGACGTCACGGCCGCCTACGAGGGAGCGGTCGGCATCATCTGGGAGATGCTGATGGGCGAGCAGATCCATGTCGGCGGCGGAGAAGAGACCGATCTCCTTGCGAGGAGGGCGGGGGTGCATGCCGGCACGCGGGTGCTGGACGTCCTCTCCGGTCTCGGAGGACCGGCCCGGCACCTGGCACGCACCTACGGCGCGACGGTGACCGGCCTTGATGCAACGGGGCGGATGGTGAGCGAGGCGGTTTTACGCACGAAGAACGCCGGTCTCGGCGACCGCGTCGCCTTCCGGCTCGGGAACGCCCTCGATATACCCTTTACGTCGGAGACCTTTGATGTCGTCTGGGGGCAGGACTCCTGGTGCTACGTCACCGACAAGGACCGGCTGATCCGCGAGTGCCGCCGCGTGGCAGTCCCCGGCGGCACGATCGCCTTCACCGACTGGATACAGGCCGGGCCCATGCGCGATGACGAACGGCGCAGCCTCAACGCCTTCATGCTCTTCCCGTACATGGAGACCCTCGCGGGGTACGAGAGACTGCTCCGGCGGCACGGGTTTGCCGTGACGGAATGCGAAGACCTCAGCGAGGACTTTGCGTCGCACATGCACCGTTACCGAAATGCCCTCACCGGCGACCTGAAGGACCGGATCGTCGAACGCTTCGGGACAGACGCCTTCCGGGAGATGGAGCACGGCATCGCGCTCTGGGTGGACGCCGCCGACGAGGGGAAGGTCGGAAGGGGCCGGTTCGTGGGCCGGAAAGCGTGATGCAGGCGGCTGCCATCATGGCCCGGATGCCGGTTCCCGGGCAGGTGAAGACGCGGCTCGTCCCGCCGCTCACGCCTTTTGCGGCAGCGCGGCTGTACGCCGGGTTCCTGCAGGACTCGATCGACCGGCTCGCCCGCATCGACGGCATCCGTCCGTTCGTGGCCTACACCCCTTCCGGTGCGGGCGAATTCTTTTCCGGGATCGTTCCCCCGGAGTTCTCCACCGTCCCCCAGACCAACGGAGACCTGGGTGAACGCCTGGCCGCCGTTTCAGAAACGCTCTTTTCCCGGGGGGCGACAGCGGCCGTGCTCTGCGACAGCGACAGCCCGACCCTTCCCGGCCGGTATATCAGGGAGGCGTTCCAGAGACTCGATGAGGCCGACGTCGTCATCGGTCCGTGCAACGACGGCGGCTACTACCTGATCGGGATGCGCAGGCACATCCCCCGCCTCTTTGCCGGCATCCCCTGGAGCTCGGCCCGCGTGACGCAGCGGACGATCGAAGCCGCCGAACGGCTCGACCTTGGGGTCTCCCTGCTCGAGCCCTGGCACGACGTCGACACGGGTGCCGACCTGGACCGCCTCTGTCATGAGGTCAGGGCGGCGGCGCCGGGCGATGAGACCTTCGCCCGCCACACCCGCCGTGCCCTGGCAGAGCTCGGGCTGCTGATGTAAAGCCGGACTATCCCGGCCGTTACGCAAAATAGCCGAGACCGTCAGAGAACTCGCTGACGTTCTCGAAGTGTTTGATGCCCTGCGGGGTGACGACGGTGAGTGAGGGCACGACCACGCCGAACCTGTGCGCGGGGAACCAGTATGACCCCTGCCCGTAATCGTTCGCCGCGTTATGGACGCGCACCTCGATGCGGTCGAGGTCGAGGTGCTGAACTTTTGTGTCGTTGAAGTTCAGGATATCGAGCGCCTTCTGCTTCAGGTCGGACTTTCCAATGAGGAGAACGAGGAACCCGATGCCGTCATCTATCGTGTAGTTCATGGTGACGACGGCATCCGCTTTCTCGAACGTTACAGTGACATCTTTGACCGTGATGTAGCCGTACCGCTCCTCATCCGCCGCCAGCGCGGGAAGAACGAGAGCAGATACCAGCATCAGCACTATCCCGACTGTCACCCACTTCATCCTACAATGATTGCAGTGGTGATCATAAAGCCTTTATGGTCGACTACAGGGCAAAACGACCGCATATCAGACCGTCTGACAGATGGCATCCGCATGGCCGGATTTTTTAATGCTTCGGAAACCCACACCGCAACGTGCCTTGAGTACCGGCACAACAGGAGCCCTCCCGTTCGAGAGGGGTCCGCATTACCCCCACCCGCGGTGCTTCTCCAGAGAGTATCAAAAAGAAGTGCTTTGGGATTTACTTTGCCTGCATAAGGACGATCTCGATGCTCGATACGTTTGTCTTCCCCGTGTCGGTGTCGATCATCTCGGTCGATGTGAAGATCTCTTTCTTGTCCACGTTTGCCAGGAATCGGTTGAGGGCGATCTCCGCCGTATCGACCGCGCGCGAAATAGCCTTCCCCCGGGCCTTGATTGCAACCTCCTCCGCTCCATTGTTGAACTGGGTGACCACCGCGAGCACATAGTTCATGACCGGCTTGTTCCCCACGAATACTGTGTTGTCTTTTATCATTAGCCCACCTCGTCTAAAGGTACTTCCTCGAGTAGATCAGTTCTGCGTTGAGAACGGATGCGCCGGCAGCCCCACGAATGGTGTTGTGACCGAGCGCAACGAACCGCAACCCTTCGCGGATTCTCCCGACAGACACCGTCATGCCCCGCCCCCGGTTACGGTCGAGCCGTGGCTGCGGACGGTCAGACTGGTCGAAGAGCTCAACGGCCTTTTCCGGCTGTAAGGGTAGATTGCTTAAAGGTGACTTAAAGTTTGCGTAAGCTTTTTTCACTTCGGCAACCGGTTCCTTCACGTCGACCCAGACCGCAATGGTGTGCCCGTCGATGACGGGAACACGATGACAGCTGGTACTCACCTTGAACGGAGCCGGGATTACCTCAGAGCCGTTGAACTCCCCCATGATCTTCAACGTCTCGGACTCCATCTTCTCCTCTTCGCCGCCGATGTAGGGGACGACGTTGTCGTAGATATCCATGGCGGGGACCCCGGCAAACCCACCTCCCGAGATCGCCTGCATGGTCGCCGCACGCACATCATGGAACTCAAACGACCGCAGGGGTGCAAGGGCCAGCACAAGGACAATCGTCGAGCAATTCGGGTTGGTTACAATAAATCCCTCGCTCCCGCGGTCCCGCTGGACATCGATCAGGCCCAGATGGTCCGGATTGACCTCCGGGATCACCAGCGGCACATCGGGGTCCATGCGGTGCGACCGGGCGTTGCTGCAGACGGCGATGCCCGCGCCGGCGATCTCCTTCTCAAGGGACGTCGCCACATCGGCAGGCAGCGCCGAGAAGACCAGGTCGCAGTCCTTCAGGCTCTCGACGGTTGTGGGAGTGACGACGATATCGCTGACGTTGTCCGGGTACGGCGCATCGAGGCGCCAGTTGACCACGTTACCATACGGTTTTCCTGCACTCCGCTCAGATGCGGTCAGGGTCTGGAGATGAAACCAGGGATGATCCGCCAAAAGCTGAACGAAGCGCTGTCCCACCGCTCCTGTGGCACCAAGCACTCCTACATTTATCATAGACAAAAGTATCTCTAGTGCAGATGGTATTAAAAGAGTTGGTTTTTTATTCCATTGAGATCGCTTCAGACGGGCATTCGTCGACGCAGGTCTCGCAATCAACGCAGAGATCGGCGTCGACCTTTGCTTTTCCGTCCTCCATGCTTATGGCGGCAGCCGGGCAGACATCCACACAGGTCTCACAGGCGGTACACTTCTCAATATCAACAACTGCTGGCAATTTTGTTCCTCCGAACGTACATAGTTTATGAATGCATCAAAGATAAACTTCGCTTCTCCTTTCACAGCCCGAGGACTTCCTGCATGGAGTAGATGCGCGGCTCTCTCCCCTTGACCCAGCCTGCGGCCCGGACCGCGCCCTGGGCGAAGATCGCCCGGTCGTAGGCCCGGTGGGAGACTTCGATGCACTCGAAGTTCCCCGCGAAAAGAACGGAATGGTCGCCGACGATATCGCCCCCGCGGACGACGTGAACGCCGATCTCATTCTTCCGTTCGGTCTCGCCGACGCGGCCGTAGGCCTTCTCGCGGCCCCCGAGTTCCTGGTCCAGGATCTCGAGGATGGTCTTTGCCGTGCCGCTCGGGGCATCCTTCTTATAGCGGTGGTGGGCTTCGGTGACCTCGATGTCGTAGTCACCGAGCTCGCGGGCGGCTTCCCGGACGAGTTTCCAGAAGATGTTGACCCCGACCGAGAAGTTGCTCGATATCACCGCAGGGACATGCCCCTCGACGGCGCCCCGGATCACTTCCCGCTGTTCGGGGGAGAACCCGGTCGTCCCGACAATGAGCGCCACGTTGTTTGCGGCGGCCGCCCTGACGTTCTCGACTGCAGCGGCCGCAACGGTAAAGTCGATCAGGACGTCGGGCTTCTTCTCTTTCAGGAACGCATCGATCCCGGCCGCAGGGACCACTTCCGTCCCGAACAGCGTTCCTTCCCGTATATCGATGCCGCCGACCAGTTCCATGTCGGGAGCCTCGTTGACGATCCGGCCGATGGTGGTACCCATTCTGCCCAGGGCGCCGGATACGGCTACCTTAACCATGGTTCACCAGCACCTGCCGAAGTTGTTGCGTCTTTGCTTCATCCAGCTCGTCGAGCGGCAGCCGGACCGGCCCCGCAGCCATCCCGAGGATCTCCACCGCCTTCTTCACGGGGATGGGGTTTGTGTCGATAAACATCGCCCGCATGACCGCCCCGAGTTCATGGTGGAGATCCTGTGCGCGGGCAAGGTCGCCTGCACGGAAGGCCTCGTACATCTGCACCATCCGCCCGGGGTCGACGTTTGCCGCCACCGATATCACGCCGGCGCCCCCTACGGCGAGGACGGGGAGCGTCATTGCGTCGTCGCCGGAGAGCACGATGAAGTCCTCATCCTGCGTCCCCTCGATGATGCGGGAGATCTGGGTGATATCGCCGCTTGCCTCTTTGATCCCGACGATGTTCGGGTGCCTCGCCAGTTCGATCACCAGGTCGGGCTGGAGGTTCTGCCCCGTCCGGCCGGGGACGTTGTAGAGGATGACCGGGAGATCGAGGTCGGCGAGCTTCGTGAAGTGCTTGATGAGCCCCGCGCGGTTCGGCTTGTTGTAGTACGGACTGATGATGAGCGCGCCGTCGGCGCCCGTGTCCTTCGCCGAACGGGTCAGGCGAACCGCTTCTGCGGTGTTGTTCGACCCTGTCCCTGCGAGCACCGGCACCCGCCCGTTGACGACATCGATGGCCTCACCGATCACCTGCTCGTGCTCCTCGAACGTGAGCGTCGCGGATTCCCCGGTCGACCCGCAGGGCACGATACCGTGGACTCCCTGTTGGAGCAGCGATTCTATGTTGGACCGTAATCCTTCAATATCGAGGCTCGCGTCGGAGTCCCGATGAAAAGGGGTAATGATTGCCGGAAGGATTCCCTCAAACATATAGTGAGGTTTACCGCTTCCTTGTATTTATCTTTCTTGAGATGTACCCGGCAACCCTGTTCCGGACACCCTTGCTGTCAATCACGGCGACTTCGGCGACGGCATGCTTATTCTCCTCGAAATCTCCGCTGAATCGGTCACGGTGCTTGACGAGGAGTTCTTCACCGAGGTTCTTGATATATGATGGTTTTATTCCCATGTGGACCTTCCCTTATAATTGTGCATACGTAATGCGATTTGACAGCTTAAGAATATTGTGTGCGACCATGACCGGATCCTCCCCTAACACCCGGATCATCGGCTCTTTTCCCACGGCCCCACGGTCGTAGATGATGTCGGGCACGCTCTCCCTGCAGCATGAAGCGACGCCCCAGTCCATTGTCTGCACGCCCGGAGGTTCTTTCTCCCGGTCGAACGAGCAGACCTCGAAGAGGAGGTTCTCGAGTTCCGGCAGGATTGTTTCCGCAAAGCGGATGTTTGCCGCGCTCCGGATAGATGGGTCAAAACGCATGGTCGTAATGACGATCCGGGCCATGTGGTCACTCGCCCCGAACGCGATCTCCCCGACGGGGTGGACCGCCTCACCGAGCCTGACGATCCGGCCAAGGACTCCCGCCACGTCGGCCTTGCTCCGCGCGTCGGGCAGGGCGTAGACGATGTTCATCCCGACCTCCGGGATGAGCCGGGCGTCCATCCGCTCGGTGAGAAGCGTTACGGCCTCATTCAGGCGGCCGATCACCGCCCCACGGTCTAGTGTCATGCAGTACCCCTCATTCCGGGTGCCATATATCGGTTGCGCTCAGGTAAGGCCGATATCGCCGCGAACCTCCTTGAGCCCCTCGATCGCGAGGCGATAGAACGTCTCGAGGTCCATGAGGGATTCGATCATCCGGATGCGCTCCCGCTCGCAGCCGGCGGCGAACGCCTTCTCTTTGAACTTCTTCTTCACCGTCCGCGGCGTGACCTCGTCGATCGCCCCGCCCTTCACCAGGGCGCAGGCGATGATCAGGCCTGATACGCTGTCCGCCGCCTGGAGCGCAACCTCGACCGGGCGCTCGTAGCCGGACGTGAGCAGGTGGTTGTGGCGCCTGACGATATCCGCGATCTCCTCGGAAACACCGTTATCGATCAGGATGCGGCATCCCTCAACGCCGTGCCGCTCCATGTCTCCCCCGACGATATCGTAGTCGATGTCGTGCAGAAGGCCGATGACCTCCCACGTTCCTGCATCCTCGCCGAGGTGCTCTGCGACCTTCCTCATGATTGCCGCCGTGGCGTGGCTGTGCGCGATGTGGGACGGCGACGCCACGCAGCGCCGGAGCAGCGCCAGTGCCTCGTCTCTCTCCATGCGAGAGGGGTTGTCAATCGCCCCTGATAAGCGTGTGGGTCACCCGTCCCGGGGATAGAGATATACCTGCACCAATCCCACTCCTGTACATGAATCTACGGGTTCTTGAGGTGCTGGTCGCATTCGGGTGCCTCGCACTGTTCATCGTGCTCCTGGTGATGCTGCCCACGCTGATGGCGGGGATGGAGGGGCTTGCATACATCGTCGCGCTGGTCGTATTCATCGCCGTGCTCAGTACAGCGGGCTATACGATCGATAAAATGGCGGCTTAGCCCCGCTTTTTCTTTATATTCTTCTTAAGCCGGTAGTAACTCAGGGGATGGCTGACCCGGTCGCAGTCCTTATCGCGGTTGGCGCAGAGCCCGAAGGTGCGCATGGTGGCGCACGACGGCGGAGTGTACTCGGTCCCGCCCCGGCCGGAGATGTGCTCCACCTGGTACATCGTCATGTCCGGGTCGAAATCGGGCGCCCGCGCGAATACATCCGCTATCTGGGCGACGTTCATCCCGATGGTATGGAGGAACGACGTGATGGCGAACCGGCCCATGTGCGTCAGGTTCGTTCCCGCGGTGATCGCCTGGATGAGCGCGCTGATGCAGGGCGGGAACGCCTCCTCCTTGATCTCGCCGAACTGCTCGAGGACCTGCTGCTGCCGCAGCGCGACGATCTCACCTGTCACCGGCCCAAAGCGCTCGCAGATCCCGGGCGGAACCCGGAGCGGGAGCTGGTCGACCAGAATGGCCCGGATCCGTTCCCGGATGAGTTCGTCGATCTCCCCCGGCTCAAGGGCCACGCTTCCCCGCTGCACGTCCCTGTTGACGAGCCGCCAGCGCTTATCGCGCAGGTGGGGCACCAGCTCCACGTAGCCGGTGACCGGCAGGGTGACGGTCCCGGTGTTGATGCCGATACTCCAGGCAACGAACCGGCGTATCTCCGGGTCTTCGGCCGCGAGGAAGAAGGATGCGCGTTCCGCCTCGTAGCGTGCAAGGCGGTCGATGAGCGACCGGTCATTGATGCAGGAGACCAGCATCCGGGCAAGCGCATAACTCGCGATCTCGAGCTCGGGTTTGAGGTTCTGCGTAGTTTCGTCGCCGAACTCTTTCTTGAACGTGAGCGCAGCGATGACCCGCTCCTTTGCCCGCGCGAGCGCCACGGCCCCGGGACTGCTCTCGAGGAATTCTTCAAGCGACTCAACGTGCCGGCGGGCCAGCTCCTGCGATTCTTTCAAAAATGGATATTTTATGAGTTCTTTACGGTCGAGTACAATATCCATCAATCGGCCTCGATCCGGGGAGCAAGGAGATACTCCACGCGGCCGTTGCCGTTCGCAATCTCAAAGGCAAACCGTACCGGGTGGTCGATACCGAGGTAGACTTCCACCTCATCCGCGCGTGCCATGACCCGGCCCATGTCCTTTAAGTAATCGATCGAGAAGAGGGAGCGGGCCCGCACCGGGTTTAAGGCGACGAGTTCGTCCTCGCCGAGCGCGAGTTTGATATGGTCGGTGTCTCCCTCCGCCTCCATGTAGAACGTCATGGCATCGGGGTCGATCCCGAGCGCTATCTTATCGGAGATGACGGCTGCTGCTTTGATGGCGTTATTCAGCGCGTCTCCCGGGATGACCGCCTTGCCGGGCAGGTCGATCCCCGGGGGGTTCGGGTCCTTCCGGATGGTGTTGACGTCAAGGAGCGTGATCGAGTAGCGGTAGCCGCCGAAACTCAGTTCCAGTTTCCGCTCTTCGTCGAGCAGGTTCAAGGTCAGCGCGTCGCCTTTTCCCATCATCCCGATGATATTCTTCATCTTTGCGATATCCAGGCCCAGTTCCCCTGCCGTAGCCGAAAAGGAGTTGAACGCCGTGCTCTGGAGTTCCAGGGAGACCATGGCTACGTTTGCGGTATCGACAGAACGCGTCCGGATCTGGTCTTCGGCTGTGTGGAGACGGCATTCCGTCACCAGTGCGGCGATCGCATCGATGGATTCCCGAAATATTTCTGCGTCAATCGTTGCCTTTAACATTGTGACCCCTTATTAAACTCTCGTTGAAAGTATATAATCACCCTATTCGTTATAGTGCTTTACGATCAAACCTGCCGGAATGCCATGGCGCCGGCCGGGGAAGCGGTCACGAACGAAGGCGATCACCCGTACTCCGGAACCGTATCATTCATGTTTAACTGCACCGAATACTATACATAATCTTCTTGATTGTGCCGGCGGTGCAGGCAGTCAGCCGTCGACCTCAGGTGGAGGGTAATCTCCCAATGGGTTCTCAATGGACAAAGGATAGCGTCTATCGAAAGGCGATGAAGGCAGGGTATCGGGCACGCGCCGCCTACAAACTACTGGAGATCCAGCAGAGGAACGGTATCATCAGGCCCGACGACAACGTCGTCGACCTCGGGGCGGCGCCGGGCAGCTGGCTGCAGGTGCTCCGCGACCTGACCGATGGGAAGGTCATCGGCGTGGATCTCAATCCGATCGCGCCTATGGAAGGTGTCACCACCATGGTCGGGGACTTCACCGATCCTCTTGTCCAGGAGCGTATCCGCGAGGAGGCCGGCGGCGTCATCAGCGTCGTGGTCTCCGACGCCTCGCCGAAACTCTCCGGCCAGAAGAGCTACGACCAGGCCCGTGCCATCGGGCTCGGCGAGGATGCCCTGGCATTCGCGTGCACGATCTTAAAACCCGGCGGTAACATGGTGATCAAGTCGTTCCAGGGCGAACTCTTCGGGGAACTGATCGCTGAGGTAAGAAAACACTTCTATTCCGTCCGGGGATACAGGACGAAGGCGTCGCGGAAAGGAAGTGCCGAGACATACATTATTGCAAAAAATTTCAAAGGAACATGCGATGGTGCTGAAAGACCCCTATAACCGGACCGTGACCAACCTTCGAATCAGCCTGACCTCCCGGTGCAACCTGCGGTGCATCTACTGCCACGCAGAGGGTGAGGTGAACCCGAAGGAGCAGATGAGCGCGGAGGATATTGCTGAGTTGATGCAGGTGGGCGTGCAGTTCGGCATCAGGAGCATTAAGTTCACCGGCGGAGAGCCTCTGCTCCGCCGCGATCTTGCCGACATCGTCCGCTCGGTGCCGCCGGGCGTCGAGGCTTCCCTGACGACGAACGGGACGCTGCTTGCAGCGCAGGCCGCGGAACTCAAAGAGGCCGGGCTTGCCCGGGTGAACGTCAGCCTCGACAGTCTCCGGCCCGAGCGCTACCGCGAGATCACGGGCAAAGACTGCCTCGCGGATGTCCTCGCGGGGATCGATGCGGCGATCGAGGTGGGGCTGACCCCGGTCAAACTTAACATGGTCCTCCTCGACGGCATCAACGAGGACGAACTGGACGACTTCATGGCGTTCGTCCGGAACAAACAGGACCTCATCCTCCAGGTCATCGAGCTGATGGAGTTCAACGAGTGCAAGTTCCACGGTGACGTGGACAGCGTCGAGCAGGAACTGGACGAGCGGGCAACCCGGGTCGTCACCCGCAGGATGCACCACCGCAAGAAATACTGCCTCGACGGCGCCGAGGTTGAGGTGGTCCGCCCCCTCCACAATACGGAGTTCTGCGCATTCTGCAACCGCCTGCGCGTGACCTCGGACGGGAAACTCAAGCCCTGCCTGCTCCGGAGCGACAACCTGGTCGATACCCAGGGCAAGCACGGCAAGGAACTCGAGGACGCCTTCCGCGAAGCCGTCAGCAGGCGCAAGCCGTTCTTTGATTGAAGCGATGTTCAGCCCGCAGGGCTGAACGGAGCTCGAGCACCGAAGGTGCGAGCAGCGACGCGTGCCCCGTTAGGGTGTGACGGACGGAACGTCCGGAGCATGAGCACCATCAGGTGCGAAGGCAGGCGGAGCTTGAGAAACCATCAGGCTTCGAAGGCGACGTGTGCCTTGAAGAGGCAACCAAAGCCCGTCCGCGCCCCGTATCGCCGCCACTGTTGCGCGGAAGGAATACTTTTTGTACCTCCCTTCCCAATAGGAGAGAGTATGCTGGAAACAAACGAGTACGTTCGCGTCATGCACAAATTGTATGGCAAATCGCTTATTCTGGAGAGCCCATCCGAGTTCCACCCGGTCCTGCACTTTTACTTCACCGACGCCCTCGCCCACATCGACTACACCGTCAGCACCCTGGCTTACAACTACATGTCGCCCCGGAACATCTTGAGCATGGAGTATATGCGGTGGCGCCTGGACGAGGAGAAGGTCGGCGACCGGGTGCACTTCCCCGGGTTCATGAACTGGCTCAAAGAGAAGGCCCCGGAGAAGTACGAGGAACTCCCGATGCTCTGGGCCGGCGTCTACGACAGCGACGACCCCGCCCAGTACCGGAGTTTCCGGATCGTGCTCAACCCCGACGACAAAAAGGCGATCCCGGCCGAGTACCTCTCGACGTTCATCGACGAGTTCTTCGACCCGAAGTTCGTCAAACAGCTCTATAAAACCTCGTCGCTCGCCCGGCTCTTCGACGAGTACGTCCAGGGCAGGTCGGCATAAGGGGACCACGTTATGGATGTCGCCCAACTCACGTCATCGCTTATCCGGATCAGGAGCGAGAACCCGCCGGGGAGCACGGCCGATGTCGTCGCGTTCATCGAGGAGTTCCTCGACTCCCTCGGGGTGAAGAGCCGCATCGTCTCCCACCCGGGCGGGCGGGACAACCTCGTCACGACCGGGGCCGGTTCCCGGCTCCTCCTCTGCGGCCACGTCGACGTGGTCCCGGCCATCCCCGACGACTGGACGCACGACCCCTATAGCGCGGAGGTTGCCGACGGCTACGTCTGGGGGAGAGGCGCCACCGATATGAAAGGGGGGTGCGCCGCCCTCCTTATCGCCTACCGCGACGTCATCGAGAGCGGTGTGGAGCCGAAGGTCCAGTTCGCCTTCGTCTGCGACGAGGAGACCGGCGGGGAGCACGGCATCCGGTCGCTGCTTGCACAGGATCTTCTCGAACCCCGCGAATGCCTGATCGCCGAACCGACGCCGGAGACCAGCCCGGCGATCGGCCAGAAAGGCCTCTACCGGGTCGATCTCTCCTTCCGCGGCAGGCCGGGCCACAGTTCCCTCTACCCCCTGGTCGGGAAGAGCGCCGTCATGGCGGCGTTCGACCTCCTCGGCTACCTGCGGGAGGTCCACGCCCGCCCGTTCCCCGTCGAGGAAGACCTGCAGCCGCTCATCAAGGAGGGCGCCCGGGTCTTCTCCGAGATCTTCGGGATCGAGGGAGGGGAAGACATCCTGACCAGGGTGATGTTCAACCCCGGCCGCATCGAAGGCGGCGAGAAGGCGAACATCGTGGCGGAGCAGTGCCGGATGGAGCTCGACATCCGGGTGCCGTGGGGCTGCTCTCTCGACGATCTTCGGAAGGGCATCGCCGAACACGCCCCGGACGCCGTGATACACGAGATGGATGTGGCCGAACCGTCCCTGACGCCCCCGGACGCCCGGATTGTCCGGACGGTCACTCGCGAGGTGGCGCGTGTCTACGGGACGGCAGCCCCCTTCCTCCAGTGGGCGGCAAGCGACGCGAAGTACCTCCGCGATAGGGGGTTCGAGGTTCTGGAGTACGGGCCGGGGGAGATCCCGACGCTGCACGCGGTGGACGAGCGGGTTTCAGTTGAGCAGCTCGAGCGAGCGGTGGACGTCTACCGGGGCGTCATCCGGGCCTACTCCGGGTGAACCCCGCACACTGTTTTACGCCCTCTTCCACGTGTAGTGCCTGTTCGCCGTATAGTTCCAGGCAAACGCGGCCAGTATCCCTGCAAGGTTTGCAACGAGGTAGTAAACCTGGAGAACGTCCGCAAGGAGGTAGAGGACGCCCAGGTTGACGGCGAGTCCGGCCATCGAGACCGCCTGAAACGATCCGAACCGCGAAACCTTCCGCTCGACCCTCAGGTCTCTCGCGGACCGAAACGTCCAGGCGTCGTTTAAGGCGAAGTTGTTCACGATCGAGAGTTCGATCGCGATAGCGGCGGAGATAAGATAGTAGAGGCCGGCAACCTCGGTCAGGGTGTAGAGGAGCCCCATGTTGACGAAGATGCCGGAGAGCCCGACGAGCCCGAACCGGACGATCTTGTTCCACTCGTCAGAGACCGATCCTGTCCGGCGCGTGACCGAGAACCGGACGATCCCGCCGCACTGCCGGAGGTAGTCGACCATCGTGTCGGCCCGGAGTTTGCTTTCTCCCCCTTCGCGGTCTTTGAAGACGAACGGGATCTCGGTAAGCGTTTGCCATCTGCCCCTGCCGAGGACCTCCATCAGGATCTTGTAGCCCCGGGGCGCAAGCGGGGCGCCGGCGACGACCTCGCGGCGCACGGCAAAGAACCCGCTCACGGGGTCGGTGACCCCGGGAAAGAGGATGCGCCCGAACGCGGTAGCCGAACGCGATATGATCCTCCGCTTGAGCGGCCACGCCTCGATATCCCCGCCCTCCATGTACCTGCTCCCGATGGCGATATCCGCTCCGCCCCGTATCGCTTCGTACAACAGTGGGATGAGTTTGGGCGGGTGCGAGAAGTCGGCGTCGATGACGAGCAGGATATCCGAGCGCGCCGAGCGGAACCCTTCGACGACCGACTGCGAGAGGCCGTGATCCGCTTTCCGCACGATCAGGCGCACGTTGTCGGTTTTGCCGGCGATCTCCCGGACGATGGGGATCGTCCGGTCCTTCGAGCCGTCGTCCATCACCAGGATCTCGCCGCGGATGCCGCTCTCTCTGAAAGCGCCTTCGACCGCCCCGATCATCGCGGCGATGTTCTCCTCCTCGTTGAAGGTCGGGATGATCACCGCCAGATCGCAGGATTCGGCCATCGTGTCCTCCTACCAGGACGATACGAGAAGGTTGATCCCCGTGTGCTGCCCGACGACCCGTGTATTTTCTTCGAGCCAGCCGGCCGCATTCCCCGAGGGGTCTGCGGCAAAGATGTCCGCGGTCGCCACGTAGAACGCACGCCGGCCGGGGTAGCGGTCGCGAATCGCCTCAAGGTCATCTTCTGTCGTCGCCCCCATCTCGAGGGTCCCGTCGGTCGCGTTGCTGTAGTAGTAGTCGAGCGGCTGTGCGATGTAAGGCGGGAGCACGACGACGAGATCCCCTTCCCCGGTCATCGCGCCGAGTTCCGCGGAGAATCCTCGCCAGTCGTTCTTCTGGGGTATCGTGTAGTAGGTCGAAAGAAGCGGGACGGCGACGAGGACCGCCGCCGCGATGAAGATGGCGACCGCCCACCTCTCCCGGACGAGGGCCAGGAGCGCAGGATACGCCGACGCGATGCCGACGAAGTAGACCGGGAGGAGGTAGATGAGGTAGCGCGGGATCATCGGCATCCTCGAGGAGAGGACGAGGCTTGCCGCCAGCGGAAGGGCCATCATCAAGACGAGGAGGAGCGCTCCGTTCCGGTCCTCGCACCAGGTATAGGCGACACCCACCAGGAAGAGGATGCCGAAGAGCACCATGTTGAGGTCGCCGGACCCCGTGATCTGGAGGAAGGTATGGTAGATGAGGGAGAGCCCCTGCATGCCGAACGTCGGGGCGGACGACGTCCTCACCAGGAAGAGATTGACCGTGACGATGAGGAGCGGGAGGGTGGCAACGACGAAGGCAACGAGCGCGAGGGCAGGATTCTTCGCGTTCCTGACGTCTTTCCGGATCTCGCCGGCCCGGGTGACGAGGGCGTGGAGGATGAGGACAGCGACCGGCACGACGGCGTAGAAGTGCATCCAGAAGGCGGCCGCGGAGAAGACTCCGAAGAGGACCCAGGAACGGGTCTCGTCCGACCTGCCCGCCCGCACGTAGAAGAGCAGCGCGAGCGAGAAGAAGAAGAGCATCGGAGCGTATGCCCGGGCTTCCTGGGAGTAGAAGATGTGGAAGGGCGAGAACGCGAGGAGGGCGGCGGCGATGAGCCCGACGTTTCGGTCCCGAAACTCCCTCCCGATGAGGTAGACAACCGGGACCGTCAGGATGCCGAAGAGTGCGGGGAGGAGCCGGAGCACGAACTCGCTCTCCCCGAAGAGAAGCATCCCGTGCTCCAGCCAGTAGAAGAGCGGGGGGTTGAACTCTCCAGCGGCGGTGGTCTCCCAGATGCCGGCGAGCGTTTGCCGGGCGAACGTGAGGGTCGCGGCCTCGTCGAGCCAGAGCGAGTTTCCGCCGAGGTTGTAGAGCCGCAGCAGGGCACCGGCGGCGGCCAGGCCTATGAGAATCCAGGATACCGAAGCACCGTAGCGGGTTTTTGCGCTCTCGCAAAGGTGCCTGCTGTCTTTTAGAATACGCGTATCGGCGTCTCTGTACTCCGTCTCCTGTCTCTCCGGAACCGTCATCAGCCGGAGCGATAGAGGTACGAATGTCCGATAAAAAGGTTCCCCTCCCGCCACGCGTATGATCGGCCTCTCCCGGGATCGTCTCATGGTGGCCCGCCTTTTTCGATCAGGCCGCGCACCTGCTGAATCGTGCCGCGGAACCGGGCCGGTTTCCAATGATATTTTTGCCGGTTAATAATCAGTGAATAAAATATTTCTCTGAGCATTCAAGGGTAAAAGCATAAATACCCCTTCGCATAATCCATCTACGGTGACCAGGGTGTATAAATCGTTCTTTGTCGGTGCAGTGATGATCCTGATCCTCGCATCCGCCGGGTGCGCGGAGCTGCCTCCCGACGGCGAGTCCGGGTGGTCCGGCTTCCTTTCGTCGGAACCTGAGGAGACGCCGGGAGAACCAGATAACGACCCGGGGTACCTGACGCCGGCGACCCCGTACCCCACGGCAACGAAGGCCATTGCCGGCCCCACGCTCAGCAAGCCGCCGGAGACCGCGCCGACGCAGGACCCCTACGTGACGCTCTTCAACAGGACGAAGGTGTTCAACCTCACGCAGTCGACAGATGCCTTCGCTTTTAACCTGACCAGCCCCCCGCTCATCATCGAGTTCGACGTGGAGCCGAAGATGGTCACGCGGGAGAAGTACGCTACAAGTAAATACAAGAATATAAAGAGCGGCATGGTCAAGCAGACCTACCCGAGCGAGAACTCGTGGTTCACGGCGACCGTCAGGGACCGGGAGTCCGGCAGGATCGTGGCCGAGGACGGGTTCGGGAAACGCTTCAGCGCGGATGTCCATAAGCGGATCTTCGTGGGCCAGATGGGGGACTTCTTGATTCAGTTCTCCGGAAACGAGGTAAAAGTGCATGTTCTGATGCGGGCGGGTGGCGTATAGGTCTGCGCGTACCGCTGAACTACACCGATGATCGGGATCTATCAGGGGCAATTCCGGGCCCTTCCCTTCTCCCCGCGGCGCCCCGATCTGTTGGTGAGCAATCCTTTTTAACCAGAACGACGTAGTTATTAGGGGAAAGGCACTCATTCTCGTGTCCCGGTAGGGTAGTGGATATCCTAGAAGCCTGCGGAGCTTTTGACCCGGGTTCAAGTCCCGGCCGGGGCGTTCTTCGCTTTTGTGTTTCTTATCTGTGGAGTATTTTGCATCCACCGATACAGGAGATCATTTCCGGACAGCCGCCGGCACCGGCCGCCACGAAGGCCGGGAGCCGGTGTACCGCGACCTGCGTTCTTCGTGCCTGCCCGCTATCACCGAGGGGGGCTGGTTGTATCAAAACCCCGATCCGATATACGCAACGGATCTTGTGTATACCAGAGTATACACAAACCATTCCCGGAGAGCGGTTGTGGGACACCTATGACCCACACCAGAATTTGTGCGACACGAAGTGGGGTTTCATGTCGCACAAAATGTCTTGTGCGACTCCGGTGACGCACAACAGTCGGACCCGGCCGGCCGCCGGGACCACGGTCCGCGGCGCAGGGGTGGCGGCATGAGCACGGGAGGTGACAGGTCTCACCACTCATGGCGCTCATGTTCTTGCCGCTCCAGCAGTCGTTACTTGCGCCTCGCGGGGCTCAAGTTCCGGATTCGCATCTTCGGTGCTCAAACCCTGGGTCCAGCGAACCGTCGTTACCCGCACCTCACCCCCGCCCGGCCGTTCCTCTCCCGGACCAGCCGGGCGTAACATCCCTCGCAGATATTCGTCTGCGCCTCGCGGGAGCGGTAGACCGCTTTTCCGTTGTCACAGATATCGCATCGGCCGATCTCCGCCCGCACCCGCTCAAACATCCCGGGGTTCAGCACCCCGGGCAGGGGCACGGTTCCCCCCGCACCTGTTTCCAGCAATCCCCCTCTCCTTTCGGTGATTTTCTGCAGGTTACGGAGCCCGTTGAAATCGAACGGCCGTATGACGTTCCGAGAATCCCCATTTGGGGGTGTTTCCAGCGGCATTGGGGTTGTGGTTACAGCATCCCGGGATTCGCACACACGCACACCCCCAAAGACCCGGGAGCCGGTCGAACTGTGTGGGTCTCTCGTTTGCTGTATGTTACGATCAATAGAGAGAGACGCGTCTCTCTCTGTACCAGTATACTCTGTTTCAGCGTCGTTCGGCGGAGATCGATCCTTACAGCACCTGCTGGAATCCTGCTCCAAACCTGCTGTAATGCTGAAAGAGTCGCCAGGGTCGGGACCACCGTCCCGGTCCTCACCATCATCGAGCCATACTTCAGCCCCGCGTGACCACTGCCGGTAGACCCCGAGGTCGAACGAGAAGAGGTGCTCCCGCCGCCGCACGGTACACCCGCAGGCATCCTCGGTGAACTGCGCATCAACGTAGCTGACCGCCGGACACTTCTCCAGGAGGCCGGAGTAGGTTGCCCCCCGGCTCACGTAGCCGTGGAGGATCCGGTAGGTCTGCTGATACGACAGCCCGAGCGCCTCCTGGAGCATCCGGACGGTGAACTGCCCCCAGCCCATCGTGACCACCGTCGCGAGCGCCGCCGCCTCGTTCTTCGTCAGTTTGGTCTCCTGGCCCCCGGCCTCGCCGTTGATGGCGCCGTAAAGCCTGGCCGCCGCCGCAAAATCGTCCAGGGTTGCCCGGATCCCGCCGGAAGACTCCTCCCGCTGGAACCGGAAGAGGAGAGCGTGGCACTTGATCAGGTCAAAGAGGAACCCCGGGTTGCGGCGGTTGCCCGCGCTGGAGAACTGGATGCTCCTCGCGTAGGGAACCGAGACATGGAGCATCTTCTCTTTGAGGATCATCCAGATCGCCCTGGCAGTGAGGAGGTCGTCATGCACCTGCTCGTCACCGGCGCCCTCCCGGGCTTCCACCCGCTTGAGGTGCTCAAGCACCCGTGCGTCCTGCTCGGCCGAGTCATCGATCCAGACCGTGAATGTGATATAGTCTCTTCGATCTGAGGGGAGATACAGGCTATTTAGGTCATATAATTTTCCTGCTGGGGGAGAGAGGCGGGTTTACGCAATACATATTCCAAGGTAGCACCTCTCTCTCCAGCAAAAGTCCCCACGATGAGATAATCGTGTCCATCGACCACCTGAAAAAGGTGGTTCCTCTCTCCTTATCCACCAACGGCGCTCATACGGTGGTATGGGTGACTTCGTCCTGACAACTCAGGGTTCTGACGTGTTCACGCACCCAACGCGGCTTCGCAACGCAGCCGGCTGCTTCCCGCGCTCAGCTCCTCTCACATCTTCGTTCGGTACGCCTGCATCGGGTGCCGGGGATTTTCGGGAATCGTATACTCAAGAGTTCCAGCGCGAAGTAGAGGAGAGAGATAACTCCGGAACACCCACTTTTTGTTTCTCCGGAGGAGCACCGCGAGTTCATCGGCCGTATACGCCCGGATGCTGCAGAGTTCGGTGATAACCTGCTGAACCTGCCCCGGCGGACTTCTCTGCCCGAGGTTTCGGATAGCCTCCGCAAGCTTGGCAGGTAAGTAGGCAGGTAAGCCCTCAGGCATGGTAGGTAAGCCCTCAGGCATGGTAGGTAAGCCCTCAGGCATGGTAGGTAAGCCCTCAGGCATGGTAGGTAAGCCCTCAGGCATGGTAGGTAAGCCCTCAGGCATGGTAGGTAAGCCCTCAGACACAGGGTGACCTCCTCCAATGGCTCCCCCTCCTTCAACTGTCTTCTTTTCCTCTTCCCCCGGATGGAGCAGCCGCCGGGTAGGAGTATAATACGTCGCCGATGCGTGGGAGTGCTGCACGAGCAGCCCCAGGTCTCGGAGCCGTCGTAGCGTTCCACTTGCCGTCAGCGTGTCAAGACCCGTATAATCCCGGCAAATGGCATTATTGACGGAACCGATCTCCCGGGCATGAATAAGTATCCTTGCCTCATCAGCGCTGAGGTTTGCATCTTTAAAATGCTCAAGCCACTGAAGATCCTGCTGATCGAGGAAGTGATGCATGAGGAAGGTTGCCGTGAAGAGATCCTGCTCGCGCTCAGATTCAAAGGTCGGTGGCGAGAGGCGTGCACTCTTCATAAGCTGACGCATGACCCGGATTCCACTCCCCTTGCTCTCTGCAAACTTCGTTTCGTGCAGGACACCGGCGATCGTCGGGTTGCGTGGTTTTGAGCCGGGCTCACCGAGCGACTCAACCGGCTTGAGGGAGTGCCCGGGATTTCGTATCTCAAGCCGGTTTGCATATCGGATAACCTGCACCGGACTATGGATGAGGTAGCTTCTGTGCATCAGAGCATTGACCAGCGCCTCACGGATGACTCGCGGTGGGATGCGAGGCTCCTCCTGCCGCATGAGACCGTCGGATGTAAAAGTGAACGCACGAGGAATATCATCCATGATTGCCGCCAGTCCTCGCGACAGAAGGTGAAAAAGCGGCTCACGCATCTCAATTGCTTCAAAGGGATGATCTGGGTCTTCAACCCAGTTGCGACCGGGAACACGGAGGTAATCCAGACGCATCATCGGGAAAAACTTACGGAGCGCTTTTTTCGATCCGAATAGAATGAGGCCGGCAACAGTCGGCCGGAGCGTGTTTTCACGCATCTTGACGCAGTGGAGCGACTCAAGAAGCTCGGCGTCGCTCCAGCGGAGTTCCTCCGCATCAGGGTCAACGCCGGTGCGGATACGACGGTACTCAGCAATGGCGTCGCCGTCCAGGTCATCAAGCATCGCATCGGCAACGATGGTTTCATCATACGGGCGTATCCTCCCCTCCTGATACATCTCCTGAAGGTCGTCGTCGGTACACTGCTGATTCGTTGAACCGATCCGACGGAAAGCACCTTTTGGCAACCCTACTTTCTTGAAGAAAATTGGCTTATCTCCTGCTTGTGCCTCAGGAACAAAAATGCCGACAACTGCTTTACCTTCAACGGTTTCGACGAAACACTCCGGACGGACCACTCGGTTAAAACGGGAAGCACATTGTTCGGCAATATCACGCTGAATTTTATCAGGATTGTCGATACCTACGACGCAGTACTTTCGATCCCGGGGCTCCTCGCATTCATGGATGCCCAGCAGGAGGAAGCCTCCGGAAAGCCCCGGCTCGTTGGCATAAGCACATATCGTCTCCATGACCGATGTGCTGACTTCATGTGCGGTTTTTGCTTCAATGCGTGGGTGTTCATCAAGCTCATTCAACTGGTCGAAAAGTTCGGAACATCTCATCAAATTACCTTCTCAAGCAGCACTGCAATTTCCAGTTTGACTTCGTCAGATTCCATCTCAATCACTCTCAAATGCCAGAGGCAGGACACAGATGAAGTGGTTGAAGTTAATCACACAACTGGCCCCTCGTAAAAAGGAGCATTTTTTCACTCTCCAACGGCGCGGGGCATTCGTTAATCTCTCCTGGTGAGAGATTATCGGTTCACGGACGATGAGCGTTGTTATTTGAACCGGTGAGGGCAACGGATGGCGCGGATCCGGGCGCTGGAGGGCTGGCGGGCGGAGAAGGCCGGCGAAGAGAGGAGGGTTTTGACGATCAGCGCCGGGGCCGGCGGGGTTGTGGGCGGGGTGGTGGCGGTGATTGTGCGGGTGCTGGGCGGGGGGTAGGGGGGCAGGGAACCGCCGGGTGCTGGACATGGTATCGGTGGGCACCGTCACCACTCCCATCCGGGGTATCACTCCACTCTTTCCAGACGCCTCTTTCCCATTTCAGTCAGGCGGTATTTCTGTGTCGGGCTTTTGGGTGAATCAGGCTGCGTCATTTGAACAAATCCCGCCTGAATCGCCGGCTTCAGATAATCGTACAGGAATGTGGGCCGGTGACTGAGTCCCAGGCATTGCATTGCGTCTCTCGCTCCCGATGGCTTCTCCTTCAAGCAGATCAGGAGGCGCCGTACTTGTTCGGTTACTTGTTCGGTTACTTGTTCGGTTACTTGTTCGGTTACTTGTTCGGTTACTTGTTCGGTTACTTGTTCGGTTACTTGTTCGGTTACTTGTTCGGTTACTTGTTCGGTTACTTGTTCCTCCGTCTCCTCTACGGCTTCGCGCTTAATTCCGGGTGAGATCTTCTCCGCAAGAAAAACAGTAAACCGAACTTTCATCCCGATCTCCTCGAGCACAGGCTCGGGCAGGTTCTGCTTCTCTGCCTCATCCAGAATACGGCAAAACCCGCTACCCCATTGCTCGATCAGACCCAGTTCCCGAAACACACGCGCGATGACGCGGTTGCGAATTTTAGATACGCCCTGTTTCACATCCTCAATGGTCATGCCCGGAAGCAGGATGCCCGGATTTTCTATCTCCACCCGGTCGTCATAGATAGCAACCCGCAGAGGCGCACCGATCTGCGAATAATCGGCATGTACTATAGCACCTGCTCTGGTTTCGAGTATTCACTGCAACCATGGATGAGCCCATTATGGGCCAATTGATGATCCCTTTTGACCTACGTTGATCCTCTACGATCCCTCTACCGTTGCATACCTCAGCGAGTAGCGCACGCCCGCTCCTGCCGTCCCCTCTTTACGGAAAATGCCTCGTTAAACAAGATCTGTAAGATCCCGCGTTGCAGTCGACTTCTTACCATTGTAGAGGTGCTGATACTCCTGATTTGAGATGGAGCCCCCGCTCTTCAGGTAGTGCAGGGAAGCAATCTGCCGCTCATTTAGCCCGAGCGAGTCGAGGCACTCTCCATATGCGGAGGACGGTTCTCACACCCGTGGTTATGGAAATAGTTATCTTTCTCCCCGGCGACCGTAGAATCATTGAAATGAAATAGTACTCCGGTGGAGGCTACCTGAATGAATTTGCGGCTCACTGATGATGAGATCGATGCGTTACTCAGAGAGGCCAAGCCGCTGCCGGGAGATTTCTCCAGGAGATTTCGCCCTAAAGAGAAGGGCGGCCATAAGGAGTACGAGATCGGTATAGAGGGTGCGAATCAATCCCGGTTCAGGTTAATATTTCGGCAAAGTCTATTCAACTCGCTGGACTTCTCCGTGATCCTCGGCTATATCATTCCAAACACAAACCAGGTGTTCCGGCTACGCCGATATAACGGGAAAAGTCACGAACACACGAACAGGCTTGAGCAGGAGAAGTTTTATGATTTCCACATCCATACTGCAACAGAGCGTTACCAGACCGCGGGCTGGAACGAGGATGGGTATGCGGTTCCGACAGACCGGTACCCGGATCACCACGGCGCGCTGAAGAGCATGTTCAACGACTGCGGGTTTGAGGGTTCAGCGGTAACCACGAAGGATCTTACCGACTGGGGGATATAACCGATGGCAATCGAGGCGATCGAAGAGGAGTTTCGGAGGAAGGTCTGCAGCCAGATCCATCTCCACCCGGAGGGTATCAACCGGTATCGGGTCTTCACACCGTTTGTCTTTGATGATGGGGATAACCTCGCGATCGTCCTGAAGGATGAGGACGGCGCCTGGACGCTGACGGATGAGGGGCATACCCTCATGCACCTGACCTACTCGATCGATGCAAGGGAGTTAGAGCGGGGAACCCGCCAGAAGGTGATCGCGAGTGTGCTGTCCCGGTTCGGGCTGGAGAACAACCGGGGCGAGCTCGCTATTCGCATCACGGGCGACCGGTTTGGGGATGCCCTCTGGAGTTTCATCCAGGCGCTGATCCGGATATCGGATCTTACGTATCTGTCGAGATCGCGCGTTTACTCCACGTTCCAGGAGGATCTCCGTGCGCTCATCGAGGAGGCTGTCCCTGAGGGGCGCAGGGAGTTTGACTGGCACGATCCCGAGCATGATCCGGAAGGGAAATACACCGTTGACTGCAGGATCAACGGCATGCAGAGGCCGATCTACATCTTTGCACTCGCGAACGACGACCGGGTCCGTGACGCGACGATAAACATCCTGCAGTTCGAGAAGTGGGGGCGGCCCTTCGTCTCGGTCGGCATATTCGAGGATCAGGAGGAGGTCAACCGCAAGGCCCTCGCGAAGTTCAGCGATGTCTGCGATAAGCAGTTCTCAAACCTGCCGGGGAACAAAGACCGGATTATGCAGCACCTCCGGGATATGGCCGGGACGGCTTCCGGCTGAGGTTGCAGCGGCGTCCCGCTCTGCCCGGGGGAGGAATCCCCCATTCATCACGTGATAAAACCCCTGACCCGGAACGTCAGGCCGTCCCCTCCACGATTGCGATCTCCTCCTCGGTGAGCCCGTAGAGTGGGTACGCCAGTCGGTCGTGAGCGGCGGGGTGGTGGCGGTGATTGTGGGGGGGCTCGGGGGGGTGAGGCTGCTGGACATAATGTCCCTGGTCCCTGCCGCCCTCATTGCACCTTGTTCTAAAAGGTTTTTCCGAGGGGATTGGATGGCACCTTACTTATTCGGACCGTTGTTATCGATCAGATGTTTCTGACGTTCTAGATCCAAAATTCAGGAGAAGAGACACCTCAAAAGTCAGATCGAAACCGCAACATTAATTATAGCCCTTGCAAAGGTCTTCAATAATCAGGTTCCGTGATTATATGCAGGTAAACTCTCCCGATGTTCAGCCGTTCAACGAATTACCTGAAGCTCTGGTTGAAGAATTGCTCGACCAGTGCGGATCGATGGGAGAGACACTTTCACATTCATTCCGAAGTTTATTCGATAATAAGGGCTCCATCCGGAACGATCTGGTTGAGAATGGTTTACTGAGGCATGACTCGGATCTGCTCACAAATCAATCATATCCAACAACCTGTGGCGTCGATGGTGCGTATACGCTGGAGAGGCTGCTTTCAACCGATATGGTTGCAGTAGCAGGAGTCGCCGTTGAAGGGCTGACCCCCCCAAGCGAGACCAGGCACTGGGAATACCCCCATCATCTCTGCGAGGTGCTGCCCGCCAGACACCACGATAAGACGGGCCTTGTCTCAAAGGCGATCATGCTTATGATGGAACTGGAACTAGCCAGTTCAGCTCCGCACGACGTCATTTTTCTCGACGGGTCATTCACCACGCCTCTCATCAATATCCAGCAAGCACTGTACACCATCGATGGAGTCGATAACCATCTCTCAGAGATCCTGCTCGAACGAGTGAAGACGACGATGGAGGCATACGAAACAATCGTCCATTCCCGGCGATCTGACCAACAATTTGTCAGCGTGCCCAAGTACACATCCCATAACCAGATAACTAAGATTCTCCTGAAAGAGGGCGTATATGAGGACCGGGCGCTCCTCTCCTTTGTACTGCATGCCGGCGAGTATATCCGGCCGTTTCCATTCAAGGTCCCGGATGGCTTGTGGTCTTTTGCAGAACCCCTTCTCAAGGAAACGGGGAATCTGAAGGCCATCATTGACGGCATGAGCAATCTCTACGTAGTGTACTACCGCCCGTATCTCCATTCGCCAACCTTCAGGTTGGAACTCCCCCGATCGGTTGCGACCGAAAAAAATCGCCTGAGTATGGTCTTCGAAGCGATCAGGTTGCAATGTGGCACTCCCGGGATCTTTGAGCCCTATCCCCTCTATCTGGCGGATAGAATGGTGAAACAGATGGGAAAGGTCATTCCTGCCATCAGGAAAGCAACGACACAGGAGATGCTGCAATTCTGGGACCAGGCAGAGGCTGAGGTGTATCTGCTGATGCACGGCTATCGAACGGAAATTGGACGCTGAGCTGATACCATGTCAGAGATCAAGGAAAATTTTGACCGCACAGAGAAGATCGGAGTCGTCGGATCGCCGTCCTCAACAGCGGGACTGAATATCGATATTCTCGGTACTGCGGTGAAGAAGCGCCTTGTCGGTAGTCTGAGTGTGTTTCACTACACGCAGGACGGTGAAGATCACTACGCTATGGGTCAGATCACCGAAGTGCAGATGCAGAACGTCTGGACCCAGGATCCGACGATGCGAGGCATTATCCGGCAGAAAGGCAGGGTGGATCCGATAACGGAGCGGCAGGACGTCCACACCGCCAATATGATGGTAAGTTCGGTCTTTTCGGATGGGAGCAAGGGGATCGAGCCGAGCTCGCTCGGTACGGTCCCTGCGACGGGGACATCGATCCGGCTGCTGGATCAGCCCTCCATGGAGTCTCTGTTCACGAACTATCGCGATGAGATGTTCTACTTAGGAAATGCCTACGGTACATCGATTCCAATGCCCATGTGGCTCAAGCATTTCGGGAAGTCCCAGGCGGGCAGCGGCGGTGTCGGTGAGGCATACCATATCGGGGTGTTCGGAAAGACGGGCTCCGGAAAATCAGTTCTTGCAAAGATGATGGTGATGGGGTATGCGAAGCACCCGTCAATGAGCATATTCATCCTCGACCCCCAGGGGGAATTCGCCGGCGATCTGGCAGAGGCTTCTCCTCTAAGAAAAATATTGGTTGAGAGGTTGGGCAGGAACGTCGAGATCTACGACCTTCACAACCTCGTTCTGGACGATAAAGAGTTGTTCAAGAGGATACTGGCCAATTCCGGATTTTTTGAAGAGCTCGGCATAATCATGGACACAAACCGGTATCGTGCAGCGAATGAGGTGCTGAAAGCGCTCCAGCCAAAGAAACGATCGGCAAAGAAGGGCGGTCTGAGCTCATTTGGTATCGATACAGAATCGTCGTCACCTTCCGGGAGCATCCCACTCCATCAGGCGCACACCCGCGAGGCGTTCGACCGGGTGTGGGATGCGCTCGGCCTGGAGCAGGTTCAGAATAACATTTACACATCAAAAGATACCCGGGAGAGGCTCAGCCAGAATTACGAGACTGCCGATCCCGACGAGTTCTACGAGCGCTGGAGAAAGGTTGCCAACCTCTTCTCGTATGAGCATAAGGTTCGCGGGGTGAAGATCCAGGATCTGGTCAAGAAGATAGGTGAGCGGCAGGGAAATACTATCATCATCGACTTCTCCGAGAACAACATCCCGCCGGACACCTACTGGAACGATTCAATCCGGTTCATCCTGATCGGGGAGTTCCTCAGGACGATCAAAAGCGAGGCGGAGGCGTCATATCGAGCGAAGCAACTGCTCAACTGCCTTGTGGTCATCGATGAGGCCCACCGCCTTGCACCACGGGAAGATCCTGAGACCGAGGATATGAATGTCGTAAGAAATTCACTCATCGACGCCATCCGCACGACACGGAAGTACGGCCTGGGCTGGATGTTCATCAGCCAGACACTCTCCAGCCTGCACCGTGAGATCATAAGCCAGATACGGGTCTACGTCTTCGGGTTTGGCCTGGGGTGGGGGACGGAGCGGTATGCCCTGACAGACATCATCGGGGGTGCTGAGGATGCGATCCAGCTCTACCAGATGTTCCGCGACCCCCAGAGTTCCCTTGGCGAACGCACGTACCCGTTCATGACCATCGGCCCCATTTCGCCGCTTTCGTTCTCAGGGACGCCGCTGTTCTTCAATGCATTGAAGTATCCGGATGAGTTCTTGAGGATGAATTTTGAGTGAATTTTAATCGAGACTACCCCAATGTTCACCGAGACATGGATTCCAGGCCAATCTCCCCCTCTACACCCTAGAGGAACGTGGCAGCGAGATGTATTCGTTGTATAGTATCAGATCTGTTAATTTCCGGTGTTTCTACGGTTTTCACGCCCATTGCCGCGGTACTCAGCGGGTCCAATCAATTCAGGCAAAAGAAACAAAAAAACAAGAAATTTAGATCTGCATTAAGGACTATTGTAGCAACGCAGAAAGGCTCTTAATGCGCTCTTCCAGAGAATCCCGGTAATCTATCGGGAAGACAGTATAGCCCATCAGGTCAAGTCTATCCCTCTTTTGTATATCATCCCGCTTCTGAGCTTCCTGCTCATGATCCGGTCCATCAACAAAGATTACAATCGAGTGACCGTTTTTCTGGTAGGTAAAATCCGGACGGGCAATCATCTCATCTCCTTCTGCAATGACCTCCTGTCCGCTATCCGGAAGAGGAAGACCTGCCTGATAGATCGCCTCAAGAACCTGCTTTTCAAGAGAAGATTCACACCTTGACATAAGTTCATCGAGTCGGTTCTTCGCCGAGGGAGAATGGTCGGGGATGATGCTGACTTCTGCCATCTGAAGAGAACGGAGGAGAGGAAGCACAAGTTTTCGGTCAAGGATGTCGTGGTCGAACTGGTTGTAGTAGTTGCACAGACATTCGTAGCACGCACGGTCACACTTCTTCTCATCATATTCGTGGATGATAGTCAGCGCCTGTCTGATAACCTCGTGGAACGTGGAACGATCAGCGATGGACTCGAGTATTCCGGCGCCCCCTTCCGAAGTCTCGTAGAGAATGATGCTTGACTTCTTCCTGTTCTCGGGATCCGACATCAGGAAGTACCGGATCTCATCTACATCGACGTTCATGCTGATCTGGACGCCCTCGATGATCGCCTGAGCAAGGGTGGTAAAGAACGATCGATACAACTCCTCATCCAGCGGATTTCCCTCACCATCAAGCGGAACGGGCACATCAATCTTGACAACGTCGTGTCGGGTGTTCGTGTAGAGAATGATATTCCTGATGATATTTTCCTCAGTTCCGTTCCTCCAACACCTCTTCATCTCATTCGTTGAGTCAAGGTGGTCTTTCACCCCGTCCTTCCCGAAGATCCAGCGGTTGCATGCCGTGCAGAGTGTGAAGCCCGACTGTGGTTCATCCTTATCGGATGGTATCGGACCGTGGTTGATGCTGACGATCTTTCCCGAATGGTCGTAGGAGAGGGTGAGCAGCGGTTCGCCGGGGTCTCCCGCCACGTAAAATTGTCGTGCGCCTGAGGGGGCATAGTGGCGGGTGACCTCATAGCCGAGACGTTGCCGTTCTTCCTCGTCGCTCGTGATCGTCGATCTGGACTCCGCCAGCTGGTCGGGCATCTCAATTGAATGTTGAATCACTGCTGCATTTTCCAAGGACGCACCACAGTTCCTGCAGGCGCCACCGGTCATTGAGATCTCCTTCTCGTCCAGGAAGACCGCTTCACAGTATGGGCAGATGAGGACGGTGCTCATCGCGGGCTGGTTGTTCTCGGTCCTGAGCCGGGGAGTCCTGACCGAGTACCGGTTCCCGCTGAAGTACACGCTGTTGCCGGGTGCGTACTCGACCAGCGCGATGTTGCGATCCCGCTTCAATTCCGCCTCTTCCGACCCGAAGACCCCCTTGTAGTTGATTGCAAGGGATGTAACCTGTGTGGGGAAGCCGTAGTTGGGGAGGAAACCCTGTGAGCCAAGATACCGATAGGTCGTGAAGTCCCCGCCGCCGTTCCGCATATCGTTCAGTTTCTTCTCGATTGAGTCCCGTCTTCGCTTATAGACGCCTCTCTGCCGATCGGAGATCCGACCTCTCTGCAGGAAGATGTTAATTTCGTCCAGTTCTTTGAGGAGGGCTGAAAACTCACTCCTGAAGAGGTTGAATGCACCGTCAAACGAGGAGACGAACGAATCGACGGTCTGTATGATGAAAGTGTCGTCAAGCCAGTCGAGTGATTGCTTCTCCTCCGCAAGCACCTCGTTGATTGCGTTCAGGATCTGCACCCGGTGTTCCTCGATCATCTCGCCGAGGCGGGTTCTGCTGAGGCCGTTCTCCACATCCGGGGCGCTTTCCGTGAACATGGGGAGGTTATCCTTCTCGAAGTCGAGGATCCCATCGATCTTCTGCGGGATCTTAAGGGTGATGATCTCAAGGATGAGAGCATGGATGTGTGCACGGATCAGCATCCGGTTGTCCATCAGGAATCGGGGGGAGGCGATCTTTCCGGAGATCATCTTTGCTGGATACCGGTAGAAGTACTGGTCATGAGGACCGCGGCGTGATCCGACACCGCAGAACGTGAGGATCATCGAGGCCTGCGACTTCCGTCCAGCACGCCCGGCACGCTGTGCGTAGTTGGAGGGCGATGGGGGAACGTTTCTCAAGTAGACAGCCGAGAGGGTTCCGATATCGATACCCAGTTCCATAGTAGGGGTGCATACGATTACGTTCAGGCTATCCTGTGAATCCCGGAACCGGGTCTCAAGCAGTTTTCGAGTCTCCCCGTCGATCTGTCCGCTATGCTCCTCTGCATGGAGCTGGACCGCTTCCCGGAACGACCTTGTATACTCCTGCCGGAAGTAGTTGTTGGAGAGATCGAGCGAGATTAGGTCGGTGCAGTTCGGGTTGATGCAGAGGTTGAGTTCATGGAAGTGGGTCACCTGCCCGCATTTCCTGCAGACCTGCACCTCTCCGGGAGGAGCGAGCGAGAGTTCGATGATCTCGGGGTTGATCATGGAGAGAGTTCCAACCCGGTCGATACGCTCCTGCTTCAGCCCGCCTTCGCCTGCAAGCACTGCTTCTACATGTTCGACGATCTGTTGCGCTTCTTCAGTGGTCTCTGTTCCCAGCGACTTCTTTGTCCAGCGAACCAGCGACCCGTTCGGGTGGGTGAGACGGAAGACCGTGGCCCGATAGGTCTCTCTCCGCGCGTTGTCGCTGTACCCGGTTGGCCGCGTGGAGAGCAGCTCGTTGTGGAATATGAGATCCGGGTTCAGGAACCGCTCAATCCTTTCGGCAAACTCAAAGGGCCGCATGAAGAAATCGGAGGAGATGGCAAGATTATGCCGCATGATGTCCAGGAACCCCTTTAGGTAATCCTCCCGCCTGCGAGGACCTACCCGCGAGAGTTGAGATACGCCTTCCCAGAGGCTGTCATCCTCGGCGAGGCTGTCCAGCCCGGCATAGGTGACTCGCAGCAGGCCAACATCCTCAAGGTTCGGCTGGTTCTTCTGACGGGTTGAGCCCATTTCGAGGATGGTATTCAGCAGGAGGTATTTCCTGTACACTGGTTCAGCCTGTGAGCCCCTCCGCATTCTGCCCTGACCGGGATCCTTCTCGTATTGAGGGAGAGCACCGTCTGCACGATATTGCATAAAGGTGTCAAAGATGGCGTCACCTGCCTCGGTGAGAGGGAGGGAGTCCTCGGCATGAGCCAGGGCATGATACAGGCCCCGCCTGAAGTGGATCCGCTTCTGGATATTGTTCATGTGGGCGGCCTGTAGGGCTGTATCCTGCCGGTTATCGGAGAATGCGATGACTTTCTGCTCCACTTCAGGGAGGGTGGTGAGCATATTCGAGACTAAAATGTCGGTAGCGGTAGATCTCCCCACAGTGCCGAAGGAGAAGAGTTTGTTGAACTCCCTCCGCGTTCTCAGGTCATATGATACGCCGCAGCCTTCACTCGGACAGAACCGGAACGGCATCTCGATGAGAGTGACGCGGAGTTTCTCCGGGCACAGGCAGATCTCTCCATCTTCTCCATCAACAGTCAGTTTGTTACAGTCCGGGCAGTAAGTGCCGGTCCGCGGAGTGGCTATGGTGCGATACCTCTCTTTGACCGCTCCGGAATCGGTGCACCACCACTCCGGCGGGGATGCCCTTTCCTCGCTAAACTCTCCCAGATAGAGGTACAGGGCTTCTCCCTCCTGCGCGGGAGCATCCAGATCACGTGGTCTGACCGTTCCGTCGGTCAGGAGTTCGACACTGTAGTACTCCTGGCCGCAAGCCCGGCAGAAGACCATGGGGAAGGTGATCCGTGTTCGCCCTCTCTCCGCACAGACCGGGCAGGTGACCTCGCCGGCATCGTGAAGGTGGGGGCCGTCGCGGGAGAGGCAACACTTGATCTCTCTCCCCTGGGAGAAGTACATGTGCATCTTGGGGATGAACCGTTTCTGGAGGGTATCCCCAACAGGCACCTCGCTGAGCATCCCTGCAATGAACGCAGCCTCGATCTCCCGGGCAGCCTCTTCATATGTAGCGTCCTGCCTGACGGTCACGCGATATATGCGGATCAGGTCGGGAATGCTCTTTGGTTCGTCGGCAAGTTGATCCTCGATGAACTGGATGGTCTTCTGCGACCCGAGAGTCTCCCCGAGGTAGGCGGCTGAGGGATCCTGAATCCCGATCGGCTCGCCGATGAGTTGTTCGGTGAGTTCCTTCAGGTAGTCCCTGCCAGGCTCCTTTACCCGGAGCAGGTCGTCGCCGACGAGAACCCTGTCGGGAAGTTTGCTCTCCGTGCCGCGGGGCGGAAGGAGGAATGTCTCTCCGATGACCGATGTGCTGTCAAAGAGTTCACCAAAGAGTTTTGCGGCGAACGCGGCGATGGCCTCTCCTGCCCTCTCACCCTCCCCCTCTCTCACGGTCGCACTGGTTCCGATGCACCGGAGCGTGCCGGTGGTTCCGGTGTGCTGCTTCAGTCTCCGGATGAGGTATGCGGTGTCGGCGCCTTTCTTCCCGGTGTAGGTATGGATCTCGTCGAGGACGAGGTACTTGAGGATGCCGAGGTTCTCCGGCGGGAAGAGGATCTTGTCCTCGAACCGGGTGAGGATGTACTCGAGCATGACATAGTTGGTGATCAGGATGTCCGGAGGGGTTCGCTGGATCTCCTCCCGTGAGATGAGCTCGCTGTCGTAGGGAGCGTCCCGCGCGGTCCGTTCCCGGTATGTGATGAGCGCTTCGTTGTAAGTGTGCGGTGTATCGCCGGTGTAGATGGCGACCTTCAAACCCGAGCCGTCCAGGCGGGCCGCGAGGTCATCGTACTGGGAGTTTGCGAGCGCGTTCATCGGGTAGACGAGGATTGCCTTGATGCCCCGGAGGCCCCGGTCCTGCATCTCAAGACACGTGGAGACGACCGGTATCGCAAAGCAGAAGGATTTCCCTGAGCCGGTTCCCGATGTGACGACGGTGTTCTTCCCGGAGAGTATCGATCGTATTGCGTCACTCTGGTGCCGGTAGAGGCGGACCGGAGAGGAGGATCGGTCTTCCGGGTCCCTGGTGAAGTACTGCGAGGTTTCTGGATGGAGGATATGCTCTCCGGTGAGGGTCACAAATGAGTCTCCATCGGCATACCGGCGAGCAAGCTCGATGTACGGGCCTTTGTAGAGGAGGGTTCCCTCCTCGATCTTTCTGTCGATCCATTCTTTGATGACGGGATTCTTGAATTTCTGGAAAGAACTGACAAAGGTTCGATATGCGCCGGCAACTGTATCGAGGGCTGTTACCGGGTCAAAACTGGTATTTGTCATGGGACGTAATGGATCATCTCTGTTGCAGACAATAAGGTTTATGATAAGGATTGTGTGGATGATGATCGCGGGGCATTTAAGAAGCAAACCCTTTTCTCTATAAATTCCTTACAGTAGGTTAGCAGATATGAAACGCATCCAGACTCTCCAGGGTTTAAAAGAGGTGTTGCAGGCCGGTTTTGATGACAATGAAGCGCTTTTAGAGCAGTACGGCCAGACACACATCACGCAACTTAAAGCGTACCTGCTGGAGACTAATCGTTCCATCGACGAGGTTGGTTGCCCTCTCGGGAGCTGGAAGAGTCTCGATGCCAGCGGCTGGTATATCAATCATGGTAGCCTATCGCCGAATACTCTCTTCCTGGACACTACTCGTGAGCGGGTCTGGATACTTTACACGATACTCGATGCGACCGAAGCAGATGCGGTCACCGATAAATGGATCCGGAATTTGCAGGGCCTTGATAGGTGCTGGTTGTCCAGAAACCATCTTCTTCATTACGATGCTAAGGAATCGTGGCAACAGCGCGGCCTTGGGCTAAAATTTTCCGATGGGCTGGCATCTGATGAAGAAGCAGGATACTTCAGCCTGAAGGCCTGGTATGGAGCAACAGAAAAAGTACATGGTCTGGCAGAGGTACTGGAAACAGCGAGAGAAAATTTTGCAATATATAGCAGTCGTTGGCAGAAACTAAAGGAAGATTCGGTGACGCTGGCTGTAGAGTGGTATAGCAGCGGAAAGGTAACCGTCAACAAAGCAATTGATCTTGACGAGGTTATGTTATCGATCTCCGATATGGCGAATCGGTACGAGGATGCACTGGTTGAGGCGACAACTCTGAGGAATGAGAGCCTGGGAGCTTTTGAACTGAACTTCACCCAGAATATCGACCTGGAAGCATTTTCTAAAGCGGTGTCGATGGGTAAAGGAAGGATGAATCTCTGGCTCATTGAAACCGAGACGGAGCCAGATTTCAGGCGGTTCAAGGGTGTGGACCTGCATACCTGGGATAGGGTCTTCTTGGATGTCGGATCTGACTTTGCGTACCTGACGGTTCCGGGTAAGGGATGTGTCAATGCGGCACCCAGGATAGCAACAATTCAGGGTGAAGACAACGCTGGCAAAACCTCAATTTTCTTCGACGGAGTGGAAGTTTTTGATTGAGGCGGACAGGAGGATCATCCTCTGGCGTAATACGATTGCTCTCTTTCACAAGTTGAATAAACCGGGGTTTGTCGGACCGTTTCGAAAGGCAGGGTATGCCTATCGTGTCGAACCGATATTATCGGTGCGGAGGACGGGAGAGGAGAAAAGCCCCGATATCGTGGCAAGCAGCCCTTCAGGGTGGTTGCTCCTCGAGTTAACCTGCAACGATCACTCAAAGAGGGACAAGCTGGATTCCTACAGACAGATTGATCCGCGAAGTTTGAGCCAGTATGGACTGCAGGTGCATCAGAGTGCTCCTGACACGATTTGCAGCAGGTTGTCTGAAGTTGATGATGGGGGGCACTGCCAGATAATCGTTAGAGATACTGTTCTTGTCAGAAGATTGGACTGCCTGAGCGATACGAATCTCAAATCGGCTCTTCAGGAATTTTCCGGGACGGAGTTAACCAGACTACCCAATATTGCGATTAACCTGCTGCCCGAATCCAAAAACCATGAGGTCCGGAGGGGGTTAGTTGACATCGTAATGCAGATCTTCCAGCCGGGCAGTAAAGGGAAGACTGCGTATCAGATAGTGGAAGCGGGGCTGGATAAGCTATCGGATAAAGTCAGCGCAAGTAACAAAACCGCGATGATGAACAGGGTAAAGCGGGAGATGGAGGTTTTGGTTAATCGTGACCTTAAGGGATATCTCGAGCTGAGGGAGGACGGTACATACGTTCCCACAGATAAGTTCAAGCCGCATCCAAAGGCGCTTGAACGCATATCTTCAAGACTGAGGGAGTGGGCGGATCCCACGCAACGAAGTCTGAGCTCTTTTGAACCCTGCAGTGATGGTGCCCGGTGCGATGAACCGGGCGCTGGTGATGGCAGTTAGTGCTGCCTGCCAGGCGGAGGCATGTATTCAGCCAGAGAGGGGAGATCTCAGGTAACCGGCGAATCTTTGTAGCGCTACATGAGAGGGCCTCCCCCCGCTCATTCCTCCTCACCCGCGTCCGGATCCCCGGCCCCGCCGGACTTCCGCCTCTCTATATACTCAAGCGCTTCACGCATCGAGAGCTTCCGCGACGACGACATCCCCCTGATCCAGAACTCGTCGTCGCCGTTATTCTTCACAAACACCGGCTCGTTCACAGGCCGGACCTCGACCACCCAGAACACCTTCCCGCTATCCTCGAGCGAGTGGATCATGATCCCGGGGAGGAACCGGTTGCCGAGGTACTGCTTCACCAGGTCGTCGAACCGGAGCCGCAGGCCGTCTTCGTTCTTCCGCTGGGAGAGTTTCAGGTCGCCGTCGAGTCCGACGATCGTCCCGGCATCATCGACACCGACGAAGAGCACCCCACCGTGGGTGTTCATGAAGGACGCAAGGGTTCTCGCGATGGTGTGCTCGAGCGCTTTGTTGCGCTGCTTTTGCCCCCGGTCCCATGATATCGACTCCTTGAACTCGACCCGCTCGCTCTCGCCGCCGGCGATGAGCGCGGTCCAGTCAGGCTTCCCATCCTTCTCCGGAAGATCCGCCCGCATCACGCGCACAAACTCCGGGGCAAGGTCGTCGTACTTCCGGAGGATGACCTCCTTCGTGCGGTACCTCCCGTACGCCGCCTCGTCCCTGCGCTTCACGATGGGGAAGGTCTCCATGATGTGGTCGACGTCGTCCCGCGAGATCTCGTAGAGGTGGAAGTAGAGGGCGTCGAGGTCGCACCGGAGGTCGAACCGCCGCTCTTCGTCCCAGACGAACGGCCGGGGCGTGCCGTCCTCACGGACGGGGTTCTGCGGGAACCAGGCGTTCCACTGTGCCACGCCCACCTCGGCGAGGACGTCGCGGGCGAAGGGTTCGAGGTCCCGGGCGGTGTAGGTGAGCTCGATGACGCGGGGGGCGATATAATCTGTAAGAGTAGGAGTATAGGTATTGGGTGGGAATACAGGGAGCTGGTTTAAATAATGCCCTGCAAGATGATTTCCTGCAACTTTTTGCCTTGAGATGTAATCCAAGGTATATGAATTCAAATTACTCAGCAAACACAGGTTATGCATTAACGGTTTACTGTTTGAGATCCAAGGTACAGAGTGAGTTAATCCAACACAAGGTAAAATTGCTGCAATTGTTGTTCTTTCATTTGTTACCCCGGTGATATCTTTAACTACCAAATACCAATTCCGAACGCTTCCGGATTTCTCTTTAACTATTTCCTTATCTACCCAAAAGAGTGGTTGGGCTAACACATTCGGATTCTGGTGTTCCTCGTAACTCAACTCAATTGGTTGGTTCCTTCTAACCCGATTTTCGGGGTTAAAAATAACACTAGATGAGCGATGATCATATAAACTAACCATTTTCCCCTCATAGAGGGGTATCCAGATTAAATTACCATCTCGAAAGGTATTTCCCTCAAGTTTTAGCCCTATTGAAATTAATTCATCTGCTGATCGGTGTGATTTCATCGAAGAGTTCATCATAAACATTAGAATTGTTTTATTTTTCCATCCGGAATCTGCTTGATCAACAAGTATGGGAAGATTTTGATGAATTTTTTTGACAATAGAATAATCTCTAATCGATTGGAATAGAGGGGCGGTCAATGTTAGAGGGTTTACTATGGCCAAATCGGACTGATCCAATGCTATATGCCTTTGATCATCATTTAGTTCATCTACAGAGCGAGCAAAAAAGACAAAATCTGTAATCGTATGAATATCTTGACCGCATATAGTTATTAATCCAAATTTTGCACTGAGATGAACCGATTTAAATATGCCACGTTTATTCTCAAAGTCATAAAAGCTGGCTATTCTCCCATGCCCATGCAGATAATTAAAGTGTTTTTGAGAATAATACGCTGAAACAAAGTCTGAAGGGATAATTGCACCGATATACCCGCGTGGCTCAATTAAGTAGTCGTACAATTCTACAAACATACGATAGGTATTCAACCTACCAACTGATGACAATGGGAACTTTTCACTGGAATGAATGAACTTCTTGAAACAATCGATGCCTTTAGTATATTGTAAATACCTGTTCCAAAGCTGGGGATTTTCCCTTTGAATTTTAAGGTAAATTAACTTCTTATCTTTAGCACTTTTAACCGATAAAATATCTGGATATAGTGTCGAGAAAAACTCATTATCTTTTACCTCGCTCATTTCCCACGGTGGGTTCCCGAGCACGCAGTCGAACCCCCCGTCCGCAAAGACCTCCGGGAACTCGAGGTGCCAGTGGAAGAACCGGTGCTCGTTTGCAATACGCCGTACCTCGGCCAGCGTATCCTCAACGAGCATCCCTCCCCCGCTCGCCTGCACCATCCGCACCGTCGCGGTCGTCGGGGCTGTCCTCGCGTACTCCGCATCCAGCGGCCAGAAGAACGCGGCGCACCAGCTGTCTGCGGCCAGGCGCTCCTTTGCATACTCGGACGAGGCGATGAGCCGCTCATACTCGGCCTTCTTCGCCTCGACACTGTCGGGGTCGTCTTCGGAGGCCTCCGCGAGCGCCGCAAACCGTCCGGCACAGGCCTCTAGGACCCTCGACCGGGCGGAGAACTCCTCGAACGTCCGGGTCTGCCGCTGCTCCCGGTTTGCCTTCTTAATCCTGTTCGCGACCTCTTTTGAGTCTCCCTCCACCGGTGTGTAGGCCTCGTCCGGGATGCCTCCCGCGATCAACTCCGGCGTCGCCCCAACAAGCGAGTTCCCGCACTTGATATGGTGGTCAAGGAAGGAGAGCGGCTTGTCCCCGACGAGCGCGTTGATCCAGAGGGAGACCTTCGCAAGCTCCACTGCCATCGGGTTCAGGTCGACCCCGTAGATGCAGTGTGAGAGCACATCTCGCCGGGCTGCCTGCACCTCCGCTGCGGAAGGGAGCTCTGTCCCAGCCCGGATCTTTGCCACCTCCCGGCCGAGCCGGTTCGAGGCCGCGATCAGGAACGCACCGCTCCCGCACGCCGGGTCGCAGACCCGGATCGAGAGGAGCGCCTTCTCCCGGGCCGCGGGGTCCGGCCCCGCAGAAGAGAGCCGATCAGCGATCACCGGGTCAAGAGCGCTCTTGATCAGCTCCGCGATCAGGTCCGGGTTCGTGTAGTACGATCCCGTCGTCTTCCGCTCCGAACCGTGGGGGTCCAGCATGAACTGACCCGGCCGGTACTCGCGCCCTTCAACCTCTTCAAAGCCAGTGGTTATCCGCGGCGTGTAGTCGAGCAGGCTCTCGTATATCGCCCCGATCTCCTCCACCGAGAGGTCGGCGTAACTGATCCGCTGGCGACCGTGACCCCTCTGCCGCCTCCCTCCGGTCTCTGAGACTGTCCAGGTCAGCGAGCGGATCGCGTTCATCAGCGCCGTGTTCCGACACTTCGCATCCTTCAAGAACCGGGCCCCGTCGTTTGAAAAGAGCATCCCATCAAATGCGTTCACCCCGAGTTCGGGCACCCCCTCCTCGAGCATCCGAAACGTCACAGAGAGCCCTTCCCAGAGGTCGGTGTTCCGGTCGTCCCGCCCCTCAAACGCATCCACCCGCTCCCGAAGCGACGTGATCGAGTACTCCTCAAGGAAGAGGTCCCCGTGGTCCCCGCCGCCGCCGAGCATCCCCCGCTGCTCCGCAAAGAGCATGAAGATGATCCGGTACACCACCATCAGGACCTCCTGATAGTACGCCCGGCAAGCCCCGTCATCGCCCCGCAGCCGCTCGATCAGCGCCCCGTCCAGGAACCCGTTCCCGAACTCCTCGATCGCCTGAACCACGTTCACCCGCAGGCTCTCACCGATCTTCTCCCCTGCCTGGCGGCTGACCTCGTAATACTCCTCCAGCGGCTCCTTGCCGCTCGCAGGATCGCGGACGAACCGGCTCGCGTGGCAGAGCCGGTAGAGCGCAAGGAACTCAGGGAAACTCCGGTTCAGGAAGATCCCCTCGAGATCGAACTCGATGTATCCGGGGACCGTCGTGTGATGGTAGTCCCGCAGGATCCTGATCACCGTCTCGTTCATCAGCACCGCCCAGGTCGCATCGTGCCGGTTCAGGCAGTCCTGCAGGGCATCGTGGGGTGAAGGCTCCCCGCGGGAGGGACGGACGTCCGGGTCTGTCCCCGGCGCCAGGATATGGATCACCGGAGGTTTCGGGATCCCCTCGCGGGCGAACCAGCCCCGGTGGGAGAACCGGTACTTCAGCCGGTCGCTGATCACGATCTGCTTCGTCGTGGACGTCGGCTCGAACCCTAGCGCGTCCAGCACCGGCCGCTGCCAGAGACGCCTGACCTCCTCCGCACTCATCCTCCCGGCCCAGATATCCCGGAACTTCTCATCAAACCGGCGGAGGAGACGATCCCATACATCCCTGACCTGCGCGAGGAACTGCGCCTCATCCTGCGGCGGAAGATCCTCCTCCCGCCAGGGCCGCACGAACGTCACCGGCCGGGCATACTCAAACCCGTGCTTCTCGTCCTGCAGCAGGGAGGCAAAATGCTCCGTGACGATACCGCCCGAGACGCGGACAAAAGACTGCTCCCTGCCCCTCATCGCCGCACCCCCGCCGCCGGCACCGGCTCAAGCAACCGCAGCGATATCAGGTCGTGGGAGGCGACCGAGACCTCGGCAGCGCCGGAAAGCCACTCGGGATTGGGGTAGACCGCCGCGAGCTGCTCCCGGAGTGCCTCCCGTTCAGCCACTAATTCCTGGCGCCGGGCCTCGATTCGCCCGGCAAAGACCGACGACCACGTATCCTCGGCAAGCGCCCGGGCAAGGTGCTTCATCACGCTCGCCTCGCGCCCCGGGGGCAACGGCACCATCTCCACACGGTCGAGACCGGCGGCCTCCTCCTCGCCCGGGAAAGACCCCGTGACCAGGTCGCAGGCGACCGGCACGATCTCCTCCACCAGCGAAGGGCGTGCCCCGCCGATGCTGTAGCGAACGAGGAAGTGGTATAACGCCGTCACGTGCGCCACATCCGGGGTCGCCACCACGCAGACCCTGCCGTACATCTTCGTCTCCGGTGAGAAGACATCGCGCTTGACGAGCTCGATCAGGCGGCGCACCACCAGATGTCCCATGTTCAGTTGCTCGATACCGGTCTCCTGAAGAGCGATCCGTTTCTCGAACGTAGCCTTCTCGATCACCTTAACATCCGGCATCACCAGATCGCCGGAGAGCAGGATCCGCAGCGTCCGGTTGCGGTCATGGTTCTCCGTGATCTCGCAGCCGAAGCGGACAAGCCCATTTCTTACAAAACGCTCGAAATCCTTCTCTGTCCCGATAACCTGCTCCGAAAGTGCCATCCGGGCCCGAACATCCTCGAGATCAACACCGGTCTGCCCGTAGAAACTCTCCCTCTTGATCTTCTCGATAGTCTCCTCGCTGAACGGATCGACCCGCTGCCCCGAACCGGGCCTCTCCTGGTACGAATCAAACAGCGTCCGCTGCGCCGGCGGCAGATCGACATCCAGCCCCATCTCCCCGATAAGAGAGATCACGTCTGCATCGTCACCGAAGAACGGCGGAGAGAATCCATAATCCTCCCGGATCTGTTGGGCCTTCTCGTACAGCACCCGGAGAATCTTTGCATCGAGCGTATCCCGCATCACCAGCGTCCGTATATGCACCTCGGGCTCGGGCTGCCCGTACCGGTCCAACCGGCCGTTCCGCTGCTCAAGCCGGTTCGGGTTCCACGGCAGCTCGTAGTGAATGACCTGGTTGGCCATATGCTGGAGGTTCACCCCCTCGCTGATGCAGTCGGTCGCGACCAGAACCCCATACTCCGCCTCGATGAATGCCTCCATAACCTCGTGCCGGTTCTTCTCGTTCAGGTCGCCGTACACGGCAAACACATGTGCAGGATCGATGCTCTTCAGCTTCTTCGGTATCTCTCTCGCGAGATAGTCCAGCGTATCCTTGTACCGGGTGAAGATCAGGACCTTCCGCGGGCCGTACTGTCCTCGCATCGCCAGGTCCAGGTAACCGTTTCTCCGGGTGAGCTCCCGGAGCTTGCTGTCCTTTGCCGGGGTCACGTCCCGTGCCAGTTTCATCAGGTCCCGGAGACGCTCCGCTTCCGCTTCCAGTGCCGTCAGGCTCCCGTAAACCACCTGGTCGAGACGCTCGGACGCCTCCTCATCCGAGAGATCGTTGTCCCCTTCTTCATCAAGGGCGACCGCCTTCGCATGTCCCTCCGAGATTGCCTGCTCCTGCCTCTCGTCCTCCTCCCGGATCTTCTCCTCGATCCGCTTGAGCCGGTTCTCAAGCGATATCTGTAACGCACGTGGGGAGGAGAGCCCCCGGCGGTGGAGGTGCAGCACCACCCACCGGGCCATCGTCCTGACTTCAATACGGTCATCCCGTTCTGCGAGATCGAGCAGACCGGTTCCGTAGTTGCTGAGTTCGTTTATGATCGTGTGTTCCTCGGGGAACGCCAGATCGACGGCAACCTCCTTCTGGTCGCGGGCGGGGAACGGATTATCTTCAGCGGCGTGGGAACGGAACCAGTCAACCACATCTTTTCGCCGCCGCTGGCAGACATGGTCTTTCGCCAGGGCCCGGTTGATCACCGGCTCATGCGGCGGGCCGGTTACAATCCCGCAGTCGAGCATGGTAAGGAGGCTCGCAAAGGTGTCGGTATAGCCGTTATGGGGTGTTGCTGTGAGCAGCAGGAGATGTTTTGTCTTCTTCGCGACCTCTTTCGCCAGGGTGTGCCGGAGCATGCCAGTGCTCTCCTTCTCGGAACTCTGGTGGGGTTTTGCGGCGAGATGTGCCTCATCGATGATCACAAGATCCCAGCCCGCGCTGATCGCAAAGGGGCGGACCCGCTCGGATTTGATGTAATCGATGGAAGTAATGATGCACGGATAACAATCCCAGGGGTTCGCCCCCGGTGGAATGCCCCTCTCAAGGCCGCGGAGATGCACCGACGAAAAGATCTTTGCATCAATCTGGAAGAAGAACCGGAGCGCATCCTTCCACTGCTCCCGAAGGTTCTGCGGGCAGATGATGAGGATCCGGGATGCCAGGTTCCGGGACTTCAATTCAGAAACGATAAGCCCGGCCTCGATTGTCTTACCAAGCCCGACGTCGTCGGCGATCAGCATCCGGACTCGCTCCCCCTGGTTCAGGGCCATGATCACGGGAGCCAGCTGATACTCTGTCGGGATGACCGCACTCTTCCGCAGGCTCATCAACGGTGCAGTCCCGTGCACCATGGAATACCGGAACGCCTGCACCAACAGGCGGTTGGTGGCGACATCTCCGACAATCTCCGGTTCCGGCGGATGAATTCTCCCCCTCTCAATCCGTTCAAACGGTGTGAAGAAACGATGCTGCTCTGCGGAATCGCTGTCGATACAGGTCGCACAGAGGATGTCCCCATCGACCAAATCAACTCGCCAAAGGCGCCTCCTTAACGATACAATATCTCCTGAACGATATCCCATATGCTCACCAGTTTGGGATGCCTCAAAGGGGCAATCAGAGTTAGAGGAACAATCTTTTTCGAAACACCATAAGCAATTCTCTTTTATCCCATGAAGGCAAAGGGACTCTTATGGAGCACTGGCTTGCAATATCCAACCGGGACAATTCAAAGGTTGTAATAAAGAACCATATCTGGGGAGTTCCCAAACGGCACATCAATACAATCAGTAAGACGAAACCCGGTGACACTCTTCTCGTCTATGTCGGGCAGCAGGTGATCGATAGGGATACCACGCTTCCGCCGGCGATCACTGGGTGTTTCGAGATCACCTCAGAAGTCTATGAAGACACAAAGCCAATCTTCACCGCACCCCCGAAACTCGGAGCCGAAGTATTCCCGCTCCGGATCAAGCTCAGACCCATCAAGATCTTCGATCCTCCGATCGAATTCAAACCACTTATATCGGAATTGAAATTCATCACCAACAAGACACAGTGGTCCGGGCACATTCGGGGCCAGGCAATGCGGATCATCCCCGAAGAAGACTACCAGCTGATAATGAACCAGCGATAACAGAGGAAGAACCATGAGCACTATCACCGGTGTCACCTTCCCGGTCCCGAAACACCTCATGCCCCGGTTCTTTGCCGAAGGCAAAACCGTCTTCATCAAACCCGCCACCGTCTTCAAGGAACTCCGGAGCGGGATGAAACTCGTCTTCTACCAGTCCCACGAGGATACCGGCTACGCCGGGCAGGCGACGATCAGGCGGATCGTCATCGAAGACGACCCCCTCGCGTTCTTCGAGACCTTCGGCGACGCGATCTTCCTGACAAAAGAGGAGGCAAAAGCCTATGTCGAGAACCAGGAACGGTGGCAGGGGGTCCGGGTCAGGAAGGAGGCGCCCCGGAAGCGGCCCTGGATGGCCCTCGAACTCGAGGATGTCCAAAAATACGATACGGTGAAGAAGCCGGAGCGGTTTGTGCCGGTCGGGGGGAAGTACCTGCGAGAGTGAACCCATGGGCGACATCCGCATCTTTCGCATAGACGGGCCGGAAGCCTGCGAACTTAAGGGGTCTTCGGTCGCACTCGAAAAATCCCTCCAGGTCTACATCGAGAAGAACCTGGAGCAGCTGCTCGGGATCACGTTCCTCGAGAGCGAATACTCCACCGGAAAGACGCACGGCGGCCGCATCGATACCCTGGGGATCGATGAGAACGGCTTTCCGGTCATCATCGAATACAAGCGGGCCATCAATGAAAACGTCATCAACCAGGGTCTCTACTACCTGGACTGGCTCCTCGATCATAAAGGCGAGTTCGAGTTGATGGTTCTCAAAAAGCTGGGCAAAGCCTACGACGAGAAGTTAGACTGGAGCAACCCGCGGCTCCTCTGCATCGCCGGTGACTTTACGAAGTACGATGTCCATGCAGTCCAGCAGATCAACCGCAACGTCGAACTCATCCGTTACCGGCAATTCGAAGACAACCTCCTGCTGTTAGAACTCGTGAACGCGACCGCTGCACAGAACGCCGCTACTGCCCTGAGCACCACCACAAAATCCAGTGAGGGCACCGGGCTGAAACCGGCCCGCACTGCACCGTCATTCTCTGAAAACCTTGAACGTTCGGATGTAGCCCTTCAGGACCGCGTCGAGGCGTTGAAGGCTTACATCGAGGCGCTCGGGGACGACGTCCAGACAAAGGTGCTCAAGTTCTATGTGGCCTTCAAGCGGATCAAGAACTTTGCCTGTATGACCATAGGCGTCCAGAAAAGAGAGATTGTCATCTGGGTAAAGATCGATCCAGATACAGTTGAAATTGAGCCGGGATTCACCCGGGACGTAAGAGAGATTGGTCATTACGGCACCGGAGACCTGGAAATACTGATCCGATCGGATGCAGACCTGGAGAAAGCAAAGCCCCTGATCCTGCAGAGTTACGAGGCGAACTGATCACAAGGAGCAGAGGTGCACGACCATGCGCTGCCCTGGGCCCGCTTCAACAACCCGGGCTATAAAGAGAAGGTATGCCACAAGTGCGGGACCAAGCATACGACGACAAAGACCCGCCCGGTCTGCAATGACTGCTACAAGACCTACTATCGGTGAGGGTAGACGATGAGGGAGAACTCTCCGCCGGCAGGTGACTGCTGCAACGGCCTCTTCGATGCGTTTGAGTTTACGCGGTTTCAAGATGCAGAACCGCCGAAGCGAAAAGGAGTCTACGTCATCCGGATTCACCGGCGTGGAACTCCAGTCGAAGAAGTCCACGATAAGGCCATCGCTCTGGCCGAGTCAATCGGCTGGGATGTGGCAGGCCGGTTTCTTTGCAGCCGGTTCGACCGGCTCTCAAAGATCGGCGACTGCCCGACGATCTACATCGGGTCAGCGGGGACATACGCCGGAAGCAAGAACACCCTCAAAGGCCGGTACCTGGAACTTGCGACCCGTCATACCGCCAAATATCCGATATGGGCGCTTCTCTCTTCTGGGTGGGAGCTGCAGTATGGGTGGATGGTCGTCGACGAGAACCCTGGAACTGCCGAGGAGGCTTTGAAAGGGCAGTACCGAAAGGCGCACGCCGGGGAGCTGCCCGCGCTGGTGAGCCGGTGAGCGGGGCTCGTTGCTCTCGCCTGTAATGGCAAAGACACTGAGGACATTACGACAAATTAGTCCTCAGTTTCTCCTGGAAGATCCGGGCTGATCTCAATTAAGGCCGGAGTTTGACCATCTGAACGTGCTCAGAGATCTCTTTAATGAACTTACTCATAGAAGACTCCTGGGTATACAACACAACCGTCTCTTTGCCCCGGGTTACGGCAACGTAAAAGAGCCTTCGTTCTTCCTCCTCGCGATCCTTTCTACGTCCATTTACTGCAGGATCATAGATATCAGGGTTCTGCAACTCGCAGGGGAAGCCATAAAGGCCCTCATCAACGCTTAGAATAATCACTACGCGAGCCTGCAGCCCCTTGCTCCTGTGTACCGACATAAAAGGCACGGAATTGAACTTCTGTGTCTCAGTAGATATCGGTACACCTTTTGAGCGTGCGTAGCGAAGGATCTCATCACGAAGGAGAGGACGATTGAGGATTCGTGATAAGACCATGATCTCACCGGGCAAATAGCCATCATTCAACAAAGATTCGATATAATCAACGCAGTGATGTGCCACCTGGCGATAATATCGATATGCATTTTGCTCTCGCACTGCTATAACCCAGACTGCTACGGTTTCCGATTGATCGAAGGCAACGGTCTCCTTTTTCAACTGAACATCACCATTATGGCATATGATCGCCGCACCTGTTTTGACGATGGATGCGCAACTGCGATAATTGACTGTTAGATCAGTCCTCTGGGGATGAGCGAAATAATCCGAGAATCGCACAAAGTAATCCACATTTGACCCGGCGAACCCCATGATGCTCTGCCAGTCATCGCCGACACAGAATAATTTGCAAGCAGGATTCTTGTCCATAAGAACTTTGATCAGTTTATATCGCTGAGCGCTGATGTCCTGGTACTCATCCACCAGAATGTGATCGAACGTATCCCTATAGAGGCCATCATTATCGTGTAACGCTCTTACAGCGAGATTGATCATGTCCGAAAAGTCGATGAAATCGTTCGAGCGAAGGTATTGCTCATAGTCCTTGTAGATCTTCAGAGCGACCCTGGCAAATGCCAGTTGCCTCGAGCTCCACGGCTCATCCTGCAGCCTCTGCTCGATCTCATCCGGTGTTAGATTGTATGTTTTAGCGATGGTGATAAAATCCGCTATTTGTCCCCGAAGTGAGTCGATAGAATCCCGACACTCTTTCCAGACTTTGTCGTAGATGTTAGGATAGGGAAGTGGAGTAATCTCAAAGGAAGTACCCGGGTTTCGGTCGTGAAGTGCCTGCAGTAGTTTTTTTGAGAGTACTTCCTCAACGGGGGTGTTGCGAAGCTCCCAGTGACAGGTCTCAACCAACCCATATTCATCTTGTGAGGCAAACCGCTCCTTTTTCAATGTCATGCCTTTTTGGTAGGCCGCAGACGGATCCTCTCCCTCAAACCAATCGGGAACCCTACCGTTCTCATCCACAGCCCAATGTTCAATGTATAGCTGGTATTGAGGGAGATAGAAGTCAGGTTTGGGAATTGAAATTCCGCCGTTTTCGTTGACATACTGCATCCATTCAGCAGGTGTTTCATACTCAACGGAGATCTCCTCTCCATTAATGGCGTGAGTAAGTAGAAAATTCAAGATACTTCTCTCCGCTTCGCTCTTTACAACGACTCCATTGAGGGCAGTATACGTTAATCCACGCATATACTCATAGAAGTCCTTCCTCTCTTCAAAATCCACTTCATTCTGCAGGACTTCAGCATCATCATAATATTCCATGTAGCGGGTTACCAGTCGCTGGAAGTCTTCCGATTCCAGCCCTTTGACATAGAGGGTTGCAATGAACCACCTATACCCGTGCTCGGGGTTGTCCCCGGAAAATTGTAACCGTGGAACAGCACGGTTGGCATCCAGGTATGCCTTCTCAACAATCTCTTTGCCGAGTGCGTGAAACGTCTTGATCTTCACTTCCGCACCAAAGCGTTCATAGAGTCGATATCGCATTTCACTGGCAGCTTTGTTCTGATAGGCAAGTGCGAGAATTCTGTCGGGATGAATTGTGTCCGGTTTGCGGTCTAGAAGATATGCAATGCGCGTGATCAGAACCTCTGTTTTCCCCGAACCTGCACCCGCGACAATGAGATTGTGTTTGTCGTCGATGATAACCGCACACCTCTGATTATGATCCAATGGAAAAGGAGCTTTTCTGAAGAGGTAGTCATACTCTCGCAATCGCCGTTCGACGAAATGATCGTTAAACTCCCGTATGTACCTTTGAATCTCCATAACTCGCAAGCGTGCCGCTTCCGCTTTACGGACAAAAGCATCTGGAAAAATATCGCTCCAGGTCAGAATTTGGTCGCAGATCTGAAGTTGCTCAGAAACAGTCTCCTCGTACTCAGAGAGCATGACATAAGTCAGGTAAGTATCTCTGGCTTTGATTTGGGCCAGTAGTGACCCCGCCTCCTGAATAATCCTGTCAACGCGATGTTCGGAATCCTGTAATAATCTTTCAACAAACTGAGCATTGAATGCCCTGACCTGTCGTTCAATTTCTTCGATCCGAGAGAGGCACTCGTGGTAGCGTAACGAATCTTCTGTAAAATTGAATTGGCCCTGGATCCAACCTAGATTTGGACAAAGGAGAAACAGGGCCATGGATCCCTTAGCGTTAATCGAAGATTATCTTTCCGATCAGGAGAACGG
>NZ_JABFFQ010000010.1:0-88187 GCF_032944295.1 Methanoculleus nereidis
GGGAGGGGGGAGACCCCCCTCCCCTGCAACCCCTCCCCCAGACGCGATATCCACTGGAAAACCGTGTTCGGGAACGCTGACGAACGTGACTCTGTTTCCAATTAAACCTTCAGGACTACCACCAGCAGTCCACCGGAAAAGAAAAGAACTTCCCGCCCCGCTCACTACTTCGAGATCTCAGTATAGTAATACTCCCCGGCGGAGATCTGCTCCCGGTCCAGGAACGAGCCCGGCTTGTTGATCCGCGGCCTCCCGCTCTTGTCCCGCCGGAAGGTGATCCCGAGCGCCTCGAGGAACCGGTTCATGCCCGGCGCCATGTCGAACGGTCCGGCGGCCTTGCCGTGCACGCCCGGCTTTCCTTCGAAGACCAGGATCCGGTCGCTGATCATGTCGATGACATAGATGTCGTGGTCGATCACGAGCGTGCTCGCCTCCCGCCCTTCTGCGTGCTTCCTGATCATCCTTGAGATCTTCACCCGCTGCTCCACGTCGAGGTGCGCGCTCGGCTCGTCCAGGATGTAGAGGTCGGCGTCGCGCGAGAGGCAGACCGCTATCGCCACGCGCTGGAGTTCGCCGCCGGAGAGCGTGTTCACCGGGGCCTGGAGGAACTGCGAGAGGGAGAGAGGCTCTAAGATCTCGTGCTGGTAGTACGACGTGTCGAACTTCGTCGTCGTCTGCCGGAGGACCTCCTCAACGGTCGCTTCCGTTTCACCTTTGAGATACTGGGGCTTGTAGGAGATCCGCACCCGGGTATCCATCGCCCCGGTATCGGGCTCGAGCACCCCGGCAAGGAGCTGGGCGAACGTACTCTTCCCGATACCGTTCGCCCCGAGCACCCCGAGAACCTCGCCGCTCCGGATCTCCCCCCCGTCGACAGTGAGCGAGAACTGCGCAAAGCGCTTCGCCATCGTCGGGAACTCGAGCAGCACCTCCCGCTCCGCGTCGGACGCATGCGCCCGGGTATCGAACGTCACCGCGTACGTCCTGAACCTGACGTTCTCCTCCGGGAGGAAGCCCTCCAGGTACTGGTTGATCCCCACCCGGACGCCCTTCGGGTAGGTGATGACACCGAAGACCGCCGGTTCTCCGTAGGCGATGTGCACGGTATCGGCGAGCATATCGAGAATAGCGAGGTCGTGCTCAACGATCACGACCGGCCGCTCCAGGGCGAGTTCGCGGATGAGGTTCGCGGCGGCCATCCGCTGGTAGACATCGAGGTAGGGCGTGATCTCATCGAGGAAGAAGAAGTCGGCGTCGCGGGCGAGGCAGGCGGCGATCGCCACCCGCTGGAGTTCACCGCCGGAGAGGGTCGCGATCGGCTGGTCGACGACCGCCGTAAGCGAGAGCCGATCGATGTAGTAGTCGAGTTTGCCGCGCTCGTCGGTGGTCGCGAGAAGGTCGCGCACCGAACCGGAGAAGACCTTCGGGATCTGGTCGATGTACTGCGGCTTTACCGCGACCTTCACGTTCTTCTGCGAGAGCAGCTGGAGGTAGTCGAAGAGCTCGGTCCCCTGGTAGAGGTCGAGGACGTCCTTCCACGCGATCTCGGCATCGGTCCTCCCCAGGTTCGGGACGAGCGTGCCCGAGAGGATCTTCACCGACGTGCTCTTCCCGATACCGTTCGGGCCGAGGATGCCCGTGACCTTCCCCTCGACAGGGATCGGAAGGCCGTAGAGGACGAAGCCGTTCTGGCCATAGCGGTGGGTCGGCTGGTCGAGCTGTTCGGGGAGGTTGACGATATCGAGGGCCTGAAACGGGCATTTCTTCACGCAGATGCCACAGCCTACGCAGAGTTCCTCGGATATGACGGCTTTCTGGTCCTCGCCGATGACGATGGTCTCGTCGCCGGTTCTGACGCGCGGGCAGTAGAGGATGCACTCGGTGCCGCATTTGGCAGGGTGGCACCGATCACGGTGTACAACAGCAATACGCATGGGGGATCACAGGACGGTGGTGGTTAAGAGGATCGTCCAGGTCATGAACCAGAGCGCGAACGTCATGAAACTCTGGTAGAACCAGTCCTTGCTGGTCAATTCCATATAGTCGAGCCGGAGGAGCATGAAGATATGTTTCTGGAAGACGACGCCCGCCATCAGGAGAAGGATTCCGATGATGGCGTTCTGCTGGAGCCCGCTTACCGGGTCGGGGGTGCCGGAGAGGTAGAACGAGAGTCCTCCGGCGAGGATGCCCATAAAACAGGCCACAAGCGTCCGCTTTATCCGATTTCTGTGCTCGACCTGTTTCTCGGCACGAGTCCGCGGCCGTGTCTTTTCAACCTCTGCTGCTACAGCATTATCGCTCATCGTGACACCCAGTGTTATGCCATTCCTGAAAGGGAAGCCCCTCGGGGCGGCGGCCCGGTGGGAGCAAACCGACTTCTGGCCACTTCCCGGAATTGGCGGAATTACTACATTATTGGACGTTCTCCGGTTATAAATGATAGGTAATCTCCTACCCAGTGGAACAGGAGGTCCTGCAGAGCAGGGTCATCTGTGATTGTTCTTCTCGCGGGAGATATATCAGGAGAGGTGAGGGTGTGCAGGGGGCGTCCCGGCTTTTTGAGGTCTCAGACTTGATCACACTCAAATATCGCGCAGTATCTGCTCGATTCTCGAATATCGAGGGGCTTCTATGCTCATGCTGTCGCGCATCCCCGGACACGGATTCCAGTGGATATCGCCACGCACTGCCCCCGCCCCTGCGGGGCGGGGGAGGAGGCCGGAGGCCGGGCGGGGTGGGGGTTGCAGGTATAGCCTTACAGGGTAGAGACAGGGAGGGGGGATGCTCCCCCCTCCCCGCGAGCCCCCTCCCCCGCGTGGCGATATCCCCATGGTCCACTGTACGGGGCTTTGTCCTTGATTGAGACCGTTCTGTCACGTAAATCGCACTAACGGCGCTCAAATCCCCGGAACGAAGATCCCCCAGGCCTCACTCGATCTTATACCGCAGGAGCGCCGCGGCGCCGCCGATGGCGTCAAGCCGTTCTCCCGGCTCGAACTCGGTGCTCAGCACCACGACCATCGCGTTGACGCGCTCGGCCTGTTCGACGACGCCCGTAGCCTCCTCGTCCCGGAGCAGGGTGTCGGCGACCAGCACCGTCTCCGCCGCCCCGTAGGCAACCGCTCTCTGGACTTCGTCGATGCCGTAGGCGACGGCCCCCTCGGTCGCGATCCGGTGCAGGACCTCGTCCATCAACCTGACCTCCCGGGCAAGGTGGAGGTCGCCAAGCAGCCGGTCAAGGATCCCCTGCCCGATGACCTCCTGTACGGCGCCCCGCCCGATACGCCGGGTCTCGATGACGGCCATCCGTTCCGCGAGGTCGGGCGCACGGGCTTTCACGTACTCCGCGAACTCTTCCTTCACGAACCCCGGGCCCGCAACGACCAGGGGGCCGGTGACTGCGGCGACGATGTCAAGCGTCTTCTCAAAAAGCGCCGACCGGGCGCCGGCTTCGGCACCCTTGCTGCTCCCGATCGTGACGGTCGTCACCCACTCCGGGCCGAACTGGCGCAGGCGGTAGACCTGCGCCTCCCCCTCCTCGACGCTCACGACGTGAACCACGCCGTATGCGGAGGCATCGACGGCGCGCCGGATCCGTTCGCAGTCAACAGCCCGCCAGCGTTTGATGACCGATAGTTCGAACCCCGCCTCGACATTGAAGGTGTGGTGCGCGGAGACGTCCACCCCGCTCTCGATGACACCGGCGATCCGGAGACGGTTCGTGTGCTGGTGGAACTCCACCTTCTCAACCCGGATCCCGAGCCGGACCGGCCGCTTCTCGACCTTCTCCGGCCGGAGTTTATCGGTCGCCGCCTCCACGCTGCGGAACGTCGTCGCAAAGACGAGATCCCCCGGCGCGACCAGGTGGGAGAGATGCCAGAGGTCGTCGAGCGTCTCCGGGAAGAGACGTATCTCGCCGAACTGCCTCTTCATCTCCCGGACATCGGCCTTCATGGTTCCATGATGTCGGAGCCTCCCGGCGGGACGAATGCGGCGACCGCTTCAGTGTTCAGGGCGTTCTTGAGCCCTTTCCACTCGTCCTCCGAGAGTTTCTCCCTGAGTGCCCGGACAACCTTCTTTGCGGTGTCGTTTGGCTCGAACTGCCCGGGACGGAGTTCCACACTCACCTTCGTCCGCCCGCTGATGGATTCTGGTGGGCCGCCGATGACGGCGACCTCGGGCGCCATCGCAAGACCGATCGCCACTCCGAGCGGGACGTTTCGGAAGTACTGCCGCTCGCCCCTGACGATGAAAGCGCCTCTCGCCACGTACTCGCCGGACTCGGCCGTCTTGCTCACCTGGTCAGGGCGGGCGGCGTAGACGTCGGCCGTGAAGTGCCCGGCCTTCCAGGCGTTGGAGTAGGACGCGGCGAACCGCACGGCCTCGTCAAGGTGCTCGGTCTTGCCCTTCACGATGACGACGCTCCCGCCGTGGACGTCGGCGTGGACGAAGAGGTCCCCGCCTTCCATGTATTTCTTGACGAGCTCCTCGTTCTGGGAGGCGTCTCTGCCGCCGATGACGAGAACGCCGTCGCTGGTGGTGAACCAGCGGAACCGGTGGTACCAGCGCTTCTTTAAGAGGACAAGGTTCTGTTTTTGCCGGGGCTTCTCGGGGACCATACGCTCCATTGCCGCAAGTGCGCCCGTCTTCTTCTTCTTGAACTTCTTGATCTGGTCGTAGTAGCGGCCGAGGTTCTGCTCGATCGTCTCGTGGACGTAGACCTTCACCCGCTCCCCCGAGAGATCGAGGTCCACCGCCGCCTCAGCGGGGTGGACCGCACGGACCATCTTTGCCGCAGGGTTATCGCCGTTCTCTTTTAAGATCTGCTCGATCTCCTGCCATGACCGGTTTTTGCTCGCATCATCGAGTGTCGCAATAGTCCCGGCAACGGCCGTGTAGTTCTCGTAGATCACCTCCACGATCCGCTGATTGCGCTCGGTCTTCTTCTCAAACCCCTTGATAGCCTCTGCCTGCCGCCGACGGATAATCTCCGCCTGGGAGAGGCGGGGTTTCTCGGCCGCGGCCTTCTCCTTCGCGCCCACGGTCTTCGGGTAGAACGCGTCCAGCGCCTCGCTGAAGGCCGCAAACCGCTCGCGGACCTCCTCGCCGGCAAGCACCACCGGCCAGCACCCGGACGCCGTTATCACCGGCTCCCGGTGCCCTGCAACATCGGCCATCAACTGCTCGAACGCTTCCCGGACCGCCTCCGCGTCCACCTCCGTAGCGGCGGCGCTCTTCTCGACGCCCGCCACCCGGCAGACCTCTTCGGCATATGCGCCGCCGAGCATGCACCCAACGGCGAGCGTCCGGACGATGTCGCGGTCGGACCCGGCAAGCATCGACCTGAACGCCTCCGGCGAGAGAGCCGAGCAGTCGGACCCCTCGAAGGCATAGACCGCGCCCGGGACAACTTCCCGGGTCTTGAACCGGTGGTGCCAGAGGGGCTTGACGATCGTGTAGCCTTCGTCGCAGAGGACCGCGTTCCCCTCGTCGAAGAGTTCGAAGATGAGGTGGTAGGTCGTATCCCGCTTCCCGATATCGATGCTGATCGTGCGCTCGAGCCCGAGCTGGCGGATGCCGAGCACCTTCCCGCCCTCGAGGTGCTTCCTGAGCAGCATCGCAAAACTCGGCGGGAACTTTGGAGGGACAGGAAACTCGGCGGTGAAGTGGGCGCGCCGTCCCGTCTCAACGAGGAACAGATACTTCGCCCGGTCTTCACCGTTCAGCCTGATACCAAGGGTTTTCGCGTCGAACTGGTAGATCTTACCGACCCAGAGCGGGAGGCGATCGACGGCCTCCGCTACCAGCGCTCGAAAATCGACCCCGCTCATTCCCTGTAGTGTCGCCATTGATTCAGAATACATTCGGCCCGGTACCTAAAGAAGGGTACGGGCGGATGGCACGGGTTCCTGATCCGGCGGGAATCGGGCGGAGGAACGAGGGTGGGGATAGCGGCGAGTGCGACGGTTCGGAGAACCGGAGCGTGAGCACCGTCAGGTGCGAGGAACGGAGCACGAGAAGAACGAAGTTCTTCGAAGGGGAGCATCCCCATCGCCTGTCGCTACCTTACACCCGGACACCTGTAACCCCCACCCCTCCCGCGCTTCGCGCTCCTCCCCCGCCCCCCAGGGGGCGGGGGCAGTACGTGGCGATACCCCATTGAAAGCCGTGTATAGGTTGTGAATGACCGAAGGGCACAAACCAGAGCATCGGAGGATGACATTCCTCCAGGAAGCGACGGTGTGTTAGAAACGGCTGTCCGTAGGATGCAATGGCCCGGAGGGCCGGAGCTTGAGAAACCAAAAGGGTTTCAAACAGGAGTTCGAGCACCAGAGGTATGACGGATGGGGCGGCAATCAGGAGCCAGGGGATGGGAATCTGGAGGAGGTGGGGAGGGGGGAGCATCCCCACGGTCCAGTGTACGGGGTTTTGCCCTCGCTTCCAGGTGCTCAAACTCCTGCCGGGACGGCAATCGCACTCCCGTGAGTCGATGACGTACGGATAACTCTGGAGGCGATTCAGCCTCTACAGGAGGGATTTAACAAAGTCAAAAAAAAAGCAAAACCGTAAGAGCAGAGGATTACTCCTCTGCCTCTTTCGTCTCTTCGGTCTCGACGGGCTCTTCCGTCTCAACGACCTCAGGCGCCGCCTCCGGTTTGGCCGGGCGCGAGATCGTCTCCTTCATGACGACGTCGTTGACATCGGGATAGTATTCGAAGATCTCGCGGACCAGGGTGCCGCGCCAGACCATCCAGCGCCGGTCGTATGCGATCGCGGGCGGAAGCTCCAGTTCGGCCGTGCCGTCGGCGATGCTGATCCCGATGTCGGTCCTGCCCGAGAAGAGCTTGATAAGACCCTTGATCTGCTCCACCGGGTCCTCGACCTTCTCGAGGATCGTATAGGAGTAGTTCAGGGTTTTGCCGGCAAGCGGGTGGTTGAAGTCGACGACCGCACGCCTTCCGATGACGTCGACGACGACGCCCTCGCGCCCTTCAGCCTCGATCCGGGTTCCACGCTTGGGTTTCTCGCGGAACTGCGTGACCGGGACGGACTTCATGGCCTCTTCGTCGTGTTCCCCGAACGCCTTCTCCGGCGGGACGTCTACCTCTCCCTCGGCGCCGACCTCCTTGCCCATCAGCTCGTCCTCAAGGCCGATGATGATGTGGTGGCTCCCCAGGCGGACGGTGACCGGACCGTACTCCGCCCGCGGGTTGAAGATCCCCTCTTCCTTTGCGTTCTCCTCATCCGTGGTATCGAAGATATTCTCACCGGCGCGGCCGGTGTATCTGAGCCTGATAAAATCTCCTTCCTGAAGTGCCATTCCCATTCACCTTGGATAGCAGATGCATTGCGGTTCCGGCACGCCTTCCGCACCGGCCTGCCCCATGCCTGCACCTTCGTTGTCCCACTTTATTTGGATGGAATGGTATTTATACTGTCTACCGGTCTGTCCCGGCGGGGCGGACGCTCCTGCAGAAGGCCCGGGGGCTGTGAGATACCGGCCTTTAGCCATATGTTCTCCCGGGAGGCACCCCAAACGTTGAAGTATGCTTAAGACCCGAGTGCAGGGAGGATCATGGATGAAATGCAGCAGCAGGCCGGCGGGGTCTCATATGCCCCCTCGCCTCCAGAGGAGTTCTGCGGCAGACAGGAGGAACTCGAGCAGCTCTCGGCCATCCTCTCGCAGGCAGGAGAGCACGGGCAGACGGTGGTGATCTCCGGGCCGCCGGGCATCGGGAAGAGTTCGCTCCTGAACAGGCTCGCATACGAGGTCCAGGAACGCCCCGGCGGGCGGCAGTCCCCCGTCCTCAGGGCGGAGGTCTTCGACCTCCCCGGGATGATCTTCTCTGCGTTCCGGGAGTTGTTGAACGATCTCCGGCGATCTTCAGCATCCGCAAGGTTCGGGAGCATCCTTGACGCCGAAAGCATGAAAGAGGCTATCCGGTACGCCGACGACGTCTTCGAGAAATACGCCGCTCCAGTGGAGCCGGTCGGCCTGCTCCCGAAGGCCGGTGAAGAGATCGTCGGCGTATTCGCCCGATCGCCTGAGGTCGGATACGACCGCGTATACCAGGCGTTCGAGGAACTGCTCAGGGAGCTCGGGAGAGAGATGAGCATGACCGGCCATGTTGCGGCGGTTCTCCTGGACGACGTCCACCTCGCCTCGAGCCACGACCGGCGCCTCCTCCGGGATGTCGTGCGCGACCTCCCCCCCGGTATCCTTCTCGCCTTCACCTGCCGGACGGAGGATGGCGCCGGTTCCGGATACGTGACAATGCAGGAGGAGATCCGGGATCTCGGTATCCGGGAAGTGCAGCTCCATGGGATGCAGCGGCACGAGATCCAGGAGCTCGGGGAGAGGCGGTTTCACGTCTCCATCGACGACGCAGCCGCCGGCCTCCTCGCAGAGAGCTCGGGCGACCCGTTCGGCCTCATGGCCTGCTTCAACGCCCTGCGCAACCGGGGCCTTGCACCGTCCCGGGAAAACATCGCGGACGTCATCGCCGGGGCAAACGACCCGGCGGGACTTGTCTTTGCCGCGCTCCCCGAACCCGTGAAGGCGTGGACGGAGGACCTCTGCGTCTTAAACCCCCCGTTCCCCGTGCCGGTCATGGCCTGCATGCTCGACCTCCAGGGAGCAGACGTGACGCTGATGACGGATAGAATGCAGGAAAACGGGATGTTCCGGAGGCTCCCGGGCGGGGAGTATGCGTTCGCGCACCCCCTCCTGCAGGAGCACTGCAGGCACGACCTTTCTGAAGACGCACGAGTTGCGCTCAACGCCCGTGCTGCAGACTGCTTCGAACATTCCATACATCGCCTTCCCGGCAGGCTGTACGTCCTCCTCTCGCTTGCCGACCACCTCTTCCACGCACGCGAGTACGGGAAAGCCACCGACCTGAACCTGGAGATCGGGCTCCGGTTCCACCATCGCGATGACCACGATACCGCCCTGATGCTCACGGAACGGGCGGTCGTCTCCGCGGGGCGGCTCGGGGACGACGCGCTCCTCGCCGTTGCAGAGCGGCAGAGAGACCTTATCCGCCAGAAGGTCTCCGGCCCGGTCCGGCCCGCACAGTGAGGGTTTATCGTCGCTCGCGAGAGATGATCTGACGCGACTGATATGCTCGAAGTAGAAGCAAAGTTTGCGGTCAAAGACCAGGAGGCCGTCAGGGCCGGGCTCAACCGGAAGGGAGTACGGATGGGGAGAAGGCAGCAGGAGCGCGACGTGTACTACAACGCCCCTCACCGCGACTTCGGAGAGACCGACGAGGCATTAAGGGTCAGGTACGACGATGCCGGATTTACCGTGACCTACAAAGGCCCGAAGGTCCGGGTCGGGAACGCAAAGGCCCGCGAGGAGTTCAACCTCACGGTGGCTTCCGGAGAGACCCTTGAAGTGATCCTCTCCCGTCTCGGTTTCCGCCGTGCCGCCACGGTCTCAAAAGTTCGGGAATTTTACGAGATAGGGGACGTGACGGTTACGCTCGACGACGTCGAAGGGCTCGGAACGTTCGTCGAGATCGAGATCCTGACAGAGGACGATAAAGAGGACGCTGCCGACCGGATCACAGCGATTGCAAAAGAATTAGGTGTAGACGGTCCACCGATCTACACCTCGTATCTCGAAATGCTGCTGTCTAAACAGCGATAAGTTCTATATGAATATCTTTTGGCTCCTTCCCGAAACGGATGATAGCCCCGTAGCCTTCTGAGGCGGGTCCGGGGTTGACAACGGTGACGCCGTCGACCTCGGTAATGCCCCGTGCCTCGTGGATGTGGGCACAGCAGACCAGATCGAACCGGGTCATGTGCTTTCTGATGCTCCGGCTGCCGACGTGGTTATCCTCGACGGTATCCAGCGCCTCGTAGGGCGGGGCGTGGCAGAGCAGGACGTTGTGGACATTCTTGTCCATGTGATTGGTTATCCGGGTGAGTTCTTTATCGATATCTTCTTCTGTTAACTCAAACGGCGTGTCGAACGGGGTCTCGTTCGAACCTCCAAGACCCGCGAGCGTAATCTTGCCGAGCGCGATCCACGAGTTGTGCAGACAGACCGCATCCGAGCGTTCAAGCACGTCGATGATCTCGCGGGGATCGCAGTTGCCGGGGATTGCGAAACACGGTACTTCAAAGTTGGAGAGTACCGAATCTACAGGCTCAAGTGGACCGAAATTGGTGATGTCGCCTGCAATAATGACTGCATCGTAGTCGTAGCTGAGAAAAGCGTCAAGCTTTCCGTAGTTACCGTGCAGATCTGCTAGGAGTAGCACATCCGTCATGCACTATAGATGAGAAGTGCGTCTAAAAAACCTTATCTCATGATCCATCCACGAGCCGGTTATTCTGCCGTCGAGCGCCAGTTTCCCAAGAACCTTTTCTGCCTCCACAAGGAGCGGGCGGGGCCGGCTGTTTGCGAGCGGGGTCCCGGGCAGCGGCATAAAGTAGTGGATGTGCGCCTTCCCACCCCGGGTAACCAGTTTCACGAGATCGAGCGTCGCGCGCTGGTCATCGTCGCTCTCGAACGGCAGCCCGAGGATGAAATCGACGATCGGCACAAGCCCCTGCTCCCGGCAGAGGTCAAACGCACGGATGACGTCCTCGACGGTGTGCCCCCGGTGCAGGCGGTGGAGCACCGCGTCGCTCCCCGACTGGGCCCCGAAATGCAGGCGGGTGTTGGCGCAGTGGTCGAGGACGAGTTCGACGGACTGCCGCGAGATGCACTCCGGGCGCACCTCGCCGGGGAAGGTGCCGAAGTAGACCCGGCCGTCGAGGCTCCGGAGGAGCCGTTCAACTTTGTCAAGCCGGAGGTGGACGCCGTCGGAGCCGTAGGCGAACGCGTTCGGGGTGACGAACCGGATATCCCGGTAGCGCGAGGCGTAACGGACGATCTCATCTATGGAACGGTGGCGCATGCACCGCCCGAAGAGGCGCGGCGTCTGGCAGTAGCCGCAGGAGAACGGGCATCCACGGGTGATCTCGACGAACCCCTTGATCTGCGTGAAGGGCGGGTGACCGTCGAGGAGGACCGTGTGGCGGGCGGGCGTGTAGCCGGCGGCGGTGGCGACGCCGGGAGGGGGGTCTCTCCCCTCCTCGATGGCGGAGAGAAGCGCCGGGAGGGTGTACTCCCCCTCCCCGACGATGACGTAGTCGGCATACTCCGCCACCTCGCGGTAGCAGGCGGAGGCATGGGGCCCTCCGACAATCGTTATGCAGTCGGCCCCCGTAATCTCGTCACGGTACATGCGCTCGTTGATTGAGTTTATGCTGTAGATGGTGACGTCGGGGTGCGGTTCGCCGGTGACCTCAAGATGGTAGCCGTAGCCCTCGCACGCCGCAGAGAGGGCGGCGAGAGTGTTGTTCGCCTGGGGAATGGCACGCCAGTTAACGTTCATGGGTGTAACAAAGTTCTTTGCTTGCAGCCCGGTTTCCCGAGCCGGGCCGGCAGGAACAGTCTCGATGCAAACTCTTCGACGCAGCCGAAAAATGCCCGGCTGCGTAGAATATTCGATATATCGTCTTTACAAAGAACAAGATTAATCTGACGCTACCGACGAACTATGAGTAAGTACATGAAAATCACCGATTTCATGCGGATCTTTTCGAGTGAGCGCCGGATCGAGGTTCTGGATGCACTTTTGCGGCAGGAGTCAAAAGATGAGATAAAGCGGCATATCCCCTCCTCAACCTACGCGTTTACCGTCAATTACCTCAAGAAGGTAGGGTTCGTCAGGGAGGCTGACGGCGAAGTCTCGCTGACCGATAGGGGGCATACCAACCTCATCATCTTTGAGCGGTTCAAGGAGAGTATCAGTGCCCTTCATATGCTCTATGAGGCTTTTCCGGACCATGCCATCGTATTTCCAAATGAGTTTGCTCTCCGTCTCTGCGAGATCGGCGACGGCAGGATCATCGCCTCGGAGCCATCCGACATCCTAAAACCGCACCGCATATTCACCGACTATCTGAAGGATACCCGGGAGATTTACGGCGTCTCTCCGATTCTCTTCCCTGATTACCCCGAGTTCTTCAAGGGCCTGGCGGAGAGCGTCGATACGATCTCTCTCGTGGTCACGCAGGAAGTCTTCGATATCATCTCGACTTATCCGCTCGGGAACTATGATAATCTTGAGATCTACCTCACCTCAGAATCTCCCGGGATCGCTGCCACCGTCACGGACACCTTCCTCTCGATCGGATTCTTCTACAAGTCGGGAAGTTATGATTTCACCCGTGACCTCATCGCAACATCTCCAGCAGCAATAAAGTTTGGAAAGGACCTTATCCAGCACTACAGGACGCAATCGCGCAGAATTGTATAGCCGGTATAGAGTATCCATTCTCCGTCGACGAGGGCGTTCCGAAACATCTCAAACCGGTTGCAGTAGGCGACGATATAGAAGGCGCTGTGTATCGAACTGATAAGCAGAACATCGATGCCGGTGATAATGCCTGTAAAGTACGCTCCAAAGACCGCCGCATGCGCGGCGAGGCTGAGACCGAGCAGCAGGGCGGTGACCTGCGTCCGGGAGAGGGCTGTCGGGATCGTCAGGATACCCGCCGATCGGTCCTTATCAACATCACGGACATCATAGATGACCGTATTGACAAAGCTTTTACAGAAGAAGAAGAGACAGACCAGCATGACCGGCAGACTGAAGGTGCCGAGGAATATCAGGATGCCAAGCGACCAGGTGAGAGCGACGATGCAATTTTTCATCCCCCTGCTCCCCTTCAGCCTGTATCCCCCGATGCCCTTGGCATAGAGATACGCAACGAGGAACGGGATGATAAGGGCAGGGTTCGGGTAGAAGACGAATGCGCCGACTGTGGCGATGAGTGCCGTCACCAGGAGTGTCTTCCTGAACCGGCTTCCCCGTTTCTCATCCTCTTTATTCTCCACGCCGCGATCGAATGCGTAGGCTGCGTATGCAATGAGTGCCGCGGCGGCAAATTCGGTGATCGGCACGTGATCCCCGAGGAAACCATACGCGAATTGTAGTTTGAGGGCTCCTGAGAGCGTAACCACAAGTATCGAGACAATAAGATCTTGCGCTTGCATACTGTACACGATCGAGGAGAGGGAAATATTACATTCTGACGGAAACTGTACAGTACCACTGTAGAGATCCAATAACACTGTTTTTTTGCAAAATACCTGCATATATTCTGAGAAACCGTAAGAAAGCCATTTATACAGGTTATTTTTAATGTATACATCGGGGCTCAGGTGCCTTATTCCAGGGCGACGAGTATGAGTTGTCACAGAACCGGTAAGCAGAAGTCAGAACAAGAGCAGGTGGTCGCGGCACTGCTTTATCGCGGAAACTGCCACGCGCAGGATGATTCCCACACTACGGTATCTACCCGGAACCTTCTGGCGCTGCTGGTTGACTGTCAGGAGGATGGGATCGTGCTGATCGGCCCGGATCAGACCGTTGCCGGGATGAACAAAGCCATGGAGGATCTCTTCGGAATAAGTGGATATGAGACGATCGGCATGAACGCCGTTGAGTTCATCTCCTTTTGCATCACCCCGAATCTGCTGGACGGCGAACGTCTAAAAGAAGATTTCATCGTATCCTGCTTCTTTTGCGAAAATATTCCGGCAAGACAATACTGCATGTCCCGCGCTCCAGCGAACAAGGCCCGGGTGGAGTACTCGAGCACCGTAATCCCTGCCGGGCCGGGCCGGGGTGCGCGCCTGGATACCTACCGCCTCAACCAGGTCTCAAACAGGTCGGAGGCGAGCCTTCAGGAGCACCGGCAGCGATATGATTTCCTGATGGGTTTCTCTTCCGACCTGATCATATCCCTCGATCGCGGCCTTACGATAACATCGATAAGCTCCTCGGTGAAGGGGCTCCTTGGGCATAATCAGGATGATCTTGCAGGAAAACACCTCTCTTCCATAATGGACCGGGATTCTGTTGCAGAATTCCAGAAAGCTTGCTTCCTGAATTGCGTCTCCAGAGGATCGGCAGGGGGCTCCCGTCCGGCCGGAGGGGTACGCGGGATGGAAGCGGTTCTCATGGATGCGCAGAATCAACCGGTTACCGTAATCTTTGGTTTCTCACCCGTCGATGACGGTGAGGGCAACCTCACCGGGATCATCGCGGTTGCGCATAAAAAAACCGATGAACACCTTTGGCGGGAAGCCTGTTCACAGCTCGACCGGAACACTGAGCAGCTCGCATGCCTTGGCGATCGCATCAGGAACCCGCTCGCCGTCATCGTCGGTCTTGCCGACCTGCAGGGCGGCGAGGTCGCCCGGAAGATCTCCGAACAGGCGCTGATCATCGATGAAATCGTTACTGAACTGGACCGGGAGTACGTCGCATCGCTGAGCGTCAGGCAGTACCTGCGCAAGCACTATCACCTCGGAGACGGCGCTCAATAGGAGAGCACGCATACCCGGTCCGGTTCGGCCGACGGTACGTCGTGCCGGCCCGATTCGCCTACGGATACGTCAACTACCCCCGACTGAAGTCAGGGGTCTCCTCGACCCACGATCCTGAAACACTTTTATATTCGCCCATACCCCGGGCACACTGGAACGGGTGCGTGTATGCCGTATTATGCAAGCAATGAAGACCTGCCCCAAATGGTGAGGGATCTCCTTCCCGATCACGGCCAGGAGATCTACCGTGAAGCGTTCAACAGCGCCTGGGAGCAGTATGCCGACCCCTCGGAGCGGCGAGAGCCCCGGGAGTCGCGCGAGGAGGTTGCCCACAAGGTCGCCTGGGCAGCGGTGGAGCGGGTCTACGAGAAGGGGCCGGGCGGTGAGTGGAGAAGGAAGGAAGAAGCGAAGCAGTAGGCCCTGCTCCGGGCAATGCCGCTTCCGGCTGCATATCCCGGAGGGCGATCCCCCGCATAATCGGATTATTATATTGTCACAAGAATTAAATACTGCCCGGCCAGTATTGACTCTCTTGCCGTGGGACAGGACGTTCCACAATCCTGGAGATGTGATGCATATGAGAGGAGCTGCTACAGAGGTAAGGGCACAGAACATTATACGGGGAAAAGATATTGCGGATTATCAGGTCAGGAACCCGCAGGGTGAAGACCTCGGGACCATCAAGGACGTGGTGCTCGATACCAGCGAAGGTTGTATCGCCTACGCCGCACTCTCGTTCGGGGGGTTCATGGGGCTCGGCGACAAGCTCTTCGCCATCCCCTGGGAGGCTCTGCGGTACAACGCGGCCGACGACTCTTTTGTCCTGGACGTGCCCAAAGAGCGGCTGGAGAATGCGCCGGGCTTCGACAAAGACAACTGGCCGACGACCGCCGAACGCGAGTGGCTCACCGGGCTGTACAGCCACTACGGCTACACACCGTACTGGGAGCGCCGCATGGAGCGGTGAGACGTCCGGGAGAGCAGGGATCAGACTGGCCGCCGGCCATACAGGGGTCCGGGGGGCCGGCGACAATTTTTTAGGGATCTTGACCGGAGAGCATCTGCAGGGTCCGGCAGCGGCGGTGATGCTCTACCGGGACACCGCGGCGAACACTATATATGCCAATGCACGCATGCACTGCGACACCGTAATTTAGCGGGGAACGGCAAAAGACCGCAGGAAGCCGGATGGCGGCTATCTTCGACGCACCCGGCGCGGATGCGTCCGCTGTTCTCCGCTGCTCCGGGGGTATGCAGGTATGCAGAACGTGCTAGCAAGACGGAAGAAGACCGTCCGGGAGATTGACGTGAGGGGTAAGCGGGTGCTCGTCCGTGCCGATTTCAACGTACCGCTCGACGAGGACGGCGCCATTGCCGATGATACCCGCATCCGGGCAAGCCTGCCGACAATACGCTACCTCTGCGATCGGGATGCGCGGGTCATCCTCTGCTCCCACCTGGGCCGGCCGCAGGGCGGGGTCGTGGAGCGGTTGCGCCTCACCCTCGTGGCAAACCGGCTCACCGCACTGCTCGACCAGCCGGTCGTCGCGCTCCGGGACTGCGTCGGGCCGGAGGTGGAGAGCGCGGTCGCGGCGATGGACGACGGGGATGTCGTTCTCCTCGAGAACCTCCGATTCCACCCGGAGGAGAAGAAAGACGACCCGACCTTTGCGGAGGAACTCGCCAGCCTTGCGGAGATCTATGTCAACGACGCCTTCGGAGCCTCCCACAGGGCCCATGCGTCGGTTGTGGGCGTCCCGGAGCACCTGCCGGCGGTGGCCGGGCTCCTGCTGGAGAGGGAGATCGGCGCGTTTACGCGTATCCTGGAAGCTCCCGAACGGCCGTTCGCCGCCGTGATCGGTGGGGCCAAGGTGAGCGACAAACTTGAGGTCCTCGAGAACATCATCCCCCGGGTGGACGCCCTCATAATCGGGGGAGGCATGGCGGCGACGTTCCTTGCGAGCCAGGGGTACGGGACCGGCGCGTCACACGTCGAGACCGACAGCCTGGACGCCGTCAGGGAGATCTCCGCGAAGGCGATGGCGCGCGGTGTCCGCCTCCTCCTGCCCCGGGACGTCGTCGTCGCGGAGAGACTGGAGGCAGGCATCCCGATACGGACCGTGCCTGCGACAGAGGTCCCGGACGGCCTGGTCATCGCGGATATCGGGCCGGGGGCTGCCGACGATTTCTCTCACGAAATTGCAGGCTCGCGGACCGTCGTCTGGAACGGCCCGATGGGCGTCTTCGAGATCCCGGAGTTTGCAGAAGGGACGCGCCGGGTCGCCGCAGCCCTCGCCAACCTCCGTGGCACCACGATCGTCGGCGGCGGTTCGACCACGGATGCGGTGGTGCGGTTCGGGCTTGCCGACCAGATGACCCACGTCTCGACGGGTGGCGGTGCCGCGCTGACGATACTTGCCGGAAAGCCGCTCCCGGGCGTCATAGCGCTCGATGATGCGGGGACGCCATGAGGCGTATCGGTATCCTGACGAGCGGCGGCGACGCCCCGGGGATGAACGCCTGCATCCGGGCGGCGGTGCGGACCGCGCTCACGCACGACCTTGCCGTCGTCGGGATACGCCGGGGGTATACCGGGCTCATCGCCGGCGATACGGTGCCGCTCGACCGGAAAGCGATCCGAAACACCATCCACCTGGGGGGAACCATCCTCGAGACCTCCCGGAGCCCGGACTTCTATACCAGGGAGGGGAGGCTTCGGGCGGCGGCGGCCATCGAGCGGATGGGACTCGACGGCATCGTCCTGATCGGGGGCGAGGGGACGTTCCACGGTGCAAGCCTGCTTGCGGCCGATACAGATACGGCGGCACTCGTGGGGGTGCCGGGGAGCATCGACAACGACGTCTACGGGACCGACTACTGCATCGGGTTCGATACGGCAGCGAACTGTGCGGTCGAGGCGATCGACCGCATCCGCGACACGGCCCGGTCACACGAGCGCCTCTTCTTCATCGAGGTGATGGGGCGCACAGCCGGGTTCCTGGCGCTCGAGAGCGGCATCGCCGGCGGCGCCGAGGAGCTGGTCATCCCGGAAGAAGAGATCTCGATCGCCCGGATCAGCGAGCGCATACGGGAAGGGTTCACCATCGGGAAGAAGAGTGCGATCGTGGTGGTGGCGGAGGGAAAGACGCCGGGCATCTCCTTTGAGATCGCCCGGGAGGTCAGCGAGCGCCTCAACTTCGAGTCCCGCGTCGTCGTCCTCGGGCATCTCCAGCGCGGCGGGCCGCCGACGCTGCGCGACCGGGTGCTCGGGAGCCTCCTCGGTTTCGCCGCCGTCGAAGCGCTGATTGAGGGCCGGAGCGAATGCATGGTGGGAGAGGTCGGTGGAGACCTCACGTGCACCCCGCTCGAAGAGACCTGGCAGAAGAAGAAGCCGCTCGATGAGGACTTGCGGCGGACATTTCCGTTCCTCTCGGAGTAGGCGGGAAGTTCCCTCCCCGTGAGGAGCCGCCACTTGAACCCCACGGGGAGGGGTAGGACGTTGAAGTTAATCGGGTGAGAATGACGCGGTGCTTCAGTTCAGCCAGACACGGGTGAGTCGCTACGCGGCCCACCCGGCGTCGGCTGCGACGACCACACCGTTCACGAACCTGGCTCCATCCGAGGTGAGGAAGAGGGCCGGGCTCGCGATCTCGTCGGGTCTTCCCATGCGCGGGTTGGCTCCCACGCCCGCCAGTGCAAGCTCCATCCCTGGATGAACGTGACAGCGATCGCCGTCCCGCCTGCGGCAGTGATCTCGTCGATCACGTTCTGCAGTTTCTCTTTCTGTCGTGCAATGGCAATGACCTTGGCGCCCTCCTTTGCAAGGCACCGGGTGATCGCCGTACCCGGCCCGGAGCTCACTCTGGTGACGATGGCAACCCTGTTTTTCAGTTTCGTGGTAACACACGCTATGTTTGGCGGAAAGAGATCCCTTACAGATTCCGACCTTATTTATCCATGATGGCGACCATTCTGCCTTTAACGCCGCCTTGTTTTAACTTCTCCAGACCCTCACCAATCTCCTCGAATCCGATCTCGGTGACGTCCGGCTTGAGGTCACCTGACGCCATCATCTTATAGATGCTGGCGATATCGTCGACGTTGCCGCCCTGGCTGCCGACGATTGTAACCTCTTTCGTGATCAGGGGCATCGTGTTGAGGGTGGTCTCCAGTTTCGCCATGCCGACCAGGACGATGCGGCCGTTGACGCCAACCGCTTCCAGGGCGTCTGCGGTTGTCTGGCCAGCGCCGGCAAAGTCGACGATGACATCCAGATCGTGGTGCTCGGCGACCTCGCCGATCGTCGGGTATGCAGCCTTGCACCCGAGTTTCATGGCCTCTTCCCGTGCTGCGGGGTTCCTGGAAGCCGCGTAAACGTTGGCGCCCTTGAGGACCGCGACCCGGGTGCCGATCTGGCCCAGGCCACCGATGCCGATGATACCCATGTTTATACCCGGCCCGGCACCGCCCGCGACGGCCACTGCATGGTGGGACGTCATTCCTGCGTCGGTAGCGGCGGCAGCGTAGGCAAAAGAAACGTTATCGGGAACCGGGACCAGCATCTCGGCCGGAGCAGTCGATTTCGTGGCGTAGCCGCCGTCCCGGCCGTATCCCCCGCCGTATCCATCTTTGGTGGGCATGGGGCAGACGCCGACTCTATCTCCCACGTTGTATCCGGTGACGCCCTCGCCGACCTCGGTGATGACGCCGGCATACTCGTGGCCGATGATGAGCGGGTACTTCATCAGCGCCAGCCACTTCTCATCTTCCAGTGCGCCGACGTCCGAATGGCAGAGCCCGCAGGCCTTTACATCGAGTGCGACGTAACCCGGTTTTGCAACAGGGTCGGGTTTTTCAATCAGTCTCAACGGTTTATGTGTGTAGGTAAATTCCCATCCTCTCATGATACTACTCTCCTCGTTTCAGATACTCCATCCTGTCCGGATGTGCAGTCTCGCATGAGCCAGCACCCTGAACAGTCATGATTCCCACCCGGTTGTCAGCCCATCCCGTGACGGTTCCCCGGCGCCCGGGTTCGAGCGAAGATGCTGGCCGTCCCTGCCGTTGCCGGGGCGCGGGGTCCAGCCCGTGCGCCCGCCCGGCAGGGCGTGTTCGTCTCCTCTACTTTACCACGCAGACCAGCCGGCATCCGCCGGGACAACTGCGCCGTTGACCAGGCTCGCCTCGTCCGACGCGAGGAAGAGGGCCAGGTTCGCGATCTCTTCAGCCTTACCCATACGCGGGTTGGCCCCGACGCCGGCGGAGACGAGTTCCATCCCCTCAGGGTGGCTCTGGGTCGTCTGGGAGAGTTCCACCATCTCGGTTGCGACGTATCCGGGCGCGATGATGTTGGACCGGATGCCCTTCTTAGCGTACATGTAGCCAGTGTTCTTTGCGAGCCCGAGGCTCGCGTGCTTGGACGCCGTGTAGGCAGCCCCGCTGTGCCCGCCGTGAGTGCCTCCGATGGATGAGACCGTGACGAAGGCGCCCTTGTTGAGCCCCTCAGCGTCGCCAGGGTTCTTGAGCATCTCGGGGATCGCGGCGCGGAACATGTACATCGGACCGTCGACGTTGACGGCAAAGACCTGCTCCCACGTCTTATCGTCGAGGTCTCCGACCGGAGCCACCCTGTCCAGGCTGCCCGCGTTGTTGACGACGATATCAAGCTTGCCGAACGTATCAACGGCGGTCTTCACGGCATTCTTGACGTCCTCTTCCTTTGAGACGTCGCCGGAGACGGCGATGGCCGTCCCGCCTTTCCCGGTGACCTCATCGATCACGCCCTGGAGTTTCTCCTTCCTCCGTGCAATGGCGATGACGTTCGCGCCTTCCGCGGCAAAGCGCTTCGTGATCGCCGCACCCATCCCGGAGCTCGCTCCGGTCACAATCGCTACTTTTCCTTCAAGTCTTCCCATGATGATTTCTCCGTCGTTTAGCTGGCCCGGCCCTTGTTGGCCTACCTGGTCTCGCAGGCCTTGATCCGGTCGAGACCGGTGATCCGGATGCCGCCGAACTGGCACCTGTTCTTGATGTTGAGGCCGATCAGGAGCGGCGTGATCTTCTCGATGATGCAGGCCCGTTCGAGCTTGCCGCAGTCGATGACTTTGACACCGGGGATCTTCTCGATCAGCGGGGCCACCAGGTCCTTGGCCGCCTGGTCGTTGCCGCAGATAAGACAGTCGCAGTCGATCGGTTCGCCGAGCTGCATGAACCAGGTCTGGGAGATGTTGTTGAACGCACAGATCACCTTCGCGTCCGCCAGGATCGACTGAGACCGCTCTGCAGCGGACCCCTCCGGAAGATCGATGTACTTCGTCGCCGACCCGCCGATGCAGGACTCCAGCGGGCCGGTCGCGTCGAGCAGGGGCTTTCCGGCTGCACCCTCCTTGATGGAGAGCAGGGTGTCCTTCTGGGCAGCAAGCGGCACCGTGAGGACCAGGACGTCGGCTGCCTTCGCCGCGTCGGGGTTCGCCATGGCCCGGACGTTCCTGGCGTCCGGGAGCAACTCCTTCACCTTGTCCACCGCCGCCTGGGCCTTCTCAACCGTCCTCGAGCCGATGATGACATCTTCGCCCGCCTCGACAAACCGGGTCGCGATCCCGAGACCCTGTCCACCGGTTCCACCAATTACTCCAATCGTTGTCATATCATTCACCTCAATTTGTTTACCAATTTGTCAGATTCGTGTTCACTGCGCTATACGTTACATACAGGTATATCCGCCGTCCACAACCGTGGTCGTGCCCGTGGTATAACTTGCCTCGTCGCTTGCGAGGTAGACGGCTGCTGCGTTCAGTTCACCGTCCCGCCCGTTCCGGTTCATCGGAACCATGGCCTTCACGTAGGCCTTCCACTCCGGTGACTCGAGCGCGCTCTTTGTCAGCGGCGTCGGGAAGAACCCGGGGCAGATCGCGTTCACCGTGATGTTGTACTGTGCCAGTTCGACCGCCATCTGGCGAGTCACGTTGACCACGCCGCCCTTCGCCGCCTGGTAGCCGACCGTCGACGCCGTGGCGCCGACGAGGCCGTACATCGAGGCCGTGTTGATGATCCGGCCATAGTTGTTCTTGACCATCACTCTGGCGAACTCGCGGGCCACCTTGAAGACGGCCGTGAGGTCTACGGCGATCGTCGATTCCCAGCCATCGTCGGGGTACTCCAGGAACGGTGCCATGTGGGCATTTCCCGCGTTGTTGAGCAGGATGTCCACTTTTCCGTATTCGGCGACGATCTCCCGGACCGCGTTCTTGATCGACTCGGTGCTCGTGACATCGCACTGCACCGCCAGGCACCGGACGCCGAGGGCGCGGATCTCCTCCGCGACCTCGTCCAGTTTCTCCTTTCTCCGGGCCATGATGGCGAGATCCGCACCCTGGCCCGCCAGAGCTTTTGCCATCTGCACGCCGATACCCGATGATGCTCCTGTTACGGCCGCAACCCGCCCATGTAAATCAAACATCGCCATAACTAACTCTCTCCGTTGGTTTCTCATTACTCCAGAATCACTGCAGGCTTGATCAGGTTCTTTGGCTTCTCGTGCATCAGGAGCAGGGCTTCCTCGATGTCCTCGAAGTTCGTGAACCGGTGTGTGACCAGTTTGCCCGGATCGATCCGGCCGTACCTGACGAGGGCGGCCAGCCGCTCCATCCGTGCCCTGCCGCCGGGGCATAGTCCTCCTCTGATAGTCTTGTCGCCGAGCCCCCCTCCCCACGCACCGAGCGGGATCGGGATCGATTCAGCATGCTCCATGACGTTCACATTCCCGACCGTGCCGCCGGGCTGCAGGACCTCAACCGCCTGGCCGATGGTGCTGACGTCGCCGCCGGCCGTGATCGCGGCGTCCACGCCTTTGCCGTCGGTCAGGCCCATGATCTGCGCAACGGTGTCGCCGTTATGGTAGTCGATGATCTCGGTTGCCCCGTATTCCCTGGCAACCTTCACCGCATTCGGCCGGCTTCCCACAGCGAGGATCCGTGCAGCCCCGAGCAGGTGCGCGCCGGCTACGGCCATCAGCCCGACCGGCCCTATGCCGAAGACGGCGACCGTGGAACCCAGCTGAACGTTGGCCAGTTCGGCACCATAGAAACCCGTGGTCATCATGTCGCCGATCATGAGGGCCTGTTCCAGGCTCACTCCATCGGGAATCGGCGTGAGTTGAGCATCAGCGTCATTGACGTGGAAATACTCTGCAAACACACCGTCCTTTGCCATGCAGAAGGGCATGCCGGAGCACATCCCGTCACAGTGCTGGGCGAACCCCCGTTGCGATGGGGTGCGCAGGTAGTTTGGCGTGATCGCAGGAACGATGACCCGGTCACCGGGCTTGAAATCGCCGACTTCGCTTCCCACCTCGTCGACGATGCCGACTGCTTCATGACCTACAACACGATCGGTGGGCATGTAATCGCCGATATCGCCCCAGATCATGTGCACCTCAGATGTGCATGGAGCAAGTGCCAGCGGCCTGAGAATAGCGTCGCGCGGGCCGGCAACGGGTCTGTCTTTCTCAACCCATCCAATTTTGTCTTTACCTATTCTTGCTAACCCTTTCATTCAGTCACCTGAATATAATGGAAAGAAGAGTACGACGCCCCTTATAGGTTCGTTTTACTGATAACCACTAAGGTGCAGGATTTATATTATAGGAGACAATCCAGGGGATCGTCTCACCAACAAGTTCCGCCCGGGACCCCGACCACCACACTATGCCGGTGCCGCGCGGTTCGCTCGGTCAGCGGGCCCCATAACATTGATTATCAGTAATCTCAGGACTCGACGGCGGGCCGTTCCCGTCGCGGACCTCGGTGGAGACGTCGATCATAAGAGAGGCGAGCTCGCCCGAGGGGAGCTTGAAGAGGTAATGCCAGATCCAGACGTCGTCTCCCTCCCGATACTGGAGCGGCGGGAGGAAGACCGGGCGCTCCCTGGCGAAGCCGTGTTGGACGGCCTTCAACAACCCGGGGTCGGCGAGCGCAGGGAAGACATCCCAGACATTCCGGCCGATCAGTTCTTCCTTCTTGAGCCCGAGGATCTTCTCGGCCGCCCGGTTGATGTCGTTAAAGACGAACCCCTCACCGCCACGGATCACCCCATAAACGATCACGCCGTTGCAAGCGTTCTCGAAGAGCGAGCGGTACCGCGTCTCCCGAAAGGTCAGATCTTTGCGTTCCCGCCGATCGCTCGTGATATCCTTGAAGAGGATGGCGAACTCGTCTGGCGGGCCGCCGTTCTCCCGCGGAATCGGGGTGAAGACCACGTTGAGGTACGCCACGCCAGACTTGGTGCTCGGGATCTGCTCCAGTTTCATGCGGTCGAAGTCACAGGCGAGCTCGATCTCGGCCACCTGCCCTGCCCGGATCAGCGATTCCAGCGTTCCCGGAGAGCAGGCCAGGGTGAAGATGCTCGCGGAACTCAGCTGCTCGATGACGCGCAGCCCGAGGATCCGGAGCGAGGCGGGGTTGGCGTTCAGGATAGACCCATCAGCAGCGAAGATGACGATCCCGCTCGGGACTGTCTGAAAGAGGGTCGTAATCTTCCGTTCCGAGTTCTTCAGGGCGATCTCAGTCTTCCTCAACGCGGTGATCTCCCGGAGGGTGACCAGGATCTCCGGGCTCTCGGTCTGCGAGACGATCGGCGCGAAGTTGACAAGATAGATCCGATCCGTTCGCTCATCGATCAGTTGTATCTCGTCGAGATAGGTCTCCGACCGGTGAATCCGCTCGATGTTCCGCCGAACCGAGCTATCAGAGAATACCGGCAGATCGAGGTCGAAGATCGGAACACCGGCCAGGTTGTGACCCGGCCGGATACCGAGGGTGGCGATGAAACTCGCGTTCACCATGCAGATCCGGAGGTCGGTGCCCAGGATCACGAGCGCGTTCGGGGAGTGCTCGAAGATCTCACGCAGGGGCAGGCGCTGCGACCGCCGGTAGAGTTTCTTCTGGCCGAACCGTTCCATGCAGACGTCGCCGTTCGCGGCAAGGAGTTCGAGGTATTTGGCGGCGGAGATGCGAGTGATGCCGAGCTCCTGAGCGACTGCCGTCACGGACAGCCCTGTCGTCGCGTGCTCTTCGAGCAGGTCGAGGATCCGGCCGAACTGCTCCTGGTATCCGGTCGCAACGTCCGTCATTCGTGGGAGATCGTCTCCTTCTCCACGCTCAAATACTTTTTGCCGGGCGTGCTGTGTTGCGGAGGGAGATCGCTAGCTGCCGGTACTCCAGGTCTGCGCCTTTTGATCCTCGGCTAAGAAAGGGGGTGCTTCGAGTAAAACCCACACGTTCAGTCTGCCGGCAGGGGCGTGGCCCGGCGCCATGAGGCTGGTTGGGGTGCGCCGAACGGCGCGTTTTCCCGCCGGGGAAGGGGGAGCGGGAGGCAAAACGAACGCTCCCTGGCCCGGCACCTTAGCGACGAAGGCGCTCTTACCTTGCCTTATCATCGATAACGCATTCTCATCAGGTCTCGCTGAGCGTCTGAGTTCGATGCGTCGGATTCTTGTGGGCATAGCTCGCGGGGTCACGGATATGACTATGGATACACCACCACGCTGTGATGCCGGAGGCAGATCGATCATCACATATAAGACTGCTGGAAATAGTGCTGTGTTGAATAATTCCGGTCTCCCGACCAAAACTGTGAAGATGACGGGTGCCCCTGCCGGTCATCCATGCCAAAGAACGAACGCTGGGGCCGCCCGTACCCCGACACTCGGGACTGGAGTATATATAATGAACGGCTGGTGCGGCGTGGAGAATTCTATCTCTCGCTTGACTTCATCGATCAGTGGGATGAACTCCTTGCCCGGATGAACGCTGGTAAGCGTGGTCGGCCGTTCCAGTATCCCGAACCATTCATTGGGTGGATGGCTTGTGTTCACGTCTTCCTGCAGATGCCCTATCGCCAGATGGAGGGATTTGTCCGGAAGCTTGCGACATTTATTCCCGCGCTCCGGGCAGCCGACTATACCACCCTCTTCCGCCGGATCCAACGCCTGGATCTCTCGCTCAACGTAACGCCCAAGATCCTCGCTGAGGATGTCGTCATCGCCGTTGACAGTACCGGGATCAAGGTCACCAACCGGGGCGAATGGATGCGGGAGAAGTGGAAGGTCCGGCGCGGCTGGATCAAGGTCCATGCGATGATCGACGTCGAAACCAACCAGGTCCTCGGCCTGGAGGTCACCGATGAATCCGTGCAGGACGACCGAATGTTCGTCCCGCTCCTCGACCAGGTGCAGCAGCACTGCGGCGAGGAGCACCCGGTACACCGGGTGCTCGCCGACGGTGCCTATGATCGGAATGAGCTCTTCACTGCCCTCGAACACCGAGGGTTCCTCGCCGGGATCAAGACCCGGGCGGATGCAGCAACCCATTCGACCGGATCAGCCTATCGGGCTGAGTGTGTCAGAGAACGGATCCGATGGGGAGGATATCGGATGTGGTCGTGGATAACCACCTACGGGATGCGATGGAAGGCTGAAGGAGCCTTCTCCAGCATCAAACGGATCTTCGGCGAAGGAGTGCAAGCGACGTCCCGGGAAGGGATGTTCCGTGAGGTCAGGATGAAAATAAACTGCTACAATATGCTAATTGCCATGGTGGCCTGAGCGAGTGCCCAGCAGAGACCGGCAGGGGGGCACGGCAGATATTATGCAACACAGCAGGAAATAGGGTGATTGTGGCGCGCTCGAACACGTGAGCACCATCGAGAAGAACACCCCACTCCTGATCGGGCTCAACGTCAGGAGCCAATTCAAATTCGGTGGCGCCTGGATCACCGACCTCAATAAAGGCCAGGAGCGCGTCTGCCAGTACCGTCATTCGAACAGAATGCCACGGAGGAACCATTATGGGAAGAATGGAAAACAAAGTCTGTGTTATCACCGGATCCACCAGCGGTATCGGTGAAGCCTGCGCGAAGGACATGGCAGCCGAGGGCGGCAAGGTCGTCGTCTCTGGCCGGAACGAGAAAGAGGGCGCGAGAATCGTGAACGAGATAAAAGAAGCGGGTGGAGAGGCAATCTTCATCCGGGCAGACGTTGTCAACGAAGACGATGTCAAGAATCTCGTCGCGAAGACCGTAGAGGCCTTCGGGAGACTGGATGTCTTTGTCGCCAACTCCGGCGTCGGCAGCCTGGGTGACCCTCACGAAGTGGAAACTGACGAATGGGACAGGGTTCTCGACATAAACCTGAAGGGAGTCTTCCTCTGCGACAAGTATGCTGTCCAGCAGATGCTGAAACAGGGTCACGGAGGAGCCATCGTGAATACCGGGTCCATTCATAGTTTTGTCGCCAAACAGGGTGTCACGGCATACGCCGCTGCCAAAGGGGGCGTCGCCATGCTGACCCGGACGGTCGGCACCAGCTACGCGGCGCAGGGAATCCGCGCGAATTTCATTGCACCCGGGTATATAGACACGCCTCTCCTCGCGGCACTTCCGCCGGAAGCCTACGAGGAACTGAAAAAACTACATCCGCTCGGACGCCTGGGCAAGGCGATGGAGGTGGCGAAGGCTGTCACGTTCCTGGCGAGCGATGACGCTTCGAACATAACCGGAACCAGCCTGCTCGTCGACGGCGGGTACACTGCAGTATAGTCACCCGTTGCATCGGACTGAGCATTCGGGTAAATCGTTGAGACCCGGGGAGCCTCTTCTCGCTCGTACACGGGCGACAAGACGGCGTTTATCGGAATGAACTCGATGGTTAATCGGTTTACCGGCGCGCCGCTGGTGGTGCAGGATTGGGGGCCGGCGGATCTGCCATGCACACCGGCCCGCGCCGGCCATCACAACCGCGCCACTGGTCGGGCTCGAATCGTCCGAGGCCAGGTAGAGGGTGAGACTGGTAACCTGCTCAAGCGGATGGGCACCCTATTTTCTGATCCCGGTTCGTCACGATGGCCGCCGTTGGGGTCTTGATGCATATGACCTCCCCATCGTAATGCAGAGACCCGGCCTCTGGCAAGATTGTGATTCCGCTCCTCCCGAAGGCACAGAAAGAGATCGCGTCCGGAGATGGAGATGATAGAAATAGGTTCGCCGGAAAAGAGGGGAAAGCACATTACATAATGCTGTTACTCTGAGAGATAGACTGTCTTCCCGGGCATTATGCGGCATCCGCTATCCCAATGATGACCAGATAGGCCGAGGGGTCCCTCGTGAGAGCCCCTCTGTGGTTTCAGGCAGGTGCGCCATATCAGCAGGCCCGGCCCTTGTTTCCGCGCCTACTTGGTGTCGCAGGCCTTGATCCGGTCAAGGCCGGTGATCCGGATGCCGCCGAACTGGCACTTGTTCTTGATGTTGAGGCCGATGAGAAGCGGCGTGATCTTCTCGATGATGCAGGCCCGTTCGAGTTTGCCGCAGTCGATCACCTTGACGCCGGGGATCTTCTCGATCAGCGGGGCCACCAGGTCCTTGGCCGCCTGGTCGTTGCCGCAGATGAGGCAGTCACAGTCGATCGGCTCGCCGAGCTGCATGAACCAGGTCTGGGAGATGTTGTTGAACGCACAGATCACCTTCGCGTCCGGCAGGATCGACTGGGACCGCTCCGCGGCGGACCCCTCGGGGAGGTCGATGTACTTCGTCGCGGACCCGCCGATGCAGGACTCCAGCGGCCCGGTCGCGTCGAGCAGGGGCTTTCCGGCTGCACCCTCCTTGATGGAGAGCAGGGTGTCCTTCTGGGCCGCGAGCGGCACCGTGAGGACCAGGACGTCGGCTGCCTTCGCCGCGTCGGGGTTCGCAGCCGCCCGGATGTTCCTGGCGCCCGGGAGCAACTCCTTCACCTTGTCCACCGCCGCCTGGGCCTTCTCAATCGTCCTCGAGCCGATGATGACGTCTTCTCCTGCCTCTACAAACCGGGTCGCGATCCCGAGACCCTGGCCCCCGGTTCCACCAATTACTCCAATCGTTGTCATATCATTCACCTCAATCGGTTTACGTTGTTATACTCACTCTCACCGCTCCTTCAACGAGATACGGTGCATCCGCCATCGACAACCATGGTTGTCCCGGTGTAACCCGCATCATCGCTTGCGAGGTACACGGCGGCGTGTTCAACACACGTTCCTCCCATACCGTCCCGGCGGGACCATGGGTTTGATGCTTGTTGATGCTTTCACCATCTGTCTCGGAGGACCCCAAAACGATCTGCGCAGCATGGGCAGGCCTAGAGCAAAGCGCTCGCATGCAGGGCTTTATTCGGGGCCAGAACACGGCATTCACCCGGTGGCCGCACCGGACGATGTCCCTGCTCCTGCCTGAGCGGCAGTCGTATGCTGCATCTGGGATACACCTGCTATTTTGGCGGTGCATGAGCAACCAGAGGTGCGGGTTAATGGCTACCAGGAGGCAGGATTTCGAGAGACCCGGATTGCTTTGAGTGGCAAGAACGGAGGGGGATACCCCTCCCGGCAGAGGGTTTCAGGACGACCTCTCAATGAGTTACTCTCACTTACCAATTATAAGTGTTTTTCCTTCCACGGATAGAGCGAGAATCGTCGTCAATCCTGCAGAAAATGATTGAATTAACGTTTTTGATGGAGCCGTCCGTCCTGTGTCGGCTTGCATCGGGTCCGGCATACCGGGCGGATTAGTAGCGCCTGCTGCACAGGATACCCGATGGTAAGAGTTGTCGTCTTTACGGGTGATGAAGACCCGGCCCGCTGGCGGCAGGTATATACTACGCACCCTATGCAGTGAACGGGAACGTAGATTCCGGATGTTTCACGGCATCAGGCGAACACTCACTTCCGCCGCTGAGGTATAGCCTGGAGTGTCAATTGCGTGTGTTCGCGGTCTCCTGAACGGAGAATAAACTGTGATTATCAGAGCAGTGACAGATGCGCGGCTCCTGGAGACATGGCAGGCGGGCACCCCGCCATGACCTGACGCCGACTTCCCGGACCTATGCACGGGAAACAGCGGTTCCATCCCGGCCTCCCGGACCCGGTACCCCTGCTCCAGCGGTTGATGATCGGCCGGCAGCGCCCTCTCACGAGGGGACTTTCCAGAAAAAGTCAGATTGACTGTTCCCAGCCCTGGCCCATGTCGATGAGGGGGCGCACTTCTGTGACTTCGAACGTCACCGAGGCGTGGATCATCGCCGCCGCATCCTCGCCGGCGACCTGGGCAACCTGTCTTCGATAGGTCTCCAGCGTCTCTCCGGAGGCCGCATACTCCTTCATCTTCAGGTAGACCCGGAGTCCTTTCCAGTCCATGATCGTCTCTCCACTCTCCACGATCGTGTAGACGGCGTTCGGGTTCTCCTGCAGGTATTCAAACGTGCGGTTCTGTCCGAGCCCCATGACGACGGTCTTCTCGTCGACCATCATCGGCGAACCGAAGATTGCCGCATCGACCTTTCCCTCTTTGTTTGCGGTGCTGAGAAGGCCGATCCTCGGCTGTTTGTTGAAGTAGTCCATCAGTTTTGATGCCATGCTTCTTTCCTCCTGTTGATCCCGGAATTATCACCCCTGCTTAAAAAGGGTATGGGTGGTGGGGTCCCGGAGAGGAGAAGCTGCAGGAGTCGCCTCAGATCGCCAGGAACTCCTCCGGTGCAAGGCTGGTGGCGAGCATCACCGTATTGATCTCCCGATTTTGCATCCAGGTGCCGGCTTCCCGGTGCTCCGGGTCCATCCAGAAGTGCTCGATCTCATCGGCGAGCGGGACATACCGCATGAGAGCGTCCGCCCGCCGGGAGAGGGCCGGGTTCTCCCGGACCCGTTCCGCGAGGGGGCCGACCCCCCGGATCCCGATCGAGAGCCCGAGCTCCCGGAAGGCGAGACGGGAGTCCGCGGGGTAGCGGAGCGTCCCGCCCCCGGCAAAGCGTGCGAGGCCTGATTGGGCCGCCTCGAGGACGGAAGCCAGCAGGTCTTCGTATGCGGATCCGGCACGGCCGGGGAGCTGCCTTATTCTTCCGGAACCCTCCAGGATCTGCACGATCCTTCCGGCATCAAAGAGAAGACCGCCGATGCCGAGCGGGTCGTCCGTGGCAAGGTTCCCACCCCGGCAGATGCGGGCCATATCGGCGATCTCGACCGAGAGAATGGTCCCCCCTGCCGCCGCCTGGAGCTCGCTGTAGGTGACGAACCCGTCGAGCGAATCGTGCTGGCCCATGGCGGGGACGAGCGGCCGGGAGAGGTCGATGCTCATCTTCCAGTACATCCTCTTGCCGCCGGAGGAGGGGGTGTAGGTGAACGCGGCATGAGCGATCCCTGCAAGCTCCACCGCCCACCAGGTATAGATCGGATCTCCAGTGACCCGGCTCACCCGGTTGAGCGCGTGCATCCACTTCGTCAAATAGTGATAATACTGCCCGTCCCGGTCCCACTCCAGCCGCTCGTCGAACGGCTCATCAGGCCTTCGTTCGGGAAGAGGTTTTCCGATCCGGAGGCCGCCCCGGGTCGGGTGCGCCTCGCCCTCCTCCTCGGAAAGACCGCTGATCCAGCCGGTCCGCGGGTCGTCGTCGCGGTGCCGGCCGAGGGTGTGGTGGACCTGGTCGACGAGGCGGAGAGCGAGGTCGCGGTAGGTCGCATCGCCGGTCCGGCGGAAGAGTTCGAGATGGTTGCAGACCGCATAAGCATCCGTCCAGAGGTAGCGCCGCGGGTGGTCGTGAGGCGGGTCAAGCCCGGTCAGGCCGGCGAACTCAGCCATGAGGTCCCGGACGATTGTGGCATTTGTGTCCCCGGTCATCCCGGGAAACAGGATGCTGCACCGGGTTCTTAACTGTTGTCCAGGCGGCTACTTACGGCGGAAGGGCACACCGGATAGGTATGGCAGACTTTGCAGGCGGGTATGCCGGAGTCGGAGCGGCGCTCGGGATGATCGCGGGACTGATGCTTGCCGGGCTGCCCGGCGTGATTGCGGGAACCGCAGTCGGTGCGATCATCGGGTGGTATATCGGGAAAAGGGCACGCGGGTAGCACTGGCAGGCCCAGGGCGTGGCAGCGACCGTAAAAAAAAAGGTTCACCGGCCTCCGGCTCACCGTGCGGGGCCGGGAACCATCCTCCCTCCTGACTCGGGCCGCGGGGGCTTGATCCCGAACTCCGGCAGGATGACGTCGTGCGCGAGATTGATGAACTCCTGCTGTTCCGGGCCGACCTGGTGCAGCAGGACGCTGTCATAGCCCATATCGACAAATTTGCCCACTTTCTCGATGATCTTCTGCGGGTCGGGGCCGCAGAGGACGTTCTTTGCAACATCGTCCGGCGTCACCATCTGCTGCAACTGCTCGAAGTGCGTCGGGGTGGGAACGATCCAGTTCAGCTCCCCTTTGTTCGCGGCCATGGGGAACCACTCGTAGGCCGTGCGCTTCGCCTCGTCAACGCTTCGGCCATAGCAGACCACGGTCTCGATCATGCACGATTTTCCTTCGCCGCCTGAAGCGCGGAACGTCTCGATGACCTCCTCCGGCTTCTGCTCGAAGTGGATGAGCGCGTCGCCGATCTCGCCGGCAACCTCCGCCGACATCGGCCCTTCCGCAGAGATGCGGATCTGCGGGAGCTCCCGCGGCAGTTCATAGATCTGTGCGTTGTCGAGGGTGTAGTAGGCGCCGGAGTAATCCTGCATGCCCCCTTTCCAGAGCGTCCGGATGATGTTCACCGCTTCCCGGAGCATATCGAGCCGTACCGGCTCGGATGTCGGAAAGACGCCGCTGACGACGTGTTCGTTCAGGCTCTCGCCCGTCCCGAGCCCGAGTTCGAACCTCCCCGGCATCAGCGTGGCGGCGGTTGCGGCGGCCTGCGCGACGATCGCCGGGTGATAGCGTATCAGCGGGCAGGTCACGCCGGTGGAGACCCTGACCCGCGAGGTGGCCTGCGATACCCCGCCGATGGTGCACCAGGCAAACCCGGCGCGCCCGTGGTTCGAGATCCACGGGAGGTAGTGATCGCTGATGCTCAAAAACGAGAACCCGGCATCCTCGGCCAGTCTTGCGTTCTTCACCAGTTCGGGCGCACTGTGCGACTCGGTGAAGAGTTTGTAGCCAATCTCGACCATTTTTCTCTCTCCTCTCGGATTCCCCCACACGTTGGTGCCGGGGTATAGGCGGCGGGAGAGATCGTCACCGGCCTTAAGCGTTGTGTCGATTGGAAAAATGAGGTTTCAAGGGGTCTTTCAGTAGCCCGTTGCGTAGTAGTAGTCGTCCTCCTCCCGGACGCGGACCGGGACGCGGAAGAGTTCGCCGACGGCCTCATCGGTCAGGACTTCCGCCTTCTTGCCGTCCATCCGGACGGCGCCGTCCCGCATCAGGACGACCCGGGAGATCTCGGGGATGATGTCGTGGAGGTTGTGGGTCACCAGGATGATCCCGGTGCCCGACCGGGCGATCTTCCGGAGGGTCTTACGGAAGGTATGGAGCGCGTGCAGATCAAGGCTGTTCGTGGGCTCGTCGAGGACGAGGGTGCCGGGGTCGTGGACAAGCGCCCGCCCGATCAGGAGCCTGCGTGCCTCGCCCGAGGAGATCTCCGTCATCGGGCGGTCGGCGAGGTGCGCGACCTCGAGGAACTCGAGGATCTCATCGGTCTTGTGCTCCATCGCGTCCGTCACCTTGTGGGAGAGGAAGAGCCCGATGCTCGAGAAGAACCCCGAAAGCACGACCTCGCGGCCCGATATGCCGCGGGTGAAGGTCTGCTGGAGGTCGCCGGAGACAAGCCCGATGTGCGACCGGAGATCGAAGGCGTCCCACCGGTTCTGCCCCCGGAACCGGAACGTGACGTCCGGGCCCGGCGAGGAGGGGTAGTACTCGCGGGTGATCGCCCGGATGAGCGACGACTTCCCGGCACCGTTCGGGCCGAGGATGGCGATATGCTCTCCCTCGCGGATCGTGAGCGATACAGAGTCGAGGAGTCTGTGGCCGTCCCGGACGACGCTGACGTTCCGGAACTCGATGAGCGGCGCAGGAGATGGTCGAGCGCCGCCGGCGCTGTCGGTCATGCCGGCTGCTCCGTCGGCTGGGGTCTGCGATACGGGGGGCTCATTGAATCTTACCGTTCTGTATGTTGGACGGTTCTCGTCAAAAGGTATGCACCATCATTGCGGGGAACCGAGCAGCGCTGCAACCCTCTCCGGGTCGTCCGCATAGATCTGGAGGAACCCGGCGGGCTCCAGCCTCACCCAGACGCGGCCGGGATACCGCAGACTGACCAGGCCACGATAGAGCAACTCCAGCATGAACACCATCCAGCTGACCGCCAGGAGAACCAGAAAGCCCAGATCGGGGTCGACGATCGGGCCGCCCGGGTAGCGCATCAACCAGTTTCCTACGCCGGCAAAGAATATCGCTGCAGTCATGAGTACCAGGAGCAGCGCGGATGCCCACCGGGGTATGGGCAGGTAGGGCTGTTTCACCTCGACCGACCTGATCGTATCCTTTTCAAAGACGAGCGGCCGGGCACGCGATCTCCGGACGATGACGGAGGTCCCGGAGAATTCTATCATGGTTCGGTAGGGATCGAAGTAGATGCGCCATGCGGCCCACGCCAGAAGGGAAACGGCCAGGAAGGTAAAGGTGAGCCCCGGCCACAGGGAGGGGATCAGGACGGATATCACGAAGAGGAGGAGGAAGGTGAGGACGGCAAACGGCATCAGCACAAAGAAGCGAGGACTGGTGTACTCCACGAACACGTCCTCCACCACCTCCCGGTTGCCGGCCGCCGCCGTCCCGAACCCGACCTCGCCGACCGGCGCGGCGTACCGCCGCCGGACGGTGCCGGCCGCTGCCGCGTTCGGGCACCAGCCCATCCATCTCCGTATCGTCTCGGAGAACTTCATCATACGCGTTCACCCTCTGTTGCCGTATCCACGGTATACACCGATCCCCACTCCGCGATCATGATCGCCTTGTGCCGGCGCTCCCAGAGGATCGTGAGGCCGTACCAGGTCCAGCAGATGAGACATATGCCCAGCATGAGCCCGAGAATCCGGTCGAACATCCCGCCCAGAACAAAATACGCCATAACGGCGGCGAGGAGAACGGAGGCCACCGGCAGACTCAGAGACCGGACGATGCGCTGTCTCCGGGTCATGTTGTCCCTGACGAACTCGCCGGCGGCAACCCGTGCATACTGCTTCCGGTAACTGAGCAGGAAACCGAGGGCCGCTCCCACCCCAATGGCCAGACCGGTCCACATGGCAAGGTGCCCGGAAGCATCCTCGAACAGAATAAAGAGCGCCGCTGTCGCCGCCGAGAAGGCTACCGCCGTTATCAGCAACTGGTTATGGTAGCGCTTCCACCACCCGGGCTCGACCCGGAGGGGGCCATCCTGCCCCCCCGCCGCCGCGGCCGTCGCCGGCCGCACCGTGAGATCCGGCCGCATCGACGCCTGCATGGGGCACCAGCCCAGGTACGCCCGGATCGTCTCCATGAGCGGCATCATACCATCTCCCGGAGTTTCGCAAAGAGTTCGTCGGCCAACCGTGTCGGATCGTCGGTCTTTTCAAGCGTGATCCCCAGTTCGTCCGCGTAGCCCCAGAGGAGCTCGATGCACCGGGCGTACCGGGGACATGCGCCGCAGTCGCCCTCGTGCTCGTACCAGACCTGCACCCCGTGGTCTGCCGAGACGAAGACGATCGCAGCCGCATTGAAGGGGACGGAACGCCCGAAGAGGACGCCAATCTCTGCATTCAGGCGCTCGACCTCGATCTGGTTCGCCTGCGCCATCTCGAGAAGCGTCTCTTCGACCTTGCGGTCCATGGCAAGCAGCGCCTTCGAGACCGCCTGGCGGGATATGCGGAAGTGGTCCGCGATCTGGATGTTTACAAGACCGCCGCGGCGGAGTTTCCAGAACGCAAACTGCCTGTCGTTCAGGGGGAGAGGCATGTGTCAACAGTCGAAGGTTGACAATATATACATTTCGATCTTTCCTGCCGATCCGGCTCGTGTGCGGTTCCCCGCAGCCGGATAGTGCCCTGGCCACACCGCACTTCCCTGACCGGATGGTGACAGACCGCCGGCTGTATGTGCCTCGATCGGGAGACGGATCAGAATATTAATCCCCGCCGACCCAGAACAGAGCCGTATGGACACAGCACTGCGCGACGCCTACATCCGGCTCCACGAGAACTACTTCCCGGGGACGGAACTCCCGATCGCCTTCGAGGTCGGGGGTCCGACCGACGGGATGGAGAAGGGCCCCGCCCCGAAGGGCTGGAGGTGCTTCGTCTGCGACCTTGTAAAGGTCCGGAACGGCAAAAGCCTCGCCTTCTCAGAAGACTCGATCGGGTGCCGCGGGGGGAGGTTCTACCTCGGCTACGACGCCGAACGGTTCCCCGACTTCCGCTACTTCCTCTCCTACGGAAAACCCGGTGAGATGGAGGGGGAGCGCTACAAGCAGACGCCGGAGATCGTGGACGAACTCGACCGGGGGACCACCCGGATTCCGACGAAGGGCAAGGAGATCGTCTTCAAGCGCTGGGACAACCTCACGGAGGCCGACAACCCGGACGCCGTCGTCTTCTTTGCGCGGCCGGAAGTGCTCTCCGGCCTCTTCACGCTCGCAAACTTCGACCAGAGCGACCCGAACGGCGTCATCTGCCCGTTCGGCGCCGGGTGCAGCTCGGTCTTTTACTTCCCCTGGCTCGAGCAGCAGAACGAGAATCCACGAGCGGTCCTCGGAATGTTCGACCCCTCGGCACGCCCCTGCGTCCCGCCGGACGTCCTGACGATGGCCTTTCCCATGAAGAAGTTTACCCGGGTGGTCGGCTACATGGAGGAGAGTTTCCTCATCACGGGCTCCTGGGAGAAGGTGATGAAGAAGATCGAGCGGAGCGACAGACTGCATTCACCTAAAAAATGACCGGGTAGTGGAGATCACCCGAGCGTCCGGTCGAAAATGCTGCGCATTTTCTCCAGCTCCTGCTGGGCGCTTGTCGGAAACACCAGTCGCCGGTCGAAAATGCTGCGCATTTTCTCCAGCTCCTGCTGGGCGCTTACGCGCCCACCAGTCGCTTATTAAAGAACCCCACCATCTCCTGATACGCGCTCTCCGCGACGGACGTCTCCACCAGCTCCCCGTCCTCGCCGATCATGAACCCGTGCGGCTCGCCCTGGTAGACCTTGAGCTCGAAGTACTTCCCGGCCTCATCGAGATCGGTCGCGTAGCGGTAGATATCGGCCACCGGGCTCGCCTGATCGGCCGTGCCGTGGATGATCAGCATCGGGCCGGTGATGTTGTCGATGAACTCTGCCGGCGGAGTCCCGTTCGCCTGCCCGCCGGAGTAGGGGAAGCCGTACCAGGCGACACCTGCACTGAACTCCTCGATCCGGGGCAGGAAGAGCATCGTGTAGCGTCCGCCCGCGCAGAACCCCGTCAGGCCGATGCTGCTCTCGTTGACCTCCGGCCGGGTTCCAAGATACGCGACCGTATCTCGAACCAGCGCCTCCGTCACGTTGTCCGCCGGCGCCTCCGCGAAGGTCTGCCACTCAGGGGCGATGACGACGAACCCCTCTGTCGCCAGGCGGTCGGCCATGACCCGGTAGCCGGGCTCGAGCCCGTTGAAGGAGTGGATCAGCACCACGGCCGGTGACGGCCCGCCGTCATCGGGCATCGTGATGTAGGCCGGATAACTCTGGCCGCCGCTCTGGATGTTCACCGTCGTTCCGTTCCGCACCCCGGCAGTCCCGACGTCGGCGGCACCCACACTGCCGACGAGGAAGAGCAGGGATACGACCGCTGCAAGCAGGATCACATATCTCATAGGTTTCCCCCTGTTTCAGGGTGCACCCCCATCCTGCTCACGTCATATAACGATGACGCCCGATCAAGAAAAAAAGGTGATCAGATGAGTTCCCGGATATCTGCAAACGTCGCGTTCAACGGAGCCCGGACAGTGCTCCCGGTGTAGTTCAGCCCGTCGGTCGCGCGGAGTTCATCCAGTTCGTAGACCCGCGGCCCGTACTGGTACCCGGTCTCGTTCAGCCACCATGCCGGATACCCGGGCTCCTCGACCGCCCCCGTCGCCGGGTCGGTGATGAGGCCGTTCGAGTACGTGACGATCAGCGTGCCCGCGAGGTCGTGCCACTCCTCGATGATCTCGTCCCCCCGCGTGACGGTGAACTCCGTGAGGAGACGTCCCGCCCCTTCGTCGTCGCCGGCGGCGATGAGCTCGGTCGCCTTTCTGTCGGTCTCCTCGACGAGTGCTATCGACCCGGCCTCGAGCTCGCTCTGCTTTGCGGTGATCTCATCGATCATCGCGTCGTAGCGGAGCATTGCCCAGTTCGTCACAAGGTCGAACGTCCAGTAAGCCGTACTGCTGTCGTATGTTGACCGGTCGCCGGCCGCGTACGCAGCGGATACGTTCGTTGCGCCCGCGTAGAACGGTGCATAGACCGTCTCGTACGCGACCGCCGGACCGAACCAGAGCACGCCTCCCACCGGATCGGGGAGGGACGACCGCGCCTGGGCGACGTAACTGTAACTGCAGAAGACCGCCGAGACCGGACGCGGGTTTGCCCCGGGGCGAACCTCCATGTACGATGCGTTCTGGAAGTTCGTGTGGGCGTCGGCAGGCCCTAAGTAGCGGTACGGGTTCCCGAACGGCCCTGCGGCCTCGCCGGTCGAGAGGTCGAACCCGGTTCCCTCGTAGTGGTCACGGAAGAGCGAGAACGCCCCGGTGAGGTTGACTTTCTCGTCGGGCGTGATGGTGAACGGGTACGCCTTCGTGTACGAATTCTCGACGTACGGGCTCAGGTTGAGCGACGGGGCGAGCCGGTCCTGGATGCGCCAGACCCGCATCAGCGAGTAGTAGGGATGCGAGTACTCGCCGTAGCTGACGGTCTCGAGCCAGTCGAGGGTGCCGTCCGCAGGGGACCACATGCCGGCCTCTTCGAGTTTGCCGAAGAGATCCTGTGAGTAGATCTGGTCGGGGTTTCCGGGAACGACCTCACGGATCCTGAACTCGTTTGCCGCGACGAAGACCTCTCCGTCGGGGATCTTCTGTGCGACCCAGAGGCCACCGCCGTCTGCCTCATCGAGGCTCGAGCAGATCTCGATGACCCACGCCTCCTCGGGGTCGGCGAAGATGAGTGTCTCGCCGGTTCCGTAATAGCCGTAGGTCTCGATCAGCCCGCCGACCAGCTCGACCGCTTCCCGTGCTTTCGTGCACCGCTCAAGCGCCACGTTCGAGAGCTCGGAGGAGTAGAAGATCCGCTTTCCTTCGGCTGCACTGAGCTCGACCTTCGCGTATTCGGTGCATTCGGCGGAGAGGAGCTGGTGTTCGTTCATCATACCGTACGACCCGGTGTAGTAGGCGTAGGTGTGCGGCACCTGGTCGATATACCCAAGAACCCGGCCTGAGTCGCTGCTATCTTCGCCTCCTGCCGCATCCGAACCGCTGTCGGGATCGAAGAAGACCGGCCTCTTTTCTCCTGCCGCATGATCGGCCGCGGGGACGTAAAGAAGGCTTATATCGTCGATGTTTCTCCAGTCTTTCCCGACACCGTCGTTCGTATGCCCGACATACATCGATCCGTCTTCGGATGCGCCGGGTGTTATCGCAAAGACGGTGCAAGCCGCTGCATTCGAGACCAGCAGGAGTGCGGCGAATAGACAGAGGCCGCTTCGTAGAAAATGAGTCATGCCGATACGCTTTCGCATAAAGGAAAAAGGGCAGCCATAACTTAAGAAATCAGCAGATCTATCATCGATTTCTTGCGGGGATTTAGGAAATATCATCCTCTTAACCCGACATTCTGTTCATGGAAGCGCGTTGCGCCCTATATCATGTAAGAGAAACGCAAGTGCATTAAAATATCACTCTTCCGGATAGACTGGCGCCTGATATGCGTTGCAGCAATCATCAGCGAGGCTTGCAGGATGGAACGGGCCGGATCTAACGAGAAGATTCGGTGGACCGGCATCAGCGTTGGTCAGGCCAGGCCTTGCGCCGTTCGCAGTACCGGTGCTCCGCCTTCCAGGAAGACTAATCTTCTGCCCCGACGAGACTCTGTGCATGAACAGCGTCGCGGTCGGCGTCTTTTCTCTCACGCTGCTTACAGGGGCAGTCATGGCGGGAGCAGCCGCAATAGGCCTTGCCGATCCGCTCTACGCCCTGGCATACCTCGCCGTCGCCGCCCTCCTCGTCGGGACGGTCATCGCAGCCTTCTGCACGAAATGCCCGCTTAAGGGGAAAGGATGTCTCCACATCCTTCCCGGCAGGCTCGCCGCCCTCCTTCCGGCCCGGCAGGGGAAGTATACGGCCGTCGAGATCGCCGCGGTCCTGGTTGCACTCCTCCTTATCGCCGCAGTTCCCCAGTACTGGCTGCTCTCGCAGGTTCCGCTCCTTGCACTCTTCTGGTTGCTTGCCGGCACGGGCGTCTTTCTGATCAACCGCCGCGTCTGCCCGGTCTGCGGCAACAGGTGCTGCCCGTTGCGGCCGAAGGAGTGAGACACAGGGGCCGAGGGATTCCGAGGCCGCGGCCGCCGGGGCGTGAACCGCGCCCTGCACATTCCGAGAAGAAGAGATGGGCGGGGTTATTTCCCCCGCCGCTTTTTTGCAGACGTATCAGAAGATCACAAAGGCCTGGGTCGTCGCCCGGCAGGAGTTCCCGTCATCGAGCGTCACGACCAGCGTGACCGTATAGGTCCCTTCCGCCGCGTAATCGTGGGTGACGTCCTGGCCGCTGCCGGTTGTCCCGTCACCGAAGTTCCAGGCCATGCCCGATACGGTCGCGGTGCAGTCGTCCCCGGAGAGGATGACCGAACCCGTAAACGCAACAGGTTGTTCTGGACCGGCCTGGTCGCGGTCTTTCCCGATGATTCCCGTGCAGGAGCAGTTGTCCGCGAGATGCGGCGATACGGCGACGTCCCGCAGCTCACCCTCCCGAGCAGTCTGGCACGGACGGACCCCGTCATCTCGTCCGTCGTCAGGAGGAGGAGCGTATCTTTGGCCCCGATGACCGTGCTGCCCAGAGAGCCGGAAGATCCGGGAGTTCCTCCGGCGCAACGAGATGGTGTAGCGGTCCGGCGGTGAACCGGAAAGGTATTGTCTCTGGATCTACTCAACGGAACTATGGACGCCCATACCCCGTTGAGGATGATGGAAGACTTCTTTGCCGTATACTCCAGGGAATTCAACAACGCTCTCGCCGATCCGCCGGAGATCGACGTTGAGGCTACGGCAGGAGCGTTTGCCGACTGCTTCGTCGGGGCGAACCCGCACGGTGTTTTCTGTGGAAAGAACGACGAGCAGTTCCGCGCTCAAATCCCGGTAGGTTTCGCGTTCTACAGGAGCATCGGGACAAAATCCATGAACGTCTCGTCGCTTGAGGTCACCGATCTCGACGACTGTCACCTGATGGTGAAGGTGCACTGGGTCTCGGTGTACACGAAACTGGATGGGAGTGATGAGCGGATCGATTTCGACAACATCTACTTTGTTCAGATAATCGAGGAGAAACCCCGGATATTTGGGTACGTCACCGGAGACGAGCAGAAAGTGCTGCGTGAGCGGGGGCTGATCCCGGATCAGGGTAATCCTCCGACCCGGTGACGGGAGTGCGGCCCGGGTGGTTCGCCCGGCCTCACCGTGGCGATGACGGGTCGCTCTCGGTATTATCTTCGGGTGATTCCTGTTCGTAGAGTGATTCGGTCATCTCTTCCGGGGGCTCCTCTACGGTGAGGGGTCCAGCCGTACCCTCCGGGCAGTCCTGCACCGTGAGGGCTGTTGATTGCGGTGTCTCTTTCTCCTCTTTTGGTGTGAGCAGCCTGGCACGGACGGACTCCGTCATCTCGTCCGTCGTCAGGAGGAGGAGCGTATCTTTGGCCCCGATGACCGTGCTGCCGACCGGGACGAAGCGTTCGTCTCCCTTCTGCATCAGGATGATGAGTGTGCCCGTCGGCAACCCGAGGTCGACGACCTGCTTGCCCACCGCCGAGGCGTCCGGGGGGATGACCAGTTCGAGCAGTTCACTCGGGGTGTCGGGGTTCACATCGAACTCACGGGAGAGTTGGCCCGTCTCCTCGAGCGGGCCGGCGAGACCGAGCCAGCGGGCGACTGAGGGGATCGATGTCCCGTGCACGAGCGCCGAGAAGATGACGATGAAGAAGACGATATTAAAGATAACGGCTGCGTCCGGCACCCCTGCGACGAGGGGGTAGGTCGCGAGGATGATCGGGACGGCCCCCCGGAGCCCCACCCACGAGACCAGGGCCTTCTCGTTCATCGGCATCTTCCAGGGGAGCAACGTGAGCAGGACGGCAATCGGCCGCGCGATGAATATCAGGAAGAGGGCGGCGAGAAGGCCGGGGACGAACGCCGATGCAAGCTGCGAGGGGAAGACGAGCAGCCCGAGCGCAAGGAACATCACGATCTGCATCAACCACGCAATTCCGTCGTAGAACCTGATCAGACTCTTTTTGTGGACGATGACGCTGTTACCAATGATAAGACCGGCGAGGTAGACAGCGATGAACCCGTTTCCGCCAATGGTAGTGGTCAGCCCGTAGACCAGCAGCACCATCGCGAGGGTGAGCACCGGGTACAGACCCTCGGTCTCCAGTTTGATACGGTTGATGAACCAGACCGTGAACATGCCGAGCCCGTAGCCCATGAGGCCGCCGACCGCCATCTGTTGCGCGAACGTCGGGACGAGGCTGAAGATCGACGAACCCGGGGTAAGGATCAGGCCGATGATCCCGGTGGTGAGCAGGACCGCCATGGGGTCGTTGCTCCCCGACTCGAACTCGAGGAGCGGCCGCAGGTTTCCCTTCAGGCGGGCCCGTGCCGTTCGCAGGATCGAGAAGACTGCCGCCGCATCGGTGGACGAGACGACCGCACCAAGGAGTAGGCCTGTTAACGGAGAGAACCCGAGGACCAGGACGGCGAACGCGCCGAGCAGGACTGCGGTCAGGACGACGCCGATCGTCGAGAGGGCGATCCCCTGCCAGAGAATGGGCTGGATCTCTTCCCACCGGGTATCAAGACCGCCCGAGAAGAGGATATATGCAAGTGCTATAATCCCGATGAGCTGCGCAAGCGTGGGGTCGTCGAACGGGATACCACCCGGCCCCTCCGAGCCTGCGAGCATCCCGACGATGAGGAAGATGAGGAGCGCAGGAACGCCGAGCCTCTCCGAGAACTTATTTGCGATGATGCTTATCAGGAAGAGCACCGCTATCCCGATAAATACGAGTTCGAGGGTGAGGAGCATTTACAGGTATTATTCGCGCGCGCTGTGCTTAAAAATTGCCCGCCCACTCTTTCGATCGGGTAGTCCCTCGGACGGATACCAACCCGGCGCCGATCGTTTCGCGATCATCGGCACCCGGCAGAACCCCAAAGCCCGTCGAGACCGGAGCGAGGGGGGCGGGCGCGCCGAACAGATCTCTCGGTCTCGTCGGTTCCGCCACGTATCGCGGGATTAATATAGTTTCCGTTAGAACTCTCAGTCAGGATGACAGAAACCCCGATTTTCCCAAGGCGCGTGAGTACCATACTCCTGTTGACGGCACTGGTGTTCCTCATCATCGGGATCGAGGCGCTCGGATACCTCGTCACCATCATCGCCGTATCGGCGATCCTCGCCATGATCATATATCCCCCAACGAAAGCCCTTCGAGCGAGGGGACTCCCTGAAAGCGTCGCCGTCGGCGTGGTCGCCGCCGTCGCCTGCTTTGCCGTCCTGCTGATCTGCTATCTCGTCTTCTTCTCGTTCGAGACGCTGGTCGCAGATCTTCCTCTCTACCAGCAGGAACTGACCGCCAGACTGTCGGAGATCCTCACCCTCCTGGACAGATATGGGATTGAAACGGGTTCGCTCTCACCTTCTTCGATAAACCTGCAGGGATTCATGGGATTTATCTCTTCTTCAGCCATCAGTATCGCTGATCTTCTCCTCTACCTCTTCTTCATAGCGGTGACGACGATCTTCATGCTCTTTGAAGCGCCGCGGATGCCCGAACGGGTGAGGAAAGTGATGAAGAACGACGAGGCCGCCGAGTCGTTCTCCCGCATGAGCAAATTCCTGGCCAACTTCGTCATCGTCAGGACCGAGGTAAACCTCATCCACGGCTTCCTCTTCGGTACGTTCCTATGGGTCATGGGGGTGCACGCGGCCGTCCTCTGGGGGGTGATGACGTTCCTGCTCTCGTATATCCCCTACATCGGGCTCGTCATCGCGGCGCTCCCGGCGATCTTCTTTGCCTGGCTCCAGTTCGGGATATGGGGCGCGATCGCGGTGATTGTGGTCGTCGCGATCCTGAACGCGCTCGTGGAGAACCCAATCTTCGCGCACTTTGCATCGAGGCGCTTCGAGATCCCCGCCCTCGTGGTCGTCCTCTCGGTCATCTTCTGGGGATGGGCGCTCGGTGTTGCCGGGATGATCTTCGCCGTCCCGCTCACCCTCATCGTCCTTATGGTCGCTCAATCGAGCGACGACTGGGCCTGGGTGAACACGATCCTCGGCGTCGACCACCTCTTTACAGGAGAGCCGGCTCTCCCGGCGGAGACGCGGGAACCCGACGCACCACCGGCGAGGTAAACCGGCATGGGGAAGGTTGATACCCTCTTCGCGCCCTCCTCTCCTGAGGAGTGAGCATGCTGCACACACATGCAATCATCAAAGCGATCTGGGACGCACAGGGCTACGGGAACCTCGCCGTCTGGGCGGATGGGACGACCTCCATCATCGCCCCGGGCGAAAGCCCAAAGAAAGACGGGATAGCGCCGCTTGCGATCTTCAAGCCCATCCCCCTCGTGGCAGGATTTCCGATGCTCGACTTCGCCATCCACGATCCCGATCTGCTGGAACAGATCGAGACGACGATCAGGGAGGCAGGCGGGGATATCGAGCGGGACTGAGGACGACCACGCACTTACTGCAACTACAAAAAAGAGATCCGGTTTTAGAGCAAGTCCCGAAGGATCACTCTGTCGTCTTCCCGTCGAAGTGCTCGTCGTCCGCCATGGCCGCCTCGCGGGTCTTGTGCACGACCGCATCACGGTGCTCCGGCGGGGAGTAGATTGTGTAGAGCTTGAGGGCGGCGGTCTTTGAGGTGTTTATCACGTTGTGCTTCGCGCTGTTCGGCACGACCACGGCGCTGCCGTCCTTCACCTTGTACTCGGTGTCGTCGATGACGACCTTTCCCTCCCCTTCTTCGAACCGGAAGAACTGGTCGACGTCGTCGTGAACCTCCTCGCCGATCTCCTCGCCGGGCTTGAGGCTCATCAACACGAGCTGGCTGAATTTGCTCGTGTAGAGAACTCTGCGGAATTCGGTGTTCTTTACGGTCTCGGTCTCAATATCTGTCATAAATCCTTTCTTCATATTCAGAACCTCCACGTAAGCGGATTTGTTTTTGCTGTGGGTGGTAACAATATCCCATTATGCCGCCACTGCTATAAAAAATTAGCCCGTTCCAGGTCTCTTGAACTCCGAATAAAACCTGTTACAGCTACGCCGGGCAATTAGAGCTATCTATGCAGCCGGGACGATATTCAGCGGTCAGGTCCCAGAGTTCCCATGGCCGGGGAGAGCGGGCGGCGTGGATCTACCGGCCCATATCTTCTGTCGTGCAGTTCAAAGAGACTCCAGTGCCGGCTCGCCTTCGCCCGGAACCTTGATGGGCAGGCAGCGGAGATCTTTCAGGATACGACCGGAGAACACGCATGATCCCTCCCCCATCATTTTACGAACGCGACACGGTGACCGTTGCAAAAGACCTGCTGGGGTGTCTGCTCGTGCACCGGGAAGAGGCAGCGACGATGGGGTGGATCGTCGAGGTCGAAGCTTACCTCCAGGACGACCCGGCAGCCCACTCGTACCGGGGAGAGACGCCGCGGAACCGGACGATGTTCGGGGCAGCGGGCCATGCCTACGTCTACCGGATCTACGGCCTCCACACCTGCTTCAACGTCGTGACCGGCCCTGAGGGGACAGGGGAGGCGGTTCTCGTCCGGGCGCTCGAGCCGGCCGGGGGGATCGATCTCATGCAGGCGCGGCGGGGAACGGACGACCCGTTCGCGCTCGCGAGCGGACCGGGCAAACTGACACAGGCGCTCGGGATCACGATGGATCTCGACGGGAGAACCCTCTCCGGGGGGCCCCTCGAGATCTGGTCGCCCGAGAGCCTCCCCGGCCGCCGGGTAGAGGGAGCGGGCGGGGAGATCGTGCAGACGACCCGGATCGGGATCACGAAGGCGGCAGACCTCCCGCTCCGGTTCTACCTCAAAGGGAGCCGTTACATCTCGCGGCGGTGACCCGTGCCGGGGCCCCGGCGCCGGACGATGCTCCCTTCCACTGCCTCGCCTTGCAGCGTTATCGTCTTCTCGGCCACCGGGATCTCTTTTCCGGCGCGTTTCAGGGCCTTGTCCACGATGTAGCGCACCCCGCTGCAGCAGGGCACCTCCATGTGCAGGACGGTGATCGACCGGACCGTGTGCCGTGAGAAGATCTCGGCGAGTTTCGTGATGTATCCCTCGGTATCCGCATCCAGTTTCGGGCAGAAGATGAGCAGGATCTTCCCCTGCAGGAAGTCCCGGTGAAACTCGGGGTAGGCGAAGGGGACACAGTCGCCGGAGACGAGGAGATCCGCATCGTCGAAGTAGGAGGCAGAGGGGTTGACGAGCGTCAGCTGGACCGGCCACTGCCGGAGTTCCGACTCGATCCGTGCGGCCTGTTTCGCACTTCCGGCCTCTTCCCGCTGAAGGCTCCTTGCCACGGTGCCCGGGCATGCTGCGGGGGCGGCGGGAGTCTCATGCGGGGGAACCGGGATCTCGTGGGCGTTCAGGTACTCGAGCGCCCGGTGGTAGAGGGCCTCCTCCCCGTGGCCGAGGAGATGCTCCAGGTGTGCCTTGACGACACCCATCCCCTGCGGGACAATCTTCTCCATCACCGCCTCCTCGCTATAGGGTCCGGCCTCCCGCTCGACGACGCAGATCGCCCCTTCCGGGCATGTCCCTATGCAGGCGCCGAGCCCATCACAGAAGAGGTCGCTCACGAGCCGTGCCTTTCCGTCGATGATCTGGAGCGCTCCTTCCGGGCAGTCCGGTATGCAGAGCCCGCACCCGGTGCATTTCTCCTCGTCGATATCGATGATCTTTCGCTTCATGGCAGACATCCCCGTAACGGTTTCCGTTCAGTATCCTTGGCATCGTTTCTTAACAAAGTATCGCACGAAAGCAGTTATCCCCGAACAAAACGATGGTTATAGTAATGTCACCCCCGCCGGCCCGCTATCCCGCACCCGCGTTCGATGTCTTCAACGTCTACTTCGAGCGGGTCTACGACCCCTCTATGCACGTCGTCTTCAGCCTCGACGGCGAAGTCGACGCCGGGGCCCTGCGGGAGGCGACGATGAGGGTGGTCGCCTCCGATCCCTACATCAGGTCCCGCTACGCAGAAGTTGACGACCGGCCGGTCTGGGAGGAGATCCCGGAGAGTGGATGGGAAAGAGCGTTCGTCCTCACCCGGGGCGGCGCCGACGAGCCTCTCACGACGCCACCCCCGCCGCTCGACGTCCGTTCCGGCCCGCAGGTGCGGGTCAACCTCTACCGGAGAGCGGCGGGGGACGTCGTGGCCGTCACCTGCCACCATGGCTTCTGCGACGTAGCCGGCGCCCTCACCCTCGCCCGAGAGATCTTTGCCGTCTACCGGGGAATCGTGGATGACCCCGAGTTCCGACCGCCGGCCCGCGCTCCTTATGAGCGGAGCACGAAGAGAATCCTTGCGCTCTACTCCGAGGAGGAGCGGCGGCAGGCGCTCGCGGAGGAGGAGCCGTTCGTCGACCGGTGGCGCTTTCCGGTCGAGCGGGCCGGGAGGGGGACGCCCCATATCGCCCGCCGGACGCTCGCCCCGGAACGGCTCGGCCGGATAAAGGCGTTCGGGAGAGAGCACGGGGCTACGGTGAACGACGTCCTGATCGCTGCGTTCTTCCTCGCCCTTGCGAAGATCCGGGACGACCCCTCCGACCGGGGAGCGCCCCGGTCGATCCTGACCTCGGCCGATCTGCGGAGGAAGTATCCCGGCCTCTACGACGACGCCCTGCTCACAAACCTCTCCGTCGCCTACGAGGCCACCCTCTCCGCCGGGGAAGGGGCACGGCTCCCGGATATCATCGGCCAGGTGACGTCGATAACGGCCCGCAAAAAATCAGGGAGCCTCGGCCTCGCGACCATCCTCTTTTACGAAGAGATCATGGCCGGCGGGATGCCGGCGGTGCGGACGTTCTTTGATCAGATGATCGAGCGGTATGAGGCGTCCGCCCATAAAAACCCGGTCTTCTCGAACCTCGGCATCTTCGATGCCGGCGGCTATCTCCCGGTCCCGGGGAAGGACGGTTCGATGCTCGAACTCCGGGAGATCCAGTACCTCCCCTGCGTATGCTGGCCGTACGGATTCTTGGTGATCGCCTCCACCTTCCGCGACCGCCTGACCCTCGCGGCGGCCTACGAGGAAGGGCCCTACTCGACGGCGACCGTGGAGCGGTTCCTCGAGTACGTGGACGAATACCTCCCGTGAGGCGCGCAACGTCCCGCAGCCCGCCCTCCCGGCATCGGGTTGTGCAGACCGGCCCGACAGGGTTAAATCTGACCGGGGCAAGTCTACAACAAACCAATTATCCACACCCCGTTCTACCCGTAAACTACAGAGAAATGAGGCGTAACCGATGGAGAACAAGAAGAAACTGACCACTGCTGCCGGCGCACCCGTGCCAGACAACCAGAACGCCATGACCGCGGGTCCCCGCGGCCCCATGCTGATGCAGGACGTCTGGTACCAGGAGAAACTCGCGCACTTCAACCGGGAGGTTATCCCGGAACGGCGGATGCATGCCAAGGGGTCGGGGGCGTTCGGCACGTTCACCGTCACCCACGACATCACCCGGTACACGAAAGCGAAGATCTTCTCGGAAGTGGGCAAGAAGACCGAGGCCTTCGTCCGCTTCTCGACCGTCGCGGGCGAACGCGGTGCGGCCGACGCGGAACGCGACATCCGCGGCTTTGCCATGAAGTTCTACACCGAAGAAGGGAACTGGGACCTGGTCGGAAACAACACGCCCGTCTTCTTCATACGCGACCCCCACAAGTTTCCTGACCTCAACCGCGCCGTCAAGCGCGACCCGAAGACGAACATGCGGTCCGCAAAGAACAACTGGGACTTCTGGACATCCCTTCCCGAATCGCTCCACCAGGTGACGATCACCATGAGCGACCGCGGGATCCCCTTCTCCTACCGCCACATGCACGGCTTTGGCAGCCACGCCTACAGCATGATCAACGCGCGAGACGAGCGCGTCTGGGTCAAGTTCCACCTCCACACCCAGCAGGGCATCAAGAACCTGACCGACGAGGAGGCCGAGGCGATCGTCGCCAAAGATCGCGAGAGCCACCAGCGCGACCTCTTCGAGAGCATCGAGCGGGGCGACTACCCCCGCTGGACGATGTACATCCAGGTGATGACCGAGGAGCAGGCGAAGAAGATGCCCTACAACCCCTTCGACCTCACCAAGGTCTGGTACAAGGGGGAGTTCCCCCTGATCGAGGTGGGCGTGCTCGAACTGAACAGGAACCCCGAGAACTACTTCCAGGATGTGGAGCAGGCGGCGTTCAACCCCGCCGCCGTGGTGCCGGGGATCAGTTTCTCACCCGACAGGATGCTGCAGGGGCGCCTCTTTGCATACGGGGACGCGCAGCGCTACCGCCTGGGGGTCAACCACCACCAGATCCCGGTCAACCGGCCGAGATGCTACGCGAACCCCTCTCACCGCGACGGCCAGATGCGGGTGGACGGCAACGCCGGTTCCGCCGTCGGCTACGAGCCGAACAGTTTCGGCGAGTGGCAGGAGCAGCCCGAGTATAAGGATCCGTTCCTGGAACTCTCCGGTGCGGCGGGGGCCTGGAACTTCCGCGAGGACGACGACGACTACTACACCCAGCCGGGCAAACTCTTCCGCCTGATGAGCCCAGAACAGCAGCAGGTCCTCTTCGAGAACACCGCGCGGGCGATGGGGGATGCGCCCGGCTTCATCAAGATCCGCCACATCGGAAACTGTTTAAAGGCCGACCCGGCCTACGGGAAGGGTGTCGCGGACGCGCTCGGCATCCCCCTCACGAACGTAACGTAGCGGCAAAACCTCTCTTTTTTACTCCTCGACGAAACAGAACGGGTCTTCTGCAGAGAAGTCCCCGCCTGCCGCATACGCCCGCACCCGGCAGCCGCCGCCGCAGAGGTCCCGGTAGCCGCACCGGCCGCACTTCCCCGAGAGGTCCCGCGGTGTCGCCCTGAACCGGGAGAGAACGGGATTCTCCGCATCCTGCCAGAGGCGCGAGAACGGCCGGTCCCGGACGTTCCCAACGAGGAACTCGGGCGACCGGGCGAACTGGCAGGGGTAGACGTTCCCCTTCGGGTCGATGTTTGCCACCCGCTTGCCCGCGCTGCATCCGCCGTTCAGGGACCGGACGAGCGCCTCGGCCCCGGCCAGATCGGGCGACCCGTCCCGTTCCATGGCACGGAGGAGGTGGATGCAGTCCTGCGGGGCATCGACGGTGAGGAACTCCATGGCGCCCGGATCGGTCTCGAGCGCCCTCCGGTAGAGGAGGGTGAGCGCCTCGTCGACCTCCTCTGGCCCCACCTGGAGCCGGTCGTAGGTCTCGCTCCCCCGCCCGCTCGGCACAAGCCAGTAGAGGCAGAACCGCGAGGCGCCGAGCGTTCCCGCAAGGTCGACCAGGGCATCGAGTTCCCCCATGTTCTCCCTCGTCAGGGTGACCCGGAGGCCGGTCCGGATGCCAGCCTCCCGGCACCGGGCAAACCCCTCGACAGCCCTCGCAAACGCACCCTCACTCCCCCGGAACGCGTCGTGGGTCTCCGGGGATGCACCGTCGAGCGATATCCCGGCGTAGCCTATCCCTGAGTCCTTGATCGTCCGGGCGGCATCAGGGGTGATCAGGGTGCCGTTCGTGCTGAGCGCGGTCTTGATCCCGCTCTCCGCCGCTGCACGCGCGAGCTCCGGCAGGTCCTCGCGGAGGAGGGGTTCGCCGCCGGAGAAGAGGATGAGTGGGATGCCCGCTACGGCGAGGTCATCGATGAGCGCGAGGGCTTCTTTTGTCGAGAGTTCCTCGTCCGTCCGCGAGCCCGGCCCGGACCGGCTGTAGCAGTGGGCACAGCCGAGGTTGCACCGGTCGGTGAGGTTCCAGAAGACGACCGGCCGGTAGTCCTGCACGAACGCGAGGTACTTCCCCGGCACCTCGGTAAGAGGCCTCTCTCGGTGGCGCATAACGCCGCTGACCGTTCCCCGTCCATGCATGCACTGTGTAATCCTGTTCATGGTAGATCGCTTCCGTTCTCGTTGATGCGCACGTTCGGCACCCTCTTGTACTCCTCGGTGCTGAAGAGCACGATATTATCGCTGCACCCCGTCACCCGGGCCATCTCCTCGACCGCAGCGAGCACCGCCTCCCGGCTCCTGCCGTGGTGCACGGTATACAGGGTATACTCCCACCTCCCCGGCACCGGGCGGCGCAGGTAGCAGTGGGAGATCCCGGGAGCGGACGAGAACCGGGTGAACTCCTCCTCTCCCCACCCCGCGGGCGGGTGCCAGGCGACGAGGGCGTTTGCCGTGATCCCGAGGAGCCGCTGGTTGATCCGGGCCCGGATCTTCCGGATCGTCCCCTCCTCGCGGAGGCGCTGCGCCCGGCGGAGCACCTCCTCCTCAGGGATGCCGAGCCGTCGCCCGATCTCGGCAAACGGCTCAGTGACCATGGGGATCCCCTTCTCCAGTTCTGCGAGAAGGGCGAGATCAGTCGGATCCATACGAATCCTCCTCCGAGAGCGGGAACCGCACGTCGATCTTATAGGCGCGGACGGTGGAAAGGTCGAGCGCGTCCGCCTCCGGGATGCCGGTCCGGGAGAGGATCTCCGCGAGCACCGCGGAGAGCCGCTCCTCTGTCGGGGCGGCGAGGGTGAACCAGAGGGTGTAGGCATGGTCACGCCGGAAGTTGTGCGAGACCTCCGGGTAGGTGCTGACGATCTCCGCCACCTCGCGCACCCGGTCCTCCGGGACGCGGAGGGCGATCAGGGTCGCGGCGGCAAGCCCGAACCTCCGCGATTCAAAGACCGGCGAGACGTTGCGCAGGACGCTCGAGGTCTGCAGCCGCCGCATCCTCGCGACGACCTCGTCATCCGCAAGCCCGACTCTCGCCGCGATAGCGGCCCACGGGCGGGAGACCAGGGGAAGGTCGTCCTGGAGGGCGTCGAGGATCGCGAGGTCGGCCCGGTCGATACCCCCGGGCTCGTAGGGGCACCACGGGTCTTCGCGGGTGACCTCCCCGCAGGGGTCGTCAGGCCGCATGAGGCCGTCGCACCACCGGGCAGGGACGGTATCGGCGCCGCGGCAGGCCCGCGCCCGGCACCCGCCACAGGCTCCCTTGTAGCCGCACCGGCCGCACTTCCCGGTGAGCCGGTCCGGGTCGCGGAGGGCGAGAAAGAGCTCAGAATTATTCCATATCTCAGAAAATGGCGTGGTGCGGAGGTTGCCCGCGCTCACCGGCAGGTAGGGGCAGGGCGTCACCTCCCCGGTCGCGTAGATCCGGCAGTAACTGATGGCGGCCATGCAGCCCCGGCTCCACCCGGGGTTCTTTATCCCGGCCTCGTCGGCGATCCGGCGAAACTGGGGGGCGCATGTCGGCCGGATCCGGAGACCGCTCTCCCGGTACCGGAGGAGGACCGCCCGGATCAGGTCCTCGTACTCGCGAGGATTGCCCTGGCCGGGTTCGCGTCCCCTCCCGGTCTCCACGGGGAAGAAGACCTGGTAGTCGCGGACGCCGAGGGATTCGCCGAGAGCGATGACCTCCTCGACGTCCGCGAGGACGGGGCGCATGACCGTCATGTTGATCCGGACGCCGAGCCCCGCGTCGCGGCAGTGCTTGATCGCCGCGACCGCCCGTTCCCATACGCCAGGGACGCCGCGGAACGCGTCGTGGGTATCCGGGTCGGCGGAGTCGAGGCTGACCGCCACCGACCGGACGCCCGCCGCGGCGAGCCGCTCTGCCGTCGCTTCATCGAGGAGATACCCGCTCGTGCCCATCGCCATCACGAGCCCCCGTTCGGTCCCGTAGCGGGCGATCTCGAAGATGTCATCCCGCATCAGGGGTTCTCCCCCGGAGAGGACGACGATCGGCTTTCCGGTGCTCGCGAGCTGGTCGATGACCGAGAACGCTTCGGCGGTCGAGAGCACCCCATCCGCTTCGTGCTCGCCGGCGTCCGCGTAGCAGTGGGCGCACTTCAGCGGACAGCGGAGGGTGACGTTCCACGAGACCAGGACCGGCCCTCCCGGTGCTCCGGCGTTTCGGAGGCAGGCAGGCCCATAACCGTTTTCCGTACGCTGCATCCTCCTTCTTTCTCGTCGCTCTCGACTTCAACGTTGTGATGGTTCGTAGAAAGCGGACCGGATCTCGGACAAACGTATCAGTATCAGGAGTTCGCTCTCCCTGCCCGACCGGGAGACCTATCATCCCCGGTGAGTAATCCCGGGTCATGCCGCGAGCAAGGGTACTCGCGTTCAGCGATCTTTCGTGGGGAACAAAGGAGCGGGGTGCGCCCGGTGGCCGGAAGGTCGACCGGGACTCGTTCCTCCGCCTGATCGCGAGGGTTGACCCGGAGATCGTCGTCTTCGCCGGCGACGGTGCCTACGACCGGTGCTCGCGGTCCGGGCTCGACGAGACGGAGCTCTTCCTCGGCCTTCTTGGAGAGATTGCATCGGCTGGGAGGCACTGCGTCGTCGTCGAAGGGAACAACGACGACACGATGGGCACCTACGCCCGCGTCCGGGAGGCGGCAGAAGAAAACTCTTACATCCACGAGATCTCGGGAGAGGTGCGGGACGTCCGCGGCATACGCTTCCTCGGCGTCCCGACCGGGAGGGAGAGGAGGATGGCCCGGTCGGCCGAAGAGCCGGTCGATATCGTTGTCGCCCACGCACCTCTCGCGAACCGGGTCTGGCTCTTTGATCTCCCGGCGGCGTGCGTCGTCACCGGCCACTACGGGATGATGGCGTCCGTAGTCGCCGGGAAGGCATACCTCGCCCTCGACTGCTCCCCGGCCTCCTACGCGGTGATCGACTGGGAGGTGGGATGGCAGCGGATTGAGTATGTTGCCGGGTCGTGCCGGATCGATCTGCGTCCGGGGGCGGGGATCGCCGCGACCGGCTGCGATCCGGCCCTCCTCCGGGATCTGACGGAAGGAGCAGGGCCGCTCCCGTATCCCGACGAAGTCGATGCACTGCGGAGGGCAAAGCGGGAGATCGCGACCGGCAGGCGGGAAGAGGTCTTCGAACGCCTGCTTGCGATGGAGATCAAAAAGACGCATATCGAGCGGTATCTCGGGCGGCGGGGGTTGCCGAGCCGGCGGGCACGGTAGCGGATTGCTTATCGCTCACCCCCGCGAAGGTATGGATACGACAGGCGAGGCTCATAGGAATGGAGTTCGTCATACGGGAGATGAGTGCAGCCGACCGGGAAGAGATCCGCCGGATCTACCTCGAGGGGATTGCCACCGGCAACGCCACGTTTGAAGCGGAAGCGCCTTCGTGGGAGCGCTGGGACGCGGGCCACGTCCGGTCCTGCCGGCTTGTTGCCTTCTGCGACGGGAGGGTTCTCAGCTGGGCGGCGCTCAGTCCCTCTTCCGGGCGCCCGGTCTACGCCGGCGTGGCCGAAGTCAGCGTCTACGTCGAGAACGACGCCCGGGGGCTGGGGGTCGGGAGCGCCCTCCTCTCCAAGCTCATCGCCGCATCTGAACGGGAAGGGTTCTGGACGCTTCAGGCAGGCATCTTCCCGGAGAACGAAGCGAGCCTTGCCCTTCATAAGAAACACGGCTTCCGCGTCGTCGGCCGCCGCGAGCGCATAGGCCGGATGAAGGACGGCACATGGCGGGACGTGCTGCTTCTTGAGCGCAGGAGCGGCACGGTGGGGCTGTGACTCCGCCGACCACCGGATTGGACCTTTGTTTCTATGTGCATTTCATCCCCGGTCGTGGTTGCGCCTTCACCGTCAGGAAACCGGACATATGCCCACCCAAAGTCATAACCACAGTTTTAAGGTATGCGTTTACCCTAAAAGGCAGGATAATGGCATTTGATGAAAACAATAATTAATATACCTGTAAATGCTAATGCTGGCCATAGAAAGCAGTGTGTCTGGCACGCTGCTGGCGGGACAGCAGGCCTGACCTCGACGGCACGAGAAATCGGGTAATAAACAGCATCGAAGGTCAAGCTCATAACGGGTTCCAGCACGGCCACGGACCGACGCTTTTCACGTACAGGAGACCGGAACCAGGGACAGGCACCTGCGGTTTCTCCAGCAAATCCCCTGTGCCATCCTACCGACACCGCACAGGATCTGACATGAAGCAACTGGAACACCTCCAAAGAACACTCCAACCCCTGCTTGAACAGCTCCCTGCAGAAGAGCAGAAGGAGGTTGCCGCGGCACTCGCCGGGATGGAGAGCGGCATAGCCAGTCTTACGGCAGACTACGACCATATCCAGAGATACCGGAGGGTCTTCGAGAACACCAGCACCGCAATCATCGTCCTCGAAGCCGATTGCACCATAAGCCTTGCAAACACGCAGTTCGAGCGTCTTGCCGGATACCCGAAGTCCGAGATCGAGGGAAAGAAGCGCTGGATAGAGTTTATTGTCCCCGAAGACCTCACGAGAATGAAAGGGCAGCACCACCTCCGGCGCGAGAGGGAAGAGAGGGCCGAGACCCAGTATGAGTTCAGGCTTCTCTCACGTTCCGGCGAGATCCACGATATCTTCGCGAACATCGACATGGTCCCCGGCACGACAGAGAGCATTGCCATCCTGCTCGATATCACAGAACAAAAGAAGGCAGAAGAGATTATCCGTCAGACCGAGGCTCAGCTGACAAACGCGATGGACATTGCCCAGCTGGTGAAATGGGAAGAGGACGTCGAGGCCCAGACGTTCACATTTAATGACCAGTTCTATTCCCTGTACGGCACGACCGCGACCAGGGAGGGTGGGAACGTGATGCCCATGGAGAGGTACGCCAGAGAGTTCGTGCATCCCGACGATCTCCACCTCGTTGCTGAGGTAATGGCCAGAACGACACAAGGAGCCGTTCCGGAAGTCCAGCAGGTAGAGCATCGGATACTATGCAGGGACGGCACAGTCCGCCACATCATCGCCAGGATCAAGTGCGTGAAGGATGCCGATGGAAAGCCTGTGAAAGTCTACGGGGCGAACCAGGATATCACCGAACGCAAGCGGATGGAGGAGGAACTGCAGAAGAAGAATGCCGAGCTGCAAACCATCATAGACAACATCCCGGACCTGGCCTGGCTGACGGATGCCAACTCACGTTTCATTGCGGTAAACAAGAAGTTCAGCGATGTAGTAGGAGTTGGCCCGAAGAACCTGATAGGTAATACCTGCGGTCTCTGTTTCGGGACGGAAGCGGCAGAAATATTTGAAGAAGAAACCCGGAAGGTGATGGCGAGCAGAGAACAGGCAGTCGCCGAGGAGAGTTTCATCGACGTCGGGAGCAGCAAGCCGATCTTTGAAACGATACGGTCACCCATCCTGGACAGATCCGGGAAGGTTATCGGGACGGTGGGTATCGCGCGCGACATCACCCAGCGCAAGAAGACGGAGGAAGCGGTCCGGCTGGCAAACAAAAAGTTGAATCTCCTCTCGAGCATCACCCGGCACGACGTCCTCAACCAGCTCACCGTGGTTCTCGGCTACCTCCGTATGGCCGAAGAACAGGCAACCGATCCGATCCTCTGTGATTACCTCGAAAAGATGGACAAGGCCGGAGAGATAGCTCGCCGCCAGATTGAGTTCACCAAGGAGTACCAGGAGATCGGCGTCCAGCTGCCCAGATGGCAGGATGTCAGGTCGACGATCGTGCAGGCGACGGAAGACCTCGACCCCGGAGAGGTGACGCTCTCGATCGATATTCAAGGTGTCGAAGTTTTTGCCGATCCGCTCCTTGAGAAGGTCTTCTACAACATGGCGGAGAATGCCCTGAGGCACGGTGGAAAACTCACGAAGATCGAGTTTTCTGCCGAGGATTCGGACAGGTGCCTGCGGATCGTCTGCGAAGACGATGGAGCCGGTGTTCCCGAGAGCGAGAAACAGAACATCTTCGAGCGGAAATACTTCAAACACACCGGTTTTGGGTTGTTCCTCGCAAAAGAAGTCCTTGCCATCACCGGGCTTTCCATCAGGGAGACCGGGGTGCCGGGGGAGGGAGCACGGTTCGAACTCCTGGTGCCGGCGGGCATGTATCGGTCGAGCGGCCGGCAGTCGTGATCCTCCGATAGATCCCCCTGCCATCCTGCGACTCTCCCGCAGGGCCGCTGGAGCCGGGTTCACGGGTACGGAGACCAGAAAAAAGGTTGCACGCCGCCATCAAGCATTCCCCGAACCCGGATCGAGCGAAACGTGGATATGAGTGCCGCATTGTTTATCCCTCCTCCCTCAGTACACCTGCATATGGATCCGGTCGTCGAGGAGATACGGCAGGAGTTCGCGGCGCACGCAGACCCCGAGATCTGCGAGAGAAGCCAGCGGTTCTTCAAGGAAGAGGTCCGGTGCTACGGTATGAAGACGGCCACCGCGGTTGCGATCGCAAAGAAATACTGGAAGGAGGTCAAATCCCGCGAGAAGCAGGAGATCTTCCCCCTCTGCGAGGAGCTCTACCGGTCGGGGATGATGGAGGAGGCGTTCGTCGTCTCCGAGTGGGCCCCGCGGCTCGCCGACCGCTACGAGCCGGACGACATCTCCGTCTTTCGGCACTGGATTGAGACCTACATCACGAACTGGGCCACCTGCGACGGCCTCTGCAACCATGCCGTCGGGGACTTCATCGTCCGCTACCCCGAACATATCGAGGAGCTGAAGCGCTGGACGCAGTCGGAGAACCGCTGGATGCGTCGGGCGGCGGCGGTCTCGCTGATCGTGCCCGCAAAACGCGGGGAGTTCCTCGACGAGTCTCTCGCGATCGCCGACCTCCTCCTGACCGACACCGACGACCTGGTGCAGAAGGGCTACGGGTGGCTCTTAAAAGAGGCGAGCAGGAAGCACACGGACGAGGTCTTCTCCTACGTCATGGCGAACAAGAGGGATATGCCCCGGACGGCGCTTCGGTACGTCATTGAGCTGATGCCCAAAGACCTGAAGGCCGAGGCGATGAAGAAAGATTGGTGAGAGGCGGCGGACTCAGAACCCGATCCGGGGCGCCTCGGCTTCCCGCATGTTCTGTTCCAGCGTCCAGAAGTACGCCTCGCCGTGGGCCACCCGGAAGACGGCAAGTTTCGGGTCGTCCGCGCCGGAGACCCCGATCTGGAGGAGCCACGGGCGCTCTTTGACGAGCCGCTCTTTTAAAGCCGCATCATCGACGAACTCGACCGCGCCCGCAATCCGCATCATCATTCCTCTACCCTCGGGGTTGTAGAAGCAGAGCTCGACCTTCGGGTTCTTCGTAAGCTGTTGCCAGACGGCCTTCGGGGTCCCGGTATGGTAATAGAACCCGGTCTCATCGGCAAACCACATGGCAAACGCCCGGACCCGGGGCTGGTCGCCGTCCATTGTCGCGATGTAGGTCACCGGATTTTCGTTTGCGAATTTCACGCAGTCGGAAAAGTCCATTCTCCTTCCTCATCCATCAATACGGAGAGGAAGTAAAAAATGTTTCCGGGCCGCCTCAGGCGGAATCGGGCGGGAATGCTTCATGGGTAGCCTCCGTACGTTCCGGCACCAAAACCCGATCACCCTGCGCTGAAGCGTCAGCGCACCCATGCAGATCTGCTGTCGTTGCAGATGGCTCCGCTTACCCGAAACGGCACACTCGCCGGGGCCGCAGGATGCCGCATGAATAAATTTTACATCTCATAACGTGAAGCTGAGTGTGATGAAGAGCCCTTTTCACGTCATGATCATCCCCACGCTCGGTTGCCCGTCCAGATGCAAATACTGCTGGAGTTCTGATGAAGGGTCTCCGAAGATGAGTGTCGAGACCGTCCGGGAGATAGCCGAATGGCTCAAGGACTACCAGTCCAATCAGGTCACCATCACCTTCCACGGGGGAGAACCGCTCCTTGCAGGCGCGGACTTTTATCGTCAGGCGCTTCCCATCCTCTCCGAAGGCCTCGCCCATCTCGAACCGACGTTCGCCCTGCAGAGCAACCTCTGGCTGCTCACCCCTGAGATGGCGAAGATTTTTGCAGAATACAATATTCCCATCGGCTCCAGCATCGACGGCCCCGAGGAGATCAACGACCTGCAGAGGGGGAAGGGCTACTTTAAAAAGACCATGCGGGGCTACGAGATCGCAACGGCGAACGGGCTTGAGGTTCGGTTCATCTGCACGTTCACCTGCAAGTCGGTCGAGCACAAGGAAGAGATCTTCAACTTCTTCCGGGAGAGGGGGTTCCCGCTCAAACTCCACCCGGCGCTGCCGTCGCTTAGGAGCGACGACCCAAAAGAGTGGGCGCTCGAGCCTCCGGCCTACGGAGAACTGCTGGTGTATCTCCTCGACAAGTACCTGGAGAACCTCGGGCGGATCGAGGTCATGAATATCAACGACCTCTGCAGGGGCATCTTCACCCGGCACGGCACCGTCTGCACGTTCGTGGACTGCATGGGGAGCACCCTTGCCTTCGGGCCGGACGGGAGCATATACCCGTGCTACCGCTTCGTCGGGATGCCGGAATACGTGATGGGGAACGTCTACGACCGCCCCACAGCCGAAGACCTTGCTCAATCGGACGCCTGGAAACTCATGCACGCGTTCAAGGAGTACGTCGACCGCGAGTGCGCCGGGTGCTCCCATATTAAATACTGCCGGGGCGGGTGCCCCTACAACGCGATTGCGCCCACGGACGGCGAGGTACGGGGCGTCGATCCCCACTGTACCGCATATAAGCGGATATTCGACGAGATCACCGACCGGCTGAACGAGGAGATGTTCGGCTCCGGGGATATGGAGATGGACGGTTTCGGTTCGCCGTTCGGGAGAAAGAAGAAGCCTGGGATCATGTCGATCCTGCAGACGATGGCGACGAAATAAGTGTCCAGGCCTGTCTCCTGCGACATTAACACCGTTAACAACAATCGCGGCACGCGCCGGCGACCTTCACGGTCGGACCTGTGCAGGAGATATTAAGGAGGGGACTCAATTCCCTTACCATGCGTGGAACAGACAGCAGTCGGACGATTGCAGGGTTACTGCTCTTCCTGCTCCCGGTCCAGTTCATGACCGCTCTCATGGCCGGCGCGGCCATAGCACCCGGGTACAGCATCAGCCAGAACGCGATCAGCGATCTCGGCGTGATCGGCGCGACGGCGTGGCTCTTCAACGCTTCCCTCTTCATAGCAGGCCTCCTCAACATCGTCGGCGGCTACTTCCTCTACCGCTCCTACGGCAGAGGCTGGATTCCTGCCGTCTTCACCCTCGCGGGTATCGGTGCGATCGGCGCCGCAATCTTTACACTGGAGATCCCCGGCATCCACGGGCTCTTTGCGCTTCTTGCCTTCGTGTTCTTCAACATCCAGGCCATTTCAGGTGCCACCCTGGTCCGGGGACCCCTGAAGGCGATCTCGGTCATCGCCGGCGCTATCGGCCTCGTCTTCCTCGTGACGCATGCCGCGAGCGACTTCGGCATCGTGAACCTCTACGGCCCTATCGGCCATGGCGGGTCGGAGCGGATGATCGTCTACCCCGCGCTTTTCTGGCTCATGGCGTTCGGGGGCTACCTCATGGCGCCGTCTGCGAAGAAGCGGTAGGGAGGGCTACTTCCTTCCCGTTGCCTTGAAGAACGTGTAGCAAAAGACCCCATCTGGCTCAGAAGTGCGGTAGAGGTCGGCTATCCCCCGTTCCCAGTCCTGGCGGCTCATCATGCCCCGGGCCACCGCGTCTTCCCCGACGCCCTCGACCATGGCGGTGAAGGTCAGTCTCGTGAACCCCAGAACAAGGTCCGGCCGGGTCGCATCCACGTAGACCATCCGCGGGGAGACATGGACGTCGCGGTACCCGGCACCGGCGACGAGCGGGTAGAGTTCTCTCCCGATCAGGGCATTGCCGCCCATCTCCCGCTGGAGGTCGACAAGGCACCCGATCGCCCGGCGAGCATAGGGGCTGTCCGGGTGGAAGTACGCCGAGCCGTGATCCCCCTCGATCACGGTGATCGTGCCGCCTTCCCGGAGCAGCGGGCGGAGGCACTCGAGCGCAAGGCAGGGCTCCGCCAGGTGTTCGAGGACGAAACAGAGGAAGATGTGGTCGAAGCTCCCCGGCTCGTACTGGAGGTCGAAGATATCGCCGGCCTCGAACGTGACATTCGTGATGCCTTCGGCCTGTACGCGCTTCCTTGCCTCGCCAAGCGAGGCCTCGGAGATATCGACCGACGTGATCCGGGCCCCGGGGCAGTTTCTCGCCAGGATCACGGTCTGGGCGCCGGTGCCGCAACCGGCCTCAAGCACCCTTGAGCCTGCCGGGTACCGGGTATCGTCGTGGAGGAGCCCGGTCAGGGTCTCTGCCTGGTCGCGGAGCCGCTCCGCTTCCCGCTCCGTATACCCGTGGACATACGTTTTGCCGCTCATCTGGTTCCTCTATTGTGTGTCTGCAGAATATAGAGTCAACCGCCCCGGTTTAAAGCATCATCCTCAGGACGAAGAGGCCCGGGCCGTCGGTGCCGTGAACTGCGACCACAAAGCACTTGTCACCTTGCATGCCATCAAATTTACAGAGGTTTGGCCACGTTATGAATCAGTCCACTCCCCGATGCGGAGAAGAGCATCCCTACAAGCTCGAAGACCTCGGATGGACAGATGAACACGAGGGAGCATTCTCAAAGTACACCGGCCCGTACGTGCCGGGCCGCGTGGCCTGCCGGCAGAAGACCGTGTGGGACGTGCTCATCGACGGCAGGTCCGTCACGGCCGGAATCTCCGGAGCCCTGCGGAGACTCGGCCGGTTCCCGGCGGTGGGGGACTACGTCGTATTACTCCATCAACCGGAGGCAGGAACCTCGACGATCGTCGACATACTCCCGCAGAAGACCCGGTTTGCGCGGGGAACGCCGGGACGCGAAGGCGCCGAACAGGTCATCGCGGCGAACATCGATACGGTCTTCATCGTGACCGCCGCCGGCCACGACCTCAATGCCCGCCGGATCGAACGCTATCTCGCGATCGCTCATGCGTCCGGCGCCCGTCCGGTCATCATAATCAACAAGTCCGATCTCGCGGACGATCCCGCAACGCTCGCCGACGAACTCGCTTCGGCCTCCCCCGGCATACCGGTGATTCCGATCAGCGCCGTGAGCGGGGAGGGCGTCGACCGGCTCGATCCGTACCTCCCGCCGCGAACGACGATCGCCCTCATCGGCTCGTCGGGTGTCGGTAAGTCCACCCTGATCAACCGGCTCATGGGCCGTTCGGTGCAGGAGACCTCGCATACCCGGGACTACGACGATAAAGGGCGGCACACCACGACCGTCCGCCAGCTCTTCATCCTCGACGGCGGGGCGCTCATGATCGACAACCCCGGTCTGCGGGAGGTCGGTATTGGTACGGCATCCGCCGGTATCGCCGATACGTTCCCCGACATCCTCGAACTCGCGGAGGGCTGCAGGTTCTCGGACTGCCGGCACGAAGGGGAGCCAGGCTGTGCGGTGCAGGCGGCCGTCGCAGACGGAACCCTCCCTGCAGCACGGCTGGAGAGTTTTCAGAGACTCATGCGGGAACTCGAATTTGAACGGGAGAAAGCGGAGATCGGGCTTGTGAGGCTCGAGAAGAAGCGCTGGAAACCGATCGGAAAATATGCCAGGGATCTCTGGAAGCTAAAAGGGCGATAACGGCCGCTGGAGGGTAACTTCGCGGCCGGATCACTCCTTCTTTTGGAGGATGAAGAACTCGTAGCCGTACTCGTCGGCATGCTCCCGGTAGACGGCGGTCTCCCGCTCGGCGAACTCAATCTGTGCCTCTGCCTCGGGATTGCCGGCGACTTTCGGCCGCAGGTCTTCTATCCGCTTGAGGACCGGCACATAGTAATTCCCCCACCACGCGGACTTCGGGAGCGGGAAGGTCGCGACGACCTCGTAGCCGGCATCTTCGGCGATCGCACAGGTCTCCGGCACCGTCTTGATCGCCGGGTAGCAGTCGTTCCAGAACGCCGCCGCCTCCGGCGAGGGATCTTCGGTGAACCAGACAGATTCGGTGAGGCAGAGGTAGCCGCCGGGACGGAGGAGCCGCCGCCACGAGACAAGCCCCTCCCGGAACCCCACGATGAAGATCGAGCCCTCCGCCCAGAGGACGTCGAACGATGCGTCGGGAAACGGCAGGTCATCCATCGAGGCCCGGAGGATGGTGATCCGGTCGCCCACCCCCCCCGATGCCGCTCTCCGGGCGAGGTCGTCGAGGAACGGCTGGTGGACGTCGGTAGCGGTGATACGGCAGCCGGGGCAGGTCCGGGCAAGTTCGACTGTCTGCATCCCGGCCCCGCACCCGATATCCAGGACCTCCGGCCGGGCGGGAAGGTCGGCGAGCATCGAGAAGGCTTTTCTCGTGCAGGCGTTGCTCCCCGGCCCCTGGCGGGGCAGGTTCTCGTGCAGGGTAAAAACGAAAGGGGTTTCCATGAGAGTAGTGCGCCATACGGCTCTATAACCCATGCGGTCGGAATTGCCCCCGTTCATCGCGGGAAACCGCCCGTGCCGAACCCGGAGTTATACGCGAGGTTGCCCCGCCAGAGCTAAATACCACCGTCGCCCAATGATCCGTATGGAGCATAAGACCCCCGCCTCAGAGCTCCGGGACCGCATGGAGCGGTTCCGGCTCCGTATGGAGCGGGAGAACCCCTCGTGGGAGTTTGCCACGATCTTCGGGCGGACAAACCAGTTCTACTTCACCGGGACGATGCAGGACGGGGTCCTCCTCATCCCCCGCAACGACGAGGCCGTGCTCTGGGTGCGCCGGAGCCTCGAACGAGCAGAAGATGAGTCACTTTTCCCCGATATCCGGCCAATGAAGAGCTACCGGGATGCGGCGGCCGGGATGGCCGCATGCCCAAAGACGGTTCACGTCGAAGCGGAGACGGTGCCCCTCGCGCTGCTTGAGAGGTTCCGGAAGTACTTTCCCTTCACGGCGACGGCGTCGCTCGACGCACAGGCCGCGAAGGTCAGGTCGGTCAAGAGCGCTTACGAGCTCGCGATCCTGGAGAGAGCCGGGGGGATTCACCGCCACGTGCTCGAAGACTGCGTTCCTGCGATGCTCCGGGAGGGGATGAGCGAGGCAGAACTCGGGGGCGAGGTCTTCTCACGCCTGGTCAGGGAAGGGCATCACGGGATTGCCCGGTTCGGGATGTTCGGGACGGAGATGATACTCGGACAGCTCGGCTTTGGAGAGAGTTCCATCTACCCGACCGGTTTCGACGGGCCGGGCGGGTGCCTCGGAGCGGCTCCCGGCGCACCGGTGCTCGGCAGCCATGATCGGAAGCTCAAAGCCGGGGATCTGGTCTTCGTCGACTGCGCCTGCGGGGTGCGGGGTTACCACACCGACAAGACGGTGACGTATATGTTCGGGCGACCGCTCCCAAAAGAAGCGATCGAGGCGCACCATCGGTGCGTGGAGGTCCAGGACGAGACGGCGTCCATGCTGCGGCCGGGGACTGCGCCGTCCGAGGTCTATGCAACGATATTCGACGGCCTGGAGCCCCGGTTCCTTGAGAACTTCATGGGCTACGGGAAGCGGCGGGTGCAGTTCCTGGGCCACGGCGTCGGCCTGCAGGTGGACGAGATGCCGGTGATCGCCCGCGGTTTCGACGAGCCGCTCGAAGAGGGGATGGTGATCGCTCTCGAGCCCAAGAAGGGAGTCCGGGGCGTCGGGATGGTCGGGATCGAGAACACCTTCGTGGTCAGCCGCGGGGGCGGCAGGTGCATCACCGGGACGAACGCCGGCCTCGTCCCCGTGTACTGAGGGGCGGGGAGCAGGTCCTCGCCCGTTCCCCCCTTGCATGGGAGCGCCATGGGCGGTTCATGAGAGTCCGACAACCGGCTCCAGGGGCTCAGCCTGCTCTTTAAGAAAGTCCAGCAGTTCCCGGTTGACTCTCCCGGCGTGGGTCCAGGTTATCCCGTGCGGCCCGCCCTCGACTACCACGAGACGGCTCCCCCTGACCAGCTCGTGGGTGCGCTTCCCTGAGGCGGCGAAGGGGACGATCCGGTCGGCGTCGCCGTGGATCACGAGAACCGGCACGTCGATGCTTATAAGATCGTCCCGGAAGTCGGTCAGCCACGCAGGGACACAGTCAAGCGTGCCTCTCGGAGAGGCGGCGGCAGCAATGTTCCAGCTGAAGCGGATCACCTCGTCGCTGACGAGGTCGCCCCCGAAGATGTCGACGTTATAGAAGTCCGAGAAAAACCCGGTGAGGAACGCCGGTCGGTCGGCACTGATGCTCTCCATGATCCCGTCAAAGACACTGCCGTCCACGCCTTCGGGGTTGTCAGACGTTTTGAGCAGGAACGGCGGGATCGCGGATATGAAGACGGCCTGCTCCACGCGATCGCTGCCGTGGGTGCCGAGGTAGCGGGCCACCTCGCCGCCGCCCATCGAGAACCCCACCAGTGTGGCGTCGGCGAGGTCGAGCTCGGTCATGAGCCTGTGCAGGTCTTCGGCCAGGGTGTCGTAGTCGTAGCCGAAGGTCGGTTTGCTGGAGTTGCCAAACCCCCTGCGATCGTAGGTGACGACGCGGTAACCCGCGTCGAGCAGCGCCGGCACCTGCTTCTCCCAGGACTTGCTCGATAGCGGCCAGCCGTGAATCAGGACGACAGGTCGCCCTGCACCGTGGTCCTCGTAGTAGAGGTCGACGGTGCCCGAGTTTTCTTTACCGACGGTGAGATACGACATGAAATCCTCCTTTCATGCGGGCTCCCGGAGCCACTCTACTATAAAAGATTGTGGCCCCGGACCGGGAAGGATCAGGCGGCCGGGATGGAGAGACGGGCGCCTGGAAATAGATAACTATAATACTGCCAGCTCCCTGACGATTTGATCAATGGGGAACCACGCAAAGACGCTCAGGAGCCTGCTCATCGCGGCAGGCATCCTCATGGCGGTTCTCTTCGTAGTAGTCGTGTTGATCGCGGCAAACCTGGGCCAGTCCGCTTCCGAGAGTTTCAGGTCGACGTATTACTACGAGTTGAAGATCTCAACGTCGCAGCCGATTGAGGATGCGGTTCTCCTGATCCCTCTTCCTTCCCGTTACGACCCCAAGACCGGAACGAACGTCACCCCTATCGACCTTTCCCGGGCGAGTTTCCGCAACTTTGATGGGAGCGCGATATCGATAACGATCGAGCACGTCGACGGAGTCCCCATGTTAAGAATCTCGGCCGACCGGATCGATCCCATCTACAAAAACCGAATCATGCTGATTCCAATCACGCCGGGGCAGAACGAGTCGGAACTTCCTAAACCGACCCATATCTACTCCGACAGGTACTCGGAAGAGACGCCGGTGCTCGTCGATATGGAACTCTACGTGCACGATGCCAGTCCCGATCGCAAGATCGAGACCAGAACGCCGATCGGAGCCGAACCCCTTTTTGCGCCCTACCGGATCGCCGGCAACCTCAGCGATCCCGGCGGACCGGAAGAACACTACGTGAGCCCGGGATCGTCCGGCTACGTCGTCGAGGTGCCGTTCATCCTCTCCTATGGCGCCGCCGATGATAACGTCCTCACCATCTCGGCCGACGTTCAGGGGAGAAACGAGTGGTGGGTCATGGGCTGGCAGTTTAACTCGTACCATGAGTGGATGCGCCACGAGTTTACGGGCCCCTGCAACGGAACCTACCCGGTAAGGGGCACTCTCGTGACGGGCGAGGGCGTGTACTGACGGAGCACAAAAACGCCCCTTTTTAATCCCGTACTGTGGAAGATCTATCATGAGCAAAAGCCTGAGCGGCCGTAACCCACTGCCGGAGGGACGGCCATGACGGATCGGCATACCGACGCACCACCCGTACCGCCGCGGGCCTCGCGAACCGAGTGGTACATGGGTATCGCGGTCGAGACCGCCCGCCGGTCGACCTGCATTCGGCGGTGCTACGGTGCGGTCGTGGTGAACTCGGCAGGAGAGATCGTCTCTACCGGGCACAACGGTGCGCCGCGGGGGGAGGCGCACTGCGATGAGTTGAACACCTGCATAAGGAAGCAGTACAACATCCCCTCCGGCGAGCGCTATGAGTTCTGCCGCTCGGTACACGCGGAGATGAACGCGCTCCTGCAGGCGGGGCGGGCCGCGGCCGGCTGCACGATGTACCTGGCCGGGTTCGAGCGTTTGACGGGAGTACCCTCGTACGACCCGCCCTGCCTGATGTGCTCGAAGATGCTGGTGAACGCCGGCATCGGCAGGGTGGTGGTCCGGACTCCGGATGGACTGCAGGAACTCGACCCGCAGGAACTCTACCGGCAGCACCTGGATCGCGTGATTGCAAAGGTTTCGGGGGGGTAGTATACAAGAAGGCGCCGGAACAACCGGGTCGACGGGCCGAAAAGAGAGAGCGGATTCCCTACGGCTCCAAGATGGCGATACGAGCTGTTCGGAGAAGAGACGGGGTGAGGACCTGTTCTGGCAGTGGGGGGGACACCTTTCCCGAATCAACCGGGAGCAAGAGAACCCGCCGGCCATTCACCGCTCCGATCCATCATCTCGCATGACACTTCCCGGTTAAAGTTATTTCATAACTACCAATCCAATGTTGATATAAGGTATTTTCCCATCATACCCCAGGAGAACCTGCGTAGCCCGGGAGCGCTACAATTATTACTGCCTATGTGAAACTCATTGTTAGTGCTTTAAAGGAGCCCTCAGGTCAGATGCCAGCGCCCCCAGAAGCCTCACGGACAGGGCCTGATCCCGCCGAACGGGATGAGGATCCACAGGAGAACCCTTCCAGGACCGAACGGCTCGTCGAAAAGCGGCTGCGGGGGCTCCAGGCAGAGATTGATGCCCTCCGCCAGGAGAATGAAGAACTCAGGCTGGCCGAGACCAAACGCAGGAGAGGCGAGGAGGCGTTGCGCAAGGAGACGGAGAGAGTAGGTGCCATCCTCTCCGCGCTCGATACGGGGCAATCGCTTGTCGAACCGGATATGACAATTGTCTGGGTAAACCAGAAGGCCCGGGAATATTTCCCCGAATACGAGCCCATCGGCGAGAAGTGCTACCGTTTGTTCGAAGGTATGAGCGAACAGTGCGAGGTCTGTGCGGTTCGGACTGTCTTCTCGACGGGGGAGGTCACGAGAATAGAGAAGTACGTTCCGTATCGTGGGCGCTGGTTCGGTATTGTAGCCCAGCCGGTGAAAGATGCATCCGGCCGGGTAACACATGCGCTCGAGAGCTTCACCGACATCACCGAGCAGAAACAGGCTGAGGCGAAACTCCATGCTGTCATGGAAAGAGAGCATTTGAGAGCCACCGAACTGGATGCGACTCTTGCCTCGATCGCATCGGGCGTCATCATCTACGATACCACCGGGGCTATTGTCCGGGTGAACGAAGTGGTGCGTGAGATGATCGATAGAACACCGACATCTTTTGATCCAATCCGCTTTGAGGAGCGTCAGGCGGGTTTTGGAGTCCTGCGGGAGGATGGGACGCCGCTCTCTCTCGAGGCGACCCCCTACTACCGGGCGCTGCACGGAGAGACCGTGCAGGGAGAAGAGGTGATGGTTACCCGCCTGGACCGGGAACCGCTCTGGGTGGACACGTCGGCAGCTCCTATCCGCGACGGCAGCGGTGCTATCGTCGGAGCCATTGCCATCCTCACGGATATCACCGGGCGCAAACGTGCGGAAGAAGCGCTCATACGCCACACTGAGGAGCTCACCCGGCTTCACTGCGAACTGGAGGTCGCGAATCGGGAGGCGAATCTCTACCTTGACATCCTCACCCACGATATCGGCAACACCGAGAACGTTTCCAGGCTTTACACCGACCTGCTGCTCGACACACTCGATGGCGAAGCTGCCGGATACCTGGGGAACCTGAAGCGGAGCATCAACAAGAGCATTGAGATCCTGGGCACCGTCTCCACTATCCGCCGGATTCATCAGGCCTCGTTGGAGCTTAAACGGACGGATCTCGATAGAGCAATCCAGGGAGCGATCGAAAATTTCCCCACCAGCGCTGTCCACTATAACGGGACCTGCCATCAGGTCCGGGCAAACGACCTTCTTTCGGTGGTCTTCAACAACCTCATCAGCAATGCCATCAAGCACGGCGGTCCTGATGTCGAGGTCGCGGTTCGGGTTGAGGAGCTGAACGGTGAGGTGCAAATTTCGGTTGAGGATACCGGTCCGGGCGTGCCGGATGAGGAGAAGGAGGCAATCTTCCACCGCTACGAGCAGCACAAACGGGGCGTCGGCGAAGGTCTCGGCCTCTACCTCGTGCAGATCCTGGTGGAGCGCTACGGAGGACGGGTCTGGGCCGAGGACAGGGTGCCGGGCCGCCCCGGGGAAGGCGCAGCGTTCCGATTCACACTGAAAAAGGCGTGAGAAGGGTGGAGCCCGGCAGGCGTCTATCAATCCTTCCGCGCGGCGATGACGCAGAACCCGGCCCTCGAGTCGACCTCCGTCACGTGAAACCCGGTGCGTTCGAGGAACTCCCGGATTTCGCCCGACGCATAAAACCGGGCGCGGGAGAGGAACCGGTGTTTTTCTCTCTCGTGCAGGTATCTCCGGGCAACCTCTCCATCGCGTTCAAGGAACGCGAGGACAAGCGAACCCCCCGGGACGAGGATCCGGTGGATTTCACGAAATGCCAGAACAGGATCGTCCAGGAAACAGATGACCGTCACCATGAGCGCGGACGAGCAGGACCCGTCCCTGATCGGGATCGATTCCGCCCGCCCGCGGATCACCTCGATCCCCCGACGCCGCGCCATCCGGCCGAGGGCGCACGAAGGCTCTATCCCGAGCGGGACACCGAGGGGTGCGGCAAACCTCCCGGAACCGACCCCTACTTCGAGGGCACGGGAGTCCGGGCGAGGGAAGAGGCGCCGGATCCGGGCGAGTTCCGCGCAGTACTCGGCGCGGTGCTCCTCGAACCAGCGATCGTAATCTTCCGCAAACTGTTCGAATACGTCCCCGGGCATTCTGCTCCCATCAATCACGCCCATACAGGTGTTCTCTCACCCGTTTCCCGACCGCCTGCTCCCTCTGCTTCAGCACCGAGAGATCCACCGATCCTTCCCGGTAGGAGGTGAAGAGGAGATAGAGGAAATCCACCGTCAGGTGCATGACCTCCTTTTTGAACCTGACCTCGACGGTGGTATCCCCGGCAAGGCCTTTGATGGAGAACCAGTCGGGCTTCTCGAACCTGTAGAACCCCTCGCCGAGGTTGGGGAGCGCCTCAACCTCCCCGAAGTTCTCCAGGTAGGCAAAGAACCCCGCCGGCACCGGTTCACTGAGGAGAAACTCCTTCATGAACGAGCCGTCGGCGCAGGATTTATGGCGAACCGAACGAAGAATTCGCATTTTGTGCAATCTCCTTTACTGCTTTTGCGGCGGTCCGGCACTCACCGTCCGTCGTGAACCAGGAGAGGCTGAGCCGCACGGAACCTCTCCCCCCGTCGATCGCCCGGTGCATGAGGGGTGCACAGTGCAGCCCCGTGCGGGCGACGATCCCGTAGGCACGGGCGAGGATGAACCCCACGTCGTCGTTCTCCATTCCCTGGATGTTGAAGGAGACGATGGGAAGGGCAGGCGACTCGTTATAGACCGTGATGTTGGGCTCTTCCTTCAACTCCCTGATGAGAAACGCCGTCTGGCGCTCCGCTTTCTCTGCGATGGCCTCTACCCCGATGGATGCGATGTAGTTCACCCCGGCGGCGAGCGCCGCAAGGCCGGGATAGTTGTGCGTTCCGGTCTCGAACCGCTCCGGCATCTCCCGGGGCTGGAAGAGCGAGAACGAGTCCGTCCCGGTCCCGCCGTAACGGAGGGGAGCGATCGATTCCGGGTCTTGCAGGTAGAACCCGCCGGTGCCCGGGATGCCGAGGAGGCCCTTATGGCCGGTGAAGACGTAGGCGTCGACCGGGAGTTTCCCAAGATCGACGGGTATGTGGCCGGCGGTCTGCGCTCCGTCGACGATGAAGTAGACGCCGTGTTCGTGCAGGAGTTCCCCCATCCGGGCGACGTCCTGCACGGAGCCGAGCACGTTGCTCCCGTGGGCCGTGACCATGAGCCGGGTATCGGGCGTGACGGCCGCTTCGACGGCGTCGGGGCTGACGGAGCCGTTCTCGAAGGGGAGGACCGTCAGCCGGATACTGCCCTGCCGCTCGAGTTCGTGAAGCGGCCGCAGAACCGAGTTGTGGTCAAGCTCGGTCGTGATGACGTGACACCCGGCCTCTCTGGCGAGAAATCCCTGGATGAGGATGTTTAGTGAATCGGTCGCGTTCTGGGTGAAGACCACGTGCTCCGGCGTATCTGCGGCAAGGAGGCCCGCGAGCGCCTCCCGCGCCAGCGTGATGTAGTCCTCACCCTGGCTCCCGGTGGTCCTCCCGGACCCGAAGACGGGGAGGGAGAGGGATTGCCCGACGGCCTTGAGCACTTCCGGGGGTTTGGGCCAGGTCGTGGCGGCGTTGTTCAAGTAGATGATCGGCGGGTTATCTGCCATAAGACCTCGTTTTCAGTGAATCTATCGTGTGCGACCAAAAAGAGATCGCTTTGGGCACTTCACAACACTTATCCTGCAGGCACTGTACACGCATCTTTGATGGCCACAATAACCGCCGGGCGGGTGAGGGAGGCGGCCGAACTGCTTGGCATCCGGGACCGTGCCAGCCAGAGTGAGATTCGCGTGCGCTACTCAGAGAAACTCAAGGAGTGGCATCCCGACGTGTCGCAGAAAGACCCGGCGGAGTCCCATGAGATGACGATACGCCTGAAAGAGGCCTACGATCTCCTGGTTGACTACTGCATGAACCGTCCCGTCTCGTTCAGGCTCGAAGATCTCGAAAAGGACCTGGCGCAGAACCCCGCCGACTACTGGATGGACCGGTTCGGCGACGACCCGATCTGGGGCTGACGGTCCTGTCACGAACTGCGCCGCCTCTGGACGAGGTAAACCGGTATGCCCGCCAGCATGACCGCGCTCCCGATACCGACGGCTGTTGCCGGCAGCATGAAAGCAAGCAGCAGGCATCCCAGAAGACCCAGTAGCGCAAAATTTCTGCTGTACAACCTCTCCTGCCCCGATAACGTGTATGCAGAGAGGTTCGTGACCGCGTAGTACAGCAGCACGGTAAACGAACTGAACCCTATCGCCGCGCGGAGGTCCGCGAGCAGCACCACCACGACCAGGATTACGCCGACCGTCAGTTCGGCAAGGTGCGGAACCCTGTGCACCGGGTGAACCCGGGCGAGGATCGAAGGCATTCTCTGGTCCGCCGCCATGGCAAAGAGCATCCGGCTGATGCCCGTCATCAGGGAGAGCAGCACCCCGAGGGTCGCAAACGTCGAACCAACCCGGATGATCCACTGCCACGATTGAAAACCTGCCCCGGCAAGCGCCGTCACCAGGGGCGCGTCGGACCGGGCGAGAGCAGCAGGCCCGACAAGGAGCAGCGCCGAGACGACGACGACGGCGTAGACAAAGAGCGTGATGCAAAGACCGAGCACGATTGCCCGTGGGATGGACGTCTCCGGGTCTTCGACCTCTTCTGCCAGGGTCGCGATCCTCGAATACCCCGCAAACGCGAAGAACCAGATCCCCGCCGACTGCAGGATCCCGTACAGGCCGTTCGGTCCGAGGATCGGGCTTAAGTTGCCGATATCCGGCTCGCCGGCGAAGACGAGGGCAACAATCGCGGAGAGAGAGAGCAGGACCACCACGACAATGATCTTCGTCGCACGGGCGGTCTTCTCGATCCCGAAGAAGTTCAACGCCGTGAATGCGATCACCGCCCCCGCGGCAAGGAACCGTGCATACTCCGGAGCCAGGTAGTAGCCGAAGGTGAGCGCGACCGCAGAGCAGCTGGCGAGTTTGCCGACCACGAACCCCCAGCCCGCAACCCAGGCCCAGAACTCGTTCAACCGCTCTCCGGCGTACACATAGGTGCCGCCCGACGCAGGGTAGAGACGGGCGAGCTGGGCCGACGATGTGGCGTTGCAGTACGCAACAGAGGCCGCAATCGCGAGGCCGAAAAGCAGCCCTGCCCCGGCCGCGGCCGCCGCCGGTGCAAGAGCCGTGAAGATCCCGGCCCCGATCATGGAGCCGAGCCCGATGAAGACGGCATCCTGCGTATTCAGTCTTCGCAAGAGCCTGCTTGCCTCGATTCCGCCGTGCGGGATCTTTGCCATGCGCCCTCCACGCTCACGACGACCAGGGACGGGAACCCGCGACCGCCGGGAACTATACGACCGGCGCGACAGTTAACCATTCCCGCGACGCGAAAGAGGCGTCCCCCGGAGCCCCGGCAACACGAGCAAACGCGAGGAAGTGGGAGGGAATTCTCTGACCATACAAAAGAACCCCTGCAGGGGAGATAACTCAAAAGCCCACTATTCCGCCGGATTCCCGACACATTGATATAGAATTATCCGGGTATAGCCCTCTTCTCTCGACCCGGGGGAGTGCATACCGGGATTCTGGTGATCGCTTGATGTTGAATAGTATCGGAGACGACGGGAAGAGCGAATACAAACCCACCCTCGTATCATGGAACGTCACCCACCGGTGCAACCTGCGGTGCGCCCACTGCTACATGGATGCCGGGGATGGTGGAGGGACCCCGGAACTCTCCACCGGTGAAGGAAAGATGCTCATCGACCAGGTTGCGCAGACCGGCTCCCCGGTGATGATCCTCAGCGGCGGAGAACCTCTGATGAGGGACGATATCTTTGAGATCGCCGGATACGGGACGCACCGGGGGCTCCGGATGGTCATCGGGACGAACGGGACCCTGATCGACGGCCGCACCGCGGTGCGGCTCGCCGGGGCGGGCATCCGGAAAGCGGCGATAAGTCTCGACTCTGCCGATCCGGGGGTTCACGACCGGTTCAGGGGGGTGACGGGTGCCTGGGAGCGTGCGGTCGCGGGCATCGAGGCGTGCAGGGATGCCGGTATCCCCGTCCAGGTGCACACGACTGTAACCCTCCAGAACCACCGCGAGCTGGAGGCTATCGCGGAATTCGGGGAAGAACTCGGGGTGCACGACTTCCAGTTCTTCTTCCTCGTCCCCACGGGGAGGGGGAAGGAGGTCGTCGACATCTCCCCGGAGATGTACGAGGCCCTGATCCGGGAGATTCTCCGGCTGAGGGCTGATAGGGATCTATCCATCCGCCCGACGTGCGCCCCGCAGTACGTGCGGATTGCGTCAACGATGGGTCTTCCCGTAGTAGAGGGGGAACGGGGATGCATCGCGGGCATCCGCTACTGCAGGATAGACCCAGGCGGAGAGGTCACCCCCTGCCCCTACCTTCCGCTGGGTCTCGGGAACATCCGGAAAACCTCGTTTGCAGAGATCTGGAACGGTTCGGAGGTCTTTAGAAACCTCCGCTCCGGCGATGCCCTGACGGGCAAATGCGGTGTGTGCGAGTATCGTTCTGCCTGCGGGGGGTGCCGCGCCCGGGCATACGGGCTCACGGAAGAGGGGTCGCAGGCCGGCGATTACCTGGCAGAGGACCCCTGGTGTCTCTACGAGCCGGGGGTGCGGTGAATGCACCTCGATCCGCGTGACCGGGTGCTCCTCCAGCAGGTGCAGGACGACTTCCCCCTCGATCCCCGGCCGTACCGGGTTCTCGGAGAGATCCTCGGGATGCCGGAGCGGGAGGTGATGGGGCGGCTGACCGATCTCTCCCGTCGGGGGGTGATCAGGCATATCGCGCCGATCCTCGAACCCGGAAGTCTCGGCATCCGCGCCTCCACGCTCGTCGCGATGCGGGTGCCGGAAGAGCGGATGCACGAGGTCGCGGCGATCGTGAACGAGTACGACGGCGTGTCCCACAACTACCGGCGCGACGGCGACTACAACCTCTGGTTCACCATCGCCGCTGCGGACGAAGAGGAACTCTCAAAGACACTCGGTGAGATCGGGCGGCGGTCGATGATCCCTTCCCGGGACGTCCTGAACCTCCCGGTGGTGCGAAGGTTCAAACTCGACGTGCGGTTCCGGTTTCTCGAGGAGGAAGACGATGATGGACGAGGTCGATAGGGAACTGCTCAGATTGACGCAGGACGGTATCGGGATCGAGGAGAGGCCGTTTCTCCATGCGGCAAGGAGGCTTCGGATCAGCGAGGAGGAAGTCGTCGGCCGGCTGCGAAGGCTCGGGGAGATCGGCGTCGTCCGCCGGTTCGGGACGAGGATCAACCCCCGGAAGGCCGAAATGGTGGCGAACGCCATGGTGGTCTGGAACGTCCCCGAGAACCGCATCGCCGAGATCGGAGCCGCCATGGCAGAGAGCCCCGACGTAACCCACTGCTACGAACGCCGCACCATCCCCGGCCAGTGGAAGTACAACCTCTACACCGTGCTCCACTGCCGCGATAGGGAGGACGCGCACCGCAGGGTCGCGGCCCTCTCCCGGGCGACCGGTGCCGCCGAATACCGGGTTCTCTTCAGCACCGAGGAGTTCAAGCAGCGGCCGAGCGGCCGGATCGGCCCTGCGGCAGGGCCGGGGCGTGAGCGATGAACCGGATCACCCGGTACCTGCACGCAGGCGGCACGGTCAGCGAGGTGCTCCGGCACCGTGCCGGTGAGAGGACGCCGAGCGGGGTGCTTGCATTCTCCGACATCCGCCGGCCTGTCGTCTTCTGGAACATCACGAACCGGTGCAACCTGCTCTGCTCCCACTGCTACATCCGAGCAGGGCCGGGGCGAGAGCGCGAGGACGAGCTGACGACAGAGGAGGGGCTTTGCCTGATCGACGATCTTGCGGAGATGCACGTCCCCCTCCTGCTCTTTTCAGGGGGCGAGCCACTGATCCGGGAGGATTTCTGGGAACTCGCCGGGCATGCGAAAGAGCGGGGCCTCGTCACCGCCCTGAGCACCAACGGCACGCTGATCACGCCCGCCGTTGCACGGCGGCTCCACGATGTCGGGGTGGAGTACGCGGGGGTATCGCTCGACGGGGCGACCGTACGGACGCATGATCGCATACGAAACGTCCCGGGGAGCTTTGACCTGGCCGTCTCGGCGCTCGAAAACTGCAAGGCCGCCGGGCTGAAGTGCGGGGTCCGGGTGACCGCAACGCGAGAGAACCGCACCGAGATTCCCGCCCTCATCGACCTCGCCCTGGAAGTCGGGGCGGAACGGTTCTGCGTCTACTGGCTGGTCCCGAGCGGGCGGGGAGGCGAGGGTTACGAAAGCCTGCAGCTCCGATCCCGCGAGGTTGTCGGTCTGCTCGACCTGCTCATCAAGAGGGCGCGCGATGGGGACCCGGCGGCCATGGAGTTCCTCACGGTCGACGCGCCCCAGGACACCGTATACCTGCTCGAGAGACTGCAGGAGGAGGATCTCCCCCGATACGAGAGCATGTGCACCCTCCTCACACGCTCCGGTGTCGGGTGCAGCGCGGGGGACCGGATCGCAAACATCGATCCGTCCGGCGACGTCTATCCCTGCCAGTTCGCCCAGATGGACGAACTTAAGCTAGGAAACGTCAGGGAGAAGCCCTTCAGCGCCATCTGGAACGATCCGGAGAACCGGATCCTCGCCGACTTCCGGAGGAAGAAGGACCTGGTCGGGGGGTCCTGCGGGCGATGCTCCTACCGCGACTGCTGCGGCGGGGGGTGCAGGATCCGTGCGTTTGCCGAAAGCGGTGATCTCTGGGCTGAAGATCCCCTCTGCCCCCTCCGCCGCGAGGAGCCACGGGAAGGGGCGTAACCGGGGAGGGGCGATCCTCCAGAAATCTGTTTTAAAGGCGTATTTGACGGATATGGCCGTTCTACGCGCCCGCCCGCGCCGCGCAGTTACATTTATGAGACCCGACCGGGATGTGGGGGCACGCCCGCCGGGGAGAGCAGCGGTATATGGCCGGCCGGGGTAAGAGGGTTGCAGGTGAGAGAGTATGGATAAGAGAAAGATAGACGAGAAGAGCAAGCAGGAGCAGCTTGACGAGTTCCACCAGGACCCTGAGCAGGAGTTCCTGACGACGAATCAGGGGGTCCGGGTAAGCCATACCGATGACGCGTTAAAAGCAGGGGAACGGGGGCCGACGCTTCTAGAGGACTTCCACTTCCGCGAGAAACTGACGCATTTCGACCACGAACGGATCCCCGAGCGGGTCGTCCACGCCCGGGGCTCGGGCGCTCATGGCTACTTTCAGGTCTACGAGCCGATGACCGAGTACACGAGGGCGGCGTTTCTCCAGGATCCCGGGAAGAAGACGCCGGTCTTCGTCCGGTTCTCGACCGTCGTGGGATTTCGGGGGTCCGCCGATACGGTCAGGGACGTCCGGGGGTTCGCGACGAAGTTCTACACGGAGGAGGGGAACTACGACCTCGTCGGCAACAACATGCCGGTCTTCTTCATCGTGGATGCGATCAAGTTCCCCGACCTCGTCCACTCCATCAAACCGGAGCAGCATCACCAGATGCCGCAGGCCTCCGCCGCTCACGACACCTTCTGGGACTTTGTCGGGAACCTTCCTGAGATCACGCACATGATCATGTGGGTCCTCTCGGATCGGGCGCTCCCGAGGAGTTACCGGATGATGGAGGGGTTCGGGGTCAACACCTTCCGGTTCATCAACGCCGAGGGGAAGGCGCGGTTCGTCAAGTTCCACTGGCGGCCGCTGCTCGGCGTCCATTCGCTCGTCTGGGACGAGACGCAGAAGATCGCCGGAAAAGACCCGGACTTCAACCGCCGCGACCTCTGGGAGGCGATCGAGATGGGGGACTACCCGGAGTTCGAGTTCGGGGTGCAGATGATCGAGGAGGCGGACGAGCACAACTTCGACTTCGATATCCTGGATGCGACGAAGATCTGGCCCGAGGAGGAGGTGCCGATCCGGTGGATCGGGAAGATGACCCTGAACCGGAACCCGGACAACTTCTTCGCGGAGACCGAGCAGGTCGCCTTCTGCCCAGCGAACGTCGTGCCGGGGATCGACTTCTCGAACGACCCGCTCCTCCAGGGCCGGCTCTTCTCGTACCTGGATACCCAGCTGATACGCCTCGGCGGCCCGAACTTCCAGGAGATCCCGATCAACCGGACGCTCGCGCCCGCCGCGAACAATCAGCGGGAGGGCTACAACCGGATGACGATCAACATGGGCGAGAGCAGTTACTTCCCGAACGCGCTCGGCGGGAACAAGCCCCGGCCGGCCCGGGTGGAGGAGGGCGGGTTCGTCCACTACCAGGAAAAGATCGAGGGCAAGAAGATCCGTGCACGGAGCGAGAAGTTCAATGACCACTTCAGCCAGGCGAAACTCTTCTGGAACAGCATGTCGGACGCGGAGAAGGAGCATATCGTCAAGGCCTTCCACTTCGAGCTCGGGAAGGTCTCGGACTTCGGGGTCCGCAAAAGGGTGGTGGACCTCATGAACAACGTCGACGGCGATCTCGCGATACGGATCGCGGAAGGGATCGGGGTGCCGCCCCCGGCAGAGAAGGGCGCGTCCTCCGGCACGAAGAAGTCCCCGAACCTCAGCCAGGAGAGGACCGTCATGGACACCATTAAGAGCAGGAAGGTCGCGATCCTCGCGATGGAGGGTTACAACCACGACGAGGTGATACAGGTCAAGAAAGCGCTGAAGGATGCGGGCGCTCACCCACAGATCGTCTCGCAGTTCCTTGGCACGATCAAGTCCGCCGACGGCAAAGAGATGGAGGTGGACAAGAGTTACGTCACCACCACCTCCGTCGTCTACGACGCCGTGTATGTCCCGGGGGGGATGCATGCAGAGAGACTGAAGAACCAGGGCTTCGCGATCCACTTCATCAACGAGGCCTTCAAGCACTGCAAACCGATCGGGGCGACGGGAGAAGGCGTCGAACTCCTGAAGGCATCGGATATCAAGGGCGTGACCTTTGCCGATGCCGGCTCCGGAGGAGAGGCCGTCTCCGAGATGGGGGTCGTGACCTGCGGGAGCCAGGGAGACGTGAACTCATTTGTCGAGCAGTTCAAGACGGCCATCGCCCGGCACCGCCACTGGGACCGGGAGAAGAAGGAGCAGGTACCGGCCTGAGGGGGATCGCTGCAAGAAGAGTCGGGGAGAACCTCCCCGGAGGTTCTTTTTAATTCTGATGGACCGCCTCAACTGCGCAGTTTCGGTGAGTTGAACCAGAGCCCGTGGAGTTGGTGCGACTCGTCGTCCTTTTTAAAGACGAACCGGAGAGCAACGCCGTCCTCCTGCTCGAACTTTGCTTTGTAGGTCACGGCGATGTGCTCGCCGGTCTCCGTGACAACGGGATCGCTCCTGGATTCATAAAGCCCGATCCGGGACGTGACATCTTCACGGTTCTGCTCAAACGCGGCCTCGTCGAGAGCCTGCCTCATCTCCGGGCTGAAGTCGCGAGAGTACAACGCATAGTTGCCCTCGTTGAAGCCCTGCATGACGTTGTCGGCGATCGGGTCCGCGTATTCGAGCACCTCTGCCTTCACGTCGTCGGAGACCACCGTCTCCTGGCTCATGCAGCCGGATGCCAGGACCGCGGCGATGAGGAGCAGGGCGGTGAGGAGCGGGATTCTGCGGAGATTCATGAGATAAAGTCGGATTGGGGAGGGATTAAGGTAGGGGTTGGATGGGGGGGGGACGGAACGACCCGGCGAGCACGGCGCCTGAACCCCGCGGTGTAAGAACGTGAACGCCCACGGAATGTTCGATGGTGTTGGTCGAGGAGGCGGGGGGTGGCGATCAGCCTCTATCCATTCCCTTCCCGCAGCAGGGTGGAGATGTCTTTCTCGGTCCTGCAGAGGCGCACCATCGACTGCGCAATCCGATACGGGTCGATCTCTTCCCCGAAGAAGAACTGAAGCCTCGTCCATCCGGACGGGTCGGTAGCGAGCTCGACCCTCTGCGTCTCCGGGATGGCCGTGGCGAGGTGCTCGCGGAGTCTGGGGAGAAAGTCCGCGACCTTCGGGTACTCTCTGTGTCTAACCCGTATCTCGATGCTGATGGAATCCTTCCAGTCGCCGAACTCGTAGTGCACCGCTGCCGGCCACCCCTCGCGGTACACGCGGACGCTCTCTTTGGTCGCGTGCGTTGAGAATATGGGCGGCTTCATCTTCGAGAATTTCTCGACGATCAATCGAAGCCGTAACCTCTGCCGCTTTATCTCCGGCTCCGCCTCTCCCGATACCAGGAAGCGGGAATGGTAGAAGTACTCATGCCTGCCGAGCCGGTAGCGCTCGACCACCAGCAGCCGGAGATCGAGATCGCTGTGTTCATTGAGGTAACTGAACTCCCGGATAAGGTCGTCCGGGGCAGCGTCGAGGACGATGATGCCCCTTATCTGCCCGGCTCTCAGGTACGATGCAACGTTGCTCCTCACCAGGGCGAGCCGGTCCTCGGGGTTCTCTTCCCCCTCGGCATCGGCCATAGACTGGAATGTCTCTTCGAGAAGGCCTCCAGACCTCTCGTTCACTTCTTCGGGCGTAAGGTTGCGCATTGCTGAGAGGTAGTCGCATAACCGGCCGACGATCTCGCGCCAGGGAACGGCGGGATACTTCTCCCGGATGGGCAGCGGGATCTTTTTGGCCGCTTCGCCGATGATCTCGAACTTCCTGATGACGGGCTCTGAGTCCTGTCGTCGTGCAGGAACTGATCATAGGTCATGCCTGCGGTAAACTCCTCAATCTTCTCAAGCGCAGCAGCAAGGTCCGAGAGATAGAGCGTATGCGATCTCATGCAACAAGGAGGTCCCGGGTAACCGATCTCCGGATCTCCGGGCGGAGTGCCGCCGCCGGGACGACGTCCACGCCGGACCCGAGTTTTTCTTCGAGATACTGTGACAGCCCGACGAAGTCGAAGAGATCCGCACCGGAATCGAACTCGACGAGTACGTCGATATCGCTGCCCTCCCCCTGTTCATCACGGGCGTATGACCCGAAGAGGGCGATGCTCTCGACGTGATAGCGCTCTCTGAGTTCGGCCTTCAGGGAGCGAAGGATCTCGAGGACTTCGGTACGGGTTTTCACGTGCGTCACGCTCCTGCCGTATGTCCTCTTACGCTCGCGGGTTGCTTTAATCTATTGTTCGCCGTGGGAGCATCGGCCCCGGTCATCACGGTATCCCCTGCCAAAGGTGGTGCCGGCACGGCATGTCCCGGAGCCGGTGCGTTTCCGGCCGGGTCTGTTAGATCCACCGGGGCAAACGAGAGATTGTGCAACGATCCATTGCACTAACCTGATGGCGTACTGGTGTTGGGGCCGGCGATACCCGGGAATGCGCCAATTCTCCAACCGGTGGTTGGAGATCTGCAGGAGGAGTTTCTGGCATCGACGGTCTCCGGCGTATGGAGTGTTATCTTTGGGGCATCCGCCGGCCCTGAAAAACTCGCACAACCTGTGCGAGATATCGGTCAGGTGAGAAATGTGAGTTTATCCCCCATCACTGCGCCGCCTTCTTCTCCTGCACCGGGGCGTTCTTGATCGTAACGTCGACCGACTTCGAGTTCTTCCCGCGAACCTCCACCTTATACGTACCCGGCGCCGGGAACTTGTGCGCGAAGAACGTGTAGGTCTGCGGGCCGCCGGCGGAGAGATCCTGCTTCTTGCCGACCTGTTCGCCGTTGATCCACAACTGCGCCTTGAAGTGCGTATTCCAGTCCGAGTTCGGGACACCCTCGTTGTCGAACCAGTAGCCGATGCTCACCGAGACGTTCGGGAAGAAGTACACGTTGCCCTTCTCGTCGCGGCCGCCGCCCGTGCTGCCGCTGACCGTGGCAGTCGCTTCGACGGAGTTGATGGTTGCATCACGGTATGTTGGAGCCATGGCACTCCATGTATAAAAGTAGTATAATAAATTACCTCTCTGCCGCATTACTGCTCGGAGGCCCGCCAATACCGCGTGCGGGATCGTTTTGCCGCCGACCGGATTCGCATGCGGATTTTGAGCACTCTTGAGACTCGCAATCGTAAATTCCGGATGCGAGGGATGTTGCGTCCGGCTGGTGAGGGATTGAAACGCGAAGGAGGGAGGGAGATAATCCCCTTTATTGCCATTATCAAAGTTTAGAAAATGTATAAGGGGCGAGGAATTAAAAAAGTAAAACGGAATGTTTAAAATTCATTAGGGTGCAAAGAGCCATAAAGCTAAGGGGAAGTAGTCAGTATTAAACTTTGTTAAGATGTTGGCTATAAAATAACCAGATTTCGATTTCTGATGTATCAAGGATTTCACAATCGCAAAGTAGGATGGCAAACCGAAAAGAGAATTCCCAGCGATGTATTATGAAAGACAATGTAATTCCCTACTTTTTCACTTTCATCCTGCGTAAGATATCTTTAAGCAAAACAAACTTGGTAGTTACCTGGCTTGGTAATGAGGGGCTTTGATAGAGTGGCAACAAGAATTCCAAAGAAACAATGTGGATCTTCCTGTCCGATTCCACGATGTACTAGACTCGAGACTGGCATGAGCATTGCACCTCTGATTCCACTCGCAAGGCGGGAAGGGAACAGCAAAAAGCCAGTCTATCAGATGCATAAATGGTGGGCTCGACGTCTCGGCGTAAATTTCCGGTTTTTACTATTAGGCGCTATGTCTCGTAGTGGTGTGCACGAGAAGACAATCTGGCGCCAGTTCTACCAGCCTGACACCAAGCTGGACATAACTGTCTTAGACCCTTTCATGGGCGGTGGAACCTCAATTGTCGAAGCCACCAAGCTTGGTGCCCGCACAATCGGTGTTGACATAGACCCTATGGCTTGGTTCATCGTAAATAAGCAAATCGGTGAAGTTGACGAAGCAGCATTTAGGGAGGATTGGGAAGCTGTCCAGCGGGATATAAGTGAGCGCATCCGTAGTTACTACTATACTCAAGTCAACGGAAAGTTAGCCACTGTAGTGTACTACTTCTGGGTCGAAGTAATTCCTTGTGAATCATGCGGGCATGAATTTGAAGGGCACATACACTTTCTGCTCTATTCCAAAAAGACCAACAATGGAACAGGTCCAAGCCGCTTGGGTTTTTGTCATTCATGTCATAAACTGCATGAACTTCGCTCTGATGAGAAGTATATCGACTGCATATGTGGTGAGCGAACCGAGGTAGAAAAAGGCAACTTACTCCGTGGTGGCAAGTATATTTGCCCAAACTGCCATCACGAAGCACGTATCAGTGATTTATCCCCTGAGCTACTGCCTCTCAGACACCGTCTTTTTGCAATCGAATATATTGACCCTGACACAGGAGAAAGAGCTTACAAGAAAGCAGATGCCGCAGATCAACAGCTCTATGAAAAGGCGAACAAAGACTTAACTCACCTATGGGATAAATTGCCTATTCCAAAACAAAGCATTCCTATCGAAGGCAGGTCAGATCTTCGGCCCGTGAGTTTAGGATATAAAAAGTATCATGAGTTATTCAATAGACGCCAGTTACTATGTCTCGCTCTGATACTTCGTCGGATTAACGGGGTTACTAATTCCACACATCGCGAGTTATTGCTTCTCGCATTTTCTGACTCACTAGCCTGCAACAATTGGTTCTGCAGTTATGCATTTGGATATCGGAAGCTTACCCCGCTGTTTGGTCTTCACGCTTTTCGGAGAATTGCTAGACCCGTGGAAGGAAATGTTTGGGGGACAACAATTGGGCGAGGCAGTTTTACCTCTTCCGTCGAAAAAGTATTGAGAGGGAAGAGATTTAGCGCAAAACCGTTCGAATATATATACGAAAAAGAACGTCCAAGAAGAATAGAAGCACGTAATCCCGCTCAGGCCACAATTGTTAGCGACGTTAATAATCTTGTCAGAGCGAGTGGCCAAACCGCCCATCTAGCTATTGCTGACTCACGAGACCTTTCATGGTTACCAGAGCGATCGGTCGATCTTGTATTGACTGATCCGCCCTATTATGATAACCTAGCGTATTCAGAAATGGCTGATTTTTACTTTGTTTGGTTGAAAGACCATGTGAAGTGGTCGATCAAGCAAACCAGTCAGCACTCACCTATCAGTGATTCCCTCTTTGTACGTACAACGGCAGAAGAAGAGCACCGCCATTATACAGAAGGACTGACCAACGTGTTCTCCGGATGTCGAAAGGCTCTAAAAAATGAGGGTATCATGGTCTTTACGTATCACCATGTCAAAAGAAAAGCTTGGGAATCACTGACAATGGCATTACGCCATGCAGACTTCCGTGTCACGAGTTGTTTCCCAATATTAGCGGAGGGTAAAAGCGGATTCCATAGTGACCAAGGTAATCTGAAATGGGATATTGTCTTTGTTTGTAGACCTGGTGCTAAAGAGAACGCACTGGACTATCGACCCGGCCCTGCCAAGAGGTGGCTTGCATCACGCCTAACGAAATTGGGTCTTGAGGCTGGCTCTGGAGATGGCAACTTTGGGGGAGCAGACAGGAAAAGCCTTGCTTTTGGTTTGACGGTTTCTTACCTCACCAACTGCAATGTTTCCGATGAAAAAATTAGAGAAATCCTTGAGACCCTTGAAAAAACATCTATTTCAGGAGGATATGAACAAACCTAACCTCTGAGGAGAATTGTATGATTAATAAGTTTGCAGATATGATCGATGACTACCTCGAAGAACAACAGGCCGAAATCCTTGATAGGAAGGAACCATTTGAAATTGCTGGCAAACGTCAAGAGCTTAACGTAATTCGCTTGCCATTGCGCCTTCTCACGTATAATATTCGGAATGGAAGATTTGCTGCCGAGTTGCTAGAGTTAGAAGCAAGTGAGGGGCGTCGTCTCGATCCTTCAAAAGAAAGGGATGCAGCTAAAATTGAAGAACTCCTGCTCCGTGACCGTACAAAAACCGATTGGTTAAGAAGAGACATAGAACGAGTAGGCCAACTCCAGCCTGCAACAATCACTCACGACGGTTTTATTATCAACGGTAACCGACGAGCAGCGATTCTTAACCAACTGTTTAGAGAGACTGGAGACCAACACTTCGCGTACCTAGAGGTCGTGAGGCTCCCGACGAACGTATCATCTTCAGATCTTTGGAGATTTGAGGCGGGTTTCCAGTTGGCAGTGGAACTGAAGGCAGATTACGGCCCAATAAACGAATTGCTGAAAATCAAGGAGGGGCGTGAATATGGACTTCAAGATCAAGAAATCGCTATTATCCTTGGCGGCGATAACACAGCAGACTCTGTGCGTAAGAAACTGAAACGACTGGATCTGATCGAGGACTACTTAGCCTACTTTGGACAAGATAAGCGATATTCAACAGTCGAGGGCCGTGTTGAGCACTTCATCGATCTTGATAGTATAATGCAAAAGTCGGACTGGAAGAAACTCGACACAGCGCAACAGACTCAAGTCTTGCATGCGGCTTATCTTATGATCAGCGTCGCAAGAATACCGCACCTTGACGTCCGAAAGATCGGCAAATTTATACAGGATCCCCGTACCGCCCTAGAGTGGGCAAATAAGACGCTTAAGATCGGTGGAGTTGAGGAAGAAGTACAAGTTCCATTGAAAGAGAAGGACCCTTCTCTTGAACCATTAGAAGAAGAAATTCAAGAATTAGAGGCCAAGATTTTAGAAAAGACATCTGATTCTGCAGCCATTGCTTCCACGCCAGCTGATAAGCAGCAAAAACTTCCCGAGCAACGAAAAGTAATCGAACACGATCAAGTCGCTACATCGAAGCCATTACCAAAACAACCAAAGCCGCCAGAAATATCGAAGGCAGCATCGTCAAACCCAAAAGACTCATCAAAGAAAGAGCTGCTTAAAGAAGTATTTCAAGAGACAGCTGAAAAGGCAGATTTAGATCGACAGAAGAAAAAACCCGCTCAAATTCTCAAACGGGTTGAAAGCAACTTACAAGCCCTTGATGATGTTTCAAACGAACACTTAAGGCCTTACTCCAATGAATTTAATCGAATTGAAGCACTCGTAAGAAAATTGGCCACACGATTTGGGTAATGCCGTGTTTACAATAGATTACGACCCTAACTCGGATCGGATCGCGATTCGTGGGATATCTGCAACCCAGCTTCTAAAAAGCAGATCTGGAACTGCTCTTTCGGTGATTCTGGGCTTCAGGCCGCAAGGGAACGACCTACTTATAGGGCCAGCAGAAAACCGGCCGGGAAGCAAGATTGCAGACACAGTGAAAACTCTTTCCGAAGCTGGAATAGATACCGAGCTATCGGATACAGCAAAGCGAGTACTCAAGGAACATATTACTTACTTACGATCCTTCCGTTCTTCATCGGTTGCGGGTAGAGAGTTATTCCAAAATCCTCCAGTAAGTGTCTCTCTCCCACCTTCTTTCCACCGTGAACTCAGAAAATTCCAGATACTTCCCGTACGTCATCTAATAGAGGTTGCAAATGCTGCAAACTTTTCTGTTCCTGGAAGTGGCAAGACTACAATGGTTCTCGCCGCCTATTCAATCCTCAAAGACATAGGTGAAATCTCAAAAATATTCGTGGTGTGCCCGCGATCTGCCTTCGTGCCTTGGACAGAAGAATACCAAGAATGTTTCGGCGCTACACCCAATGCATTACAAATAGCAGGGCAACCACTTGACCGCGCGCAACAAATGGCAAACGCAGAGAGGTTTGAACTCTTCTTGTGCACATACCAGATGTTAGCAAACGAACGCGACGCTGTGGCCCAGATACTGAGAAAATATCCATGTCTTCTAGTACTCGATGAATCTCACCACATCAAGCGCGGAGAAGGAGGCGCTTGGTTCGACGCAGTAAATGAGATCGCACCGCTTGCACGACGCAGGATCATTCTAACTGGTACCCCTGCACCCAATCGGCTTGAGGACCTCCTGCCTCAATTTGAAGTTCTTTGGCCAGGTCTAAATCCTGCACGAAAAGCCATGGATCTTTACGGTAAAGATGATAGAATTGAGGACTTCAGAGAATCTCTGCGTCCCTACTATGCTCGCGTACGGAAAGATGAACTCGAACTCCCCAAAAGAAACGTAATCAGGATCCCAGTGCGTTTGGGTGATGTGCAACAACGCATCTATAATATTTTATGCAACAGAATTCTTCCTCACACTCTACGTAAAATTGAAGAGCGCAATCTTGTTAGGGACCTGCGAAAGGCGCTTGTGATCCGGCTCCTTCAAGCTGCCTCAAATCCTACATTGCTTGGAGAATACTCCAATGAGTTCCGTGTTCCTCCATTCTCAGCGGCAGGCGTGGACCTAGATCAGTTGATCCAGAACTACTCAGACTATGAAACGCCACAGAAACTACTAGTTGCCGTAAATATTGCGACACAACTTGCCGAAGAGCGGCAAAAATCAATTATTTGGACATCTTTTGTGCATAACGCCGAACTACTGTATAAAACAGTAAAAGACTCGGGAATCGAAGCTGTTTTGGTAACTGGCAGTACTACCAAAGACGAAGGCTCAGAACAGAACAGAGATGCCCTCCTTCACCAATTCAAAACCGATAAATCGACCAAGGTTCTTGTGGCGACTATCCCAGCGATCGCCGAATCGGTTTCGCTCCACAAGGAGTGTCATGACGCTATCTATGTCGACAGAACATTCAATTGTGGCCTCTACATGCAGACATTGGATCGGATCCATAGAGTAGGGCTACCCCCAGATGCAAACGTTAGATACCACTTGCTCTTAGGTGTTAATACTCTCGATGAAACAGTCAACACGCGCCTCCAACACAAGATGGATGTCATGTACCGTGTGCTAAATGACGATATTGACATTTTAGATCTTGATGTGCCGGACGATCTTTCCGAAGGAGACTGGGATAGTGATGATATTGCAGCTGTATTAGAACACCTTCGTCAGCACATCTCACAGTAGGGCCCGGTCATGCCTGGATTTCAATGCCTTGAAACAATTAGAAGTCCCAATGAATTAAACCGACTTCTTTTTCTAGTTCGGGAATTAGGTGGAGAGAACGGTCCTGTCACCAAAGACAGACTTCAGCTGGCAATGCAAAGTCGAAATTGTCAGATAGGGCCCGTCCCCTTTGACGACCTTCTTGACCTAGCCCTCCATTTTTACCTGATCCACGTTCGCGAAGATTCCATATCCATCACCAGAACAGGCGATACCTTTCTTGTAGAGAATCCGAATCACCAGTACCTTCTCACCGAATCTCAAAAGTACCTTCTAATTACATCAATTCTATTTGGTCGAACTCAACTCAGCAAAGAATTCGAGAACATATTAGGAGAATTCTCGTACAACCTAAAATCTGATTGTTATGAGGGCATGAGCAGAGTTCCATCAGGTCGACTGACGTCTCTAGGTATCAGACTACTGTGTAGCGCGCTCGATTTTATAGATACTACAGAGGATGGCGTTTGTTATCTCAACCCGAGTTATAACACCAAAATTGCCCGCCGGATCCGCATTTTCCGCCAGAGCGAATGGGACGGACAAGAACCGTCAGAAGCAATTTTAGCGCGATCGAAACACGCAGAGGAACTAATTTATGATGAGGAAAAACGTCGGTTACTAGCAGAAGGGTTCCCTGACCTCAGTCGTCGCGTTCAATTAGTAAGTGAATACAATTCAGCAGCTGGGTTCGACATTCAATCATATGAGGGCATATGCTCTAGTGTCTTTTGTCCCACATTTTTATAACAACAATTATATTGTTCCATGTTGAATACAACTCTCATGGGGAAGAGCAAGTACACCGTTACCCTTACCGACGACCAGCGTTCGTTCCTCGAAGGCC
>NZ_JABFFQ010000011.1:0-75346 GCF_032944295.1 Methanoculleus nereidis
GGGGATCTCGGGCGGCACCCGGTCGTAGATCGGACGATGGCGGATGCCGAGCTTGTTGCCCGCCTGACCGGTGCGGAGCACACCGAGATCCTGATCGAGGAGGCAGCGAGACGGTATGGGATGGTCGATGTCGGGTGCCAAAATTAGCGAAGTACTGGGGACGCAACCAAAGTCCTACCCGTAAGTCTGATGACATCAACACCGCCGCTGCACCGGCACACCAAAATAGCACCACCGCATCAGGGCTAAAAAACCGGGAGCCCCCTAGCAGATCCGCTCGATAAAATTCTCAAGAATCTTCAGCCCCACCGCACCGCTCTTTTCCGGGTGGAACTGGACCCCGTAGGTGAACCCATTGTTGACCGCCGAGGCGAAGGAGCGGATGTAGGTGGTGCTCGCGATGGTATGGTCCGGTGCGGCCGCCGCGTAGTAGGAGTGGACGAAGTAGACGTACTCCTCCTCGTTAAGCCCGTCAAAGAGCGGGGTCTTGGGATCGATATTGATGGTGTTCCAGCCCATGTGGGGAACCTTCTCCCCGCCGGCCGGGACGAACCGCTTCACGTCGCCCGGCACGAGGCCGAGGCCCCGGTGGATCCCGTGCTCTTCGCTCGAGTCCATGAGCATCTGCATCCCGAGGCAGATCCCGAGGAGCGGCGTCTCGTTCGCGGCGGCGAGAACGGTACCCGCAAGATCGCCGAGCATCTCCATCCCGTCCCGGAACGCCCCCACACCGGGGAGGACGATGCCATCGGCCGCCGTGATCGCCTCCGGGTCCGCCGTGATCGTCGCTGCTGCTCCCGCCCGCTCGAGGCCCCGCAGCACGCTCCGCAGGTTGCCGAGACCGTAATCAATTATAACTATCTTCCTCTTCATCCGCATCTCCCCGTTTCCGCCACAGCCCGCGTTCAATCCAGTCGCGAGAGAGGCCCTGCTTCTCCTGCCACCGGGCGAGGTTCTCGTTCCACATCCCCAGGAGTTCGGGGTGGGACTCCCCGATGCTCGCAAACGTCGCAAGGTCGCTCGAGGGGCACATGAAACACCCGATACGGTCGAGCCCCCGCTCGTAGAGGGGGTTGTAGGGCGCCTTCTCACGGAAGATGTAGAGCCAGACGTGCATCGCCGTCCACTGCTGGATGGGGGCCGCCGAGAGTTGCTGCGGGACACGGGGGTTCTTCCAGACCCGCCTGCTCTGCATCCGCCGCACCGACTCGTACTTCCGCTGCCCGATGAATGAGAGGCATTCTCCCCAGTGCTCGTCGATCAGGCGGCCGACGGGGTCGAGTTTGCAGACCCGGCAGCACCAGCGGTTGTCGACGGCCGGCGGTCCGTTCTCCTCGAACGTCTTCCAGAAGGTCTCCTCATCGCAGATACTGAAGACTTCGAGCCCGTAACGCTCTGCCACCGCGTCCACGTTCTCGCGGGTCTCGGGGAACTCAAGCCCCGTGTCCGCAAAGAGGAGCGGCACCGGGCCGAGCGCTTTTTGGACGACGAGCAGGGTCGCGAGGCTGTCCTTGCCGCCGGAGTAGGAGACCGTGGGCTGTCTGGGGTTCTGCTCCGCGACCTCGCGGACGAACCGGATGCTTGCGGCTTCGTACTCCGCGAGAACCGGTTCGTTTGCCCTGACGGCATCGTCCCATGTCGCCGTGCCGGGAACACAGACCGACTGGACGTTCTTTCTCGTCCTGACGACGACCCCCCGTTCCATCGTCGCGGCGGTGGCGGCATCGACCTTCGCCCTCCCGACACCGATGCACTCGCCTGCCCTCGTCAGGATGAAGACCTCGTCGCCTTCGGCGACGGCGGGGTCGATCGAGACGAGACCGGGTGCGAGGACGCTTGCCCCCCCATCACGGATGGACGGGATTGCGCCGTCGTCGATGACGACGTAGCGCTTCGTTGGCTTCAGGTACGCCGCGGCGGCCGGGCGCGGGAGGGGCTCCCAGCGGTGCTCGTCCGGGAAGTAGCGGACCGCACCCACGACCGCCCCGCCGAGGACGATCTCGTCCATGCGGTCTTCGGCGGGAACCTTGTTCAAGAGCGCGATATGGCCCTGTGGTATCAGCGGGGCTCCGAAATGCTCGCTGAATATGCGGTTTATCCGCTCGACGTCGTCGGGGAACGCGGGCCGGGCGTCTCCCGGCGGCGTGACGGCTACCGGACGGGTGGGGGCGCCGCAGGCACAGGCTCTGGAGAGCACGGGAGCGTGACATGAGTCGCACCAGCGAAGCAGGATCTTGCCGAGGTAGATGCGGGGCATTCTTATATTCGTTGGGGAGAAATGGATAAAAATCTTAGTGTATTCTTAATCTTTTTCGCAATTTTCTGCCCGAAACAGGAGTTTTTCCTGGCGAGGGGGCGATTTTTGCCTGTGGCGGACGTTCCCGGGATGTGGGGGACGATACCCGCGACGCATATCCCGCTCCCCTGAGGCGTGGTTTTCCGGGTGCAGCAGGGCGAGGGATGCGTAGTATTAAATATATCCTCTGCCTCATAGTATTGTCATGTTCAATCATGTAGAATTGTACCCGCTGCCGGAGCGATGGCATGCCGGCAATTCTACGGCGGTGGAAGGAGAACTACCACATGTACCGAGTGATTCCATGATCTCCCGTCCCCTGGCCGCAAAGACCGCAGGTGCAGCATCAGGCTTACCTGTAATCGCTATCGGCCGTGGGATCCTGCCTGAAACCGTGACCACCAGCCGCCCTCCGCAGCGTGGGTTTACGGTACGTCCTCCCGGGACGGTCGCTTCCGGCAAGCACCAGGCGGTCGGCCGTCCTCTCCGGACGAGGTGCATGGGGTGAGAGATATGCATGAGAGCAGGAGTGTAAAAATGGCGCCATTGCGCGTTGCGGGAAGATCGCTGCAAAAGACCGAGATCCTGGGGCTGATCATCTTCACCTTCATGGCGGTCGTCATGCTTGCGGTCGGCGCAGCGCTCTTCTGCGACTGGCTCGCCGAACCGGGGTCAGCGCCTGTGGGAACACCGGCCGAACACGGACTGATAACAGAAGGCCTGAGGATTGCCGGCGCGATCCCGGCCGTGGCTCTCGTGATAGGCGTCGAGGTGATCGGGGGGCTCTCGCTGATCATGCTCTATACACTCTCCGGCTTCAGGCGCGGCGTGTAGGGGCCCGCCGGTGCGCCACCGGACACCTCCATGGGCGGCGAGCGGTAAAACCACATATTTTTGCTTCGATTATCGAAAAAAAGACTGAATGTCCATAAAATTTATATCCTGACCGGATAACATCAGATATATCCCTCCTCGGGAAGGAGGTGTGTCAATCATGGCAAAGGACAAGAAGTCTCAGGATAAGAAGGCGGAGAAGGTTCAGGACAAGGCCAGGAAGAACTGAGCCTCCAATTCATCACTCCCTCTTTTTCCTGCTCCATACACCGGTCTCTCTTCAGTTGAGCGGCCTCGCGAAAGACCCGGTCGCAGACCCCGGCGCTCTTCTCCCATGTAAAGCGTTCACGTACCCTCTCCGGTCCTTTCTGGGCCATCCGCCGGTAACGACCCCGGTCACCCCGTTGGCATGGGGTGTTTCGCCGTCGCGACGAAGGCGAGTGTCCCGATCTCGGTGAGCAGCAGCGCCGCCACCGCTCCCGCCGGGCCGAAACCCGCGAGGATGAAGACCACTCCCGGGTATGGATACCCGGTGGCTATCAGACCATTTCGCCTGATTTTCTTTGCAACGTTGCCGCGTGACCGCTCTCACAGCCTCCGTGCCGCCCCGGCCACCAGGGCGATGACGGGCACGATCTCCAGCCTTCCCACCCACATGACGATGATGAAGAGCCATTTCGCTGCAGGACTCATGCCGGGGTTCACGAACCCGGTGCTGATCCCGACGTTGGCCGCGGCGGAGACGACCTCGAAGATGACGTCTGCGGAGTCGAACCCCCCCGGCGGCGCGAGATGGAGCAGGAGAAGGGTGCCGATCGCCACCAGCAGGACGAAGAGCATGGCGACGAGCATGCTCTTTGAGACCTCGTACTCCGGGAGGTGCTCGAGGATCGGCCGCCCGTCGTGCCGGAGCGGGGTGATCGCCCGCCAGCCGGTATGCAGCCTCTTAAACCACCACCTGAGCATCTCGAGGCCGAGGATGATCCGGCCGAGTTTGATACCGCCGGCGGTGCTCCCCGCCGATCCGCCGACGAGCATCAGCGCAGCAAGGACCATCACCGTCGAGCCGTACCAGGTTTTAGGGTCGGCGTTCTGGAACCCGGTGCAGGTGATCCCGCTCACGGTCATGAAGATGCCCTCCCGGAGCGCTTCGGCGGGGGGCAGGAATGAGATGGAGATGAGGTCGAGGGTGACGGCGGCGCACCCGGCAAGGATGAGGGTGAAGAGAAGGATTGCCTGCCGGTCCCGCAGGAGCTCGAACTTCCTTTTGTAATAGAGGAGGAAGTAGATCTTGAACGGCAGGGCCCCGGCGATCATGACCGGGACGGTGAGCATCTCGAGCAGCGGGTTCTCGTAGTAGAGGATGCCGGCCGAATGCACAGCAAACCCGCCGGTCGATATCGCGGTCATGACGATGTTTACGGCGTCCCAGAGGGGTATCCCCGAGAGGAGGACGAGCCCGATCCCGAGGGCCGTGAGCACCAGGTAGATCCGCCACATCTCTATGGCCGTGGCCACGACGCTCGGCATGAACGTCTCTGAACGGCCTTCCGAACGGTAGAGCCGAAACCGGGTCAGGCCGGTTCTCCCCGCGAGAGCGACGGTGAACGCGACGATCCCGAGTCCCCCCATCCACTGGGTCAGCGACCGCCAGAAGAGGATCATCCTCGGCGTGGTATCGACCGACGGGAGAAGGGAGAACCCCGTGCCCGTCCAGCCCGACATCGCTTCAAACACGCTGTCGGTGTAGGAGAGGTTGAGGCCGAACGTGTATGGCAGCGCGCCTATCAGGGCGGCGGCGAGCCAGATCAGGGCGACCGCTGAGAGCGCGGCGGAGAGGCGGGCCTCTCCCTCAACCTTCGGGATGCCGGCAAGCCAGATCCCGATGATGCCGAACCCCGCCGGCGCCGAGGCCATGGGGAGAAGGAGGCCGGCCTCGCCATACCAGAGGCCGACCAGGAACGGGGTGCATGACACCAGTGCGATAAAGAGGAATATGAGCCCCAGTTCCGGAGCGATGATCGCAAACTGGCTGTTTGCCGCCGGCAGCAACTTTTTGCCGGGAAGTGCCGGGAAGAAGGTTTTTCGGTGGTGCATTCTTGCGCCAGGTGCGGGCCATACGCCGCATCGCGGACATGCTGCTTATCCTGTATATATGTTGTGATGCCACTCTGGTCGTGACGGGCGCCGGGCCGGCCGGTATGCTGGAGTGCCAAATCCGGGGCCAACCTGTTTTATCCTATCACATGTATATCTCTACCTGAATACCACCCCGGGACGAATGCTGTCTCGAGGCCGTGTGCCTCCATTCCCGCTGAGGCGGCGGGGAGGTGTTGTTTGTCCGGCGATCGGGATGCCGATGTGCGCCTCCTGGACGGCCGCCTCTGCGGGATGCAGACCCGTTGCCTCGGAAGGCTCCCCTTGCAGGATACAGAGGAGAGAATGAAATGTTGCATGAACTGGAATGATAATGAAGAGCCTGTCTGATGTGTCCCCGGCAGTTCTGTTGCGGGTGCTGCAGGATACCGACCCTGCTCTTGCCTCTCAGGTAAGGGCCTGCATCGAAACGCTGATTGCCAGGAATCGGGATCTCGATGCACGGAACGCCCGGATAGAGCTGGAGCGCGATGCGCTCTTCGCTGCTATCGGCAGGCAGGGGATAGTCTACGACGCCGACGGCAGGGTGGTCGTGGCGGGTCCCACTGGCGAGAACCGGATAGCCCGGTCACTCTCGGGGACGCGGGATGCGCCGCTCCACCATCCCGACGGCAGACCTGTCCAGCCCGAAGACCTCCCCGGGCACCGGGCGCTCCGGGGAGAGGAGCTTGAGTCCTGCCGGTTCGTCATCCCCGATCGTGGAGAGGAGGAGATCTACATAACCGTATCCGCCTCGCCCATCATAACCGGGAAGACGATCTCCGGCGCCGTCGTCACCTGGCAGGACGTCACCGGGGAAGAGAAGGCCCGGCGTCACCTGGAGGAGGCAAACACCCTGCTCGAGGGGCTGTTTGAGAACCTCGGCGACATCGTCGGCGTCCAGCTTCCGGACAGGACGATCCTGCGCTACAACCGTGCCGGCTACGAGATGCTCGGGATGACGCCGGAGGAGGTGAAGGGACGGAGGTGCTACGCCCTCCTCGGGAGGACAGCGCCCTGCACGGTATGCGCGACGGGGTCTGCGGTCGCGAGCAAGAAGCGGGAGGTCGTGGAGAAGTTCGTGCCCGAACTCGGGCGGTACCTGGAGTGCCGCTCAAGCCCGATCCTCGACGAGAAGGGTGAGGTGGCCTTCATCGTCGAGCAGCTCTACGACATCACCGACCGGAAGCGCACCGAGTATGAACTCCGGGAGAGTGAGGCGACGGCCCGCGCCCTCCTCGACGCGCCTGAGGAGATGATCGTTCTCCTGGATGTGGAAGGCCGGGTTATCGACGTCAACGAGATGGCGGCCCGGCTGTTCGGGCGGAGCCGGGAGGACCTCATCGGCGCGAGTATGCCGGGGTTCTTCCCGCCGGATGTGGAGGAGGTCTACGCGGCCCGCTTCCATGAGGTTGCCGAGACGGGTAGGCCTGTACGGTTCCAGGACTGCCGGGAAGGACAGTTTTATGATGTCGTCTTCTACCCAGTCAGGGATGCGTACGGCGCCGTCACCCGGATCGCGGTGACCGCGAGGGATGTCACCGAGATGCAGCGGGCGGAGGACGCCCTGCGGAAGCGGACGCATGAACTGAACGAACGGGTGAAAGAACTCTCGACCCTTTACGCGGTATCCCGCATCGTTGAACAGCCGGGGATCTCGCTTGAAGGGATCTTCCGTGGCGTCGCCCGGGTCCTTCCTTCCGGCTGGGAGTACCCGGAGGATACTGTTGCCAGGATCACGGTATACGGGTGCGAGTACGGGACAGAGGGGTTCAGGGAGACGCCCTGGTGGCAGGCGTCGCCGATCGTCGTCCACGCCGAGACGGTCGGGATGGTGGAGGTCTGCTACCTCCGTGAGAGGCCGGAAGAGGCCGAAGGGCCGTTCCTCGCTGATGAGCAGGCACTTATCGACAGGGTCGCCGGACGTCTCGGGCGGACGATCGAGCTCTTTCAGGCGCGGGAAAACCTCGAAAAGAGCGAATCGCAGTTCCGGGAGATTACGCAGCGGAGTTTCGATATGATCTACACCTGCTATCACGAGGGCGGGATCGCCTACATCTCCCCTGCGGTGATGAGGATCCTCGGCTATGTCCCGGATGAACTTATCGGCAGCAAGTGTCAGGACCTCGTCGTTCCTTCGTCGCTCCCCGCCTGGGAGGAGGGGCGGACGAAGATTGCCCGGGGCGAGCCGGTCGAGGGGCTCGAGATTGAGTTTTACCGCAAAGACGGGTCTACGGCATACCTTGAGTTGAACGAGTCGCCGATCGTCCGTGAGCATTCAGTGATCGGGGTGCACGTGGTCGGCAGGGACATCACCGAGCGCAAGCAGAACGAGCAGCTTCGCCGGCAACTCTTCGAGCAGATTGAGCGGAACATCGAGCAGTTCGCGATCCTCGGGGACCACATCCGCCAGCCGCTCCAGGTTATCCTCGGCATGACCGAACTGCTTGAGGAAGGGACGGCAACGGAGAGGATCCAGGAGCAGGTCGAGCGGATCAACGGCTACATCCGGGAACTTGACCGGGGCTGGATCGAGTCGAGGCAGATCCGGGAGTTTCTGCGGCGGCATGAGCTGGCGTGAGGGAGAGGCGGGACGGCACCGGCGAGGAGCAGCTGCGGGCCGAAGCGGGGATTGAGGAGGAGGGGACTCTTCCCGATCTCCCAAGCCCCCGGCCGCTGCGATATGTTTCAGCCGGACGACGCCCTGCACCCTCCCATCGACGACCCGCACGGGCAGGAAGAGCGGAACCGGGCGGGCCGTGATGCCTTTTCTCTCCAGGCGGCCGGCGAGCCGCGAGGATGGGGGAAGAGGCCAACCACCCCCTCTCCCCGGGGAGCCGCTTCGTCCCTCAAAAGACTGATACGGGGTGAGCGTCATACTAACCAGCATAGATACGGCCGGGCGCAACGGCAGGACGCACATTAACCAGGACGGCACGCGAGACTGTCGTCACAATACTCACGAGAAACGATGCCGAGTGGATCGCGATCTTCGGCCCCTATGCGCGGGGATCCGCCAACCCGGTGAGCGATATCGATATCCTGGTCCGGTTCGCCCGCAAAAAAAGCCTCTTTTCGCTTGTCCGGATCGAGGACGAACTCACCAGGGCTCTTGGTATGAAGGTGGATCTTGTCACCGAGAACGCCGTGAGCCCGTACCTTGCCGACGCAATCTACCGTGATGCCGTGGTGATCTATGACGCCTCGCGTGTCTCCACCACATCCTTGATGCCATCTTCGATGATGAGGACCGGTATGCCAGGGAGGACGCAGTGAAGAGGATCCGGGAACTGGACAGGAGAGATTGATCACTACTGCCGTGACGGCCCCTTGCATCGCCACAGTCACGTTGCCTGAAGCACTTCAACAGAGCCGGCAATAGCTGCATCCACTACGCCACCATAGGATGGAGCGTATACGGCAGGAATCGATGGGAGAAGAGGTGTAATCAAAAGAGGTTAACACGGGATGTCTTCGATTGCCATTTATGAAGGGCTTCTGTATGCTATAGTGAACAATATGATACCAAAAGCAGGATACCGGCAGGAGAGGGCGCCCTTCACCTGCCTCATGGCGGCACTCGTTCTCCTCTCCGGTGCAACCGGGATTGTGACGGCGGAGAGCACCGCCGACAGCACGGCAGCGTCATGGACGCTTACCCTCAACGGTGTCGGGGAAGAGACGGTCTCCGCGGATGCGTTCCGGAAGATCAAGGCCGGAGACGGCATTACCTATACCGCGTCCGATGGCAGTAGCTATACCGGCGTCCCCCTCAAACTGCTCATCGGCATGGTGGACGACGCGGACCCTGCGACCTTCAATGCCACTCGCGCCGCTGAAGGCTACAGTATCATCATCCGGGCGACCGACTGGCACGACCGCATATTTTCCCCGTCGGACCTGACCGACACCGGGTTCTGTGTCGCCGACTCGGTGAACGGCGGGCTCCTGCCGAAACAGGACGGGGATATCAAGATCGCACCCCTCATCCTTGTCGGTGAGGACGTACCCCCCGGCATGGGTATCGGGAACATCATGGACATCACCCTCACCGGTGCTGCGATTACGGGAGAGACGGAAGATGCGGTGAGTCTCGTGGTCATCCGGTACGATGAAGAGGGCGGGAACGTGCTGAACGCCACTACCATTGACTGCAGATGGATGAGAGACCACCTGCCCGTCCAGGGCGACGGCGCGACCACCTACTCGTTCCAGGGCCCGACCTTCGACACCGCCGACCTCTGGAACCCCACAGAAGACAAGAACCTCGAAAAGGTCCGGGAAGTTCCCAGGGGCACCGCCATATCCGATCTCTGTGACCTCGTGGGCGGTATGCAGGAAGGAGACGAACTGCGGATGACCTCGACAGATGGGTATGTCGTCGAACTTATGTACGAAAACATCTACACACCAAGAGAGAACCAGGGTACGGCAATTCTCGCATGGGAGACCAGAAAAGAGGGGTTTGTCCCTGAATACACCGGCGGCCCCGCGCTCTTTTTCCTTTCCCCGGACCAGGTCTTCGGCAACCAGGACATGAAGGAATGCACCGACCCGGGGTACTGGCGGTACTACTGGTGTGCAGGGACCTCATATCCGTCCGCAGCAGGACTCGCCGTCCGGAACGTTGAGAAACTGGAGATCTACCCCCGTAAACAGGCGGACTGGGCGCTGAACCTCTCCGGATACCTCACCGCGTCGATCTCAAAAAAGGAGTTTGAACAGGGCCTTGCCTGCGGCGAACGGGCACACGGCCATGCGATGACCTATACAGGCGACGACGGGCATGTCTGGAAAGGGATGCCCCTCTATATGCTGGTGGGCTGGGTGGACGACGCATGCCAGCATGACGAAAACCTCGTCGACAACAAGGCATACAATGTGACCCTTGCGAAGAATGACGCCTACACGGTCATTCTGGAGAATACAGACGGCGATACGGTATCCTTCACTTCCAGCGAGATCATGAGAAGCAGAGACCATCTCGTGGTAAACCAGGCGGACAACCACACCTTCGGCATCGACAGTGACATCTGGCCCCTCGCCCTGCGCGGAGAGGCAGTCCCCGCAGAGAAGGCGATCGATGGTATCACGACGCTGACCCTTGTCTATGACGCTGCCCCCTCCGGCAGGGCGAAGCCTGATGCCATGGCTGCCCCGTTCCCATGGGCAGCAGCGCTTGCCGGAATAGCGCTCGCAGGGTATGTCCTGCGCAGACGCTCGTAACCGCCCTTTTTTGGGGAGCGCATCCCGGAGATATCCGGCGATCGAAGATCCGCGTGATTCTGAGCGCTCTTACGCACTTTTCTTCAGGGAGTTGAGCAGCATATAACGCGGTTGCCCACAGGGTATCGCCTCGCGGGGAACGATGTCCCTGTGGAATGCGATGGTTCGTGAGTGCGACGGATCGAAGGTCCAGAGCTTGAGCACCGATAGGTGCAGAGTGCGAATGCCGTCCCGGCAGGAGTTTGAGCACCAAAGAACGACGCTCTGCAGGATGCAACGGTTTGTTAGAACCGGAGCTGGAGAAACCCGGAAGGGTTTCGAGAACGGAGTTTGAGCACCGGAGGTGCGAAGGTGCGAGAACCAGAGCAAGAGCACCGCAAGGTGCGAATAGAGTTTGAGAAGAACGAAGGTCTTCGAGGGTCCGGGGAGGTGCGACCGAAGGAAGTTTGAGCACCGTCAGGTGCGAAGGGGTGTCGCCCTCCCGGCTGAGAGGTTGTGGGATGACCTCACAGACTACGAGGATATCGATGTCAATTACCCCGGCTGTTAAACGGCTAATCGGTAATCGAGTCAAGGTGGTCCCTTCCACCAACCCTTCAGAGCCGGGATCCCCCACCCGGCACGGCATGTCCCACCTCCCGCGCGGGATGGTCACTCCACCCAAACCCTTCAGAACAGCATGCCCCACCATCGTCCTGTCAGGGGCCCACTTCATCCACCGTGCTCATACCCCGGGGTGGCAGATGTCATATTTTTTCAAATAACCCTTGATAAGTATGCGGGGGAAGGGATTCGAACCCTTGAACTTCTTCAAGACTGGACCCTAAATCCAGCGCCTTTGACCTGGCTCGGCAACCCCCGCGTGCATATACATCGGCGCCCGGAGCATTATACTTGTTCCCCGGCGCCACAGGGGGCGTCTTCCGCCGGGGACCTGTCCCCCGGGTGCCTGCCCGCCGGACGGCGTGCGCGGTACCGGCCGCGCACGAACCCCGAGCCGAACAACCCTCCCCGGGCCCGGTTTTCGGAAGTTCCGGCGCAAAGAATCCCCGAAAAAGGGCGTGGAAAAATATATTGTATATAAAACCTATTACATACCATACAAAATCAACCAGAGGCTATCATGCCGGACAGGCGCCGGAGGCGTAATTCGGCCAAATCGGGCCTGAAATGTTAACAACAAAACCTTTATTGAATCGCTTGACCGTATTTTCCTTTAGTTGAAATAAAATGCTGGGCGAACTCTTCCACATCCTGGCGGCAGCGATCATCTCCTGGATACTCTTCGTAACCGTCGATATCTTCTTCCGGTTGCCAGAGGCGGGGGGTGTCAGTGGAGCATCGGCCATCGCGCGGGATATCGAGGCCGGCGGCGGGGCTCTTAGTGGCGGCACCATGATGGGGAACATCGTCTGCTCCCCCGACGCCTCGGCCGGAACGCTCCTTGCCGCCTGCGGCGTCTACGTCGCCGGCATCCCCGGCGGGCTCGTCGCGGCCGCGCTCGTCTTCATCGGCAACCGCATCTGCCACGACCCCGGCTACGCCGGGACCACCGGCGCGGTCCTCGCCACGTTCGTCGTCTACGGCTTCACCCAGGTCGGATTCGCCGCAACGGACTTCATCGCGGGCATGGTCATCGCCATCCTCACCATCCAGGGGCTCTCCCACGCCCACGCGAGCCGGCTTCTTGCGCGGCTCTGGAGGGTTAGAGAGTGATCGCGATCTACCTCGTAGCCGCTCTGGCGGTCTTTGCCGCGATCAGGGCCACCGTCGAGAAGAACACGGGGAGAAAACTCCCCTACGTCAACGTCATGAACTTCGCTATCGCCGGGACGATCGTCCTGCTGCTCAACCACCCGCTCGCCCTCGTCGCGGCTGCGGCCTACTTCGTCGGCTCGACGCTCGAGGCGAACGCCATAGCGAGCACCTACGCGGGGGGTGAGCAGCGTGGATGACCTTCTCGTCCTCCTCTTCGCGGCCGTGGCGCTCATCGGGGCGGTGAGCGCCCACCTCCAGCGGGACCGCTTCGGCAAGCTGATCGCCGTCGGGATCGTCTTCGGCGGCATCGCGCCGTTCATCGCCGCCCGCGGCTACCTGGACGTCCTCATCGCCGTTAGCCTGATCGTCCCCGTCACCACGATCATCATACTGCTGATCTGCAGGAGGGATGCCCATGACGCCTGAGTTCATCCTCGGCTGCATCATCCTCATCATCGGGGTGATCGCCGCCGGGTTCCCGCGCCCGATGACCTATCTCGGGAGGCTGATCAGCCTCGAGATCCCCGGGTTCGGGCTCCTCCTGATCATGCTTGCCTACGACGAGATGCTCGCCCTGCTGACGTTCATCGGGGTTACGGCGATCTCGACCTTTGTCCTCGTCCGGGCCATCGAACGCAAGGAGGCAGCAGAATGACGCCAAACCGGTCGATCATCACCCGGATATCGGTGATAATCTCACGGGTCGAGAACCTCACCGCGCTCTACGCGCTCCTCGCGATCGTCGTCGTCGTGCTCGGCCTCGTCAGCCTGCCGTTCATCGCCTACCAGAACGACCAGCTCTACGAAAAGACCCTCGACCCCGAGAGCACCCTCGACCCCTACGACCGGGGCGGCGTGCCCTTCGGGACGACTCCCGTGAAGGCCCAGTACCCGGAGAACTCGCCCTACGCCGGTTACGTGACCGCTTACCTGACACCGTTCAGCCAGTGGCTCGCCGACACCACCCACCATATGGGAACGACGATCGTCGCTCACCCCGGAGGCATCATCGACGAGATCCTCTACAACACCCGGGGGCTGGATACCGTCGTCGAGACGAGCATCCTCTTCGTGGCGTTCGGGATCGCGAGTTACCTCTTCAGGAGGGATAGTTGATGGACGTCGCCTACCCGGTCGGCCTCGTCGTCGTCGCGGCCGCGATCATCATCGGGTTTACCGCCCTCGTCCGGGAGAAGGACGACCTGCACCGGATCCTCCTCACCGACCTCGCGGAGATCCTCGCCCTCGTCCTGATCGCGCTCGTCGCCACCGACCTTGCCGAGGCGCTCATCCTCCCGGGTCTGGTCGTCGGGATATCCGAACTGATGGCCGTCTCGGAGGTCTACATCGCGAAGGAAGGGCTCCGGGCGCCGACGGGACCGCCGTTCCGGATCGAGGTGATGAACAGCGCTCCGGGCATCCTCGCGCTGATCCTGGTCGCTTACGGCATCGTCCTCTCGGGATTCACCGGCGGCGTGATCGCCGCGGTCGGTGCGGTCTTCTACTTCATGTGCCGGGGGCACACCGAGCAGTTCGAGTTGATCGAGACCGTGAGCGGCTACGCGTGGGCGTTCTGGATAGGAGCGTTCTTCATCTTCATGTTCCTCCCCGGATACTGGTTCTTCGGGGTGATGATCGCCGGAGGGGCGATCTTACTGAAGGTGATGGCAAAGATGTCCCTCGTCGGGACGATGCGCGGAGGCGGTCCGGATGTTTAACCTCCCCACGACGAACATCGGCGGGCCGGAACTCTTCGTGCTGGAGTTCGGCGACATCGTCACCTACTTCAGCCCCTACACCGCGGCGCTCTTCGTCTTCGCGCTCATCTTCACGGTTCTCGCCATCGTGAGCCGCCCGGAGCGTCAGGTGGACTTCGCGTTCGGCGGCGACGCCTACTACACGAAGGTGGTCGACCCGGACCTCCTGCGGTTCCAGCGGTTCATGGCGATCGCCTGCGGGCTCGCCACGCTCGGGGCGGTGACGACCGGGGACGTCTTCAACTTCACCCTCTTCGCCTCGATGGTGGGGATCACGAATATCGGCATCGTCGCGGCCTACCGGAACCGGCATGTCTTAAACGCCGCGTTCCAGTACGGCATCGTCGCGATGCTCGCCTCCATCCCGCTCTTTGGAGGAGCGGCGATCGTCCTCGCCAGCACCGGCACGCTGAGCATGTGGGAACTCTTCGGCGGCGCGATGGCGGTTCCCCTCATCGCGAAGGCGTTCCTGGTACTCGGCGTCATGGGAGAGGGGATGGCGCCGTTCTACATTGCAAAAGCGGAGATAACGAGGGCGCAGGGAGCGCCGTTCATCCTGATGGTGCACGTCAGTTCGCTCCTCCTCTTCCTGCGCGTAACGGAGATCGTCATATCGATGTGATTGGCCATGAAGAAACAGACATCACTGGTCATTGGACTTGCGGCGGGCATTATCGCGGTAGCAGCCGGGCTCCTTGCCGCTCTCGGATACCTCCCGGTATGGGCTGCCGAACTCGTCGCGGTCGTCATGTTCCCTGCCTTCGTCATCTTCATCGCACTGTGGTGGAACGCAAAACCCGGAGAAGAAGATATCCCGTTCATAGGATACTGACATGATCGAATACCTGCTCTTTGCCACCTTCATCGGCCTGCTCTTCCACGGCATCCACCGGAAAGTCATCGCGAGAGTCCAGGGACGCCCCGGACCGCCGATCTGGCAGGAGATCCTGCACACCCTGAAGTTCTCCTTCAAGGAGACCTGGATACCAAAGACGGCCAGCCAGACACTCTTTGTGGGGATTGTCTTCGTCGCCATCGCCATCTGGAGCGGAGCCCTCTTCATCCTCCTCTCGGGAGGGAGCATCCTCCTCCTCTTTGCGGTCTACCTTCTCCATAAGATCGTGGAGCACGGGATGGGGCTCTCGACGGGCTCGCCATACACGAAGTTCGGGGCTATCCGGTCGGTCATATCGGCGGCATCGGAGCTGCCACTCCTCGTCACCGTCGTCGCCATCTACTTCTTCACCCACTCGCTCTCGATCGCGGATATCGCGGCCTACCAGGAGGTTCACGGCCCGCTCCTCATCCTCGCGTTCCCGGCGGCCGTGGCGATGTACCTCGTGATCCTCTCCAAGATGCACTACGGCCCCTTCTCGATCATCGAAGCGAAGGAGATCGTGAGCGGCAACATGACCGAACACTTCGGGGTCTGGCGCGCCGCGCTCGAGGTGGCGTACGGCCTCAAGACCTACGTGCTCCTCTACGCGTTCGTCCTCATCTTCATCGGCTCGCTGCCGCTTGCCCTGACGCTGCTCGTGATGCTCCTCGTCCTGGTATCGCTCTCGTTCGTCTGCGCCGTCACGCCCATGCTCTCGCCCTACGACACCGTGACGATACAGACCCTGGTGACGGGAGCGCTCGTCATCTACATCGTCATTCTCGGGGTGGTCATGGGATGAACGCGCTACGGCTTCTGATCACGGCGGGGGCGGCCTTCTACGTCGTGGTATTCCTCGTCCAGGTCGCCCGGAACGCGAGCGTGGCCGGCCAGGCGCTGGCGGGGGTCGTCCTGCTCGCCGTCGTTGCGGGCCTCACCTGGATGCACGACGAACTCGCCCTGAAACGCTACGAGGTAGCTCTGCTCTGGGTGATGGTGCTCGGGTTCCTCGCCTACGCGGCGGCACACGCACTGGGGGTGCTCGCGTGAAGTACCTCTACGAAAAAGACCTTCGCCAGATGAAGTACAACATCCTGACGAGCACGAGACACGACGAGGCCGTCCGGGCGATCGCAGAGCGCCTCGGGATGAGCGATGCGAAACTCCGGATGGTGCTGATCCGGCGGTTCGACATGTCCCTGCTCGAGAACCTCGAATCCCGGTGGCAGATGGGGCAGCGGCACGCGGCCGACGGCGATCCGGTCGCGGAAGAACTCGGCTACGAACTCTTCACCCGGTTCATCCCCCTCATGGATACAGAGACAATGCAGACGATCTACAGCGACACGACAACAATGACCAGAGAGATGCCCTTTGAAGAGGCGATAGCAAGAGGAAAAGAACGGCTCAGGGAGGCGATCCGCTCATGAGCATCCTTCAGAAGATCAAGAACACCGTCCGTTCGAGGTCGATCCACGTCGCTTACGTCGACGTCGGGTCGTGCAACGGCTGCGACATCGAGGTGCTCGCCTGCCTCGCCCCGCGCTACGACATCGAGCAGTACGGGATCTACGTCCACAACAACCCGCGGGAGGCCGACGTCCTCCTGGTGATCGGCTCCGTCACCCCCCAGTGGGTCGACAAACTCCGCGACATCTGGGATAAGATCCCGGAGCCGAAAGTTGCCGTCGCCATCGGCAACTGCCCCATATCGGGATGTGTCTATGCCCGGAGGGGTACCTTGACGAGCCCGCCCGTCGAGAAGTACATACCGATAGCCGCCCAGGTGCCGGGCTGCCCGCCCCGCCCTACGGAGATCTTGAACGCCATACTCTCGGTCGCACCGCTGATATTCAAGGATTACGAGGAGAAACAGCCATGAAGAAGACTGTCGACGTCTCCATCCCGCTCGGCCCGATGCACCCCTGCTGGAAGGAGCCCGTCCGCCTCAAGTGCGAGACGGCGGGCGAGCGGGTGCTCAAGACCGAGGTCGAACTCGGCTACATGAAGAAGGGGATCGAGCGGATCATGCAGGGCCGCCCCTGGCAGGAGGTGATGTTCCTCGCCGAACGGGTCTGCGGCATCTGCTCGGTCATCCACAACATGGTCTTCATCGAGACGATGGAGGAGATCAGCGATATCGCTGTTCCGCCGCGGGCGGCCTATCTCCGGGTCATCGTGAACGAGCTCGACCGGATGGCAAGCCACATCCTGGCGAACTTCTCCTACTGCTACACGATCGAGCACGAGACGCTCGCGATGTACCTCCTGAATACCCGGGAGACGGTGCTCGACAACCTGGAGCGGATCACGGGTTCGAGGATCAACACCGCCTACATGATCCCGGGCGGCGTCCGGTTCGATCTCCTCCCCGAGGACGCCGCGGCGCTGCTCGCCGACCTCGCGAAGGTGGAGGAGGAGATGAGGCGGCACGTCCGGATCTTCGAGACCGGCCCGCTGATTGCGCTCAGGAGCAAGGGGGTCGGGTATATGAGCCGGGAAGACGCGATCCGCGCCTATACCGTCGGCCCCACCGCCCGGGCGAGCGGTGTCGAGGACTCCGACCTCCGCCTCCGCCACCCGACCTACCGAGAACTCGGGTTTACCCAGATAACCCGGACGGAGGGCGACAACTTCGCCCGGATCATGGTCCGGTTCCAGGAGGTCTTCCAGAGCATCGATCTGATCCGGAAGTGTGTGGAGACCCTCCCCGAAGGCCCCATCCGGGGCGGCGGCCTCTGCAAGGCGGGCGAGGCCTCGTATGCCGGCGAGGCCCCGCGGGGTGAACTCACCTACACCATCAAGACCGACGAATACGGCCGGGTGGTCGATATCGCCATCCGGACGCCGTCGATCATGAACATCGAGGCCTGTGCCCACTTCATGATCGTGGATGCCGCGTCGATCGCCGACGTGACGTCGACGTTCATCAGCAGCGACCCCTGCATCGCGTGCAACGAGAGGTGAAGAGATGCGATCGTTCATCTACTACCTGCGGGAGTTCCTCAGGCCGGAATGGATCCGGAAGTTCTTCTCGGTAAAGACCGCGCCGCTCACAACCCCCTCATACTTCAAGGACTACCCGACCCGGACGGAGAAGGAGTGCACGGGGTGCTTCACCTGCATGATGATCTGCCCCGCACCCGGAGCGATCGCGGTTCTCCGCAAGAAGGACGAATGGGAGCCGGAGGTCTACCCCGGCCACTGCATCCGGTGCGGCCTCTGCGTTGAGGCATGCCCGGAAGGGGTTCTCTCGAGCGGCCGGATCCTCGACGTCACCGAACGCGACAGGACGGCGTTCGCCTCGTGGTACCACCTGGAGGTCGACGACAACCTCTGCATGCGGTGCGGGAACTGCTGCGTCTCCTGCCCGGTCAACCGGCAGATCGATCCCCAGCTCGCGGGAACCGGGACGTCCGCGAGCGACGAGGTGATCATGCGGATTGAGGGCGGCCGGGTGCGAATCCTCCACGAGGAGAAATGCACCGGGTGCACGACCTGCGAGACCAACTGTCCGAACCGCGCGATCCGGGTCGCCCGGATGGTGGAAGGGATCCAGGGCGAGGAGGCAGAGGCATGACGTTTCTCATGATCACCGGGCGGACGGTGACACAGGGCGTGACCGTCGAGAACAAGACCTCCGCCGAGTACGCGGCCGAGACCTCGACCTGCTTCATGCACGAGTTCGACATGCTGGAACTCGGGCTTGATGACAGGGATACCGTCAGGGTGACCGGGCCGTGCGGAGAGGTCGTCATGCGGGCGTGCGCATCGCCGGAAGTGGAGATGGGCACCGTCTTCGTCCCCTATGGGCCCTACGCAAACCACATCGTCGCTGCCGGCACCCGCTCCACCGGGATGCCGGATTTCAAGTCGCATGAGGTGGAGATCGAACCAACGGATGAAGAACCAAAGACCGTTCACGAACTGATGGTAGACCTGGGAGGCCTTGCTTATGATCGTTAAGGACGCGGTCTGCCCCTTCTGCGGATGCCTCTGCGACGACATCGAGGTGGAGGTTGAGGAGAACAGGGTAGTCGCCGTCACCAACGCCTGCGAACTCGGCACGACGAAGTTCATGGGCGAGAAGAGGATGAAGAACCCGATCCTGCGCGACGGGGACCGGTGGAAGGATATCACCTACGACGAGGCGATCCGGTACGCCGCCGATATGCTTCTCGAGGCCGAGCGGCCGCTCCTGTATGGGTGGAGCGGCACCCACGGGGAGGCGCAGTGCGTGGGGGTGCACATGGCCGAACTCGTGCGGGGCGTCATCGACAACACCTCTTCGGTCTGCCACGGGCCGTCCATCCTCGCCATCCAGGAGGTCGGGCACCCGGGATGCACGCTCGGGGTGGTGAAGAACCGGGCGGACCTCGTGATCTACTGGGGATCGAACCCGATCGACGCCCATCCTCGCCACCTCTCGCGATACACGCGGTATGCGGAAGGGTTCTTCCTTGAGAACGCCTTCCGTGACCGGAAGGTGATCGTCGTCGATATCCGCAAAACCGAGACCGCGAACATCGCCGACGAGTTCGTCCAGATCAAGCCCGGCGGGGACTACGCGGTCCTCTCGGCGCTCCGGGCGATTGTCCAGGGGAAGACGGATACGATCCCGCGGACGGTCGCGGGCGTCACCCGCGAGCAGCTCGTCCGGGTGGCAACCCTCTGCAAAGCCGCGAAGTTCGGGGCGGTCTACTTCGGGCTCGGGCTCACGATGACGCAGGGAAAGTACAAGAACATCCGGAACGCCATCGAACTCGTCTCGGAGCTGAGCCGGCACACGAAGTTCACGATCTCGGCGATGCGGGGCCACTACAACGTCTACGGCTCGAACGAAGTGAACACCTGGATGACCGGCTACCCCTTCGGGATCGACTACTCCCGGGGGATCGCCTTCTACAACCCCGGGGAGACGACGGCGGTGGATATCCTGGCCCGGAAAGAGTGCGACGCGGCGCTGATCGTCGGGAGCGACCCGGCGGCCCACTTCCCGAGGAAGTGCCTCGAACACCTCGCAGATATACCGGTGGTCCAGCTGGACCCCTACCCGAACGCCACCACCGCGTTCTGCAACGTCCAGATCCCGGTCGCGGTGACCGGGATCGATGCGGAGGGGACGGCCTATCGGATGGACGGGGTGCCCATCCGGACGAGGAAGGTCCTCTCCACCGATTACCCGTCCGACAGAGAGGTCCTCTCGCGGATGTACATCCTGATGCAGGAGGCGCTGGAGCGATGACCGAACTCCTGGTGAAGAACGCCTGCGTGATCGACCCTCTCCGGGGGATCAACGCCGAGACGATGGATATCGCCATCCTTGACGGGAAGATCGTCGAGGAGGTGAGCGATGCGGCGGAAGTGATCGACGCCCATGGCATGCTCACCCTGCCGGGCGGGGTCGATTCGCACACCCATATCTGCGGGACGAAGGTGAACTTCGGGCGCTACATGAGCCCCGAGGATATGCGGGCGGGGAGAACGCCCCGCCGCGGGCCGCTGCACGCCACGTCCGGCTACAGCGTCCCGACCACCTACGGCAACAGTTACCGCTACAGCGTGATGGGCTACACCACCCTGCTCGAGGGCGCGATGGCGCCGCTCGAGGCCCGCCACACCCACGAGGAGTTCATCTACACCCCCCTCCAGGACACGATGGCGAACACCCTCTTCGACGGGAACTGGGGGATCATGGAGGCGATCCGCGACGGCGACACGAAACGAGTCGCGGCCATCATCGCCTGGACGCTCAAGGCGGTGAAGGGGTTCGCCATCAAGCTCACGAACCCCGGCGGCACTGAGGCCTGGCAGTGGGGCAAGAACGTCTCCTGCATCAGGGACCCGGTGCCCTACTTCGAGGTGACGCCCGCGGAGATCATCCGGTCGATCGTCGAGGCGAACGAGCTCCTCGGCCTCCCGCACTCCGTCCACCTCCACTGCAACAACCTCGGAACGCCGGGGAACTACACCTGCACGCTCGGGTCGCTCGGCCTCATCCCCGACCTGAACGAAAAGCGGCAGACACTGTATGCCACCCACGTCCAGTTTCACGCCTACGGCGGGTCGGGGTGGAAGGATTTCTGCTCGAAGAGCGAGCCGATTGCGCGGTTCGTCGACATGCGCCCGCAGATCGTCATGGACATGGGGCAGGTGATGTTCGGCCGGACGACGACGATGACCGCCGACGGGCCGATGGAGTTCAACCTCTACCGCCTTCACCACGAGAAGTGGAGCAACCACGACGTGGAGCTCGAGACCGGTTCGGGTATCATCCCGGTCATCTACCGGCGCAAGAACCTGGTCAACTCGATCATGTGGGCGATCGGGCTTGAACTCGCGCTCCTCACGAAGAGCCCCTGGCAGTGCCTGCTGACGACGGATAACCCGAACGGTGCGCCGTTCGTCAAATACCCGGAGATCATCGGCCTGTTGATGAGCAAGAAGTACCGCGACGCCGAGTTCGCCACGATCCATCCCGATACCGAATCACGGGTGCCCCTCCCGGCGATCGAGCGGGAGATGGACTGGTACGAGATCGCGGTGATGACCCGGGCCGGCCAGGCAAAGGCGCTCGGGATCCAGGACCTCGGGAAAGGCCATCTCGGGCCGGGCGCCGATGCGGACGTCGCCATCTATCCCCTCAAGATCGACGAGGTCGATCCGTCGGTTGACTACCAGAAGGTCATCGATGCGTTCAGCCGGACCGAGTACACGATCAAGCGGGGCAGGGTCGTCGCCCGGCGGGGCGAGTGCCTGGTCGACGGGAGCAACGCCACGTTCTGGGTCCGGCCGAAGGTCTCCGAGAACTACGATATGGGGAAAGACCCGGACTTCATCGAGAAGTTCGACCGCTACTACACCGTCCGGATGAGGAACTACCCGGTGCAGGAGGAGTACCTGAACCGGAACCGGTGCATCGAGACGGAGGCGAGGATATGAAGGTCACCCTCGCCATGAAACCCGGCGCGAGATCGTTCATTCCCATCGAGGCGGAGTCGATCGTCCCGAAGAACTTCCTCGGCGGCACCGATCTTCCGGTCTGGCGGGGGAACCGCGAGCTCCGGCTCGACGAGGTCTTCTCGGTCTCGGTGGAGGGCGACGCCGATCGGACGGAGGACGTCGAGGTCGTCCTCTCGGGGGAGACGTTCCGGTTGAAGAGGGTCGGTGAGTACATGGACGGCGGCAGGATTACTATCCTTGGTGGTATCGGGATGCACTGCGGCAACTTCATGAGCGGCGGGACCATCGAGGTCCACGGCAACGCCGACGGCTGGCTCGGGCGAGAGATGGCGGGAGGGACCATCATCTGCCGGGGCGACGCCGCCGACTACTGTGCGGCGGGGTACCGTGGCGGCCGGGAGGGCATGAAGGGGGGCACCGTGGAGGTCTTCGGCCGTGTCGGGGATTTCCTCGCAGAGAACATCGCCGGCGGCACTGTGACTGTGCACGGCGATGCCGGAGATATGCCCGGGGCGGAGATGCGCGGGGGCACGCTCGTCATCCACGGGGACTGCCGCCGTCCGGCTGCGAACATGAAAGGGGGCTCCTGCTCCGTCTACGGTACTGCGCAGGCGATGCTCCCCACCTTCAGGAAGATCGGGACGGTTCAGCACGAGGGGCGTACGCTTATCCGGTTTGCCGGGGATATCGCGAACCGCGGGAAAGGAAATCTTTTTGTGAAGGGCTACGAATATCTGGACTGATGGTCAGGCACGAGTGTGGGTTCGAGGCCCCGATTTATTGTAAGCGGTGCGGGAGGCCGCTGGAGAACAACGAGCGCACGGGTCTTTACTGCCCGCACTGCGGAAGAAGAGTGAGCATGCTCTGCCCGGGCTGCGGGCGTCTCTGGTGATCAGACCCGGTTTTTCACCCAACTTGCGTACTGGGCCCTTAGCTGCTGGATATCCTGTTCCGTGAGGTCTTTTTTACCGGTCTGGTGCAGGTAGGATTCGAGCTGCTCCACCACCCGTTCTGCGTCCAGGAAGTCGTCGACGTCCAGGTAGACCGGCGCACGTCCGACGTTTATCACCTCCCCGCACATGGGACAGAGCCTCCAGCGCTGGTAACGGTCCACGTAGTTGAAGGTCTTGCAGCCCGGACAGCGGATGACGAGGTACATGGTTAATGGGAGTGTGCGGGCGGGCGGATATATAATTATCCATCTGGTCCTCTTTTTGCGGGATCTTCCTGAGGGAAAGATGCTTCTCAGACGGCAGGCAATACAACTGAAATGAGGAAAAATCCCGGTGCAGTGGACCGTGGTGGCTATCGCCACGCACTGCCCCCGTCCCAGTGGGCGGGGGAGGAGGCCGGAGGCCGGGTGGGGTGGGGTTATAGATGTCCCAATGTACGGTGGAGACAGGGGAGGGGGGAGTATCCCCCCTCCCCGTCAGCCCCTCCCCCAGACGCGATATCCCCTCGAAATCCGCGTTAGTGGTGCTGCAACCGAGTGGAGTTTGAGCACCTGGCGTACGAATGCCGACCGACCCCGAGACAGAAACTCACCCCCCTCGCTGCTTGAGATCCTTCACCGCCGGCCCGTGGATCACCTTCCCGTCGGCATCGTAGCGCGAGCCGTGGCAGGGGCAGTCCCAGGTCTCTTCGGCGCTGTTCCACGCGGCGACGCACCCGAGATGGGTGCAGGTGGGGTTGACCGCGTGGACCTTTCCTTCCCGGTCGCGGAAGACGCCGGCCTTCTTGCCCTCGAGCATCAGGATCCTTCCCTCCCCGGGTGCGACGTCCGCGAGGTCCCCGGCAGGGCGCGATATCGCTCCGCCGATGTACTTCTCGGCCACGTCGATGTTGTGCACGAGGAACCGCCGGGCCGCCGCCGCCGGCTTGAACCGGTCGGGGGCGTAGACCTCCGCCCAGGGGTTCGCGCGGCCCTGGATCATGTCGGTGATGATCGTCGCGGCCGCGGTGCCGTTGGTCATCCCCCATTTCCGGAAACCCGTCGCGATGTAGACGTTCTCGTGGCCGGCGGCGAGCGGGCCGATGTAGGGGACGCCGTCGATGGTGAGGTAGTCCTGCGCCGACCAGCGGTAATCGATGGACCGGAGCGGGTAGACCGACCGGGCGTAGGCCTCGAGGCTCCTGTAGTGCTCCCGCGTGTCCACGTCCTCGCCGGTCCGGTGCTCCATGCCGCCGACGATGACGAGTTCGCCGCCGTCGACGGCGGGCTGCGACCGCCAGGAGTGGGCGGGGCCATCGGCGTTGATGTACATCCCGGCCGGGAACGGTTCGTCAAGCCGGACGCCGAGCGCATAGGACCGCGATGGCTCCATCCTTGCGAAGTAGAACCCGGGCGCATCATAGAAGGGGTAGTGGGTCGCGAGGACCACGGCACGGGACGTGACGGTCCCCAGCGCCGTCCGGACGGTGCAGCGCCCTCCGTTGTCCTGCACCTCGAGCGCCCGGGTCTTTTCGTAGATCCGGCTCCCGTCGCCGGGAACCAGCGACGCCAGGTGCAGGAGGTACTTCAGCGGGTGGAACTGCGCCTGGTCGGCAAACCGCACCGCGCCGTAGGTCCGGGCCGGCAACGGGACGTCCTCAACGAACGCAGCCGGAAGCCCGAGGCTCCGTGCCGCGTCCGCCTCGGCCGCGACAAGGTCGCGAGACTCCTCCGACTCCGCGTAGGTGTAGGCGGGTTTGGGCTCGAAACTGCAGGGGATATCGTACTCCCGGACAAGAGACGCGATCGTCTCGATCGCCGCCTGGTTTGCTTCGGCGTACTGGTGCGCCTGCCTGCTCCCGAACCGGTCGATGAGTTCCGCGTAGATCAGCCGGTGGAGCGATGTAATCTTCGCGGTCGTATGACCGGTCACCCCGTGGCAGATCCTGCCCGCCTCGATCACGGCGACCGCGTAACCGGCCCGTTTGAGGAGGGCGGCGGTGGTGATCCCGGTAATCCCGCCGCCCACGACCGTCACGTCGGTCTCCAGGTTCCCCGGCAGGGGGGGATACGACGTCTCGGGGGTTGTCTCAATCCAGAACGACTCGTGCCTTCCCGGCAGGCTATCTGCGCCCGGCCCATGCTCCATGTCAAACCTCCTTCTGCCCGTCCGGCCCGCAGTTCGGGCAGCGGCGGGCGGTCAGCATTATGCCGGGAGCATATATAGGTATGGAACGCGCCTCCCCTCCGCGTCCGTCCGGCAGTTCTGCAGGGTACGGTGCCGGAGCGGCGGGGCCTCCCTGCCGTTACGCATAAGAACGATCGCGAGAATGAGAGGAGGGATCAGGATGAGCGCAATCCACACAATCGGGGACTATGAGCGGTATATCGGAAAAGAGGCCGTTCACCGCATCAAAGCGAAGGCACGGCCGCTCCGTGACCTGCATGTCATGCACATGAACTCAACCTACTACGGCGGCGGGGTCTCCCAGATCCTGTCGTCCCTGACGCTCCTGATGAACAGCCTCGGCATACAGACGGGATGGCGTGTCGTCCACGGCCCGCCGGACTTCTTCAGTGTGACAAAGAAGTTCCATAACGCCCTCCAGGGGGCGCGGATCAACCTGACCGGCCGCAAAAAGGAGGTCTATGAGAGCGTCATTCAGGAGAACGCCGTACGGAACCACCTCGACCATGACGTGGTCTTCGTTCACGACCCGCAGCCGCTCCCGCTGATCACCCATTACCGGAAGAAGAGCCCCTGGGTATGGCGCTGCCACCTCGACCTCACCGCGCCGAACCCCAAGGTCTGGAACTACCTCGTCCCGTTCATCGAGAAGTACGATGCCGTCGTCCTCTCCTGCGGGGAGTACCGGCGGGACCTCAGAAAACCGCAGGTCTTCTTCACGCCCGGGATCGACCCCTTCTCAATCGTGAACAAAGAACTCTCCGAGAGCGCCATCGACGAGCGCCTGCAGCACTACGATATTCCGACCGACCTCCCTCTGGTGGTGCAGATCTCCCGGTTCGACCACTGGAAAGACCCGGAAGGCGTCATCCGGGCGTTCGAGAAGGCGCGGAAGGAGGAGGAGTGCACCCTGGTCCTTGTCGGGAACGTCGCAACCGACGACCCTGAGGGTGCCGAGGTCTACCGGTCGATCCTCGCCCATAAAAACGAGCGGGTTATCGTGCTCAGCGTCCAGGACGGTGCGCTCGTGAACGCGCTCCAGCGGCGGGCCGCGGTCGTCCTGCAGAAGTCCATCCGGGAGGGATTCGGGCTGACGGTATCCGAGGCGATGTGGAAGGGCGCAGCGGTGATCGGCGGGAACGTCGGCGGCATCCGCTACCAGATCCAGGACGGGGAGACCGGGTTCCTGGTATCCTCCGTCGACGAGGCGGCGGAGAGGATCGTCCGGCTGCTCCGCGACCCGGACCTCGCAGAGCGGCTCGGGCGCGCGGCACGCGAAAGGGTGCGGGAGAATTTCCTCTTCACCCGCACCGTCGAGCAGTACCTCGATATGATCGGCTCGTTCGAGCCGGAGTTCCGGCTGAGGGAGGATGTGGGGTTGCCCTGCAGGTGAGCGAGGGGTGCGGTGGGGGAGTGGATTGTCGGCGATCCCGGGTGCGGGTTCCCCAGCCTCGCGCCTAACGGTGCTCAAGTTCCGTTCCTCGCACCTGACGGTGCTTACGTTCGCTATCGCTCACGCCTCGAAACCCCCAGTCGTTCTCCGGAACGTCGCACCTTCGGCCAACCGTGCTCTGCGCCGTCACCACTCGCACCAGCGGCGTTCATACGTGGCATTTGGATTGCTTCCCTGGCACGGATTCCGTGGGGACAGGGGAGGGGGGAATACTCCCCCCTTCCCACCTGACGGTGGTCGAGCTCCGGGCGTTCCGCCCATCGCACTCCCCGTCAGCCCCTCCCCCAGTGGCGATAGCCACCACGGTCCACCGCATGGGGAGATCCCGGGAAGAAGCGTGCACGGTTTCCCACCGGCTATCGCCACGCACTGCCCCCGCCCCAAGGGGCGGGGGAGGAGGCCGAAGGCCGGGTGGGGTGGGGTTTACAGATATTCCCTATGAGGTAGAGACAGGGGCGGGGGCACGCCCCCCTCGCACCTATCGGTGCTCAAGCTCGCTACGCTCGCACTCCCCGTCAGCCCCTCCCCCAATGGCGATATCCCCACGGTCCACTGTACCGGGCTTTTTCCTCGCTTCGGCTGTTTAGTCTGTCGCACAGCGAAGACCTCCGGTCTTCTCATGCTCCGGTTTTTCGCACCTTCGGTGCTCATGCTCCGGTCCTTACGAACCATCCCGCTCCGAACCGTCGCACAGCGAAGGCCCTCGGCCTTCTCGAACCCCTGCCATCCCATCCTTCACAACCCACACCTGCCGGCGCTCATCCTCCGGCCTCTCCGCCCGCCGCGCCCGGCAGGAACCAGGAATAATCCCCACAATCCAGCGGAGCCTCTGGCGAAAGAAACCCGAGCATTTTTCTGGAAGCGGAGACGACCACTGATCCGTGAGTTTCATGGATATCCAGGTAATCGGTGTTCGAGGCCTCCCCCTGATCCAGCGGGGAGACGACCTGCCCGCCCTGATCTGCGACCGCATCGCGTTCGAGGACGGGGACATCCTTGCCGTCGCTTCGTCGGTCTACTCAAAGGCAAAGGGCTTCACCCGCGACCTTGCCGCCATCACCCCCGGCGCTGAAGCCGTCCGGATCGCGGCGAAGACGAAGGAAGACCCCCGTTTCGTGCAGGCCGTGCTGGACTCGTCCACCGATGTCCTGCTCGAGCACCCGTTCATCCTCTCGGAACTGCCGTCCGGTCACATCGGCGTGCGGGCAGGCGTCGACCACAGCAACGTCGAAGACGGCCGGCTGATCATCCTTCCCCCCGACCCCATGGAGGCCGCCGCCGATCTTCGGGATGCAATCCGCCGCATCACCGGAAAAGACGTCCGGGTGATCGTCACCGACACCTGCGGGCGGGCGTTCCGGCGCGGCCAGACCGGCATCGCCATCGGCTGGGCGGGGATGACGGCGATCGACGATTACCGGGGCGACACCGACCTCTTCGGCCACGTCCTCGAGATCACCGAAGAAGCGGTCGTCGACGAGATCGCGGCCTTCGCGAACTTCGTCATGGGCGAGAGCCACCAGGGCGTCCCCGCGGTGGTGTTCCGGAACTGCCGGACGTGGAACGGGCACGATTCCGTCTACTTCACGCCCAAAGAAGACATCATCAGGGCATCGCTGAAGAAGAACAAAAAGGATTAGAAGAGAGCATTGAGAACAAAGACTGCCACTCCGGTCGCGATGGTCACGACGATAACGGCTATCGGGCTGATATGGATGGCCCGGCGATCGTCGCTGTCGTAATAATTGACCAGGCCGGCAGAGGATACCAGTCTTCCGCCAGATTTCTTCGCCATACTGAAATATTCTCCCTTGCAATATATAAAACAGAGGTCTGAAGATGCAGACAGCCGCACACTACGTCGTCACCGGCCGGGCGCTCCTCGGTGAAGACCTCAGGGAAGAAGACGTCACCATCACCGTCTCAGAGGGCATCATCTCCTCAATAGAGCCCTCTTCCCGGCCGGCCGAGAGGTGGATCGTGCCTGCCTTCTTCAACGCCCACACGCATCTCGGCGACACCGTCGCGATGGACCTCCCTGCCCGGGGCAGCCTCGCGGACCTCGTCAAACCCCCGAACGGTTTGAAGCACAGGATCCTTGCGGCAACCCCGCGGACTGAACTCGTCAGGGGGATGCGTGCGAGCATCATTGCGATGCTCGCGACCGGGACGACCGGGTTTGCCGACTTCAGGGAAGGTGGCGCCGACGGGGTCGCGGCGCTCCGCGAGGCAGCGGCCGGGCTTGACTGCCGGCCGATCATCCTCGGCCGTGAAGGCGGCGAAGAGGTGAGCGACGGGGCGGGCATCAGCAGCGTCCACGACGTGGCGAACGCCGAAGAGACCGTCACGAATGCACGGGCCGCGGGGAAACTCGTCGCGTTCCATGCCGGGGAGAAGAATCCGGACGACGTTGACGACGCGCTCGCGTTCGAGCCCGACCTGCTCGTCCACTGCACCCACGCAACAGACGCACAGCTCCGGCGGATCGTCGACATGGATATCCCCATCGCCGTCTGCCCGAGATCGAACTGGCTGCTCGGGGTTACGGCATCGGCGGCCCACCCGCCGATAGCGCGCATACTCGAACTCGGGGGGAGGTTCTATTTTGGGACGGACAACGTCATGTTTGTCCAGCCGGACCTGCCCCGTGAAATGGCTTTTTCCGCGACCATATTCCGCGCGCCCCCCGAAGAGATCCTCCGTGCCGCGATATCCGGGGCACGGATGGCAGGGCGGTCGGGATATCTGGAGGTGGGACAGAAAGCTCATTTCCTTGTCATAAATCCGGCAAAAAGCAATCTCTCCTTCAGTAAAGATATCCGGTCAACCATAGTAAAACGGCTGGATTCTTCATCTATTTGCCAAACTGTTTTAACTATGCAATAGATACCTGATAAGAAGTATCTGTTCTATGTGGTGTGTATGTTCCGTAAGATACTTGTTGCTATAGATGGCTCCGAACCGGCCAACCGGGCTTTCGAAGAAGCTCTCGGTGAGGCCGGCGTCTGGAACGCCGAAGTTCACGTCGTTTATGTGGTTGAATCCGGGCTCTTTTCATCCCTTCCCATGGACAACACACTTGAAATAATCTACAGTGTTCTACAACAGGAAGGCGAGGATATCCTTGAAGCGGCTCGTAAGAAAGCAGATGCGGCGGGCATTCAGCTTACCACGCATCTCCGACAGGGGCACGCGGGCTCCCAGATCGTCTCCCTCGCCGAAGAATTGGGCGCCGATCTCATTATCCTCGGGTCCTACGGTAAGAGCGGCGTCGACCGTCTCCTGCTCGGGAGTGTGACCGATTACGTGGTGCAGAACAGCCCCATCACGACAACGGTGGTGAGATCATAACCTCTCCCCAGCAGATGCTCGTCCGGAACTTCATGGTGACCGACGTCGTCTGTGTCGAGATCCCGGGGAACAGAGACGATGTCCTGCGCATCCTGAAACGTACGGGTATCAGCGGCGTCCCTGTCCTCAAAGACGGCGAACTCGTCGGCATCATCACCCGGAAGGACCTCCTCCGCAAAGCGGATGAGACCCAGCTCGGGCTCCTGATGACGCCTGATCCCGTCGTCATCAGGCCGGACGCTCCCATCTCGGAAGCAGCCCAGTTGATGGTGCGCCATAACATCAGAAGGCTCCCCGTCATGGAAGGCGGGTCGATGATCGGGATCATCAGCGTGGCCGACCTCATTGGCGCCATCGCCCAGATGCGTCTTACCCTCCCGATCAAGGGCAACTGCGTCAGCAAGACCTACGCTCTCTGGGAGGATACGCCCCTCTCGCTTGTCGGGCGTATCCTCGAGATCTCAGGCTACGATGCCATCCCCATCCTGATGGAGGACGGCACGCTCACCGGCATCATATCGGAGCGGGACCTCATCAGGCATTCCCGCATCGAGGACGGCGTTGAGGTCAGCGACTTCTCGAACGGCACGGACGACGATGAGTGGACCTGGGAGAGCATCCGCGACATGCACACCATCAGTTACGGTATCTCCAAGATCCAGCTCCTCCCCATCCCCGTGAAGAACGCGATGGTGAAAAACGTCCTCGCCGTTCCCCTGAACGCCGAGGTCGGCGAATGCGCACTGAAGATGCGGCGGGCCCGGGTCGACCAGCTCCCGGTGGTCAACGGGAACAAGCGGCTTGTCGCCATGCTCTTCGACCGGGAACTGATCAAGGTCCTGCTGCTGGACCAGCAGGCCTTGCGAAAGAATTAAGGAGCAACATTCATATAGTATACAGGTGCCTATCGTGTCGTGCCATAACCGGGTACGACGATAAATTTATGTTTTAGAATATCGCTATACGCTTAACCGCTTTTGAGCGAGATAAAGCGTTTTAATGGTTTTAGGGGTGCTTCAATGCTTGATACTTCCCAAGAGATTATGAAAGGTACAACAACCGTAGGGTTGATTTTCGATGGCGGCGTGGTCCTTGCAACAGAGATGCGAGCGACAATGGGGAACATGATCGCGAGCAAGCGTGCGAAGAAGATCTACCAGATTACGCCGAGGATCGGCTTGACCACCGCCGGCGGCGTCGGCGACGCACAGCAACTGGTCCGGATCCTGCAGGTCGAGTGCAACCTCTTTGAGATGCGGCGCGGCAAGACCATGTCTGTCGGTGCGGCATCGACCCTGCTCTCGAACTACTTAAACCAGAACCGCTACTATCCCTACTATGTCCAGCTGCTGATGGGCGGGTTCGACGAAGAGGGGCCGAGCGTCTACTCCGTCGACGCCATGGGCGGGGCAACAAAGGAAGAGGAGATCGTCGCCACCGGCTCGGGTTCTCCCTTCGCCTACGGTGTGCTCGAAGACCAGTATCGTCCGGACATGAAGGAGGCCGAGGCCAAAGACCTCGCCGTCCGTGCCGTCAGATCGGCGATGCGCCGTGACTCCGCATCCGGCGAGGATATCATGGTGGTCGTGATTACGAGAGACAAATACGAGGAATACATAGAACACGGGTTGCAAAGGCCATCTGAGGCCCGATCGACAACCTGACACTTTTTAGGACGATTTTAATGGTGATTGAAGAGAAACTCCAGGAGCTTAAGGAGCAGATCAATAAGATTGTTCCCAGCGGGATAACGATCTCAGACGTCGAGTTTGAAGGGCCTGAGCTCGTCATCTACACCGATGATCCGAAACAATTTGCCGACCAGGCAGACCTGATAAAAATACTTGCACGCGACTTACGCAAACGCATCGTCGTGCGCCCGAATATCCTCGAAGATCCGGAACGGGCGGCCCAGGAGATCCGTGCCGTCGTGCCGGAGAACGCGGGGATCACCGACCTCTTCTTCGACCCGGAGACCGGAGAGGTCCTGATCGAGGCGGAGAAGCCCGGCGTCGTCATCGGGAAGAACGGTATCACCCTCCGGGAGATCACGAAGCAGATCGGCTGGACGCCGAAGGTTGTCCGGACGCCGCCCATCGAGAGCACGACGGTGAAGCAGATCCGTACCTATCTCCGGTCGGTGAAGGACGAGCGGAAGGCGTTCCTGCGGGCGATTGGTCGCCGTATCCACCGCGAGGTCACGAGCAAGGACCAGTGGCTGCGGGTCACCACGCTCGGGTGCTGCCGCGAGGTCGGCCGCGCTGCGTTCCTGATCTCGACGCCGGAGAGCAAGATCCTGTTGGACTGCGGCGAGAAGCCGGGCAGCGCCACGAACGGGACGCCGTACCTCTACGTGCCCGAGATTTACCCGCTCAACACGCTCGATGCGGTGGTGCTCACCCACGCCCACCTCGACCACTGCGCGCTCGTCCCCCTCCTCTACAAGTACGGCTATGAGGGCCCGGTCTACTCGACGCCGCCGACGAGGGACCTCTCGACGATGCTCCAGCTCGACTACCTGGACGTCGTCCGGAAGGAGACGGACAAGATCCCCTACACCTCAAACGAGGTGCGGACCTACATGAAGCACTCGATCACCCTCAACTACGGCAGCGTGACCGATATCGCCCCCGACGTCAAGCTCACCTTCCATAACGCGGGGCATATCCTCGGGTCGGCCATCGCGCACTTCCACATCGGCGAGGGGCTCTACAACATCGCGTTCACCGGCGACTTCAACTACCAGAAGTCACGGCTGTTCGCCCCGGCGGTCTCGTCCTTCCCGCGGCTTGAAGCGCTCTTCATGGAGAGCACCTACGGCGGGTCGAACGATTTCCAGCCCCAGAGGAAGGATGCGGAGGAGAAACTCTACGAGACGGTCTCGACGACGATCAAGCGCGGCGGCAAGGTGATCATTCCCGCGTTCGCCGTCGGGCGGTCGCAGGAGGTCATGCTCGCCCTCGAGGAGGGTATCCGGCGGCAGAAGATTCCGCCGGTCAAGATCTACCTCGACGGCATGATCAAGGAGGCGACGGCGATCCACACGACCTACCCGGAGTACCTCAACAGCGATCTCAGGAACCAGATCTTCCGCGAAGGGCTGAACCCCTTCCTCTCCGAGGCGTTCGTCCAGGTGGACTCGCCGGCTATCCGGGAGAAGGTGATAACAGGCGATCCCTGTGTCATCGTCACCACGAGCGGTATGTTAAACGGCGGGCCGGTGATGGAGTACCTCAAGGCTCTCGGCCCCGACGAGCGCAACTCGCTCATCTTCGTTGGCTACCAGGCGGACGGGACGCTCGGGCGGCGCATCCAGAAGGGGTGGCGCGAGATCCCGCTCGGCTGGCGCGAGACGATCGTGATCAACCTCGAGATCGCGACGAGCGACGGGTTCTCCGGTCACTCCGACCGCAAACAGCTGATGAACTACGTCGCTCACCTTCAGCCGCGCCCGGAGAAGATCTTCACCATCCACGGCGACGAGAACAAGACCATCGACCTTGCAAGTTCTATCTACAAGCGGCACCGTATCGAGACGCACTCTCCCCTGAACCTTGAGACATACCGTATGATCTAGGGATGCTGCAAAAACTCCCCATCCTCCTCGGGGTATTCGTGGTGATGGCGCTCTCGAACGCCGTCGTCCCGGTGCTTCCCGATTTTGCCGAGGGGGCGGCACTGCAGGGTGTGGTTTACGCCGCATACTTTTTAGGCGCGTTTGTTGCGGTGCTGCCTGCGGGGCTTGCAAGCGACCGGATAGGCAGCGTTCCGCTCATCCGTGCTGGCCTTCTCCTGACCCTTGCAAGCGGCATTCTCATTCTGCTCTTTCCTTCAGGCCTACTGCTCCTCGCCTTCCGGGTGGTCGAGGGGATCGGGGCCGGGCTCTTTCTCTCAGCGGCGCTCGCGTGGGCAAACTCACAGCTTCCGGCCGGGCAGCTCAGCGGCTACGTCATGGCGTCCTTGAACCTCGGCCTGGTCGTGGGGCTCCTCGCGACGGGCTGGCTCGATGCGGCCTTCGACAGCCATCTTGCGGGGATTGCCTTCTTTACGGTGCTTGCGGTTCCCGCGGCCGGAATGAGCGTCTTCGTCCGGGAGAGCGAGCGCGTGGGGTTTGCGAGGGCGGATTTTGCCGGGATCGTGCGGAACTACTTCTGGCTCTTTGCCGCGGCGGTCGTTCTTGTGGGGATGACCGGGGCGGTGGCGGCTGTCTACCCCGAGTACACCGGGAACGACTCGTCGGTGCTCGCCCTGCAGCTCGCGACAATCAACATCGCGACCGTCGTTGCCCTGCTCGTCACCCCCCGTCTCGCCCTCCGTCCTGCCCCGACCATCCGGGCCGCCTCGCTCCTGATGGCGGCGGCGGTTCTGGCGGGCTACGTCACGCCCTATGCCTTTCCCGTCATCGGGGCCCTGTCAGGTGTGTTCATCGTCGCGGTTCTCGCGTTCCTTGCGGAGACGAAGATCGAGCAGGGCGTGATGACCGGGCTTTTCAACACCGCGTCCTACGCCGGGTTCACGTTCCTCTCCGCCCTTGCGGGGCTGGTTGCCGGAGGGGTCGGGTTCCTGGCCGCATTCGTCCTGCTGGCGGGGATGGCGGCGGCGGTGGCTATTCCTATCGGCAGGTGCCGGTGCGAGTACCGTGGGTGACGGAGCGCATATTACCCCTCCCATCCATAGGATCACCTATGAAGATGTTGATCGACGGCGAGTGGCGCGATTCGGTCTCCGGCAGGGTATTTCCGGTGCACAACCCCGCGACGGGTGACGTGGTCGGGGAAGCGCCGCTCGGCGGCGAGGATGATGTTGTATCCGCGATCGAGGCAGCAGGGGAGGCGTTTCCCGACTGGGCCGCGAAAAATCCGAGAGATCGCGCGAAGATCCTCTTCTTCGCCGCGGAGGAGGTCCGGCGCAGGAACACCGACCTTGCTGCGCTCCTGACCGCCGAACAGGGCAAGCCCATCCGCGAGGCGGTCGACGAGATCAACGGGTTTGCAAACATCCTCGAGTATTACCACGCCCTCTCGGCGGGGCTCTCGGGCGAGTTCATGGACCTCAGGGGCTATGGCCGGGTTACGGTCATGAGACACCCGCTCGGCATCTGCGGCGCGATCATCCCCTGGAACATGCCGGCGATCATCATGGGCTGGAAGGTCGGGGCGGCTCTCGCGGCGGGGAACACGATGGTCTTAAAGCCCGCCCGAACCGCGCCGCTGACCTGCATGAGGCTTGCGGAGATCCTCGGGGAGGCGGGCCTCCCGCCGGGCGTCTTAAACGTGGTCACCGGACCGGGGGAGACGGTCGGCCGGGAGATCGCGAGGAACCCGGGCGTTCGGAAGGTCTCGTTCACCGGCGAGGTCGGGACCGGGAGGCAGGTCGCCCTGGACGCCGCCCCGGCGATGAAGCGGCTGACGCTGGAGCTCGGGGGGAGCGACCCGATGATCGTCGCGGCTGATGCCGATATCGGAGCGGCCGTCGAGGGGGTCATCAGGGGGCGGTTCTACAACTGCGGCCAGGTCTGCACGGCGGTGAAGAGGCTCTACGTTTTCGACTCGATCGCGGACGAGTTCGTCCGGCGGCTGACGGCGAGGGTCGAGAAGATCGTGGTCGGGAACGGTATGGATCGCGGTGTCAGCATGGGGCCGCTGAACAACCGGGCGGGCTTAAAAAGGGTCGTTGATGTCGTCGATGCTGCCCGGGAACGGGACGAGGGGGAGATCGTCGCGGGAGGGCGGACGCCGGAGGGTGAGGAGTACAAACGCGGCCTCTTCTTCCTGCCGACGCTTATTGCCAATGTTCCGCACGACTCCGTCCTCTTCTCCGAGGAGGTATTCGGCCCGGTGCTGCCGATCGCCGCGGTCTCCAATCTCGACGAGGCGCTCGAACTGGCGAACAACTCCCGTTACGGGCTCGGGGCGTCGGTATGGACCCACAGCGCGGACACGGTCGCCCGGGCGACGGAGGAACTCGAGGCAGGGATCGTCTGGGTCAACCAGCACCTGAGGATCCCGCCGGAGGTGCCGTTCGGGGGGACGAAGGCGAGCGGCATCGGGAGGGAAAACGGCAGTCGGGCGCTCGAGGAGTATATGGAGGAGAAAGCTGTGCTGGTGCGGCTTTAGAGATCTGAATTGCCGGCAAGCCTCGTTGATCTTCCGGCAGCACGCGAGACGGAGAGCCTTCCCGGGCGCGATGAGAGATTTGGGGGTCGTGCCTGGGTGGTCAAGGTCAAGGTTCCCGGTGTGTCAGAAAATATGTTTGAGATGCCTGTTGGACAATCGCGATATTTATTATAATTATGGCAAGATTTATATAATTCAGCACCTATCCTTCCCCTCTCCCAAGGGGGGATGGTAATATGAAACGATGGATAACTCTATGCGCATGCATTCTTGCTCTTCTTGCGATGCCGTTTGCCGTAACAGCGGCGGTAATCGGAGACGAGAATGCAACGGCGACGCCCATGGGCGAGACCGGGCAGATGGATAACCAGACGGCGAACATGACGATTGCCGCCTACATCAGCGAGGACGAGAACTTAACAAGGCTGGCCGAAGCAATCACTGCGGCGGGACTCTACGACACCCTGAACTCGGGTGGACCCTACACGCTCTTTGCCCCGAGCAACGAGGCGTTCGACGCTCTCGGGAACGATACCGTGAACCAGCTCATGAACGAGACCGACAACCTGACGATGGTTCTGCAGTACCACGTTGTCGAGGGAGAGTACACCGCGGAGAACATCACCAGCATGGCCGGGAACCAGACCGACCAGGAGGATCAGGCCGGAAATGAGTCCGAAGGTGGAGTTCTTGATATCTTCAGCGGGCTTCTTGGAGGCGAGAACGAGACCGCGGGCGAGAACATGAGCACGCTCACCACGCTCGCCGGTGAGGACCTGAACGTCTCCGCCACCGACGGCGAGGTCATGGTCGAGAACGCCACCGTTACCATGGCGGACATCAACACGACGAACGGTGTGATCCACATCATCGATCAGGTGCTGGTGCCGCCAGGCGTGAACCTGACGGCGGCTGAGAACCAGACCATGATGGAGGAGACCCCGACGCCGGCCGAGAACGATACCGGGTTGGTGGGCGTCGTACAGTGATGTGAAACAGCGGGACGGCGGGCGGCTGGCACCGCCGCCGGCCCCTGCGTCCGGAAGGCTATCGAACGCCGTTCCGGGCATGATACACCCTTATTTTTGAAGCATTGTAGTTTCTGCGGGCGTTGTCCTATCATTCCTTCCTGCCGGGAAGAGATCCGGCCGGCTCTGGAGAGCGTGGAATAGAATCGGGCACCTCCGGAGATCCTCCGGTCCGGCCCCTGTGGCAGGAGAGTGTATTTTCATGGGGGATGAGATGAGGTAAATGCCGGAATTCAAGTCTGGATTTAGCGCTATACGCGTTCGAAGATTATTATCATAATATATTTATATTACCTCGATTATTCTCTTGCCTGCAAGGGGGGATATGTATGAGACGATCTGTACTGTTCGGTTTGTGCATCGTCCTTCTCCTGTCGATCTCCGCCGCAAGCATAGCGGTCTCGATTGGAGAAGGCCCTGTCGAACTGGACCCTGATGAGACTGTAAACATTACACCGGTAAACAGCACCGAAACGTACGAGGTGCCGGAGGCGACGGTGCTTGGAGCACTTAACGCCTCCTCGGTCCTCGGGATGTTTGAGTTTCAGGTTGCTGAAGACCTGCCTCCAGAAGAGGGAAATCTCAGCATTCTATCGATTGCAGGTATTGAGAATGAACTTGTAAATGAGACGCCGAACAACTGGACATACTGGGTGAACGGCGAGCAGGGCACGACCGGGCCTGCGGTGACGAATGTGACCGACGGGGACAACGTGACCTTCTCCTATGGACCTCCGACGCACACCCTGGAGGATGCCGCGTATACGCTGGTCTTGAACGTGAGCGTGATTGGGGCAGTCGTCACGCCGACTCCGACAGTCAACGTCACCCCGACGCCGGGAGAAAACGTGACCCCGACACCGACGGTGAACGTGACGCCGACGCCAACAGTGAACGTCACCCCGACGCCGGGAGAAAACGTGACCCCGACACCGACCGTGAACGTGACGCCGACGCCGGGAGAAAACGTGACCCCGACACCGGGAGAGAACGTTACGCCGTCCGTTAATGTCTCCGATCAGCCGATTGTAAACGCAACGGTGATTGTTGACAACGCCACGATCAACCAGACGGGCTGGGCTGACATCCATGCCGACCTGAACGGAACACCCGGGCCGATCATCGGCTACAGCCCGATCAGCGAGGGCGTGAACGAGAATGTGACAGTGGCGATCGAGGTCGAGGACGCCACGCCGGTGCTCTATGCCATGCTCCACGTCGACGAAGGGGAGCCGGGCGTCCATGAGTTCCCGGGACCCGACGTGCCAATCCTGGTGAACGGGAGCCCCGTCCAGCAGGCCTTCAACGTGACCGGCGGACTGCCGCCGGTGAACGTGACGCCCACGCCGACGGTGAACGTGACACCGACACCGACCGTGAACGTGACACCGACACCGACGGTGAACGTGACGCCCACGCCGACGGTGAACGTGACGCCGACACCGACCGTGAACGTGACGCCGACACCGACGGTGAACGTGACACCGACACCGACGGTGAACGTGACACCGACACCGACCGTGAACGTGACACCGACACCGACCGTGAACGTGACACCGACACCGACCGTGAACGTGACGCCGACACCGACCGTGAACGTGACGCCGACACCGACCGTGAACGTGACACCGACACCGACGGTGAACGTGACGCCGACACCGACCGTGAACGTGACACCGACACCGACCGTGAACGTGACGCCGGAAGTCAACATCACCGAAGAGATCGTTGCAGGGCTCTCAGGGCAGGAGAACCTGACGACGTTCGTCGGATTGGTAAACAATTCCACTCTCGGCGAGAGGCTCGAGGCGAACAGGAGTTACGTGATATGCGCTCCGACCAACGAAGCGTTCGACGGGCTGGGCAACGAGACGCTTTCGACGATCATGAACAACACGACGCTCTTAAACAACATTCTTGATTACCACGTCATTCAGGGCGACTACACGATTGAAGAGCTCGTGATGCTGTGCGAGAATTCGACCAACGGCCAGATCTCCCTGCCGACAGTTGCGGGCACGGATGTCAACGTCTCGCTTACCGACGGCCAGCTGCTCATCAACAACATCGTTGTTGTGACCCAGATCCAGATCACGAACAACATCGTGGTCTACGTGCTCGACGATGTCCTGATTCCACCGGACACCCCGATCCCGACACCGACCCCAACGATGACACCAACTCCGACACCGACGGTGAACGTGACACCCACGCCAACGGTGAACGTGACACCGACACCGACCGTGAACGTGACGCCGACACCGACGGTGAACGTGACACCGACACCGACCGTGAACGTGACGCCGACACCGACCGTGAACGTGACACCCACACCGACCGTGAACGTGACACCCACACCGACCGTGAACGTGACGCCGACACCGACCGTGAACGTGACGCCGACACCGACGGTGAACGTGACGCCGACACCGACGGTGAACGTGACACCGACACCGACGGTGAACGTGACGCCGACACCGACGGTGAACGTGACGCCGACACCGACGGTGAACGTGACGCCGACACCGACGGTGAACGTGACGCCGACGCCGACGGTGAACGTGACGCCGACACCGACGGTGAACGTGACGCCGACACCGACGGTGAACGTGACACCGACACCGACGGTGAACGTGACACCGACACCGACGGTGAACGTGACACCGACTCCGGTACCACCGGGGGAGACCGTGGATCTCCAGCTCTATGAAGGCTGGAACTTCATCTCTATCCCGAGGCAGCTCTCTGTCGGCAACGACACAGCAGCAGCGGTCTTTGCGGATGTCGACACCGACGGGCGGCCGATCTACACCTACACCCCGGCGGGCGGCTTTGAGCCTCTGGGCGAGAACGAGACCCTGATGGTCCTTGAGGGATACTGGGTCTACTCGACTGAGGAGACAACTGTGGAGCTGATGCTCAGCACCAACCCGGTGCGGTCTCCCGCAGTCAAGACGCTCAGTCCGGGCTGGAACGCCATCGGCTACTCCGACCTGACGGAGCGCAGTGCGGATAACGCACTCACGTCGGTGGAAGACATCTGGGTCTATGTCGTTGGCTATGACGCAGAGGACCAGAGTTACCAGCCGGCGCTCATCAACAATGTGACCGGGGCGCAGGGCGAGAACCAGAGACTCTCCCCGACCGAGGGGTACTGGCTCTTCGTGCGCGAAGATGGCAGACTGGCTGCCATCAGCGCCTAACCTTTTTTTGCCGGCTGGATGTCCGGGTATTCCCACTGGCACTACCGGCAGGTGGAAGCCGGATGGTCAAAAAACGGTCTTCAGAAAAGACCCGTGGTGAGAAAAAAGAGCGTTCTCTGAAGGAGACAGAGCACCGGAAACCGCTCCGGCGCCGGCCGCTCACTCCGGGGTTCCCCTGTACTCCCGCATCAGGGCGTCGCCGTAAGCCTCTCGCTTCTTTGTCGGGATAAAATTGAATTCTCCGGCCCAACTGAGGAGTTCGGCGCGAACCGCGGCGTCGTCCTCGAGGTGCAGGTCCCGCACGCCGGCGAGAATGAAGTCGAGCTGGTTGATGCCGGTCTCCTTCCCGTCCACGAGGACCGTCCTGATCTTGATTCCATCCGGCCGGATCCCACCGCAGACAGTGCAGTAGTTGCCTTCCTTCTCGTTCGTCATGCGCTCACTCCCGGATCATCGTAAGCGACATCTTGAACCGGGTTATGGCCGAGAGGGCGTGGGGGACGTTTGCCGGGAAGATGATCGTCTCGCCCTCACGCATATGGTGCGTCTCGCCCGCGACCCAGACCTCGCACTCGCCGTCAAGGATCGTCACCACCGCGTCGTAGGGCGCGGTGTGCTCCGAGAGCCCCTCGTCCTCGTCGAACGAAAACAGGGTGATGCTCCCTACCGGTTTGTTGACGATCATCCTGCTTGCCACGGTTCCGTCCTGGTAGGCGACGAGGTCCGCCAGCCGGAGGACCTTCCCCCGCAACTCTGAACGCTTCTCTTCAGCCACTATTGCACCAGCCTTTTTCTTTACTCTGCTCTCTGTCTATTTACATTTCTCTTCCCGCCCGCGTGTAGATGAGCGCCCCGTCCACCGGGCAGGCTTCCGTGCACCGGCCGCAGAGGTAGCACTCACCGGGTCCGGCGGACGGATCTGCCGCCCCGGTTGGGCATGCCCGCTCGCACTTCCCACAGCCGATGCAGGCGTCCGTCCGCTGGAGCCGGAAGACGGCCTTTGCTGCCGCCGGGGCGAGCAGTGCGCCGTAGGGACAGGCGTAGCGGCAGAACGGCCGGTAAACGACGGCGGAGAGGAGGACGATCGCAAGGAAGACGAAGAACGAGACGCTCGCGACCGTGAGATTGAAGAAGGCCGGGAGGCCCAGGAGCCCAAGGAGGTTCACCGAGAGGCCGAACCCTGCGGCGAGGAAGACAACGAAGACGCCCGCTCTGACCGCCGTTGGGACCCGGCTTTCGGCGCGGCCATGCTTTGCGACCGGCACGAGGTGCATGAGTTCCTGGACGGCGCCCGCCGGGCAGACCTGCCCGCAGACGATCCGGCCGAATACGAGGGTGAGGACGATGAAGGCGAGCAGTCCCACGATTGCCATAGGAAGCGGCGAGCCGAGCGCCGCCGCGTCCCGGAGGACGAGGAGCTGGAACTGGTAGGGGAAGACCGGCGCAAAGACCAGGAACCCGAAGAGCGCCGAGGCTGCGAGGAACGGCAGCGCACGGCGCCGGGTGAACCGGCCGGAATACCAGAGCCATGCGAGGGCGGCAAACGCGAGAATGCCGTAGACGAACCCTGCGGCCTTCGGGATCGACTCAACGACCATCTATCCTCACAGCAGCCGCGTCCCGGTCGTCGGCCGCGGGACCTTCACCACCAGCACCCGGAAGGTGCCGTCGCTCTCGTTCATCCAGCGGTGCGGGATCTTTGCCGGGCTCTCGACAAGGCGGTCGGCCCCGACCTCGGCACGCTCATCGCCGATCTCGACGATCCCCGTGCCTTCGAGGACATAGAAGAAGACGTCCACCGGGGTTATGTGCTTTTTGAGCGACTCTCCCGGCGCAAGCGTGATCACCACCGCCGTCGCGTGCTCGGTGTCGTAGACCTTGCGGGCATCGACGTGGTGTGGCGTCTCGCTGATCGGTTCCTGTGATACATCAACAATCTTCATATCGTTCATCTCCAGATAGTCTCATCTCACTCATCCCTTATAATTCGTCCAGTAGTTCGCGAGGCACTCCCGCCGCCTCCGCTCATGCCGGCGGGCCCGCATCTCCGGGTAGGTCGGTTCCGTACTCTGGACCGCCGGGCAGTAGGGGCAGAGGGCAAAAGCCACGTCGTCGGCCATATCCCTGACCGGGCAGAGGTAGGTCCCCTCCCATTCGTCGACGATCTGCCCGCCGGGGAACGGGGTGCCGACGGGATGAGCGGGTTCTTCCACAACAAACATGGTGAACGCGGAGAGGAGGTACTTCAGGTAGAGGTGCTTCGGGTCTTTCTCCCGCGCCTTTGCGGCACAGGCCTCCGCCACCATTGAGCAGTAGCCGCCGAGCGCCGGGTTCGGGGGGTCGTCCAGTTCGCGGCCGCCGTTCCGGGAGAGGAGGAGCAGGCGGTGGTGCGCCCCGAAGATCTCCTCCCTGACGCTTTCAAGAAGCCGGTCGCGGTAGTCCTCGGGGAGGTGGCTCACTTTGCGCTCGAACCGGGCGTTCATCGCCTCAAGATCGCGGAGGTCGTATGCCGCCACTTCGTCCGCGATGATGCGGAGGAGGTCGCCCTTTGTCTTCGCGTTCTGCATCCGGCGGCATGCCGCCCGGATGGCCGCCGCCGATACCGGCCCTCCGCGTCCCGCCTCCTCCCCGCCGTCTTCACTGAAGGTGTCGATGAGGAGGGAGCTGACCTCGTCGGGGCCGGTTCCGGAACGGGTGCTGCCTTCCCGGCCGATGAACCGCCGGATACGCTCAAGAATTGCTCGTAGCTGCATGGTCAACAATCTTACCAGGTATGCTACTCCCGAAGGTTTAACTCTCGTGTAACTCTTATAGTAACAACTATGGATGACCTGATCCGGAGCCTCACGGCGCTCGGGCTGACGGCGTACGAAGCCCGGGTTTACGCCGCCCTCGTTGGGATCGGGGAGGGGAGCGCCCGTCAGATCCACGAGGCGAGCGGCGTCCCGCGCCCGAGGGTCTACGACATCGCCGAAGGGCTTGCCGGCCGGGGTTTCATCACTGTCCGGCGGGGAAGCCCGCACGTCTACATCCCGGCCGAGCCCGCCGTCGTCATCCACCACTTAAAGAGTGCCGTGGATGCCGCGGCGACGGCGGCGGTGCAGGGTCTCGACGCCCTCTCGCTCGATGCCCGGGCGAAGAACTCGCCGATCTGGTACGTGCAGGGGGAGTGGAGCATCCGGCGCCACGCGGAGTCGCTTGCCGGGGGCGTCGCCCGCGACCTTGCCGTCGTCTGCCTGGACTACCGGGAGATCGGGGAGTTCGCCCGGCTGATCGCCGATGCATCACGGGACCACCCGGTGAGCGTCCTCCTCCCGAACGGGAAGCGCGGGATCAAAAAGCCGCTCGGGGACGCGTCCCTCTACGTCCCGAAGCCCTTCTGCACTTTCTTCCAGGAGAACATCTTCGAGAAGATCTACTGCGGCCCGATCCCGGTGGACGGGTCGGCGTTCCTGCTCGAGTATATCTTCATCGCCGACGACCGCGTCTGCATGATCGTCTACCGCCAGGACGGGGTCCGGAACGCCGTCGTGATCACCCTCCCGTTCATCACCTGCGTCCAGAGGCAGTTCGTCAACAGGATGATCGCGAACGCCGATTGCATCGGCGGCCCGGCGGGAGACGAGATGGGGGTGCGGCCCCCTTCCGCGTAACCCCGGTCAGACGGAGTCCAGCGGTATGTAGGGGGCGAAGGTCAGGACGTCTTTTTTGACGGCGTCGAACCCGACCCGCTCGACGAACCGTGCGGTCCGCTCTCCCGGTTTGGCGTTCTCCCGGTAGTACTCGAGCAGCCGACGGGTAAGGTCGAGAGCCTGCTCTTTCGTGAGGTCTTTTGCGGCGACGTCGCCGATTCGGGGCCGGCCGCCGGAGTTGCCGCCGAAGATGACCGTCCAGCCTTTCGCGTTCCCGACGATGCCGATATCCCGGAGGTAACTCTCGCCGCAGCACCGGGGGCATCCCGAGACGCCCATCTTGAGTTTTGCCGGCAGGTTCATGTCCTGGTAGAGTTCCTCGGCCTCGAGCCCGAGGCCCAGGGAGTCCTGCTTGCCGTATTTGCAGGTCACCGTCCCCGGGCATGCCTGGACGTAGTGGACGCAGGGCGCGGTCGCCTGCCCGACGGTCATCCCGAGTTCGTTCCAGATGCTCTCGACGTCCTCTTCTTTGATCCCGACGAGTACCATCCGCTGTCCCGACGTCATCTTGATGACGGGGATCTCATAGCGCCTGACGACCTTGACGATGCTCTCCAGGTGCTCAGGGCTGACAATTCCGGCGGGCGTTCTCGGCACGATCGCGTATGATGTGCCGTCTCTCTGGAGGATTGCTCCTCTGGGTCCGTTTTCCATGCTCGTTTCACCTCTCCGGCAGCGTGGGATGCGCCGGATATAAACCAGCCATCGCTGTCCGGAGAGAAAAGCGTGCTGTCACTCTGCGGGGTACACCCGTTCAGTGATCCCCGTACGGCCCTTCGCCCCGCGAGCGCAGGTGCCAGAGCAGCACGGCTGCCGCGAGGAGCACGACGTTCACGGCGAGCAGGGGCAGGTTTTCGGCATAGGCGAGGAGGCCGGCCGGCAGGAGCGTTACGGAGATGACGGCGGTCAGGATGGAGGCGGCAAGGAAGACCGGGAAGGTCTGTTCATACCCCGGCGCCCTGAACCCCTCGAAGAGGGGCTGCTGCAGGAGGTACGATGCATAGGCGACGGCAAGCACCAGGACGATGTAGGCCACCGTCGCCGGGAGGAACCGCCGGCCGAGGCCCTCGCTCTTTATGAGGAGGTAGAGGATGGCGAGAGGGGAGGCGCCGACGAACGCGGCCATCCAGGTGGTGGTGCTCACTGTCAGGCCGAACGGCGGATCGAACCCGGCAAGGGCGAGTGCGCCGGGCTGGGTGAGAACGAGAAGGAGGAGGTTGATCAGGAGAAAGTCCGCTCCCGTGCGGTGTAAGGAGCTCATTCAGGTTTCTGTCGGCCGCCATGCCTTAAACGCTTTCCTGTTCCGCGCCGGCCCCCTCATTCCTCCTCGATATACCGTTTCAGCGCCAAGGCGTTGTTGTGGGTCTCGTCCCGGGCGGCGTAGAGGAGCGTGATGGTCCCCTCGTCTGCCTCCCGCCGGAGCCGGGCGAGCGCCTCCGCCTTCCCCTCAAGTTCGGCCCGGTAGCGCCGCAGGAACTCCTCCCACTTCGCCGGGTCGTGCCCGAACCACCGGCGCAGTTCGCCCGACGGCGCGAGGTCCTTCTCCCACCGGTCGAGTAACGCCTTCTCCTTCGAGATCCCTCGCGGCCAGATCCGGTCGACAAGGACCCGGACGCCGTCGTCCACCGAGGGTTCTTCGTAGATCCGTTTTGTGCGTATCATAGGCGGGGATATGCGAGTTCCCTACTTAATCCTGTCCCTGCCGAAAACCCGGCCTTACCGGAGAAGATCGCCGGAATTGTCGGATTTCCGGGACTCCTGATCTTCACCCTGGGGATAGGGTGTGCAGTCCTCTCTCCGGGGCGGTCGCCCAGGAGTACGGGGGCGACCTGGCCGCGACCCCGCTCGGCACCTACCACTTCCAGTGCGATGGCCATCCCTTTATGACCGGCGACTTCATCGTGGAGTGACCCGGAGCGCACCGGCATGCGATGAGCGGGATTGCCCTGCTCCTCCTGTCCTTTTCTCCTATGCGGACCTTCCCGTGCGGATACATATAAATAGCATGTACAGGATCGTTTCGCTCATGAAGCCCAATGCAACCCTTCTCGTGGCGCTCCTCATCGTGAGCGCCGGCATGCTGGTCGCGGGGTGCACCGCGCCGGGTGGAGACGGCACTCAGCCGACCCCCACGGAGACGGTAACGACCCCGACCGAGACCCAGACCCCGGCAGCCACGGAGACAGCGAGCGTCACAACGGTAGCGACGACCGCAGCGGGCGGAGGGATCGCGACAGTCGAGCTCGCCGCCGATAACATGGCGTTCGACGCGAGCACGATAACGGTGCCGGCAGGGGTGGAGGTGACGATAATCTTCGACAACCAGGACGACGGCATCCTCCATAACGTTGCGGTCTACACGGACTCCTCTGCGGCCGAAGAGATCTACGTGGGCGAGACCATCACCGGCCCGTCAGTCATCACCTACACCTTCACCGCCCCTGAGGAGCCGGGAACCTACTTCTTCCGGTGCGACGTCCACCCCCAGCAGATGACCGGCGACTTCATCGTGGAGTGACCGGCACCCCTCATCACTGGGGGGATCTCTCTTCTCCTCCTCTCCTGAAGGGATTGTGCTGATGAAGATCCCACCTCAACCGTGTACCCGGGGTAAGGCCGGTCGCTCCGGCGCAACACTTATCAAGCCGGATGTCGTGCCCTGCTCCGCATGACAAAAGTTGCTGTTGTCATAGTATCCCTCCTCGTCCTCGCACTCGTCGCGGGTGCGGGTGCAGCGCAGGTGGGATCGAGCAATGTCAGCGATATCAACGAGAGTTCAAACCAGACGATTGAAAGTATGCAGAATGTGAGCGGCAACGCAACGGACCTCACGAACGCCGGATCCCCGCTTGCCGCGCAACTCCAGGACAACGCGACCAGGACGAACCTGACCGTATCGAACGTCACGACCGAGATCGGCCTTGAACTCGTCGCGGAGAACTTCACCTCGCCCCTCGCGCTCACGGCGCCCGACGACGGGACCGGACGGCTCTTCGTCGTGGACCAGATCGGCGTGGTATGGGCCGTCGATGCGAACGGGACCACGCTCCCCGAACCGTTCCTGGACGTCCAGGACAACCTGGCCGACCTCCGGCCGATCTACGACGAGCGGGGCCTGCTCGGTTTCGCGTTCCACCCACAGTTCGCGGAGAACGGCAAAGTCTACGCGTTCTACAGCGCACCCTTAAGGCCGGAGGCTCCCGAGGGCTGGAACTGCACGAACTACATCTCCGAGTTCCAGGTCGACCCCGAAGACTCGAACCGGGTGAACGCAGCCTCCGAGAGGGTGCTGATGTACATCGACAAGCCCTACCATAACCACAACGGCGGCCCGATCGCCTTCAGCCCCGCCGACGGCTACCTCTACGTCGCGCTCGGGGATGCCGGAAGGGCGAACGACGTCGGGAACGCCCACACCCCGGGTATCGGGAACGGCCAGGACCTCACGAAGATTTACGGCAAGATCCTCCGGATCGACGTGGACAACGTCACCCCCGAGAACGTGACCGGGCTGATGAACCAGACAGACAACATGACCGTCAACCGGACGGAGAACCCGCCCGACCCGACGTGGACGACGTTCGCCGGCAGCCTCTACGGTATACCGCCCGACAACCCGTTCGCGGAGAACCGGACCGAGATCCTCGACATCTACGCCTATGATGCCGTCCCGCCCGAGATCTACGCTTATGGGTTGCGCAACCCTGCCTACATGTCGTTTGACTCCGGCGGTAATAACGCGCTCTTTGTCGCCGACGCTGGCCAGAACCTCTTTGAGGAGGTGGACGTCGTCTACACCGGCGGCAACTACGGCTGGAACATCCGTGAGGGCACGCACTGTTTCGACCCGAACGCCACCACGAGCCCGCCGGAGTCCTGCAACGCCACCGGCTACCAGGGAGAACCGCTGATCGGCCCCATCTTCGAGGGCGGCCGTGACCTCGGCATCGTCGTCGTCGGCGGCAATGTGTACCGCGGGACCGCTGTTCCGGAACTCGAGGGCAGCTACGTCTTCGGCTACTGGAGCGACAGCCGGACAGTGGGCAACGGCACCCTCATCGTTGCGACGCCCCCGGAGGGATGGGCTGAAGAAGCGCTGCCGGATGCGGCGAATCTGACTCCTGAGGCGAACGCCATGTGGGAGGTCCAGATGGTGAACATCACCGGCCAGACCAACGAGACCCTGGGCATGTTCCTGCGCGGGTTCGGCGAGGATGCCGAGCGTGAACTCTATGTGCTGACGAACGATGTGGGAGGACCTGACAACTCCACCAGCACCGGCAGGGTCTGGAGGATCGTGGCGCCCACCGCCGCCGGCCCCACCCCGACGATGAACGTGACCCCGCCCGCGACCGCGAACGAGACCCCTGTGGTTGTTCCCCCGGTCGGAAACCAGACCATGAACGTGACCCCCCCCGCGACGGCATCCGGGGCCGGGACGATGGTGAACATCGTTGCACAGGACTTCGCCTTCGACGCGGAGACGATCACGGTGCCGGCGGGGGCGGAGGTGACGATGGTTCTTGACAACCAGGACCAGGGCATCCCCCACAACGTCGCGGTCTACGACAGCCCCCTCAGGGCGGAGCAGATCTTCGTGGGCGAGATCATCACCGGGCCCGCCGAGACCACCTACACCTTCACGGCGCCGTCCGAGCCCGGGACCTACTACTTCCAGTGCGACGTCCACCCCGACATGAACGGCGACTTCATTGTGGAGTGATGCGGAGGGGGGATCACCTCCTTCCCTCCCGTTTCGATCTCTTCCTCCTCTGTGCCGCTGGTGAAGGGAAACAGCGGGCCTCTCCCCCGGGAGGCTTCCGACAGTCCCCCAACGGCCGCGACCCGCACGGGTAAGCAAATTATAAATACCATGTGTGTGATGGCACCTCCCATGAGGCAAATCTCAGTCCTTCTGGCGGTGCTTCTCATCCTGGGCGTGGGCATACTGGCGGCAGGATGCACCATGCCGGAGGGAGACGGCATCCAGCCGACCCCCACGGAGCCGATGACAACCCCGATGGAGACCGGGACTCCGATGGAGATCGAAACCCCGATGGAGACCGGGACTCCAATGGAGATCGAAACCCCGATGGAGACCGGGACTCCGATGGAGATCGAAACCCCGATGGAGACCGGGACTCCGATGGAGATTGAAACCCCAATAGGCGCAGCGACGACCGTAGCGGGTGGCTAGAGCGGGTACTAACACGGAAAGACTGTCGAACAGGTTGCATGGGGGGGTGCCCCCTTCCCTCTCTTCTCTTACAAAACTCCACGAAAAGAGCGCGGTCGGCATCCGCGTATCGACTTCGCTCCGGTTCTGGCTGGACGGGTGCTGCCGCGACCCTTGAAGGTGGCATATGGTGTTTGGTCCTGCCGGCACCGCAAGCGGGCCCACGGAGAGCACATCCGCGATAGAGCAGCAAAAAAAAAGGTAGGGTCAGTTAGTTCTTCCTTCTTCCCCAGAGGAGGAAGGCCAGCGGGGCGAGGAGGGGCGCGTAGACGAGCGGTGCCGCGGGTGTCGTCGTCGGCGCGGCGGCGGTCGGCTCCGTCGTCACGTTCCCGGTCACCTCAGGCGTCCCGGTAACGTCAGGCGTCTCGGTAGTCTCAATTGTGGCATTTACCTCTTCCGCCGACGCCTTCACATCCACCGGCGACGCGGCGATGGCAAACGTGGAGAACCCGGATGTGGTTGCCTGGAAGCGGTAATTCCCGTTCTCCTCACCGATGACCTCAGTCTCCAGGGGCTGCCAGGCGCCGTCGACGTAGCGCATGAGCCTGACGTCCTCTGCGGTTATGTTGTGGCCTTCAAGCCAGTCGGTGGGGACGGTAAAGAACACTTCCGCACTGCTGATGGCGTTCGGGCCCACCCAGTTGGGGGTGATCGCGACATACTCGTAGACGTCACCGGCAGGAGGCTCCGCCGCCGAGGGTGCAGTCGTCTTCTTCACGGTCAGCATCATCCGCGGGATTGCGCTGGCTGCCGTGACGTTGACGCTGCCGACCGACGAGGTGGTCAGATCCGAGAACATGAACGTATCGCCGCTTCTCAAATTCTCGCATGTCCTCGCACAGAACGTGGGCTCGCTGCTGCCGCCTCCGCCACCGCCGCCGCTGCTTCCGGGGGTGACCGGAGTGGGTTCAGGTACGGCGGTTGCCGAGACGGTGACGGTGGCCTCCGCGGAGGCGTCGCCTGCCGATGCCATTACGTTCGTCGTTCCCTCCGCGAACGCAGCGAAGAGCCCGGCACGGTCGATCGAACCTGCGTCCAGGTCAGAGGATGACCACGTGACGCTGATCCAGTCCATCTGGTTGTCGCGCTGGTCATAGACGGTCGCCGTGAACTGCCGGGTTTCTCCGGGCAGAATCGTGGCCGTGGTCGGCTCGATCTCGATGCGGGTCGGGGCCGGCGGGAGTTCGACGGTCACCATCGCGGTTCCGGTCTCGTTCTCGGCCGTTGCGGTGATGGTCGCTGTGCCTTCCTCAAGCGCGCTGAAGAGTCCGTCTGCATCGATCGTGCCGACCATCTCGTCGCTGATCGTCCATGTCACGACCGCGTCGGATGTCTCGTTGCCCTCCGGGTCATAGACGGTCGCGGTGAACTGCCGGGAGTCCCCGGCGTTCAGGGTGATCGTCGACGGAGAGACAACAACTCCCGATGAGGCAGTGGTGACTGTTACCTCAGCCGTCCCGGTTACGTTCTCTACTGTTGCGGTGACGGTCGCCGTCCCGTCGTCGAGGGCTGAGAAGAGTCCGTCTGCATCGATCGTGCCGACGGTCTCGTCGCTGCTCGTCCAGGCGATCTCAACGCCGGCTATTTCGGCACCGAACTGGTCGAAAGCGGTCGCGGTGAACTGCTGTGTCTCATTGGAGCCGAAGGTGATCTCCGAGGGTGTAACAACGATACTGGCGAGAGCCGGATCCTCGTTGTTGACCGTGACGTTCGCCGTTGCGGTTACGTTCTCTGCTGTTGCGGTGACGGTCGCCGTCCCGTCGTCGAGGGCTGAGAAGAATCCGTCTGCATCGATCGTGCCGACCGTCTCATTGCTGCTCGTCCAGTTGATTGCAACATCGCTCATGACGTTGCCGTCCTGGTCGCGAGCGGTCACGATGAACCGCTGGGTATCGCCGATCCCGAGGGTGGCCCCGGTCGGTGTGACCTGAATACTGTCCAGGATCGGCTCTTCGACAATGACGGTAGCCGATCCGGTTACATTGTCTGCCGTTGCCGTGACGTTTGTCGTGCCCGCGGCGAGGGCGGTGAAGACACCCTCCGCATCGATTGTGCCGACGGCCTCATTGCCGCTCGTCCAGTTGATCGCAACGTCGGTCATGGCGTTGCCGAACTGGTCGAGGGCGGTCGCGTTGAACTGCTCCGTCTCGTTGATCGCGAGGGTGGCCGTGAGCGGTGTGACCTGAATGCTGTCCAGGATCAGCTCTTCGGCGCTGACGGTGACAGTCGCTTCTCCGGTTACGTCACCTGCCGTTGCCGTGACGTTTGCCGTCCCCTCAGCATGGGCCGTGAAGACACCCTCCGCATCGATCATGCCGACGGTCTCGTTGCTGCTCGTCCAGTTGATTGCAACGTCGGTCATGGCGTTGCCGAACTGGTCGAGGGCAGTCGCGGTGAACTGTTCCGTCTCGTTGATCGCGAGGGTGGCTGTGAGCGGTGTGACCTGAATGCTGTCCAGGCTCAGCTCCTCGGCACTGACGGTGACAGTCGCTTCTCCGGTTACATTGCCTGCCGTTGCCGTGACGTTTGCCGTGCCCGCGGCGAGGGCGGTGAAGACTCCGTCTGCATCGATCGTGCCGACGGTCTCATTGCCGCTCGTCCAGTTGATTGCAACGTCGGTCATGGCGTTGCTGTCCTGGTCAAGAACAGTCGCGTTGAACTGCTCCGTCTCGTTGATCGCGAGGGTGGCCGTGAGCGGTGTGACCTCGATGGCCGTCGGTACCGGTTCGGTCAATCCTGCAGGGTCATAGACGAACATATAGAGGTTCGAATCAGGGCTCTTGCCCCTCTGCCAGACGATGGTGTTGTCGCTGACGGCAGGGTAGAGTTGCTCATCGTTGGCCGCGTCTTCGGGCACAAATACGGACATCTCTTTCTCGGCGGAGAGATCGTACAGGTAGATGCTCCGCGATTCATCCCGCGTGTCTTCCCAGGCGATGATGCTCCCGCTGATTGCCGGTGAGACCTGATTCCTGGGGGCTGTGGTGATTCGCTCTTCCCCACCGGAGGGGTCGTCGAGATCGGTCATGTAGATCTCAGAGTCTCCCGATCCGTGCCGGTAATCTTCCCAGGCGATGGTGCTCCCGTAGAGTGAGGGCCAGGATTGGATCGCCTGAATCGTGGAGATCGGTCCTACAACCTCTTCGTTCTGGATGTCGTAATACCAGATCCTCTCTCCGTCAGCATCGTCCACCCAGGCGAGATACTTCTCCGAGAGGGCGGGTTTGAACTCGGTAGTCACTGCCGTGAAGGGGATCGTTGTCCTCGCGTCACGCTCGATGACGTCCTTCACGCTGCCGGCGGCGATGTCGTAGAGGACGATGTTGGTATCGCCGCTGCTGTCGTCGTACCAGGCGATGTAATCCCCGTGGATGGCAGGCAGCCACTGCTTGCCCGTGTCATTAGTGAGTTGGGTTGTCTCGTCTGTCGAGCGCTTATAGAGGTAGATATCCCAGTTTCCGTTCCGGTCATCCTGCCAGACGACGTAGTCTCCGGATATGGACGGCCTTTCCTGTGAGGAAAGATTGTCCGTTAATCTCTCTCCGGTATAACCGGTCGGTCTGGATCGAAATTCGTCGATCGTCCCGAGATAGATGTCCATGTCCCCGTTTCGGTCGTCTTCCCAGACGATTGTGCTGCCATCGATATCAGGGTAGTTCTGGGCCTTGTCAAAGCCCCTGTAAATGTGCTCCCCTGGAGCAGGCATTGCCATAACCGGCGATGCCAGCAGCCCGATGACGACGACTGCACACAATAGTGCCAGATGTTTGTGTTCTGTCATTTATTTCCCCCTTGCATGAATTGCTCTCCACCTGCGAGATCGCGGTGCATACCTTCCGGTAGACACAAACAGACCACTAAAGCAGGTGCTCACCAGAGCACCCGGCAAGTGTACTGCGGATTTTGATTTAAGACCCGGTCATAGGGTAGCCGGTGAATGGGGGAATAGCGGTATAAATATATATCCTTTACGGTGATTTATTCTCAAATTTTTATAATAAATACAGGAATCTCTCATGTGTCTATAGGGCCGCAGGGAGACCCTGAGAGGCTCTCCACGGACCGTCTTCTGCCGGGAGAAGGGGAGGCCTCTGGCCGCGTATATTCTCCCGGGGAACGGTATGGTCACGGGTTTTTGAGTGAAGCCGCTGCTCATCGCCCGGGTGCCCTGCCGGTCAGCGCATCGCGGCAGGGTCCCGCCGGCTCCTCCGCCGGGCGACCCGTTCCACGATTCTTTCCACGGCGTCGTAGAGTGGATTGGCCGGGGCGTTCGTGTAGTAGCGGGCGGACGGATCAAGCCAGCCCCGCTCCTTCTAGCTGGTCCTGGTCGGCCCGGGCGGAGTCTGCCGTTCGTCAAAGCGCTGTCCACCGGCAGGGATCACCCGGGCCACTCTCGAAGATGCCGTTGCAGAAGTCAACGACCGTAACCGGGAGCCCGGCTGAACCCGGACTTCGTCGTCCCGGGAACCGCACCGTGGGCGCGCCAAAAAAAAGGTGGGGTTAGTTCTTTCTTCTTCCCCAGAGGAGGAAGGCCAGCGGGGCGAGGAGGGGCGCGTAGATGAGCGGTGCCGCGGGTGTCGTCGTCGGCGCGGCGGTCGTCTGCTCCGCCGTCACCTCTTCGGTCGGGGTCACCGTGGCCGTGGCGTTCGTCTCCTCGAGCGTGGCGGTCGTGGTTACGGTCGCGTTCTCCGGCATCGCGGCGACTGCGAAGGTGGAGAATCCGGGGGTGGTTGCCTGGAAGCGGTATTTCCCGTTCTCCTCACCGATGACCTCGGTCTCCAGGATCTGCCAGTCGCCGTCGACGTAGCGCATGAGCCTGACGTCCTCCGGGAGCATGCCATGCTCCTCGAGCCACTTCGCCGGGACGGTGAACGTCACCGTCGCACCGCTGATGTCGTTCTGGTTCGCCCACGAGAGGGCGATCTCGACGTACTCGTAGGCGCTGCCGGGAGGCTCAGCCTGGTTGGGGCACCCCGTCTCCTTCACGGTAAGCAGCAGTTTCGGGATGTTGCCGGCCGCCGTGATGGAAACACTACCGATCGATGAGACGCTGATGTCCGAGAACGTGAACGTCTCGCCGCTCTTCAGGTTCTCGCAGGTCCCCGCGGAGAAGGAGGGGCCGGAGCTGCCGCCGCCATCGCTCTGGGTGTGTTTGGTCGATCCGCCGTTGTTCCCGGGATCCGGCGTGGGATCGGTCGTGGGCGCCGCCGTGATGGTGACCGACGCCGTTCCCTCCACGCCGCCGGCACACGCCGTCACGTCTGCTGATCCCTCTGCGAACGCCGCGAAGATTCCGGCCTGGTCTATCGTGCCGAGGTCCGCATCGGAGCACGACCAGGCTACCCGGACCCAGTCCATCACGTTCTCGCACTGGTCAAAGACCGTGGCTGTGAACTCCCGGGTTCCTCCGGGCGCGAGCGTGGCTTCAAGCGGTTCGACCTCGATGCAGGCCGGGACCGGGAGCGAGGGCAGAACGGTCACGCAGGCGGCGCCGGAGATCCCGTCAGCCGATGCGATGAGCCGCACCTCACCGTCGCAGAGAGCGTTGAAGACGCCGCACTCGTCGATGGTGCCGACGCACAGGTCACTGCTCTCCCAGGTCACATCGATGTCCATGGGGAAGCCATACTGGTCGAGTCCTCTGGCGATGAGCGTCAGGCTGTTCCCGGCGGGGATGCAGAAGTCGGACGGGCTGACCTCGATCCGCGCAAGTTCCGGCGACGTCGACCGGACGGTCACCGTCGCGGTCCCGGTCGCGGTCGCGGTCTCTCCGGCAACCGTTGCGGTGACGGACGTGCTGCCTTCGCCGTGTGAGGTGAAGAGACCATCTGCGTCGATATCGCCGATCTCCGGGTCTTCGCAGGACCAGGTTATCGCGGGATCGGAGGCGTTCTCCTGCAGGTCATACACGGTCGCGGTGAACTGCCATGTCTCGCCGACGTCGAGGATGATCGCCGACGGGGAGACCACGACACCCGTGGACTCATCGGTGACTTCTATCTCCGTCGTCCCGGTTACGCCGTTTGCCGTTGCGGTGACGGTCGCCGTGCCGGCGGTGAAAGCCGCGAAGAACCCGGTACCGTCGACTTCGCCGACAGTTTCATCGCTGCACTCCCACTCGATCTCGGCGTCGGGCATCTCGCAGCCGTCCTGGTCGAACGCTGTCGCGGTGAACGTCGCGGTGTCGCCTTTGGCGAGCGTGATCGCCGACGGCGTGATGGCGATGCGGGAGAGGACGGGGTCGTTGCAGTTCACGGTGACGCTTGCGGTTCCTTCAGCGCCGTCTCCGCATGCGGTGATGGTCGCCGTGCCCGCGTCAAGAGCGGTGAAGACACCGCAGCAGTCGATCTCGCCGACACACGGGCCGCTGCACTCCCAGGTTACTCCTGCGTCCTCAACGATGTTGCCGAACCGGTCGAACGCGACGGCTTCGAACTGCAGGTCTTCGCCGACCTCGAGCGTTGCCGCGGACGGCATGACCGCGATCTTCGCGAACGCGGGCCGTTCGTCGACAGTGACGGTCGCGGTTCCGGTGAGGCCGTCGGCCGTTCCGGTGACGGTCGTTGTGCCTGCAGCGAGAGCGGTGAAGAATCCGTCCGCATCGATGGTGCCGACGTTCTCGTCGCTGCTCGACCAGGCGGTCTCCCCGGCGGGCATGGCGTTGCCGTTCTGGTCATAGACGGTCACGATGAACTTCTGGATGTCCTCGACGTCCAGGGCGGCCGTGGCGGGTGTGATCGCGATCTCTGTCGCGACCGGGTCTACCGGTGAGCCGGAGCCGACGGCGACGGTCGCGGTTCCGGTGAGGCCGCCGGCCGTTCCGATGACGGTCGTTGTGCCTGCAGCGAGAGCGGTGAAGATTCCGCTGGACTCATCGATGGTTCCGACGGTCGTGTTGCCGCTCGCCCACGTGACCGCGACGCTGGTCATCTCGCCGCCGAACTGGTCGCGGACGGTTGCCGTGAACTGCTGCGTGTCGTCGACATCGAGGGTGGCTGCGGTCGGTGTGACCTCGATCTCGGTTGCGACCGGCTCTTCGTCCGTGACGGTGACGGTCGCGGTCGCGAAGATGCCGTCTGCCGACGCGGTGACGGTCGCCGTGCCCGCGGCCTTCGCGGTGAAGAGACCGGTACTGTCGATCTCACCGATGGTTTCGTCACTGCACGACCAGTTGAACTCAACGCCGGCCATCTCTTCTTCGAACTGGTCGAAGGCGGTTGCGGTGAACTGTTTCGTCGCGCTGAGATCGAGCGTGAACGTGGACGGGTCGATCGCGATGCGCGTCACGACCGGTTCTACCGGTTCGTCGGGGTTGACGGTGACGGTCGCGGTTCCAGTGATGCCGCCCGCCGACGCGATGACGGTCGCCGTGCCCGCTTCGTAAGCGAGGAAGTAGCCGCCGGAGTCGACGTATCCGACGGTTCCGTTGCCACACGACCAGGAGACCTCCAGGTCGGGTATGGCTTCGTCGTTCTCGTCGTAACAGGTGGCGTTGAACTTCACCTCGTCGTCGATATCCAGCGTAGCTTCAGATGGTTCGACATCGATTCTCGCGACCTCGATCGGCTCTCCCTCGGGATCGTACATGAACATGTAGAGGTCCGAGGTGGTATCGCGGGCTTTCTGCCAGACGATCATGTTACCGCTGGCGGCGGGGTAAAGCTGTTCGCCGCCGGCGGTGGGCACGGCCATCTCTTCACCGTCGGGGAGGTGGCTGAGGTCGTACATGTAGATGCTTCTCGGTGCGTCCCGCTTGTCCTCCCATGCGACTATCTGTCCGGTGAGCGCCGGCGAAACCTGGTCGGAGCCGTCGGAGGTGATCCTATGCTCCCCTTCGAACGGGTCGTCGAGATTGGTCATGTAGATGTCGGGGTTCCCGTGCCGGTTATCCTCCCAGGCGATGATGCTCCCGTAGAGCGAGGGCCAGGACTGAATCGCCGTGCTCGTGGATACCGCCCCTTTTATCTCGCCGTCGTTGATGGAGTAATACTGGATCCTCTCGTTGGCCTCTTCGACCCAGGCGACGTACTTCTCCGAGAGTGCGGGCTTGAACTCGGTGCTCCCGCCGGGGATCGTCGTCTTCGCGTCGCACTCGATGACGTCTTTCACGCTGCCGGCGGCGATGTCGTAGAGGACGATGTTGGTATCGCCGCTGCTGTCGTCGTACCAGGCAACGTAGTTCCCGCGGACGATCGGGAGCCATTGCTTGCCCGCGTCATTGGTGAGTTGGGTTGTCTCGTCTGTCGAGCGCTTATAGAGGTAGATATCCCAGTTTCCGTTCCGGTCATCCTGCCAGACGATGTAGTTGCCCGAGATGGACGGCCTCTCCTGTGAGGCAGGATCGTTTGTTATCCTGGTGCCGGAGGTGCCCGGACTGTCCGAGAAGTAGATCTCTTTGTTCCCATCCCGGCCGTCTTCCCAGACGACCATAGTTCCGTCGATGTCGGGGTTCTCCTGCGACCCGGGGAAGACGGCAAACGGTACCAGATCTCCCGGAGCAGTTTTCGCCGCCGTAACCGGCGGTGCCAGCAGCCCGACGATGACGACTGCACATAACAGTGTCAGATACGTAAGTTTTTTCATTTTTTCCCCCTTGACAATCGCTCCCTGTCCGCGGGACGGCGGCGGATACCTGCCGGTAGCACAAACGGGCTTGCTAAAGCAGGTGCTCGCCGGGGCGTCCGGCAGACGGATCGCGAATTTCGATTTAAGACCCGGTTATAGGGTAGCCGGTGAATGGGGGATAGTGGTATAAATATATATCCTTTACGGTGATTTATTCTCAAATTTTTATAATAAAAACAGGGATCTCTTATGCGCCCGTAAGGGCAGAGAGAGGACCGGAAGGGGCCTTCGCAGGCCGTTGTCTGACGGATCGTGGGGAGGCAGCTCGGGGCGTGTATTCGCCCCGGAATCGGTACGGACAGTAATTTTCTATCGAAACCCCCGCAGAAGAACCGGTGGCCGGATCTGGTCGGCGCTTCTCGTCCAGCTCGAAGCACGCGCCGTACCCCGGCAGGGTTCAGGACCGATGTCCGTGAGCATGAGGTATTCGAGCTCGACGTCGTCCTCGATCCCGCCGCCCGAGAGGTGCTGCCTCTGCGGAGGGTTCCATGATAACCGGGATCGTCATATTATGATGCAGTAGCCTGTCTACCGTAACATTATCCCCTTGCTACAGTAGTTTACAGTAACTATGGTTCTCGATCACCTCTTCGCCCTCATCAAGAATGGAGAATCCGAGCAACGGGGAAGCCTCCCTGCCGCCCGGTTCGATATGAGCAGCCTTTTATCCGATTTATCGCGATATTTCTTTTAATGGCAGGCGCGGATATCGAGGGCGGGGTCTCGGAGGTGCTGAGCACGATCCTGATGGTGGCGGTCGTGGTCACCCTCGCGGCAATCGTGGCATCGCTGGTCTTCGGGATCGGGCTCCCGGAGGAGCCCAAGACCGTCGTGGTGACGGCGACCCGGTCGGGGGATAACGTCACGTTCATTGTGCACGGCGGGATGAACATGGACCGGATCACGGAGATTACGTGCTGGATCGGCGGGACGGATCCGGAAAACGAGAATTTCACGCTTGAAACCCGGGCGGGGGCGACCAAATCGTGGTCTGTTCCGGACGCGACGCGGATCGTGGTCGTGGGGAAATTTGAGGATAACGAGTCGTGGATATTGGTTGATAAGACGCTCTAATGCGTCGGGCGGTCTTCATCTGCAGGCGGGGATTTTTTTTGTGCGCGACTGGCGCTCGTTTGCGAGCGGCAGAAGACCGAAGGTCTTCGACTCGCAACTGCCTGGAAGGGGAGCAACCTGGTGCTCCAGGCCTTCACCGCAACCTGTAGACGTGCCGGCGATGATCGACTGCTATCAGGTACACTGTTCTTTCTCTTTCGTCGGGAAGGAATATCAGTCGATAACGCTTTGCAATCCGGGTTGCATTCTTCCCGTGCAGTGCACCCGAAAGCCAACCGCCTGTATTGAGGGGGTCCTGTTTCAGGCGTTGAAGTTTTTTTCCGAGTTCGATTATTACTTCTTTGTTGTCTTTGACCTTTGAGAGGCTCTCGACGAATGTATCGGTCCTCCTGATCGTCCATTCCATCAGGACAGCTCGCCGAGCAGGTCATCTATTGAGGATATCTCCCGGAATCGTCCGGCTGCGATGTCTTCTTCGCTCTTTTGTATCTGCGCCATCGTTTCGGGATTGCTGAGAATCTCAACGGTATCGAGAAGGGCGTCAAGATCTTCCCGCCGGACCATTGTCTCCTGTATCTTTTTGATTTCAAGATAGAGTTCATCGATGGTGACAGCCGGAGTCATAAGTAGTAGTAACCGTCTGGTCAAATAAAAGTATTCTGGAGGTGGTGAGCGCCTTTCTCATGGCGGCGGCCGTGGTCGCCTTTGCAGGAATCTCTCCACTCTTGTCGAAATGGGCATCATTGCCGTGAAACGGGGGGAGGCTACGGCGATATGCACTCAATCCGTCATTCCGATCATTGTGGACAATCGCGGGCAGAGCCCGGACTGAGAGATGTATAAAATCTGTAATCCATGGATGAAACTGTCTGAAATTAGAGAACCTGTCCCTGATCCTGATAGCGGTATCCGGACAATTGCGGACAGCTGATATGGTTGCCGCGCACCTACCGCCATCCTTGCAGGGATTGTGCCGTTGATATTCTTCGGCATCGTCCATTCCATCAGGACAGCTCGCCGGGCAGGTCATCTATTGACGATATCTCCCGGAATCGTCCGGCAAGGAGCGGTCTGCTGACGCCTGTGGATCGGCATCGCGGGTGTCCATCGAGAGGGCGATGTTGCCGGGGACAAATCCACCGCCGTGTTCGTCAACCGTCCCTCGCTCACCTTGTCGCCGGGGATCGTGGAGCAGGTTGTAGAGGGGGGAAGGCCTCTATCGGCATCCCAATTCACTCACGCGGAGGCGCGAAGAACGCGAAGTTCGGTTTCCGAGTGCTGCGGCCGGGGAATGAGTCCTGAGTGTTTTCTCCCGGGCGCTTGCTTATTCCGGTGGAGGGGCCTCGATTGTCCGGGTCCCGGCACGGGTTCGAGGGCATGAGCATCAGAGGTATCTCATAGGTTATCATGGGCATTCTTTCGATGATTGAGATCGACCGCCATAATAACGAGTTGTTGGTGCTCAAATGCCAGGATGACCCGGTACGTTCCTACCCGCAGGGAGAATAGCGGTAAGTTCGTCAGGCGCTTCACCTGCAGGTGAGGGTCTTCTTCCTCTGCCAGCAGTTCAAGCGCCTGGATAATCCGGGTGGCAACCTCCTTTGGAAGATGCTTTAATTTATACCGGGCTCTTTTTGAGTAGATGAGCGTGTATCTCACTCGATCCCCAGATCCCGCTTCAACTCCTCGTGTGTCACAAACTCGCCCCGCCTGATCTCATCGAGCGACGCCTGGATATCGGCAATCGTCTCGGGGCTCAGGGGCTCGGGGTCCTCGCTCTGGTCCAGCAGCCGGCGAACTATGGTCCGGTATGGCTCTCTGGGGTAGCGGCGCAGACGGTTCAGCCGGTCCCGGTCAGACTTGGTGATCTCGATCGTGGTCGTCTCCTCGGGCATAACGAGTTATGGGTCATTATGGGGTATAAAAGCGTGGCTATGGGTGGAGGTGGTGGGGGTCGCGCCGGCGAGTGTCCCGGGGCTCGGAGTCCTCGCTTTGATCCGGGAGTCGGCATACGATGACCGGGTAGGGCTCGTCCGGGTAGTGGCGGGGTTCGTCCGGCCGATCCCGGTCGGATTTGAGGATCTCGATCGTGGTCATCCCCTTGTTCGGTCACTTCGAGCACAGGCTCAGGCAGATTCTATTCCTCTGCCTCGTCTCGAATGCGACGAAACCCGCTACCCCCTGCTCGATCAGACCATCTCGCTGGTCTGTCAACCAGGGGCCGCTCTCCCTTCAGAGCGGGAAGATCGCGTACTGGATGTACCAGATATACTGCACCACGGGTATCCAGAAGTGGTAGCCCTCCCAGCAGCCGGTGGCAAACCGGAAGTCGACGGCGAGTTCCCAGGCAAGCGGGAAGAGCATCAGCACCGGGACGGCGTAGGCGAGGAGCCGTGCGTCCCGCGGATCGATCCCGGTCAGGCTTTGAACCATCATCTTAAAATCCCGTGTTGCGGTCGCCTTCTTCGCGTTGTTAGTTTTTAATACTCCTGGTTTGAAATGGAACCCCGTCTCTTCAGGTGGTTTACGGCAGCGATCTGCCGCTCATTCAGCCCGAGTGAATCAAGCCGCTCTCTGGTGTACGGATCGTTCCGGAGGACGAGGCTGAACCCCGGGGACGTGTAATCAAACACCGACGGAACACCATTCATCCCGATCGCCGCTCACTGAGTAGCCTGAACCGCTACCCAAAAAACTTGTATAATCCACGTGACCAATGGTATGATCATGAGATATACGGTAGTGCTCGAACCGCAGGAAGAGGGCGGGTTCACCGTCCAGTGCGTTGAAATCCCGGGAGCGATCAGCCAGGGCGAGACACGGGGAGAAGCACTTGCCAATATCAAAGAAGCGATAGAACTTGTTCTTGAGGTGCAGTGGAAAGAGGTGCGTCGGCAGGCATCAACTGTACGTCACGAGATATCGAAGGTTGACGTAGCTGATGTCGCATAAGCGCTGCCGGTTGTCTCTGGGGAAGAGATGGTGAAGTACCTTGCCCGGCATGGTTTCGTTCCGCAACGGCAGACCTCGTCCCATGTTGTCGTGCAGAAGGGGTGGCGGGTCTTTTCTGTACCTTTGCACCGGGAATTGAAGAGAGGCACCCTGAATGGCATCCTCAAACAGGCCGGGATTGATGGGGAAGAGTTCAGGCGCACCTTCAGGTGATGGCCTGAGTTATATTCAACCACCTCCGTGGGAGCTGCCACGCCCTGAATGATGCGGTATTTCATCCCAGGAAAACCTGATGTGTCGAGGGTATACTTTCTAAGGTAACGGTATGCATCGGAGACCCTCTGTTCCACCACACTGGCGGCAGGAGGCTTCTTTGGGAGAAAGAGAGAGTCCGCCTCGGGGCGAAGGGTTACGGAGGAGCCACGTCTGCTCGCCCGGGGCTTGCAGAACCGTGAACGTCCGCCGCCGGTCCTGACGATGACGGAGGGGAGGCGCGTTTTGCGAGGAGCGACGGGCCGAAGGGCCGGAGCAGGAGCACCGCCAGGTGCGACTTGCGACGTTCCGTAGGAACGGAGCTTGAGCACCGCGGTCCCGGCGAGGAAGAGGTAGGTGAGGGTCGTGACGAACGTGATCTGGCCGCCAAAGTTGTTGCCGGCGATGACCTGGAGGACGACGAAGATGAGCGGGAGGTCGATGACCGCGAGCCAGAAGAGGGTTTTCAAGGCCTCCCGCACCCCGTCGGCGTCGAGGGCGAAGAAGGCGAGGAGCCGTGCGTCCCGGGGGCTGATCCCGGCCGGTCTTTTGCGGATGAGTGCGTAGCCGGCCGCCCCGGCGAGGAGGAGGGGTCGTTGTCGGGCTGAAGGTCCGCGTTCTGATCCCGGCCATGGTCCGGGTGCCGGAAGCCCTGTACGGTACACTGAAAATTTGCAAACTGTTTTGGGCGAACTTGTGATGACCGCCGACTTCGGGGCGGGCAGCCCCGGGATGGGAGAACACGCCTGCCACTCCAACCCTGCGGGCAGGCGCCCGCTCACAGGCTCCTGAAGGGTGTGTCTGGTGCCATGCAAACCCTCATATGGGATCGAGTAAGATGTTTCTTACGAGGATCTATGGATATCGGTATCACCAGACTGAGTTCAAAGGGGCAGATTGTCATTCCGGCATTCATGCGGAGGGGGTTTCCTGAGGGTACGCAACTGCTCATCGTCAGGGAGGGGGACCGCTTTATTGTAAAACCGCTTGATGAACTGGAGCCGGGGCTGAAAGAGGATATCCTCTTTGCAGAAAGGACAGAGCGGGCGCTCCAGGAGTTTAAAGAAGGCAAATTTATCAAGAAGGACCATGCCGATTTTATTCATGATCTTGAATCATGGTGACCGTTGCCTACGGCGCGTCCTTTGAGAAACGATCAGGAAGATCCGTGACGGCAGAATAAAGGACCGGGTGAAACAACAGATCCTTAAGGTCATCAACGATCCGAAGATCGGAAAACCGATGAGGTATGGCAGAAAGCAGACGAGGGAGGTATATATCCCTCCATTCCGGTTGTCATACTGCTATGACGAGCAGAGGGATCTCCTGATCTTTCTCGATCTCTACCATAAGGACGAGCAGTAAATATAACTATTAGGTCCGGCCGCCGGGTCCCGGTTCCCCTCATAGCGGGAAGATCGCGTACTGGATGTACCAGACGTACTGCACCACCGGTATCCAGAAGTGATAGCTCTCCCAGCAGCTCGTGGCGAACCGGGAGTCGACAACGAGTTCCCACGCAAGCGGGAAGAACATCAGCACCGGGACGGCGTAGGCGAGGAGGCGAGGGGAGGCCCGGCGGGCGAGTGCGACTGGCCGCAGGGTGCGATGTTCCGTGGGAACGGAGCTTGAGCACCGAAGGTGCGGGGCCGGAGCAGGAGCACCGCCAGGTGCGAAGACGGCAACGTAAAGCACCGCAACACCGGGCAGGGAAATAACGGTAGATACTACGGACCACAGCAACTTCCAGAGGTTCGTGATCGGGAGCCACCGTTGCAGGCAGACCTTCAGGATCTGCCTTTTGGTGACCTGAACTTCTGTTTTGTTCCGCATTTCAACCGTCCAGTCTGGAAACAATCGTAAAGAGTTTAATTGTTGAAAACACCAGTATTTTTACAGAATTCGTATCTTCGGCAGCCCACGGCTGTTTTCTGAGGTGATAATTATACCCGAGATCATGCCCTCCCCCGGGGGAGTTAATATCTACATCGACGAATCCGGGGATCTTGGATTTACTGGAGAGCTCTCTCCCTACTTTATCATCGCAGCAATAATCGCACAGGGCCCGGAACAGGTTCAAAAATGTAGGACCTGTATGAAACGAACCATGAGAAAACTCCCAAAGAAGTACAAAAATATTGCAGAACTCAAATATCACAATACAGATGATACGTACAGGAGGCGTATTTTAGACGATTTTTCAAAAACAGAGATCGAAATTGCATATGTGGTTCTCAGGAAAGAACAGGTTTACGATAATCTAAGGAATAACCGTCAGATATTGTATAATTATCTCACAGGCTCGCTTGTTGCAAATATAATCTCGAAATACGGATTTTCCCATGAAATTAATGTGATCATAGATAAGTCTCTTGATGGAGTGAGCCGGGAAGAGTTCGACAAATACCTTATATATCGCTCTCTGGATCGAGACAATTCGTATCACACGGGAAACTATCAATTAGAAGTAACCCATGTTGATTCGAAACAGAACCTCTGCGTACAGGCAGTTGATTTCATAGCAGGAGCAATCCATAGACATTATAGAGGACATGCGCCCATGGCAGATCACTATCACATCATCGAAGGAAATATAACGGTTGTCCTTGATTATTTCGAAGGTCGTCAAAAGTAGAAAATAGTGACCCCTTCCTTACTTTGTCCCACCCGCCTCAAGGCGGCCTCATCCTTTTCAGGAAGGATTTACTCACTACAGTGCATGGTATGTATGTATGACATATAAGCTTATCGAGGAGTTGCTTCTGTCTCATCCTTCATAGCGGAAAGATCGCGTACTGGACGTACCAGATGTACTGCACCACCGGTATCCAGAAGTGATAGCCCTCCCAGCAGCTCGTGGCAAACCGGAAGTCGATGACGACCTCCCACGCAAGCGGGAAGAACATCAGCACCGGGACGGCATAGGCGAGGAGGCGGGGGGAGGCGCGGCGGGCGAGTGCGACTGGCCGCAGGGTGCGATGTTCCGTAGGAACGGAGCAGGAGCACCGAAGGTGCGGGGCCGGGGCAGGAGCACCGCCAGGTGCGAGCACGGCGGCATAGAGCACCGCGGTCCCGGCAAGGAAGACGTAGGTGAGCGTCGTGACGAACGTGACCTGGCCGCCGGGGTTGTTGCCGGCGATGACCTGGAGGACGACGAAGATGAGTGGGAGGTCGATGACCGCGAGCCAGAAGAGAGTTTTGAGAGATTCCCGGACCCCGTCGCCGTCGAGACCGGCGTGCTTGAGTGCATACACCCCGATGACGAGCATGGGGAGGTAGGCCGGGGAGAGGTAGCGCATGTCGGGGCCAGCGCGGTCGGCGGGGTGGTGGCGGTGATCGTGAGGGGGCTTGGCAGGGGGTAAGTCTGCTGGACGTGGTATCGACGGTCACCGCCGTCACTCCCATCCGGGGTATCACCCCCCTCTTTCCAGGCATCTTCTTCCCTTTTCAGTCAGGCGGTATTTCTGTGTCGGGCTTTTGGGCGAATCAGGCTGTGTCATTTGAACAAAGCCCGCCTGAATCGCCGGCCTCAGATAATCGTACAGGAATGTGGGCCGGTGACTGAGCTCCAGGCATTGCATTGCATCTTTCGTTCCGAATGGCCTCTCCTCTAAACAGATCAGAAGACGCTTCACTTGTTCGGTCACTTGTTCGGTTACTACCCAACTGTAAAACAGTGCCATATAACCTGCTGCAGAGAATAGTAACGCTTTTGGTTGAAGCTTATGTATCACTTATACGGGATGTACCGTGCTCTTCTCGCGTGAAGGGCGGTGTCTGTGGGTGCTGTTACATGAAATCGGGGAAGAAGATCTCAAAAATTATGCCTGATACCATCGTTATCAGCCCATTCTTCCCGGAACCAATCGGGGCTCGGGTGGGAAACCCCTGGTCTGGGTTGAGCACCATCATATCAGGGCGAATGCGATACTGGAGGCGTCGATGTAATGGATCGGAGCAGGTTGCAAGAGCTCATCACAAAAGGTGAACGGCTCGATGTGGAGTTCAAATCAGATAGGCGGACGTTTTCAGATAAGGAGATCTATGAAGAAGTCGTTGCCATGGCAAACACCGACGGGGGCAGCATCCTCATTGGTGTCGAGGATGACGGGCAGGTGATCGGCGCACATCACCGGCATGGCACGGTTACCGATCCGATGAAGGTAAGGTCTGCGATCTTCCACAATACGGTTCCGAACATCCTCGCGCGTGTTTCGGTCGTCGATCACCCGGATGGCGAGGTCATTGCCATTGAGGTCGAGCCGTACCCGGAGGTCTGTGCGACCGCACAGGGGAAAGCGCTCCGGCGGGTCATCGGAGGGGACGGGAAACCTGCATCGGCCCCCTTTTACCCCCGGGACCAGCGATCACGGCGGATCGACCTCGGGTTGTTTGATTTTACGGCTCAACCCCTGGGGCACCTCTCCTTTGAGTGTCTCGACCCTCTCGAGTTCGAGCGCCTGCGGCAGACGGTGACCCAACCCGGAGGTGACCGGAGTCTTCTCGATCTTTCAAATGAGGAGCTAGCAAAAGCCCTGCGGCTAGTGGAGACGAAGAACGGCCAACTGGTGCCGACGATTGCCGGACTGCTTCTGCTCGGGAGGGAGTCGGTTCTCCGCGACCAACTCCCAACTCACGAGGTCCACTTTCAGGTGCTTGATGATCAGGGTAACGTGCGGGTCAATGACACGTTTCATTTTCCGCTCATCCGGATAATACACGAGATCGAGTCACGGTTTTTAGCCAGGAATGAAGAGCAAGAAGTCCTCGTCGGACTGTTCAGGGTACCGATCCCGGACTATTCAATTGACGCTTTCCGTGAGGCAGTCAACAATGCGGTGCTTCATCGGGATTATTCCCGGCCGGACGCTGTGTATATCCAGTGGTACCACGACCACCTCTACATCACCAACCCTGGTGGGTTCCTGGAAGGGATTACGGCGGACAACATTCTTGTCCACGAGCCGAAACCCAGGAATCCCCGCCTCGCAGAGGCGTTTAAGCGGATAGGTATCACCGAGCAGACCGGTCGTGGTGTCGATAAGATCTACATGGGGCAGCTCAGATACGGGCGACCTCCACCGGATTATCATGCCAGTGATGGTGCGACGGTCAGGGTTGACCTGCCGGGAGGAGAATCGTCCCTGGATTTTGCAGCATTTGTCTTCGAGCAGGACCGAAACGGCAAGTCGCTCTCGCTTGACGAATTGCTCATCATGAATGCGCTATTCTTTGACCGGCGCATCACGGCCTGTGCCACCGCGGGCCTGATTCAGAAGAACCAGACAGCGGCCCGACGCGTGCTGGAGCGGTTGCATGAGCGTGGCCTCGTGGAGGGACGGGGCGAAGGGCGAGGACGCGTCTACCACCTTTCCACATCGGTGTACCGGCGGTTCCATATGGAGGCCGAGTACGTCAGGGCTAAAGGATTTGAGCCTCTGCAGCAGGAACAGATGGTTATCGAGTACGTTCAGAAGCACGGGTCGATTCGGCGATCGGAAGCTGCGGACCTCTGCCGCATCAGTGGATCGCAGGCAACTCGTCTGCTTCGCCGGGTTGCCAGGAAGCATCCCCAACTTGAACAGATCGGAGTAAGACGAGGAACACGTTATGTCTGGAGAGAACCTGAGGTATGAACGTATGCACATAGTTATGAACGCGTTCATAACAATAGAACTACATTATGTGCGCGTTCATATCGCGTTCATATCTGCACTTTCAACCTTGCGAAGGCAGGCACAACGGAGAGGCGGGGAACGCATCACTCTCCACCTCCCGTTTCTTCTTCGTAGTCGCCGTCGATTTCCTTGTCGTATTCATCCTCATCGCCCTCGGCCTTCAGGATATACCCTGCGACGGCAACAATGAGCGGCATACCGGCGGGTATGGCGAACCCCGCCGGGCCGTGAAGAGTGGGGCCGTCCGGGAGGGTGCGACGAACCTGAGACCGCTAACCCCCCCTCAAAACGGAAAGATCGCGTACTGGATGTACTAGATATACTGCACCACCGGTATCCAGAAGTGGTAGCCCTCCCAGCAGCTCGTCGCGAACTGGAAGTCGACAACGACCTCCCACGCAAGCGGGAAGAACATCAGCACCGGGACGGCATAGGCGAGGAGGCGGGGGGAGGCCCGGCGGGCGAGTGCGACTGGCCGCAGGGTGCGATGTTCCGTGGGAACGGAGCTTGAGCACCGAAGGTGCGGGGCCGGAGCAGGAGCACCGCCAGGTGCGAAGACGGCGGCATAGAGCACCGCGGTCCCGGCGAGGAAGATGTAGGTGAGGTACGTGAGGAACGTGACCTGCCCGCCGAGGCTCCGGCCGGCGATGACCTGGAGGACGACGAAGATGAGCGGGAGGTCGATGACGGCGAGCCAGAAGAGGGTTTTGAGGGATTCCCGCACCCCGTTGGCATCCATGCCCGCGTGCTTCTGGAAACGAACATGGTTCGAAGACGTCAGGATCGCTAAAAAGGGTCTTGTCGTGGTGAAGAGGGAGCTTATCATGGATGAGTCTGGAGAAGAAGGGATTGATAATGGCGGGCTGAACGTGAAGGGGTGCGGAGACAAAAACTACGGATCCCGGCAGAACGTTGGGACAGGGAGTTACTTTGCCTCCAGGATCTCGATGATCCCATCGATAACCGACGTGACGGTCTGGTCGTTAAGATGGCCGGCGCGATAAAGAATCAGGTCGACACTGGCCGAAAAAAGCCGGTTTGGCCGGATATTGCTCGGCTTATGGAGTGTTCCCTCTGTAAAGTCAAGTTTGGTAATACCAACGGCGTAGCGATCCCGGATCTGCTGGCTTGTGATCTGGCAAAGAATGACATCGTCTCCGCCGGGTGCCGCAACGACAAGGGCCGGTCGCCGCTTCACCGTCGACAGGTCCGAGAAGGGAAACGGCACAACGACAACATCGCCCTTTACAAATCACGGCAAATTGGAAATTTGCCTGACAGGGAACTGCTCACAGTTCCCGTGCGCTCCACGCCTCTTCCTCCTCGGGCCGAAGCCAGTCCTTCTGGAGCACAGGCTCGCTCGCGAGGGCGGTGTCCGGGGCGGCCTTCCGGCGCCGGAACTTGAGATACCGGATGAAATCGAGCACCTCACCATACGTCCGGGGCGGGAGGTCGTTCAGTTCACTGATGATCTCCTCTTTCACCTGGGTCATGGTCATCTCACCTCTGGGTATATCGATCTTCTGGTGCTTCAATCTACATATCTCTGTCTGAAGAGGGTGTGTTTATCGGGGCGATCTGTGCCCCGGCACGCCAGGACCCCGTCGGGAGGTTACACTCAGTAGCCGAACCGACGATCGTAGCTGGTGTGATCCAGCCACTCGATGATGACTGCGATCGTATCGCTGTCGCGGGCTACGGTGTACATAAGCCGCCATGATCGGGTGAGATTGTACTTCCAGAGGTTATCCAGCGGCCCGTATTTCTTGTGGTAGTCTTTTGGGATCAGCTTCTTCGGCACCTGGATCCCGCAGAAGGCATTTGCAGCGATTCTGTCGAGGGCCTGATCCAGCAGCCCGGCTAACCGACGATCCCCGGGATCCCGGGAGGCCTTGAGAGCCACGAAGGCCTCTCGCACCTGCTCGTCTGCAAAATAGATTCGGCACTTCATCGGATCCGCAGGTCTTCACGCAGTGCATACTTCCGGACGAGGTCCGGGTTGTGAATCCAGCAGATCTTCCCCTGTGAATCGCTTGCTATCTTCCCTGATTCATCGAGATACTCGATGATCGTCTTGAACGTCTGGTACATCACTCTCTTCGGCAGGTTCTCCCACAAGGCCCGCCGTTTGTATTCGCCGCTGTGCTCCCGAATGAACTCTTCGACCATCCGGATCGTGTCGAGCTGGGGGCTGTGTGTGCTCGGGCTACGCGCTGGCATGAGTGACCATTTGTTGTATAAGTTGATATAACTACAGGGTCCGGCGACAGGGTCCCGTCCCCCCTCACAGCGGGAAGATCGCGTACTGGACGTACCAGATATACTGCACCACCGGTATCCAGAAGTGGTACCCCTCCCAGCAGCCGGTGGCGAACCGGAAGTCGACGACGAGTTCCCAGGCAAGCGGGAAGAACATCAGCACCGGGACGGCGTAGGCGAGGAGGCGGGGGGAGGCGCGTTTTGCAAGCACGGCGGCATACAGCACCGCGGCTCCGGTGAGGAGGAGGTAGGTGAGAGTCGTGATGAACGTGACCTGCCCGCCGCGGCTCTGTCCGGCGATGACCTGGAGGACGACGAATATGAGCGGGAGGTCGATGACCGCGAGCCAGAAGAGGGTTTTGAGGGATTCCCGCACCCCGTCGGCGTCCATCCCGGCGTGCTTGAAGGCGTAGACCCCGATGACGAGCATGGGGAGGTAGGCCGGGGAGAGGTAGCGCATGTCGGGGACGATCCCGGGGCTTGCCGGCATCCCGGGGATGGACCGGGCGTAGGTGAGCACCACGAGGACGGCGGCGAGGGCGAAGAAGGCGAGGAGCCGTGTGTCTCGGTGGCTGATCCCGGCCGGTCTTTTGCGGATGAGTGCGTAGCCGGCAGCGGCGGCGAGGAGGAGGGCGAAGAACGAGAGCGGCGAGACCTGGAAGAACGCGGCGGCCCCGGCACGGGCGGGCTCGAAGAAGGCGCCGTAGAGGCCGGTGAGGAGGCTATCCGGCCGGAGGGTATAGTGCCCGAGCAGGGTGTTCCAGAGGCCCTGCGGCGCCTTCCCGCTGGCAGCGGCGTACCCCGCCGTCCAGGGGAGGACGAGGGGGTTGCCGGAGAGCCCCCAGTTGTTCACGAGCAGCGGAAGGGCGCCGAGCGGGACCCCGACGGCGGCGAGCACGACCTTCCCGGCCTCCCGCCGCCCCTTCCCTACCGCCGCGGCGAGGGCGAAGAGGAAGAACCCTATGGCGAGCGCCGGGCCGAGTTCCGGGCGGGCGAAGGCCGTCCACCCGACCGCGATGAACGACATAACGAGGTAGAGGATGTTCTCCCGCGAGAGGTAGAGGGTGAAGCAGTAGAGCGCGACGGCGAAGAGGAGGGCGACGAGCGCGTGGTCCTTGGCGTTTCCCGACCAGAAGAGGTACGAAGAGCAGCAGACCGTCGCGGCGAGCCCGAAGAGCCCCCACCGGTCGGAGCCGAGGACTTCCCTGAAGATCAGGAAGGCGACGACCGCGAGGAGGGCGAAGGCGACGCTGTTGGTAAAGACGATCGCGGCAACCTCGGGGTAGACGCTCACGTCGTAGGGGTGCACCCCCCGCACGAACCAGAACTGTCGGTAGAGCGCGGCGTTGAGGACGAAGAGCACCCCCCATGAGACGATGCCGGCCCAGGTCCAGGGGATCCCCCGCCAGCGTGCATACTCGGGGTACCAGAACTCGATCATGAGGAGCAGGGCGAGGAGGAGGGCGGACCAGAGCATGACCACGGCGAGGCGGAAGTCGTCGCCGAAGAGCGAGAAGAGGTAGTAGGCGGGAAGCGAGGCGACCGGGAGGGCGAGGGTGTAGCAGAGGGTGTCGTGGTGGGAGGCGGCGTAGTCGGAGGCGCCGTAGGGGTCGTAGCCGAAGAGGAGGTCGTCGCCGGTGACGAGGTGGTTTAACTGGTCGGAGGTGATCCACTCGTCGGTGAGGAAGAGGAGGGGGTAGCCGATGGTGAGGGAGAGGAGAGAGCAGAGGAGCGTTATGAATAGTATTTTCTTCAAAAAAAGATGGTTGTTCATGGGAGGTGCTTACACGTAAGTGTCGAGCACGACGTGGTCGGAGCCGTCAGCGAAGTGACCCACAACGACGACGTGATCTTGCTGGGTTGTCCCTCCCGTCAGACTCACAGAAGCACCTACAGGGATAATCCCATTCGAATCTTTTGTTGCATCAGCAACTGGACCCATCGTCGCTTTTTGGCCGTCTTCTGAGTAGATATATTTCGTTGTACCACTATCCTTTATAGTAACTTTGAGATATTTCAGTGTAGCGGCATCAGCACCGCCATGGTATGTCAGGGTAATGTCATTCCCATTCTGACTGGCGGTAACCGCAACCGTCTTCGTCGTCCCGATGTTCGTTCCCATCCCAAACACAAACGCCGCGATCACCGCGGCGAGGATCACCGTGATCGCGACCATGAGGATGACCCCGATCACCGGTGATACTGCGTCTTCATTCTCTCTGAATTTCATCATACTCATACAACCTCGTGTTCTCAAACCCCCGCTGGGGTTTTGAGTGAACGAGACTACATACTTTGTCATTATATTTAAAGATATCGCACCGTTTCTTTCCAGAACTATTTAATAGCATCACCCGCGCCTGCGTGAAAGATTCTTTCATACCATAAAGAGGTTGGTGAAAAGAAGACCCGGGCCCGGACGGGCATTTCCGGGAAAGGAAGGCCCGCCGGTCCCGGCACATACGCCCGGGCCCCCGGCGGCGCGCCCGGGGTGCGGCAGGTGGGGAGAATTCCCGGCCGTATCGGTGCCGGATTGTTGCATGTGCGCGACCGGCGTGAGCATGAGCACCGCAAGGTGCGGTTACGGGCGGCAGGAGCGGGGGCACCGGCAGGAACGACGTTCCTCCCGGGAAAGGCGTTCGAGCACCGTGAGCGTGACCCACGGCGACCCGGAAGCCCCCGAGCCCCGCAGGACCCCGCACCCCCGGGCGGCGGTTGCAACTTCCTGTACAACCGGTTGCGGCCATCGCCGGCCGGGCACTCCCGGCCCGCAGGGCCGCCTTCCTACCGGTAGATGCTGCTCCGGTCTCCCGCCTCCAGTACAAGAATCAGGAGGCGCTCATCCTCGATCGTGAGAATGACCCGGTACCGATCTATCCGGAGCCGGTAGACGGGAGTCCTGGAAAACCCGGCCGGTTTCCGGACGTGCCGGTAGGAGTCCGCCCGGAGCCCGGCCGGTCGTCCCGGCCGTGGAGGTTCGATCAGTAATCATTATGGCCCCGCACTCACAACAACTCCACCGTATGCTTTCGGCCAGGCGACCGGTCATCCACGAATTCGCGGCAAAGGCACGAGAGGCGTGCGGTGATGCAATAGAAGAGATCATACTCTTCGGTTCCGTGGCACGGGGGGACGACCGGCCGGACTCCGATATTGATATTCTTGTGATTACATCCAGGGAGGATTTTCGCCTTCGCGAATACCTCACGGGACTTGCTTTCGACCTGCTGATGCTCTCCGGGGAGCGGCTCTCGGTCAAGGTCATCTCCCGGACCGATCTTGCAGCGCACCGGCAGTACCCCTTCATCAGGCATGTTCTTCATGACGGCGTGGCGGTTTAAGTGAACGACCGGTCTGTCATAACGGCGCTTTTTGTCAAATCGCACCAGCGCCTCGATGCAGCGCGTATCCTCTGCACTGGGGGGCATTATGAAGATTCAATCAATCGAGCCTACTATGCGATGTATCTTGCAGCCCTTGCTCTTCTGCACCGAAAAGGCGTAGAGACAAGGACTCATACCGGGTTGATCTCGGCAATCGGCTCGGAATACGTCAAGACAGGTGAACTCGCTCGAGAGCACGGACGGGCATTGAACCTGATCGAAGAACTCCGGGAGGAGGTGGATTACACGATCTGCCGGAGCATTATGCGGGAAGAAGTGGTCTCGGTCATCGCCAAGGCAACGGATTTTGTCGTTTGTGCAGAGCGGATCTGTGCGGAAGATCATACGGACGAGCCATCTTCCTGACCCTTCCGGCCTGTAGTATTCTTTAAGGCCCGGTAGGCGGTCCCTTCTGCCTCGACGCCATTGTGCTCTCAACTGTCTGTTTGTGGAGGGAAGGTGCCGTTAGGGTGAGATCTCACGCCTCAGAGAAGAAGCGGTGCAGCTTCTGGATGATACATCGTCACCAGACCTATAAATCCCGGAGGCACGCCTCTTACTGCACCGTTCCCTAGACGGCAGAAGACCGGGAACGGCTACAAGAGTGCCCGGAACTCATCGACGGTGATCCCGGCCTGGAAGAGAATCGCCTGGAGCGTCCTGGGTGCAAGGATCTTCCCGGAATGCACGGGGACAGTAACGATCACATCACGGTGTGCATGATAAAGATAATGTGTGCATGATAGAGATAATGGTGGCTGCCCCGGATGCCAACCACCTCAAAACCGGCTTTTCTGAGAGCACTGACCACCCTCTCCCGGTGGTTTTCGGAAGTTTTATATTCCCGCATTGCTCGTATTCAGGGGCACGGAGATCTCAACCGGAATCGGCTTGCCGAGCTTCCTGGCCACCTCGACGTATCCCGAGATCGCCTCTTCGATCTCTGCCAGCGCCTCTTCCCGGGTGGACCCTTCGCTGATGCACCCCGGGAGGGACGGCACCGTCACGGTGTACCCTCCGTCCTCATTCTGCTCCATAAGGACCGTATAACGGAGACGAGTATCTGACAATCGATTCCTCCACAGGAGGATTGTCTATGGCACTATATAGGGGGTTTGCAGATCATCTTCTCCGATGCCGAACCATACAATACTGCTCAGCAAGAGGGGCAGGGGGTTCCCCGGAGGAAGATCTGATCATCGGCAGGGTCCGGGTCTCCCGAAAGCGCGGCATGAGCCGGGCGCTCCGGCCCGGAGATGTGCCGCGGTCAGCGGTCCTGCAGTCCGACGAGGATCCCGACAATCGCCTGCCTGAATTTGGGGAGTTCGTCTTCAACGATTGCCCACACCGCTTCTAAATCCACACTCATATACTGGTGGATCAGGACGTCCTGGAGGCCGGCGATCCGGCGCCAGGGGATCTCCGGATGCTCCAGTTTCAGGGAGTCCGGGATCTGCTTCACGGCTTCGCCGATGACCTCAAAGTTCCGGACCACCGCGTCCTGCACCATCGGAGAGTCCATGAACGCATCCCGCCCTCCGTGGGTGTAGTCCTCTCTTCCCAAGAGACTCAAGGATATGGATGAGGTAAAGCCGGGCATCCTTCACAGCGGCACGGCCTCCCGGCAGACGCGTTCCTTGACGTACCAGTGCAGCCCCTTCTCGGTCACCACATCGACCTCGCGGCCGAGCAGGTCTTTCAGGTCCTGGGCGAGAGCGATCTGGTCGAGGAGGCTCCTCCCCGGCTCGAACTCGACGAGGAGGTCGAGGTCGCTTGACCGGGTCTCCTCGCCCCGGGCAACCGATCCGAAGACCCTGACCCTGCGGGCACCGTGTCTGGCTGCGATTGCAAGGATCTCTTCCCGCTTCTCGAGCAAATCTGCACGCAGACTCAATTAATCCTCTCCTCTATCGATCTTATGGACCGGGGAATATAAGTGTTCGCTCGCTCTTGCTGTGTTGCATAACTCTGGTTCTTCGACCCACACAGAAAAGATGCCGGACGTCCCTTCCGTCCCTCCATGCCAAGAACCGAACGTTGGGGACGCCCGTACCCTGACAATCGCGACTGGAGTATAT
>NZ_JABFFQ010000012.1:0-55520 GCF_032944295.1 Methanoculleus nereidis
TCGGATCCATCCTGATGGACATCAACGAGGAGTGGGTTACCGGCAGAAGGTATTTGACCATGGAGAGGGAATGATCAGGCAAGGAGACAGGGCTCAGACAAATTACAGAAGATCTGAGACGTTACCGGAGTATGCCGGCCGTTCGACGTGACTCAGGTTCCATGGCAACCCTTCACGAACGCTGCACTATTTCAAAGCAGCTGCCGGAACTCCCCGACCAGCGCCTGTCCTGCATCCGGCCGCCCGGGTTTGCATGCAGGTGCCAAAAGATATTTGAGGCCGGGACCGAATCTGCGCACGATATCGTTATGCGTTCAGAGAGATCCCGAAATAACAGAGGGCAGAATGGAAGCAGATCGTAAATCGCAGAATAGCGGCCCGGACAGTCCCGAAGTCCCCTACTGGCATGTCTGGACCGACGAGAACGGCGTGAGCCGCCAGGACCGCTGCCGGATGAGCGACTTTCAGTTTGCAAGCGTATCAAGCGGTGCCGCCCCGTCGTGGATCGGGAGGCCCGGCGGCCCGGCAGCCCGCGTCATCGTCCTCGTCCTCCCCGCGGGCTGGGTGGGGGAGTGGCACGAGAACCCGGAGCCGCAGTGGATCGTGCCGCTCTCGGGCCGCTGGTTCGTCGAGACCATGGACGGCACGCGCGTGGAGATGGGGCCGGGGGAACTCTCATTCGGGAACGACCAGAAGACCAGGCCCGACGAAGAGGGGAAGAGGGGCCACCGGTCGGGAACCGTAGGTGGCGGGCCCGCGGTGCTGATGCTCGTGCAGGTTGAGCGGCGCTCAAACTCCGGCTCGCCCTGCCTGCCCGGATAACCGGATATCGATACAAACCCGGAGAGACCGATGACTCGAACCAGAATCCATCTCGCGGCGCTCTCGCTCGCGGTTGCAGGCGCCTGCTTCTTCGCGTACCCCGCGATCCGGCCGTACACCGATGAAGCGTCCCTCGCCGGCGCCGGGGCATTCGCCTCCCCCGCCTGGATCCTCTCGCACACGCTCGCCATAGTGGGGTTCATCCTGCTCGTGCTCGGGCTGCTCAGCCTCTACGGCATCCTGCGCGAGACAAAGGCCGAACCCCGGGCTCTCGCAGCGCTCGTCCTGACCTGGGCCGGCGTCGGGCTGACCCTGCCCTACTACGGGGCCGAGACCTTTGCGCTCGCCGCCGTAGGCCGTGAGGCGATCGAGCAGAACAGCGTCGATCTCCTCCTCGCGCTCACGGACGCGATCCGGTTCGGGGAAGGCGTCTGGCTCTTCGGTGCGGGCCTCCTCGCTCTTGCGGCCGGGGCCATCCTCTTCGCAGCCGCGATCTGGCGCTCGGGCACCCTCCCCCGATGGAGCGGCATCCCGCTCGCGCTCGGCTTCGCGCTCTTCCTCCCGCAGTTCTTCACCCCTCCGGCGGTCCGGATCGCCCACGGGCTGCTCGTCATGGTCGGGTGCTGGCTCGTGGCGTGGAGTATGACGAAACGCCGGTAGCCGTTCTCACGCCAGCCGCCGCACCACCCTCGCCAGCCGGTGCATCCCCTCCGCGATCTCCTCCTCGCCCGCCGCCGAGAAGTTCAGCCGGATCGTATCCTCCCCGCCGCCGCCGACGTAGAACGGCACACCGGGAAGGACCGCGACGCCTTCTTTGACGCCCTCGCAAAAGACCTCCATCGACGAGACGCCGTCCGGCAGGGCCGCCGTCATGAACATCCCGCCCTCGGGGCTGGTGTGGGTCGTGCCCGGGGGCATCAGGTCGTCGAGGAGGTCGCAGATCAGCCGGCAGTGCCTGCCGTAGATCGCAGAGACCCGGGCGACGTGGGCGTCGAGATCGTGGGTCGAGAGGTAGCGGTGCAGGATCACCTGGCAGAGGAAGTTCGAGTGGAGGTCGGCCGCCTGCTTCGCGACGTTGAACTCACGGAGGACCGGCGCAGGCGCGTATATCCAGCCGATCCGCATCCCCGGGGCGACGATCTTCGAGAACGAACCCGACATGACCGTCTGGTCCGGGAGGTAACGTTTCACCGGCAGTCGCGACTTCCCGTCGAAGAAGAGTTCCCCAAAAGCATCGTCCTCGTAAAAGACCGTATCCGTCCCCTCGAGGATCTCCGCGACGGCCCGCCGCTTCTCCTGCGAGTAGGTCCTCCCCGAAGGGTTCTGCGAGTTCGGGATGCCGTAGAAGAACTTCAGATCATGGTCCCGGACGAGCGTCGCAAACACCGCGAGCTCAGGCCCGTCCTCCTCGAGCGGAACCGAATAGAAGTCGGGCTCGTAGAGGGAGAAGGCCTCGATCGCGCCGAGGTAGCCGGGCCGCTCCATCCCGACGGCGTCGCCGGGATCGAGGAAGATCTTCGCGACGAGGTCCAGGCACTGCTGCGAACCGTTCACGATCTGGATCTCCTCAGGGGTCGCCGGGAGGCCGAGCCTTCTCCGGTAACGGTCGGCGATGAACTCCCGGAGCGGCAGGTAGCCATCCGTCGTTGTGTACTGTAGCGCCGTCTGCCCCTCTTCGGCGAAGACCTCGCGGGCCGCTTCCTGGATCCCCGTAACATCGATGTAAGCCGAGCCCGGCAGGCCTCCTGCAAACGATATCACCCCGGGGACCGCCGAGACGCGGAAGAGCTCTTTGAGGAACGACTCCGGGACCCGCCTCATCCGGGAAGAAAACCGGTAGTTCATGATGAGTATTGAGCGCGCCGGAAGAAAAAATGCCGGGTGTCTCCCTACTGGAGCGCGATGTAGGCGAAGACCGAGAGCAGGAACGCGAGCACGAGGATCATGAAACTGATCGGGGCGATGAACGCGAGCATCGCGTTGACGGTGCTCGCGAGCTGCGAGACCCGCTGCGACCCGAAGACGACGATCCCGTCGCACGAGGCCGCCGCCGCCCCCACCCGGGCCCCCGAGAGGTCGGCGACCGCCTCACGGACCGCCTGCTCGACGTACGGGACGATCTCCCTGACCGGCACCACGTAGCCGACCGGGTTCTTGCCGCTGACGGTGTTCACCGTGTGCGAGTCGGTGGTCATGATCTCGGCCTCGTCCACGTGGTCGAGCACCACCGCGAGCAGGTCCTCACGGACGCCCCGGGCCATGTTGTTACCGTCGATCAGGACGTAGGCCGCCCGCTTCCCGCCGACCTCCGTCGCCAGCACCTGCACCCCGAGCGACCCGAACCCCTGCTCGCGGGAGAACGGGACCCGGACGTGGGAGACCCCGACCGCGAGCGGTTCCACGGGGAGATCGCGAGCGGCCCGGAACCCCTCCCGTGCGGCGGCGATGTACTCCGTCGCGATCCGCGTCGCCGGGAGGACCGGGGAACCCACGCTGGTCATGCAGTTATGGGCGTCCACGAAGGCGACCTCCGAGAAAGAGCCCCGCCCCTCCGCCATGATCGCCATCCCGATCGAGTAGTCGAGGTCCTCCGTCCGCTCCGGAGACCGGGTGCTCACCATCAGGAGGGCGTCCCCGAACCGCTGGCAGAGGATCGAGACCGAACCGGAGGCCACCCGGACCGGGCGGCTCGCCGTGCCGGAGAAGGTCAGCCCCTTCCGGGACGCCTCGACGGCACAGGCGATCTTTCCTATCTCGCTCTCCGAGACCAGGTTGAAGTCGTGGGTGGCGCACCCGTGGGCGACCAGCGTCTCCTCGGGAAACGTGTCGTGGAGGAGCCAGGGGAGATTCCCGCCGCCGACGTCGCCCATCGGCCCGGGATGGACGTTCGGGACCGTGAAGAGGACATCCTCCCCCGAGTCGCGGGAGAAGAAGAGCGAGACCTGCGGGACGTAAACCTCCTCGCCGATCTCGCGGAAGAAGTCCTCCATCTTCTTCGAGCCGTCAGTCAGGTGGGCGATGAAGGTGTTGAGGAAGTTGAGCCCGCTGATCTGGAACGCCCGCTTCAGCGGCCGCTCGATCAGCCAGATCAGGGAGACGAAACCCAGCCCGAAAACCCCCTGGAGGAGGAGGGCGTAGGGGACGAACCCGGGCGTGAAGTACCAGGCACCGACCGCTATTCCGGCCGCGCTCTGGAGGAACGCGGGGAGGACCATTCGGCCGATCCGGTAGTCGGCGACGGCTACAAGGACCAGCAGCCGGAGGCCGAAGACCAGGCCGAGAGCACCCGCATAGAGCGCGGGGAAGATGTCACGGCCGAAGACCAGGATCGGCGAAAGGCTCAGGATCACCGAGAGAACCGTGCAGGTCAGGGCGAGGAGGGCCGATCGGTTCCAGGTGATATGCCGGCCGGAGATCCCCACCAGCGGTACGGTCAGCAGGAAGGCAATCAGTGCCGGGACCGAGAACCCGAGAGTACCGGCGAGGAAGAGTTCGTTGCCGGCCCGGTAGGTAGCAGCATCGATGAAGAACCCGAGCACGACAAGGATTGCAAGCGACCGCGGCCAGGACGGGGCGGAAAAGATGTACCGGGTGAGCCGCTCAACGCGGACGTCGGGGCCGGACTCCATCAGGCGCTCCCGGGTGCCGCTCTCGGGCCGGGAGCAGAAGCCGGCACCTTCAGGCCGGCGGTCAGCGCTGTGCACCCCATAATTCAGACAATAATTTCCCCGGGCTCACCAAAGACCTTCCGGTAGCGTGCAAGCATCCGTTCCCAGTCGGGAAGGTTCGTCTGGGTGCCCATCCTCTCTACGACGAAGGACGAGACCACCGCCCCCACACGGCAGCAGTCGAGCGGGGCGTAGCCCTTTCGGAATGCGGTGAGGAACCCGGCACGGTAACCGTCGCCGGCGCCGGTGGGATCGACGGCCGTGACAGTGACGGCCGGGACGGGGTACTCCTCGCCGTCGATGCTGAGGAGGCTCCCCTCCGCCCCCCGGGTCGTGACCGTCATCGGGATCGACGCGACGAGCGCCGGGCGTTCGAGCCCCAGTATATCACACATCCGGTCCATCTCGTGGTTGTTCGAGAAGAGGATATCGATGTTCGCGAGGATGATCTCGAGTTGATCACGGGTGTAGCGGAGGAGGTCCTGCCCCGGGTCGAAGGAAGCGAATTTGCTCTTCTGGGCCACCCGGACGTTGAAGTCGGGGTCGGCCGTCGCCATGTGGACGAAGTCGAGAGCGGGAACTTCCGCCCGGGAGAACTCGGCGGACGCACCCCACTCGAAGAAGGTCTCCTGGTCGCCGTCGTCGTCCGTGAAGACGTACGCGGTCGCGGTGCGGGCATCTTTTACCAGGGTGAAGTCCTGCACGATCTCGAGGTCGTGCATCCAGAGGTCGTAGTCGCTGCCCGGGAAATCGCCGCCGACCAGAGAGACCAGCCGGCACCGCTCTCCGAGCGTCGCAATCCCAGCCGCTATGTTCGCCGCTCCGCCGCCGAAGTAGACCGCGTGATCGGTGATATAGGTCGAGTTGTGCCTCCCCGGGAGCTTCGGCACCCGGAAGAGGTGATCGATGGCGGTATGCCCGACGACGGCGATCATAACTCCTGCACTTCCTGGATCTTTAACGGGACGTCGTGCAGCGCCTTTCCGACAACCGACTTCGCTATCCTGGCCGCGTGTTCGCTGGACTCCGCACGGAAGACCTTCATCTGCAGCACGAGCCCGACGAGGGCGGTGTTCGCCACGACGAGGGCCGTATTCAATTCGCCTTCGCAGTAGGGGCAGGCGATCATACCCGCCTCGATCTCCACGAACTTCGCCGAGGGGTTGAGCCGTTTCCCGGCCTCGCTGATCGCGATGCTCACCGCGTCATCCATCGACTTGACGTCTTTAATTATCCACGCTGATTCAAGCGTAACCAAATAATCCGGCATAATCTCTCCAAAATCCTACCAGGTCTCGCGGTGTACATGCTCGTCCACAGGCATCCGCTCCATGGGCTCGAACGACGGCGTCCCCTTCCCAACCGCAAGAAGCGCGACGGGACGGAGATGCGGCGGGAGGCCGAGGACCTCGCGGACCTCGTCTTCGTCGAACGCTCCGGTCCAGCACGAGTGCAGTCCCCGCACATGGGCGGCGAGCATCATGTAGGTGCAGACGATCGTAGCGTCCTCGAGCGCGTAGAGGATACCGCGCTCTCCGTAATGCGACATCGACCGGACGTAGTTCGCGCAGACCACGAAGACCGCCGGCGTCTCCCGGATATGCACCTGCTCAAAGGCCGCGGACGCAAGTTCCAGTCTGATATCGTCGTCGGTGACGATGACGACGTCCCAGGCCTCACGGTTGCCGGCGCTCGGCGCCGTGCTCGCGCAGGCAAGGATGTAATCGATATCCTCCTGATCAAGCGGCTCTCCAGAGTACTCCCGAACCGACGACCGTGCTTTTAGAAAGCGAAGAAGGTCAGAGGAGTTCATGCTCTTTGAGCGTATCCCATGCAGCCTGGGCCGCAGTCGTGACGGCACTGACGGCTCTGCTCATTCGCTCCGACGCGGCACCCAGTTCCATGCTCTCGGTCAGGCTGATCGCCTCGTTGAGATGATCAATGGCCGTCTTGAACTCACGAAGTTCCGTATCGCCGTAGGCAAACTCAAGCTCCGAGCGGATTGACTCGAGCACCATCACAAGCATCCGCTTTCCGCCGGGCTTCTCCTGGAGCGGGAACTGGATCAGGGCTGTCGTCAGCTGTGACCCGACGATCAGTTCGGATTTCGCCCTTTCGGCAAACTGATAGGTCCTGATGGCGGATTTGAGATCCATACCACATACTGGAACTCGCTAGTATAAAAAGTATTGAAAGAGAAGGGGAGACGGCTTATCTCGATTTCTGCTTGGTCCCAAGAGCCGACGCCTTGGAGCGCCGCACACTCCGGCGTACCCGAACGTCCATCGTTGGAGCGCCTCCGCCTCTGCGTCCACCCCGACCGCCGCGTCCGCCGCGTCCGCCGCGCCGCTGGTCCTGGCCTTCCCTGCTCGCCCGCCTCTGGATAGCAGCCATAGACTTGAACCGCTGGTTCGGGCCGGGTTTCTTCACTTCGCCTTCACTTGCAGGGACGAGCCGTATCTGCCCCTTCACGCCCTTAACCTGGGCCCACTGGACACTTCCTGTCTTTCCCATGATAAAACTCCTTTATATTTATGAACCGATCCGGAGATAAAAGTAACCCGGGGTATACCCGGGTCCGGGAGCGAGCGTGCCCGCGATCAGGAGAGCAACCGCTTGAGCTCGCGCCGGAGGGTCTCGCTAATGACCTTTCCGTCCACGCTCCCCCGGAGTTCCTGCATGACGACGCCCATCAGGGGACCGAGCGCGCCCATGCCCTTCTCGCGGGCGAACGCCTCGCGCTCGGCCACGATACGCCGGACGATCGCCTCCACGTCCGCCTGCGAGACGGCAGGCCCCATCTTCTCGATGGCCGCGTCCACCCGTTCTTCAGGCGTCCCGGCGCCGCCCGCCGTCCGCGCGAGTTCGGTGAGGTGGTCGGGGATCGCCTCCTTCGCGGCACGGCCGGCCTCGACCGCCGCGAGAAGGGCAAGGATCTCCTCCTCGCTCACCCGGGTGACGTCGACACCGTCGCGGGCGAGCTCCCGGCAGGTGGCAAGGAGCGTCCGGGCCGCAAGGGTGGGGCGGACACCGGCGGCAACCGCCTTCTCGAAGAGCGCCAATCGCTCGGAGAACGCCACCTGTCGTGCCAGCCCTTCATCGAGCCCGAATTCCCGGACGAACCGCTCCGCCCGGCCGGTGAGAAGTTCGGGGACCTTGATGCTCTCCCAGAGCGCCTCGTCGATCGTGACCTCAAAGACGTCGGTCTCGGGATACATCCGGGCCGCTCCCGGGAGCGGACGCATGTAGGCCGTGCTCCCTTCCTCGAGCATCTTCCGGGTCTCTTCAGGAACACCGGAGAGGGCCATCTCCGCGCGGATCATCACCTGCTCGGCCGCACATCCGGCACGCTCTCTCCCGGCAGCCACGATAACGACGCAGTCCTCTTCTGCGGCACCGACGAACTCGCGCAGGTGCGCCACCTCTTCTGCCGTGACACCGTAGGCAGGGAGCTCGTCGGTATGGAAGATCCCGCCGACGCCGCACTTCTTCGCGTAGTCCGACATCTCGCTCCCGAGACGCCGGCCGGGCTGGATCTCCTGCCCGACGAGCCCCGCAAACCCGCAGAGCCGGACCGCGAGGATGGATTTCGCCTTCTTCAGGATAGAGGACGCCGTCCCGGCAAAGAGGGCGGTGACGTCGATCACGGTATGGTCCACCCGGGCGCCGCGCGCCCGTAAGGCATCGCGGATGGCAAGGAGGTTAACCTGCCGCTCGACCTCGCGCCGCACCACCTCAGCGATGAGGTCGAGGTCCTGGACGCCCTTGATCTCCACACGGGCACCGTCGGCGATGGAGACGTTGATGTCCTGCCGGATGGTTCCGAGCCCGCGTTTCACCCGGCCGGTCGAGCGCAGCACCATCCCGATGTGCGCCGCGACCTCCTGGACGGCCTCGGGGGTGTGCATGCAGGGTGCGGTGGTGATCTCGATAAGCGGAATTCCCAGGCGGTCGAGGGAGAAGGTTTCGTCTTCGATCCGTTGCGCCGCCTCCTCCTCGAGGCAGAGCGTCTCGATCCGGCACCCGTCGGGGAGGGCGCCGGAGAGCGCGACGAGCGCCGTCCGCTGGAACCCGCTGGTGTTCGAGCCGTCGATGACAAGCTTCCTCATCGTGTGAACCTGCTCGGCGGGGGTCATGCCGAGCATCTTTGCTATCGTGAGGCAGACCTCGAGCGCTTCGGGGTTCATCGGGGCCGGGGGCTCCTCGTCGTGCTCTACCAGGCAGACCGTGTCGTAGGTGTAGTAGCAGAACTTCCGGACGAGTTTCATCTCCTCCCGCGCCGCACGGTCGATCTCTCCAAGCTCGCTCTCCGTCGCCCGGAGGTAGCGGTAAAACTCCCCGGTCCGCTCGCTGGTGTCCCGGAGGCAGGTCGGGCACCGGCAGAAGAGCTTCTCGGCGGTGTCGAGCTGCTGGTGGATCTCGATGCCAGCTTTGAGGCCGAGTTTCTCGTAATCCATCATGGGATCGACCTCCGCCGGATCTCGCCTCGAAGATCGGTCTGCATCAGCACTCCTGCCCGTTCGGGGTCCGGTTCGTTCCCGAGCACCCACATCAGCTTCACGAGCGCCGCTTCAGGCAGCATATCCTCGCCCTCGATGACGCCGGCCGAAAGAAGGTCCCTTCCCGTATTGTAGACCCGGTCGCAGACCCGGCCGTGCAGGCACTGCGACGTCATGACGACGGTCGTCCCGTCCTCGACCATCTCCCGGATCTTCGGGATCCACGCCGTCGCCACGTGCCCGAGCCCAGTCCCCGATATGACCAGGCCCGCGCAGCCCTCGAAGGCGTCGAGGACCGCGGGAGGCATCCCGGGATAGAAGTGGATGAGGGCGCAACGCTCCTCGAGCGCATCATGGAGCTCGGGCTCCTCCGCGCCCCGCCGGACCGCCTCGTCCGAGAGGGTGACGGAGAGCGAGGGGTAGTCGACGTAGCCGAGCGGCGCCATCCCCATGCTCTGGAATGCATCGCGCCGGGAGGTGTGCATTTTGCGGACCCTCGTCGCCCGGTGAATAGCGCACCGGTCGTCGTTCGTCGTCGCGTGCATCACCACCGCCACCTCGCCGAGATCGCCGGTGGCGGCGGCGGCGCTGCAGAGGGCGTTCATGGCGTTGTCGGAGCTCGGGCGGTCGGCGGACCGCTGTGACCCGACGAAGACGACCGGCACCGGCGTCTTGAGCATGAACCGGACCGCCGCGGCCGAGTAGGCCATCGTGTCGGTGCCGTGGGTGACGATCACCCCGGCAACGCCGGCCCGGATCTCGTCGTAAATCGCCCGGGCGAGTTCCCGCCAGAGCGCCGGCTGCATATTCTCGGAGAGAATGCTTGCGATCTGGCGGTCGCGGTAGCGGGCGATATCCCCGAGTTCCGGGATCGCCCGCAGGATGTCGCTCGCCGAGAACTGGCTCATCACCGCACCGGTCCGGTAGTCCACCCTGCTCGCGATCGTCCCGCCGGTGGATATAATGGCGAGTTCCGGGAGGTCGGTGTTTTGAACGACGACACCCGCACCTGCCGGCGGCTGCCGGGCCGGACGCTCGACGAACTCGATCTTCTCAAGCGACGTCCCGATGTTGTAGCCACTCTCCAGTTTGACGACGGCCATACCGTCCCGTTCGGCGATGTAAGTGCCGGTGACCGCGGTTCCGCCGTTTGCGTACCGTACCAGGTCACCGGTCTCGAGTCTCTCCATTATGCTGCAAACCTCCGTGCTTCAAGGATAAGTTCTTCGAATGCGCTCGATAGTGCTGATTCCGTCTCCTCCGCCCACGCTGCATCGCGGGAGAGGCGCTCTTTCTGCTCGCCGATCTGAATGGCAACCGCCGCGGGCGCCGGGCCGCCGACGATGTTCCTGACCGCGACGGCGTGGCGCGGGTCGAGGACGGCATCGATCTTCTCCTGGGTGATGCCGAGTTCCACGACCGAGAGGTCGGCCGCTTCGCGGGCGGCGGCCTCGAGCGTGGCGAGGTCGAGCGACCCGTGCCTGACCGCCCGCCCGACGATCCGGTGGGCGGTGCGGAAGGGGAGCCCATACTCCCGGACGAGGACGTCGGCGAGTTCCGTCGCGGTGGAGAACCCTCTCCCCGCCTCGGCGGCCATCCGTTCCGTATCGAACGCCGCAGAACCGATCATGCCGGCGAGAAGCGGGATGCTCTGCCGTGCGGCCTCCACGCCCCGCCAGAGATGCGGGGTCAGTTCCTGGAGGTCGCGGTTGTAACTCATGGGGAGGCCCTTTATGATCGTGACGGCCGCGGCGAGCTCCCCGGCCACCGACCCCGCCTTCGCCCGCATGATCTCCGCCACATCCGGGTTCTTCTTCTGGGGCATGATCGAGGACGAGGAGCAGTAGGCATCGTTGAGCCGGACGAACCCGACAAACGAGGTGCTCCAGAGGACCAGTTCCTCGCAGAGGCGGCTCGCTGTCGTCATGCAGATGGAGGCATCGGCAAGCACCTCGATTGCGAAGTCCCGGGCGGCGACCGCGTCCATGCTGTTTGGTGCCGGGCGGGAAAAGCCGAGGAGCCGGGCGGTGTAGTCGCGGTCAAGGGGGAAGCCGGTCGAGGCGAACGCCGCCGAACCGAGGGGTGAGGCGTCCACCCGGGCATACGCCTCCCGCAGCCGGGCCGTATCGCGGGAGAAGGCCTGCTCGTAGGCGAGGAGGTAGTGGGCCAGCGTCGTGGGCTGGGCGTGCTGGAGGTGGGTGAAGCCCGGCATCACCGTCTCCGTGTGCACGGCGGCAGTCTCGAGCAGCGTCGCCCTGAGATCGGTAAGCGACCGCACGAGGGCGATGAGTTCCTCTTTTAACCGAATTCTGATGCAGGTGGCAACCTCGTCGTTCCGGGACCGGCCCATGTGAAGGCGGCCGCCGAAGTCCTCACCCACCCGGTCGATGAGGTAGGCTTCCTTGCCCGCATGGACGTCCTCGAACCGCTCGTCGAACGCCTCCTCCGGGAGGCCGTGGTCGTAGAGATCGAGGAGCGCCGCCATCAGCGCCCGTGCCGGGGCCTCGTCGATGATCCCCTGCCGGCGAAGGCCGAGGAGGTGCGCCATATCCACGAGGAGGTCCGCCTCCGCAATCCAGCGGTCGGCTTCCATCGATGCAAGAAAGTGCTCGAGGTCGCCGGAACGCTCGCCGGAGAGACGGCCCTGCCGAATCTGATCCGAACGCATTCTATCAACAGTCCTGTCTGTACCGTTTGGCCGCGGGGGAGATTAAAACCACGCACGGGGCGAGCGAGGGAGACGAGTGGGGGAGGGTATGCATCTGCTTCTACCCAGTGGATAGTCGTATCCAGAGATCTTTGGTGATTTCATACTCGCTCTCGCCCGCACAAAACAAACTTGAGTTCGATCACAAACGCCCGTCCACGGATTTCCACCAGATATCGCCACGCACTGCCCCCGCCCCTTGGGGCTGGGAACGACTGCCGGAACGGCAGGAGTTGGAGCACCGCAGGTGCGACTGAGGAGGCCGAAGGCCGGGCGGGGTGGGGGCGAAGGAAACGGTCCTTCAATCGGATCTAAGACATCATTGTTGGCGTCAGAGACAGGGGAGGGGGGCAAGCCCCCCTCCCCGTCAGCCCCACCCCCAAGGGCGATAGGCGACTGGCCGAAGGGCAGGAGCTCGAGCACCGAAGAACGACGTTCCTTCAGGAACGGAGTTTGAGCACCGCAGGTACAAAGGTGCGCAGTCCCCCACGGTCCACTGCACGGGGCTCTTTCCCCACATCAGTGCTTCGGCAGCCCGCTGTGCGCCCTTCATCCCCGGCACCCAGATATCGGGAGTAAATCCCTGGCCATCCTCCCAACCCCACACATATCATCCAATAAGGAAAAATAATCGGCACAATGTAATACCAAAGTATAACATATCCCCCATTTTTCGACAATACTATATACCCTCAACGTCAAGACTAACCATATACCATTAACATACAATGGAGAGACACCGATGAGATCACTAACCGCAACTCTTCTGGCCGTGGCCCTCGTCGCGGCATTCATCCTCGCCGCCGGGTGCACCGGCACCGGCGACGTCTCGAACCTTCGGATCGGCTACCAGCCGAGCACCCACCAGACCGCCCACATCACCGCGATGGAGAAGGGATGGTGGCAGGAAGACCTCGCGCCATTCGGCATCACGCAGGTGACTGACAAACAGTTCGAAACCGGCCCGCCCGAGATGCAGGCGATGCTTGCCGGAGAACTCGATATCGCCTACGTCGGCTCCGCCCCGTTCATCGCGGCCGTCAGCAGCGGCCTTGACGCAAAGATCGTCGCCGCGGTCCAGACCCAGGGCTCCGACCTGGTGCTGAGGAACGGGGTCGCATACTCGACCCCCGCCGACCTCGCGGGCAAGACGATCGCCACCTTCCCGCCGGGGTCCATCCAGGACACCGTCCTCCGGACCTGGCTTGAGGAGAACGGCGTCGACCCAGCAAGCGTCGATATCAAGGTTATGGGCCCCGGCGAGGCCACCACCGCCATCTCCGCCGGCCATGTCGACGGTGTCTTCCTGCCCCACCCGTCCCCGTCCGTCATCGTAGCGGAGGGCATAGGGAGGGTCGTGGCTCAGTCGGGCGAGATGATGAAAGACCACGCCTGCTGCGTCCTCGTGGCGAGCGGCTCCCTGATCCGCGACCACCCCGATCTCGTTGAGCAGGTCGTCCGGACCCACATCAGGGCGACGGAGTACAACCTCGAACACCAGGACGAGGCTGCATCCATCTACTCCGCAAAGACCGGGCAGAACGTCGAGACCGTGAAGGCATCCTTCCAGGACTGGGACGGCACCTGGACCGCCGACCCGAACGTCATCACGACCTCGGTGGTCGAGTACACAGAGCTCCAGTACGAGCTCGGCTACATCAGCAAACCCCTGACCCAGGACGACCTCTTCGACCTCTCGTTCTACGAGAAGGCCCGGGCATAACCCGGGACCTCTCCGTTTTTTCTCCAAAAGTATCATTTACGGCGATGCCGATGAAATAGGAGAGAAGATCCCGGAGCGGACAGGCTAACGATCCGCCCCGGCAGTAACCATCGAGCAGCGGAAATAGAGATATGAACCGACAGACACAGAAACGGCTACTCGGCGTTGCAGCGCTCGCCATTACGGCGGTAATCTGGCAGATAATCGCCGAATACGTTGTGGGGCGGTCTTTCATCCTCCCGAGCGTCACCGACGTCGCCGGCGCATTCATCAACCTCCTCGGCTCCGGCACCCTCCTCGCCGACACCATGGTCAGTCTCGAGCACTTCGGGATCGGGCTCATCGCGGCGTTTCTCCTCGGCGTCCCCATCGGGATCCTGATGGGATGGTTCCGGGTCGCGGACTTCCTCCTTGACCCGATCATCGAGATCCTCCGTCCCATCCCGCCGCTCGCCTGGATCCCGTTCGCCATCATCTGGTTCGGGCTCACCACCCAGGCAGCGGGCTTCGTCATATTTGCAGGAGCCTTCTTCCCGATCCTGACCGCGACCTACTCCGCGTTCCGGGACGTCCCGAAGGTCTTTGTCGAGGCGGGCAAGGTGCTCGGCTGCGACACCTCGTTAGAACTGATCCGCTACGTCGCCCTTCCTGCCGCCATCCCGGGGATCGTCTCCGGCATCAGGATCGCCATGGGTGTCGGGTGGATGTGTCTCGTGGCCGCCGAGATGTTCGGCGTCTCAAACTACGGCCTCGGCTACCAGCTCTGGCACAACTACTACCTCCACCAGATGCCCAACGTCGTCGTCTACATGCTGATCCTCGGCCTCGCAGGCCTCATCATCGACCGCATCTTCAGGAACTACGTCGATAAGCAGCTCCTCCGGTGGCGGGCAGGGGAGGTGGCCTGATATGAGCGGCGTATCGATACGAAACCTCGGCAAGGCCTTCCCCAAGGAGGACGGCACCGTGACGCAGGCGCTCGAGGACGTCAACCTTGAGATCGGCGACGAGGAGTTCATCTGCCTCGTCGGGCCGTCGGGGTGCGGGAAGACGACGCTCTTACGGATCATCGCGGGGCTTGAGACCGCGACCACCGGGAGCGTCACCGTCGAAGGCCGCGCCGTCACCGGCCCTGACCCAAAGCGCGGGATGGTCTTTCAGGAGTACTCTCTCTTCCCCTGGCGGAGGGTGGTCGACAATGTCGCCTTCGGCCTCGAGATGAAGGGTGTCGGCAAGGAGGAGCGCCGGAAGACCGCAGACCGCTACATCGAGATGGTCGGCCTCTCCCAGTTCCGGGACGCCTACCCTTACGAGCTCTCCGGCGGGATGCGGCAGCGGGTGGCGATCGCACGAGCGCTCGCAAACGACCCCGACGTCCTCCTCATGGACGAACCGTTCGGGGCGCTGGACGCCCAGACCCGGAACCGGATGCAGAAGGAGCTCCTCTCTCTCTGGGAGCAGACGAAGAAGACGATCGTCTTTGTGACGCACAGCGTCGACGAGGCGGTCTACCTCTCCGACAAGATTGTCGTCCTCTCTCATAGGCCGGGATCGGTCCGGGAAGTCGTCGAGATCCCCTGGTCCCGGCCCCGGGATCGCACCAGCGCCGATTTCGCTGAGGTCCGGCGACGGGTGCTCCAGATGATCGACGAGACAGAAAACGTCCAGTAAGGTTTATTAGAGGAAATCTCCATTTTATAAAGCACTCAAAGATCGGCAGGAGTTTTTAAAGATGGTACGAAAACCAGCGAAGATGTACAGGAATCTCGCAAAGAAAGCATATACACGCAGGGAATACATGGGCGGCGTGCCGGGCAGCAAGATCGTGCAGTTTGATATGGGCAACCTCACCGAGAATTACCCGGTCGAACTCTCCATCATCGTCGACGAGACCTGCCAGATACGCCACACGGCCCTTGAGGCCGCCCGTATCGGGATCAACAGGCGGCTCGTCAAAGAGGTAGGGAGAGCAAACTTCCACCTGAAACTCCGGACCTACCCGCACCACGTCCTGCGCGAGAACAAGCAGGCGACCGGCGCAGGAGCGGACCGTGTCTCGGAAGGTATGCGTCTCGCCTTCGGGAAAGCCGTCGGCACCGCGGCACGGGTGGAGAAAGGCCAGAAAGTCTTCTCCGTCTGGACGAACCCGCAGTACGCCGAAAAGGCCAAGGCTTCCCTCAAGCGCGGCACATATAAACTCCCCACTCCCGCCAGAATCGTTGAAGAGCGGGCACCGGCAGCGTAAATTCACATCATCTCCCATCTTTTTTGCGAGGAGCATTTCACGGGCGGCAGATCCGATACCTGTGGGAATATAGGTTTTTATAGTCCCTTCCCACCAGTATAAATGATGGTTAACCCGGCAGACACGACGATTTCGGGAGCGTTGGCAGACGCTACCGAGAGGGCTCTTCGAGAGGCCGAAATCCGGCTCCCTCCCGACGTGCTTGCGGTGCTCCGGAGGGCGACGGCAGCCGAGAGGGACGCGATCGCGCGGCAGGAACTCGGCAATATTCTCGAGAACATCGCGCTTGCAGAAGAACGGCAGGTGCCGATCTGCCAGGATACCGGCGTGCCGGTGGTCTACCTCACCCTGCCCCCCGATATCGGGCTCTCGCCCGGTCTCTTCGAAGGGGTGCGGGAAGGGGTGCGCCGGGCGACGGCCGCGATCCCCCTCCGCCCGAACGTCGTCGACCCCCTTACCCGGGAGAATACCAACGACAACACCGGTGCCGGGATGCCTGCGGTCCACGTGACGCCCGGGGACCGGCTCACCGTAACCGTGCTCCCGAAAGGCGCGGGTTCGGAGAACGTTTCGAGAATCGGGATGCTCCTCCCCTCGCAGGCGGCGGAGATCCCCCGCTTCGTCGCCGAGACGATGCTCCTTGCGGGAGGGAAACCGTGCCCACCCGTGATCCTCGGCGTCGGGATCGGCGGGACGTTCGATGTGGCAGCGGCGCTTGCAAAAGAAGCCCTCCTCCTCCCGGTCGATACCATGGACGACTACGAGCAGGAACTCTGCGACGCGGTCAACGCTCTCGGGATCGGGCCGATGGGGCTCGGCGGTGACACGACGGCGCTCAGCGTGAAGGTGAAGCGCGCCGGTTGCCACACCGCGTCCCTTCCGGTGGCGGTGAACGTGCAGTGCTGGGCATCCCGCCGGGCGACGGTGGAGGTGAAGCGTTGAATCTCAAAACACCGCTCGGCGACGAGGTGCTCGACCTCCGGGCGGGCGACCGGGTCACCCTCTCCGGGACGATCTACACCGCGCGGGACGAGGCGCATCTCCGCATGATGGAGGAGGGGATTCCCTTCGAGCCCCGGGGCGCCGCGGTCTACCACTGCGGCCCGGTGGTGCAGGACGGCCGGCTCGTCGTCGCCGGCCCCACCACATCCGCCCGGATGAATAGGCTCTCGGGGTTCCTCATCGACGCGGGCGTCCGCGCCCTCATCGGCAAAGGCGGGATGGGGCAGGAAGTGGTCGAGCAGCTCCGGGGGCGCGCCGTCTACCTCGCGCTCACGGGGGGGTGCGCGGCGCTCGCCGCCGACCGAATGCATCTATCCGGCGTCTATTTCGAAGACCTCGGCATGGCTGAAGCGGTCTGGATTATCGAAGCCGATCACCTGCCGTTGACGGTCGGGATCGATGCCCACGGCGGCGATCTCTTCCGCGCCGTACGCGAGAAAGCGAAAACACAATTTCACCAGCGATTCAATATCAAACAGGATACCGTCTCATGAAACTCGTCATCGATGAAAGCCGCTGCAAAGGATGCAATCTCTGCGTGCTTGTCTGTCCCTATGGGATCTTTCAGGAAGGGACGGAACTCAACAGCCGGGGGATCGTCGCACCGGTCCTCGACCGCCCCGAACGGTGCACGAACTGCAGGCTGCAGGCCCTCTACGGCCGGCTGCTCTGCGGGGTCTGCCATATGATCTGCCCCGACCAGGCGATCACCTGGATCGAGGAGAAGCCGTTCGAGCCTCACCGGGTGGAGGTGGAGTTTTGAGCAGGGTTGAGTTCATGCAGGGGAACGCCGCCTGCGCAGAGGGGGCGCTCGCCGCCGGATGCCGGTTCTTCGGCGGCTACCCGATCACGCCGTCGACTGAGATAGCCGAGGCCATGGCCCGGAAACTCCCAAAGGCCGGCGGGGTCTTCATCTCCATGGAGGACGAACTCGCGAGCATCGCCGCGGTGATCGGCGCCGCATGGACAGGGGTCCGGGCGATGACCGCGACGAGCGGCCCGGGGTTCTCCCTGATGATGGAGAACATCGGTTACGCGGCCATGACCGAGACGCCGTGCGTCATCGTCAACATCCAGCGGGGCGGCCCGAGCACCGGGCAACCGACGCGGGCCGCGCAGGGGGACATGCTCCAGTGCCGGTTCGGGTCGCACGGCGACTACAGCATCATCGCGGTCACCCCGAACTCCGTCCAGGAGATGTTCGACCTGACCGCAAAGGCGTTCGACCTCGCCGACCGGTTCCGGGTTCCCACCTTCGTGATGTCCGACGAGATCGTCGGCCACATGCGGGAGCGGGTGACCATTCCCGATGCGGTCGAGGCCGAACGCTCAAGCCCGCTCGCGGATGGGAGCCTTCCGTTCGAGGCCGGCGACAACGGGATACCCGGGTTCGCACCATTCGGGTCGGGAAGGGCCGTCCACGTGACCGGCCTCACCCACGACGAGCGCGGCTACCCTGACACGACCGACCCCGAAGCACACGACCGGCTCGTGCGGCGGCTGGTCGCCAAGGTTGAGTCGGCACGCCGCGAGATCGCCGACTATGAAGTCGTAAACCCCGACGCCGAGACGGTCTTTGTCACCTACGGCCCGCCGTCGCGGACGGTGGAGCAGGTGATGCGCGACCGTCCCGACGACTCGATCGGCCATCTGCGCCTCCGGGTGGTCTGGCCGTTCCCGGAGTTCGCCCTGCAGGAGTTTTCAAACGCCAAAACCTTCCTGATGCCGGAACTGAACATGGGCCAGATGGTGCGGGAGGTCCAGCGCCACGTGGACCAACCGGTCATCTCCATCCCGAAGATCGGCGGCGAACTGCACACCCCCGCCGAACTCGTGCGGGCGCTGGGGGTGTACCGATGATCGCGCCCGACTGGTTCCGGGAAGACCGTCTGCCGCACATCTACTGCACGGGGTGCGGGAACGGGACGGTCATCAACTGCACCCTTGCAGCAGTCGAGGAGATGGGCTGGAAACGGAACGAGACGGTCTTCATCTCCGGGATCGGGTGCTCCTCCCGGGCTCCCGGCTACATCCTCACCGACTCGCTCCACACCACCCACGGCCGGGCGCTCGCGTTCGCCACCGGGGTGAAGATGGCGCGGTCGGACCTGCACGTCGTCGTCTTCACGGGAGACGGCGACCTTGCCGCCATCGGCGGGAACCACTTCATCCACGCCTGCCGCCGGAACGTGGACATGACCGTGGTCTGCATGAACAACCACATCTACGGCATGACCGGCGGGCAGGGAAGCCCGACGACCCCACCAGGAGCCATCTCGACGACGACGCCCTACGGGATGAGCGAACCGGCCTTCGACCTCGCGGAGCTTGCCGTCGCCGCAGGCGCGAACTACGTCGCGCGCTGGACGTCCTACCACGTCAAGGAACTCACGAAGGCCGTCGCCGCCGGGCTGCAGACGCCGGGGCTCTCCTTCATCGAGGTGAGAACCCAGTGCCCAACCAACTACGGCCGCCACAACAAACTCCGGCGGGTTTCGGACATGATCGAACATCTCCGGAGCCACGCGATGCTCATTCAGAAGCACGACCGGTTGGTCGCGGAAGGGAGACCAATCCCCGAAGGGGCCTTCACCGTCGGGGAACTGGTCCGGCGGAACCGGCCGGCGATGGGGGTGCGCCCATGAGACACGAAGTCAGGTTCTCGGGATACGGCGGGCAGGGGGTCCTTCTCTCCGCGGTCATCCTCGGGCGGGCGGCGGCGCTCTACGACGACAAATACGCCGTCCAGACCCAGGTCTACGGCCCGGAGGCACGGGGCGGTGCCTCGATGGGGCAGGTGGTGATCGACGATGAGCCGATCCTCTACCCCGAGGTGACCGAACCGGATATCTTCGTCATCATGTCCCAGCAGGGGTTCGAGAAGTACGGAGTTCAGGCCCGGGAGGACGCAGTCATGCTCGTCGACTCCGACCTGGTCCGGTCGCGGCCGGAATGCCGCTACTACGAGATCCCGGCGACATCGGAGGCGAAAAGCACTCTCGGGCGGGAGATCGTGGCAAACATCGTGATGATCGGCGCTCTCGTGACCGCAACCGGGGTCGTGAGCAGGGAGGCGATCGAGCGTGCGGTGCTCGACAGCGTCCCGAAAGGCACCGAGGAACTGAATCTGAAGGCGTTAAAGAGGGGATTCGAACTCGGAGAACGAGCGTGAACCTATGAAACTACTGGAATACGAGGCAAAACGGGTGTTTTCGGGATACGGCATTCCGGTCCCGAAGGGGGTTCTCATACGGGAACCTGAAGAGGTCACGGCACGCCTGCCGGAGCTCGGCGACGGCGTGGTCCTGAAGGCACAGGTGGACGTCGGCGGGCGTGGTAAGGCCGGCGGAGTCCTGATGGCCGATGATGCATCGGCTATCGAGACCGCCCGGGAGCTCTTCTCCCGGGAGATCAAGGGCGTCCCGGTCAGGGAGATCCTTGTTGAGGAGCGACTCCCGATCGACCACGAGTACTACGTCAGCATCGCCGTCGACCGGTCGAGCAGGCAGCCGGTGGTACTCTTCGCGGATGCCGGTGGGGTGGAGATCGAGAACAAAGCGTTGGAGGACGAGTCCGCCGTGAGGAAGGTCGTTGTATCCCCCCTCCTCCGCGACATCCCGCCGTTTCTGATGCGGGAGATCCTCGGCGGCGCGCCGAAGGAACTCGCCCCCGTAATCAACAGCCTCTACCACGTGTTCCAGGAAAAGGACGCCATGCTCGCGGAGATAAACCCGCTCGTGACAACGCTGCAGGGAGTCTATGCGGCGGACGCGAAACTGGTCGTCGACGACAACGCCCTCGCCCGCCAGGGGATAGCGGTCAACCGCGACCTCTCGGAACGCGAGCGCGAGGCCGAGAAGCACGGCTTCTCCTACGTGGAACTGGACGGGACCATTGGGGTGATCGGCAACGGCGCCGGGCTCACGATGTCGACGCTCGACCTGATCGAGTTTTACAACGGCCGGGCGGCGAACTTCCTCGACGTCGGGGGCGGCGCCGACCAGGAGCGTGTGATGCACGCCGTCAAACTCGTCGCGAGCATGCCCGGGGTGAACGTGATCGTCGTCAACCTCCTCGGGGGCATCACCCGGTGCGACGAGGTGGCGAAGGGGATCATCGCCGCCGGCGTCGCGCCGACGGTCATCGTCCGGATGGCCGGAACGAACGAGGAGGAAGGCCGGCGGCTGCTCGCCGAATGCGGCTACCGAATGCTCGAGAGTATGGATACGGCCGTGAAAGCGGCGATGGAGGTCTCACTATGATCTACGGCGATAAGAATCTCGGCGTGATCGTGCAGAACATCACCGGCAGGCAGGGCACGTTCCACACCGAACTGATGAACGCCTACGCCCGTGAGGCCGGGGGGCGGGGCGTCGTCGCGGGGGTCGCGCCCGGGAAGGCCGGGCGGGAGGTTCACGGCGTCCCGGTCTACAACACGGTGAAGGAGGCGCTCCGCGAGCACGACGCGACCGCAAGCGTCGTCTTCGTCCCGGCAGGCGCTGCCGGCGACGCAGTCATGGAGGCGGCACACGCGGGGATCGAGCTTGCCGTCGTCATCACGGAGCACATCCCGGTTCATGACGCGATGAAAGCCATCGCCTACGCGAAACTCCACGACTGCACGGTCATCGGCCCGAACTGCCCGGGGCTTCTTTCGCCGGGAGAGTGCAAACTCGGGATCATGCCGGCCCACCTCGCCACCCGGGGAGAGGTCGGCATCGTCTCCCGGAGCGGCACCCTCACCTACGAGGTGGTCGACGAACTCACCCGCGCCGGCATCGGCCAGAGCACGGTGGTCGGGATCGGCGGCGACCCGGTGATCGGCCAGACGTTCGTGGACGTCCTCGCGCGGTTCGAGGAGGATCCCCACACGAAGGCGGTCGTCGTCATCGGCGAGGTGGGAGGCAACCTCGAAGAGGAGGGGGTCCGATCGACCGATCTTCCGGTCGTCACCTATATCGCCGGCGTGAGCGCCCCGCCCGAAAAGCGGATGGGCCACGCGGGTGCGATCATCGAGGGCGGCGAGGGCGACGCACGATCCAAGGTCCGGCGGCTTCACGCCCAGAACATCCCCGTCGCGTCCCGGCCCTCGGAGATACCGGGACTGATCCGCGAGGTGCTATGAACGGCGACCTGATGCTTGCAACCGCCTGCGAAGTGGCGGTAAAGATCGGGGCGCGGGCGGTCGTCTCGTTCGTCGAGCCGGCCCCGGTCCTCGCGGAAGTGCCGGATATCCCGATCATCCGGGTGCAGGAACTCCAGCTCGACGTCTTAAAGGACCTCACCATGCACGACATCCTGGAGGTGAGCGAACGGCATATGCTTGACGCCGCCGTCCACCTCTACCTCCGGCGCAACCTGGAAAGCGGCCTTGTCGTCGGGGTCTTTCCCTACGCAGTCATCATCTACGACATCGAGGAGGGGAAGAACTTCATCAACCTCAAGGACTTCTCCGACATCGTTCCCCGCGAGGTGCTTCATGCGGCCCTCACGCTGGCCCTCGAGATCGCGGTCGAGGGGCGGGAAGGAAGGGCCATCGGCACTGCGTTCATCATAGGAGACCCGGAGGAGATCTTCCGGCACTCCCACCAGGCGATCCTCAACCCCTACCAGGGGCAGCCTGCAGCTCTCCGGGACATCAAGAACCGGGACAACTGGGAGAGCATCAAAGAGTTCGCCCAGCTGGACGGCGTCTTCGTCATCGATAAGAACGGCGAGGTGCGGGCGGCGGGCCGCTACCTGGACGTCACCGGGCGGGGCATCTCTCTTCCCGGGGGCCTTGGCGGGAGGCATCGTGCAACCGCGTCCATCACGTACGAGATCCCGGCTATCGGCATCACGGTCTCCGAGAGCGGGGGGATGGTGCGCATCTTCAGGGACGGAAACTGCAAAATCAGCATCCGTTCCGACATCCGCCTCCGCAGTGACGGTTAGAAATGGTTATATGAATTGCAATCATTTCTCTTATCGTACTTTAGAACTACGGTGGATTTGATGACCAGGAATATCAGCGTAGAAGGGCTTGACCAGATCCCGATCGAGAAGCAGCGGGTTGAACTGGTGGAGCGCAAGTGCCTCGGGCACCCGGACAGCCTTGCAGACGGTATCGCGGAGTCGATCAGCCGCGCACTCAGCAGGTCGTACCTGGAAGAGTGCGGCAGCGTACTGCACCACAACACCGACCAGGGCGAGGTCGTTGCAGGCGAATCGCTCCCGAAGTTCGGCGGCGGCACGATCACAAAGCCAATCTACTTCCTCATATCAGGACGGGCCACGAAGAGCTTCAACGGCGTGAACATCCCCGCAGATGCGATCGCCGTCGAGGCGGCACGGGACTACATCAAGAGCATCCTTCCCGCCATCAACATGGACCGCGACGTCATCGTCGACTGCCGGATGGGAAAGGGGTCGACCGACCTGCAGGACGTCTTCCGGTCCTGCGAGGGGAAAGTCCCACGGGCGAACGACACCTCGTTCGGTGTCGGGCACGCGCCGTTTAGCGAGGCGGAGAGCATTGTTCGGGGCGTTGCCGCATACATCGACAATACGCTCCGCCCGAAGTATCCCGTCATCGGCCAGGACTGCAAGATCATGTGCCTGCGTGACGGCGATATCATCACCCTCACCATCGCGATGGCGTTCGTCGACCGCTACTGCTCGAGCATCGCCGAATACATCGAGCAGAAGAACATTCTGACCGAGCAGATCACGGCGGTCGCCAAACAGTTCACCACGAGATCGGTCAACGTCGCCATCAACACCGCCGACGACCTCGAGTGCAGCAGCGTCTTCCTGACGGTCTCGGGAACCTCAGCCGAGATGGGCGACGACGGATCCGTCGGCCGCGGCAACCGCGCGAACGGGCTGATCACCCCGAACCGCCCCATGAGCATGGAGGCAACGAGCGGCAAGAACCCGATCAACCACATCGGCAAGATCTACAACCTCCTCGCGACCCAGATCGCGCAGGACTGTGTCGCGAAGGTCGACGGCATCGAGGAGATGTACGTCCGTATGCTCTCCCAGATTGGTTACCCGATCGACCAGCCGCATGTGGCAAGTGCCCAGATTCTTACGAAACCGGGCGTCAATATCAATTCCATCAAACCCGACATCGAGGCAATTATCGACGAGTGGCTGGAGAAGACCCCCACCGTCACCGAGAAGGTTATCAGGGGAGAACTCTCAACCTTCTAACCTTCCCGGCTTTTTGGAGTTGTTGTAACCCATGAGTAAACCGTCATCCCGGCAGCCCGGGCCCGGACCCGGGCTCATTCGTCTCGCCATCCCGAACAAAGGGAGAATCGCCCAGCCCATCAACGAGTTGATCGAGAAGAGCGGCCTCCACCTGGCCGACGGGGGGGAGCGAAGGCTCATCACCCGGACCCGCGACCCGAACGTGGAGATCCTCTTCGCCCGCCCGATCGACATACCGGAGTACGTGGCGAGCGGCGTCGCCGACCTCGGCATTACCGGGAGGGACATGGTCATGGAGCGGGGTTCACTGGTCGAGCAGGTACTCGACCTGCAGACCGGCAGGGCCACGCTCGTCGTCGCCGTGCCGGAGGAGTCCGACATCGAGACCGTCGCCGATCTCGCGGGAGCAACGGTGGCGACTGAGTTCCCCGCGATCACCCGCTCGTTCTTTGCGGAGCACGGGGTCGCCGTCACGATCGTGACCGTCGGGGGGGCATGCGAGGCGACGCCGCATCTCGGGATCGCCGACGCCATCGTCGACCTCTCCTCGTCGGGGACGACGCTCCGCACAAACCACCTTCGTGTCATCGACGAGGTCCTCACCTCCACGACGGTTCTGGTGGCGAACCCCGCCTCGCTCACGGCCAAGCGCGAGAAGATTGACGAGCTTGTCCTCGCCCTCGAGAGCGTTATCCGGGCAAAGGGGCAGTGCTACCTGATGATGAACGTCCACCGGAGCGCTCTTGCGGACGTGAGAGAGGTGCTGCCCGGCCTCTCCGGCCCGACAGTGATGGAGGTGGCGTCCGACGAGAATCTGGTCGCCGTTCACGCTGTCGTGAACGAGGAGCGGGTCTACCAGTTGATCAACCAGTTAAAACGGGCCGGCGCAAAAGACATATTAGTCATGCCTATCGAACGGATCATACGCTGAGAGCATGGAGATCTATCCTGCAGTTGATATCCTGGACGGGCGGTGCGTGCAGCTCGTGCAGGGGCGGCCGGAGGCGGCAACGGTCTATGGCGATCCGGCCGCCTGGGCGCGCCGGTGGCTTGATGAGGGAGCGGACGGCCTCCACGTCGTCAACCTCGACGGGGCGTTCGGCCGGGCGCGCAAAAACGCCGACCTGATCCGGGCCTTCACCCGGGAGACGGAGACGTTCATCGAACTCGGCGGCGGTATCAGGAGCGTGGAAGATGCCGCGGGATGGCTTGACGCCGGCGTCGACCGGGTGATCCTCTCGACCCTGGCCGTCCGGGAGCCGGAGATGATCCGAACGCTTGCCGAAGAGTTTGGCGGCGAGCGGGTGATGGCGGGCATCGACGCCCGGGCCGGCGAGGTGATGATCGAGGGATGGGAGCGCCCGGCGGGCAGTTACCTCTCCTGGGCGGAGCGGTTCGAGAGCCTCGGCGCAGGATCCCTCCTCTACACGAACGTGGACGTGGAGGGGCTCCAGCAGGGGATCGCCATCGGACCCGTGACGGAACTCCTCCGCCGGGTGAGTATTCCGGTCGTCATCTCGGGCGGGATATCGAGTCCCGGGGACGTCGCGGCGCTTCGGGAGGCAGGAGCGGCAGGAGCAGTCCTCGGGTCGGCGCTCTACGCCGGGAAAGTACGGCTCTCTGAGGCCATGGAGGCGGCGCATGCGAACGAGTGAGATTCACCGCACAACACGGGAGACCGATATCAGCCTCTCCCTCGACCTCGACGGGACCGGGGCCGGGACCATCGAGACAGGGATACCGTTCTTCGACCACATGCTGACATCGTTTGCCCGGCACGGTCGGATGGACCTCACCATCCACGCGGCCGGCGACCTCGCGGTGGACGCCCACCACACCATCGAGGATATCGGGATCGTCCTCGGGACGGCTCTCGCCGGGGCGGTCGGCGACGGGAGGGGGATCACCCGGTTCGCCGACGCCGCTGTCCCGATGGACGAGGCGCTCGCCCGGGTGGCGCTCGATCTGGGCGGCCGGGGCTACCTGGTCTTCGAGGGCGGTTTCTCGCCGGCGGGCCCGGGGGGCATCCCCGGCGATCTCATCGAGCACTTCTTCTACAGCCTCTGCAACCACGCCGGGATCACCGCCCACATCACGGTCACGGGCAGGAACGACCACCACATCTGCGAGGCGGCGTTCAAGGCGTTTGCCCGGGCGCTCCGGGCGGCCGTGGCGATCGACCCCTCTATAGGCGACGTGCCGAGCACCAAAGGCACGCTGTGAGCCCGGCGGAGGCAACTTTTTTCGACCGGGTGGTCGGCCCGGTTTCTCCGGGAGAAAGACCTCATCCCAGCAACGACGTATCGGCCTTTAAGACCTGTGTTATGCAACGGATGCTGGATTCCCCGGGTCGAAGCATAACCGGGCTGGAATCGCGGATATGAGTGTCTGACACCCATTGCCGGGGTGGATACGGGGGATACAGCACGGGATGCTCGTGAGATACCTGACGATGCTCTGCTCTGCTCTCGCTGCATGCACTTCTCGCTACCCCACAGCAGCCGCTTATCCAGGACTCTCATCTACAGGAACACAGACTGCCGAACGGTTACGATACCGTCCACAACAAGATCAACGAAAACGTCCGGCGACCATGATGCATCCCGCCGGAGATGGATCAGAGAAGGGGGCTCGGAGGGGCCCCCGGTAAGAATAAGGGAGGACAGTCGGCCTACGCGGACTTTACCGCGAGGTCGACGTCTTCCGCCTTGATCGTCTTGCGTCCTGCGTGCTGGGCAAGCCGGTTGGCTTCCTTGGTCAGCTCGGCGATGTACGCCTCAGCCTTGGTAACCAGTGCAGCAGCAGCGTCGCTGCCCACTCTCTCAGCACCATTCTTCTTTGCGATACGAACAACCGCAGCAATAGGTAGATCTGCCATAATCTAATTCCACCTCTAAAAAGAGGTGTATGAGTTAATATTTAAACGTTTCGGGATTATCTCGGAAATTTGCGTTTCTCTTCCCCATTGAGGGGGCATCCGGACAGGTCACCGCGATACCCGGCAGAGAATCAGGCCGATTGGAAAACGTCAGATATCGACCCATTTTGACGATGGGGACCTAATTCACGGTTTTTTTGACTCCGCCAGTGATTTCGCGAGCATTATTGCATTGGTATAATCTGCTGAGGCGCGCGACGTATCCACGAAAATTTTATCGATATTTACCACCGGAGCACCATGCCCGGCCCCGGCTCCGAGGAGCGTGAGCGTACGGAAGATCAGGTTCCCGGAGACCCCGTCGGGGGCGACGACCATCCCATACCGTCTCGCTGCCTCCTCGATCAGGATCTCGGTGTGCTCCGCACCGGTCAGGCGGGCAACAAGCTCGGCATCCGCCATCGTCCGATCTACGACCGGGTGCCGCCCGAGATCCCCGAGCCGCCCCCCCGAGAGGACCGCTACCCCCTCCGGGAGACCGAAACGCCGGGCGATATCCCTGCCGGCTCTGACAAACCGAACTTTCTCCTCGACCGTCCAGCCCTCGTCGACCCCGACCGGGGCCAGGAGAAAAAGGTGCCCATCGGCAGTCTCGAGGAGGGCGATCCGTTCCAGGTGGTCGACATTCGCAGCCCGCTTGAGGGCTTTTAAGGTGGCGGACGCAGGCAGGGTGCCCCTGACGGCGGCGTCTATCCTGCCGGTATAGAGAGCCTCGATAAGGGCGGCATCCGGTTCCCCGGCCTCGAAGACCGTAACCGCATCACCGAACGTTCCGGCGGTTCCCGGGTGGGAAAAAAGGGTAAGATCAACCGCCCGGCCGACCGCCCGGATGGTTGAGAGGATCTTCGCGTCGGGGGACGCCGCACCAAGCCCGATCGTTACCGGCATGCCCCTCCTTCGGAAAAGATCCGCATGATGCCGTTCTGGTCGAGATCGAAGACCTGCGTCTCCCGGCCCAGGTATCTGATGGAGAGGCGCCTGCTCCCGTTAACCTCCCCGATGAGAGCGGCGGTGATGCCGACATCGGCAAACCGGCGGCAGACCTCTTCCACGTTCTCCTCTTTTGCAGTCAGGATGAATCCCATGCCGGGATACATGCGCACCCATTGCTCGAAGGGGAGCTCATTCGCCGAAAGGTCCGGCCGGGGTATCGCCTCAAGGTCGATCACCGCGCCCTTGCCGCTCACCTCAAGGAGCATACCGAGGGTCCCGATAACGCCCGGGTTGCTGATGTCCTTGCCGGCCGTCACCAGGTGCTCCTTTCCGAGACCCTCCATCACCCGTATCTGGGCCCGAACCTCCTCTGCCGACTTCATCGTGACCGAGTCCCAGTTGAAGCAGCATGACGGGTGTACCCGGCCGTCCAGGTCTATCGCCGCAATCACCCGGTCGCCCTCCTCCGCCGTATCCGAGAAGATGAGCTGGTCCATCCGGGCCGTCCCGAGGATCGCCACATCCACAACGCTGTAGGGCGTATCCGGGTGCAGGTGCCCGCCCACGATCGGGACACCGAACTGCGCGGATGCGGTGACCATGCCCCGGGTCACCTCGTCGCGGATCAGGTCGTTCGTGACGGAGAGGATATCGACCATTGCAACAGGCCTCCCCCCCATGGCAGCGATGTCGTGAACGTTCACGAGCACGGCACAGTACCCTGCCCAGAACGGGTCCGCCTCCATCAGCTTGCTCCAGATACCATCCGCCGCAAGCAGCAGCGCGTCTTCTGCATTATGCCGGATTACCGCGGCATCCTCACCGAACGAAGCGACAACGTCGGGGTCCTCTATCCGGAGAGACCGGATCATATTCCCGATCACCTTCTTACGGGTGACACCCTCATATTCCCTGACGGCCTGTGCTACCGTATCGGTGGAGCAATCCCTCACCACAAGAACACCAACACTCTACGTTTCTTTATGGTATTCTGCCTCATCAAAGATAATGTATTTGATTCACCGGTATTATGCACTCTGTTCCGGGAACCGATCACGGCGGAAGAGAGCCGGCCTGTCCCGATCGGGAAGCGGGCTTATGCAGGCACCCTGCCGGGGCGGGAACGGCTCTCTCCCGGCGTGTCCAGGGAACAGTCCCTGCATCCGCATCGGGGTGGTATTTTTGATGCGCCGCGTCGAATAGATCGGTATGGACTGGGTGGAGAAGTACAGGCCACAGCGTCTCCAGGACGTCGTGGGGAACTCCGGCGCCGTCAGGCAGATGTACGAGTGGGCGCGGGACTGGTCACGGCAGAAAAAACCGCTGATCCTGTACGGCAAACCCGGCACCGGCAAGACCTCGAGCGCGTACGCCCTTGCAAACGAAATGAGCTGGGAGGTCGTGGAACTGAACGCCTCCGACCAGCGGACCAAATCGGCCCTTGAGAGGGTGGCAGGCGCGGGCTCCACCACGGCCAGTCTCTCCGGCGCGAAGCGCAAGCTCATCCTGCTTGACGAGGCCGACAACCTGCACGGGCAGGCCGACCGGGGCGGGGCGAAGGCGATCGTGGAGATCATCGCGGCGTCCAGGCAGCCGATCATCTTGATCGCAAACGACTACTATTCTCTCTCAAGAGAACTCAAGGCGGTCACGGAGCCGGTACAGTTCCGGGCGCTTCAGGCCCGCTCGATCGTCCCCCGCCTCCGCCAGATCTGTGCCGCAGAGGATGTAGCATGCGATCCTGCCGCGCTCGATGCGATTGCCGAACGTGCCGGCGGTGATATGCGGGCAGCAGTGAACACACTCTACGCCGCGGCGATCGGGAAGGAGCGTCTTCTCGCCGGTGATGTCCATACCTCCGCAAAAGACGAGCGGTCCACCATCTTCGAACTCGTCGGCGGGGTCTTTAAGGGGAAGAGGGACGCCGACCTGCTCCGCATGGCGGTGGAAGTCGAGGATACCCCCGACACCATCGAGCAGTGGCTCGAGGGGAACCTGAATATGCCCGATCCCGCTTCCCGGGCGAAGGGCTACGCCTGCATAGCGAGAGCGGACGAGTACATCGGCCGGACCTACCGGCGGCAGTACTACACCCTCTGGCGCTACGCGAACGCGGTCATGCTCCTCGGCGTCGCCGACGCCGCCGGCGGGCACGGCGTCCACGGCCGCATCATGCCGCCGTCGCGCTGGCAGAAAATGGGGGCGTCAAAGAAGCAGAAGGCGGTCAGGGCAGGCCTCGCCCGAAAACTCAGCGCGATGACGCATATCCCGCAGGATGCGCTGCGAGAAGACTTCTTCACCGCGATCAGCATCCTCGTCGAGCAGGACCCTGCAAGGTACGTCCGTGAGTTCGAGCTCGACGCCGACGAACTGAACCTCTTCATCCACGACAAAGCCCGTGCCGCGAAGGTGGTCAAAGACGTGGCAAAGGAGGAGAAGGCGAAGGCAAAGAAGGCTTCCGGCAAAGAGAAGGGCCCCGGCAAGGGCAAAAAATCCAAAGACGACCCGCCCGCCGACACCGGAGAATCGCGGCGGGACCCGCCCCCGGGCCAGGCGACGCTCTTTTAAGGACGGCGGCGGCGGTAGCGGTGGAGGAGTACCGGGCCGCAGTCCACGACCTCGCCGCCGTCCCCGTAGATCTCGCATCCCAGGTGATAGACCAGGAGGTCGCTGTTGACCCGGCCGGCAAGCGCGATCAGCGGCGGGACCATCTCCACACCGGGGCGCACAGCGTAGATCAGGTCCGCACCCGCATAAAGCCGGAGATCCGGCTCGAAGACGTCATCAGTAACCACAGTAAGCCCGTCGTGCCGGATGCCGGGTCTGATGTCGGTGCAGAGCATGAGAATCCCGGCAGCCTTGAGCAGCCTTGCAGCCTCGGGATTGTTGCCGATACCCACTTCCACGGCCCGGCGGTAGCGGCCGGCGATATACTCCCCGATACTCCGTTCAATATGTTTATACCGACACATTACCCAGAGATTAGGTAATGGGCATCAATATCCTTTGGGACCAGCAGGCACCGGGAGGTATCGAACTCCCGGTCGTCCGGATGATCGCGATGATCCTCGGGCAGGAGCCCGGGCTCGTCGAATATCCGTTCCTCATCGACGGCTACGACCGGAACCGCAACCAGCACGATGCTCAAAAGATTCTGGACCGCCTGCAGGACACCATCACGCGCAGGTACACTATCAGTGGCCCCCTGCTGCTCGTCACCTCTCGCGACCTCTACGTCAACGGGTGCGACTTCGTCTTCGGTCTTGCGAGACCAGCGTGCGGCGTCGCCGTCGTCTCGACCGCCCGTCTCGGGAACGACTACTACGGCAGGATGCCGGACGACGCAGACCTTATCGACCGGACCGCAAAAGAAGGAGCACACGAACTCGGGCACCTCCTCAGGCTCGCCCACTGTGAAAACCCGGAGTGCGTCATGTTCCAGCCGCGGACATATGACGAACTGGACCGGAAGAAAAAGATGCTCTGTCCGGTCTGCAGGGAGGCGCTCGCGTCGCGGAGAGAGGGGTGACGGAAAATCCCGAAGCGTCCTTCCTCGATGCCATCAGCGATCGTCGAGGGCCGCATCAAAGACGAGGTCCTTAAAGAGGCAAACTCCGGTGCATACGGGCCGGTCGTCATGAGAGCTTTCGGCAGGAGCGGGAAGGCCCGGAACAGCTCCCTGCTCGAAGAGATAGGCGGCGCGGTCAACCCGCCGCTGCCCGTCGCCCGGTGAAAAACCTTTTTTCGCCCGGAAGAAGGGATAAGCCTCCGGGCAGGATTGCCAGCCTATTCGACCGCTTCCAGATCTTGTGAGAGGTCCCCCGAGAGATCAACCGTTAAGAAGTCGCCGCTCGTCGGGAGCACCATGGTAAAGTTCGCCGTGGTGTCGACCTGCACAATGCTGTCCGCGGGCACCACAATGTCAAGCACGTGGCCGCCGGCGGTGCGGTCGGCGGTGATGAAGTGGAGGTGGTAACCCGGAACGTTGACCCCCTCTGCGAGTTCCGGCGTCCAGAACCCGACGGCGGTGCCGGTGACGTTCTCGAGCGTAAAGACCGTCTGGTTTGCCGTCACGTCGACGAGCCGCGGGTAGGGTTTCTCCTGGGCGGGCACGCTCCGGGTCACCACACGCGGGAAGGTGCCGTCCACCCTGAGCGCGTAGAAGAGGTTCTCGGAAGGAAGCTCCGACTCCACGCGGCTCTGGAGGGCGGTCAGGTTCATGGGCTCTTCGACCGCGACCGTGATGTCCGTATCGAAGAAGGTCGCAGCCGCGAAGGGCGTCGTCGCGTCTCCGTCAACCGGATAGACCCGCCCGTCGACCCGGATCAGGTACCAATCGCCGTCGACGCCGATCAGTTCCCCGTCAAGCCTGTCGCCGCACCCGATCCCGAAGTCTCCGTGCTCAGCAAGTTCATCGAATGTCATGCTGCCATCGTAGACTCCCTGGAGGAGCGCGTCGATGGTCGAGACCTGGTAGAGTGTCTCGCGACAGGTATCCTCCTCGCCGGGAGGAGAACCGGCAAGCAGGGGTGCGGCCGCAAGGGCGACCAGGGCGCCGATGCAGAAGAAGGCGACGGCAACGAGGGCGTAACGAAGCACCGTGCTATCGGACACAGATCCTCCTTCACAGCGCCCCGATATCCTCATACCAGAGGTCAGGATGCTGCTCGATGAATGCGTGCATCATCGTTTTACAGATATCGAGGTCCAGGTCGATCACCTCGACACCGTGCGACTCAAGAAACTCCCGTGCTCCCGGAAAGTTTGCCGACTCCCCCGCCACGACCTTCCCGATCCCGAACTGGACCACCGCTCCCGCGCAGAGGTAGCAGGGCATCAGCGTGGAGTAGAGGGCACACTCCGCGTAGTTGCGGATCCTTCCAGCGTTTCTCAGGCAGTCAATCTCGGCGTGGAGTACGGGATCGTCGCACTGCACACGGCGGTTCCGACCCCGCCCGATGATGCGGCCACCGCGCACCAGCACCGATCCAATGGGGATTCCGCCTTCCTGGAGGGCCGCCTCCGCCTCCTCGATGGCGCATTTCATGAATAAATCCATATCATCCTCCCGAACGCTCAATTTAGAGTATAAACTGATCGCAACACTCAGTCAGATATATGAAGTCTTTCCTGGATTATAAACGCATACATCATGAGGCAGCAGCCGCGGACCCCGCAGATACCTGCCAGAATGAGGCGAGTAGGGTTGCAATACTCAAAAAAAAGGGCGTCAGGGCAACAGGAACCAGTATCCCATCAGATGCTCGGGATCTCCCGTTCGGTTCCGATCTCATCGAGCGCCTGCCGGCCGGCAAGCCTGACGTCACGGTCGGCATCGCCGAGGAGGCGCACCAGGGGTTCCCTGGCACGCGGGTTGCCAATCTTCCCGAGCGCCCATGCCGCCATCCTCCGGACCCTGGGTTTTGTATCGTCGAGTAACCGGATCAGCGGTTCGACGGCCCGGGGATCGCCGATCTTCCCGAGCGCCCATGCTGCGCCTGCCCGGACCCAGGGACTGTCGTCCTCCAGGCCCTGTATCAGCGGAAGGACCGGTTCACGTCCATCGATGAGCCCGAGCGCTTTCGCTGCCTTCCACCGGACGTCAACGTACTCGTCGTCCAGCGCTCCGATGAGTGGCTGCACCGCACGACTGTCACCCAGCTCCCCGAGTGCATCCGCGGCGCGCCACCGGGCATTCAGGTCCCCCGACTCCAGCATCGTGAGATACTGATGGAGTTTCTTCTCCCTTTCGAGGCCTTCAACCTCTCTTCCCGGTACCGACGAATCTTCTCCTGCCATTGGCCACCCCAGGCCCACTTTGGGGCACCCGAGTATAAGGTTTTGCCCGGGCCAGACGCCTCCGTGAGGTGCATTTTTCTACTCTCCCTCCCTTTACCATACTATGGAGAGTCCGACCGGCATACTGGAGGGTATAGCGTTCCCCCCGGAACTGGAACGCCTCGGCATCATCCCGGGAGCAAAGATCGATATCAGGGACCTCGATATGATGGGTGAGCGCCACAATTTCCATGTCTTCCTCTACTTTGAGGAAGACCTGGCAAGATCTTCCACGCTCCAGAAAGACCTGCAGGAGTACAGCGACGTCCCGGACCTTGAACGCCCGTTCATCAACCTGGGTGCGTTCCTCCGGTTCGCGACCGAACAGGATCCCCTCTTCACCAAACGCCTGGACGAGCTCCCGCTGGTCATTGAAGTCGTAGCCTACGGAGAACTCAGGACACAGGAAGGGGAACTCGTGCCGTATGTCAAAGGGGTTATGCCGTTCCTGGATGAACTCCCGATGGAGGACACGGCCGGCATCTCTTGATGATCCTCCCATATGGGCTATTTATCCGGGTGTTACGGGAGGCTGTATAGGCCGAAGCCGTGTATCACCCGGATACACGCAGGATACGGTATAGTTCTGCACCAGAACAGATCGAAACCCTATTTTACCCTGGCGTTCCACTCCCCCCTATCGCTGGTAACCGGGAACACCGATCCGCTCGCCCCGACGGGTGGGGTGTACAGCGGGCCGAACCCGGGAACGAAACCTTATATCCACGGGAATGTTGCCGCATTGACAGATAGTGACTGCTTCACGGACGAAACGACAGTCCTCTCCAGGCCATCCTGGGGCACCCATGCCTGCCTCGTCTACCGGAGCCGGCACGACCTCATCGACACTCTGGTGCCTTATTTCCAGTCAGGACTGGAGCAGAATGCCTGCTGCGTATGGCTCACTGCAGAGCCCCTGCAGGCAGGTGCAGCAAAGAAGGTCCTCGCAAGAAATATCAAAAGCCTGGACCGGCACTTGAAGCGGGGCCGGATCGAGATCCTGGACGCACGCGACTGGTACCGCCTTAACGGCGGCTTTTCGTGCTCCGCTGCGCTGCACCGCTGCGTCAGGAAAGGACTCGAGGCACAGGAGAGGGGTTATGAAGGCCTGTTCGTCTCCGGGAACACCTCCTGGCTGGGAGGATCGGAATGGGACGCTTTCATGGAGTACGAGACGATGGTCAACCAGGCCATCGAGAACAGCCGGATCGCCGCCGTCTGTGCCTACCCGCTTGATGTCTGCGGGGCACGCGAACTGCTGGAGATCGCCTCCATGCACCAGCTGGCCGTCATCCGGCAGGACGGGGTATGGCGGCGGATCGCCCTGGCAGACAAGGCGGCACCCCCCGATGAGGAGAAGAGGTGGGCTATCGGCCAGATCGAAGCGAACATCGAACAGTTCGCGACCCTTGCCGACCGGATCCGCCACCCTCTTCAGGTGCTCATGGCGATCGCGGATCTGATTGAGAACGAACAGTCGGACACGATCCGGCAGCAGGCAGGTGAGATCGATGCGGTCGTCAGGCAGCTCGACTCCGGCTGGGCGGGATCGAGGGCGGTCAGGGAGTACCTCATGAAACACGACCTTGCCGGATGCGGCACGGCATCGGTCACGGAACCCGGACCGTGCCCGCACCCTTCAGAACATCCAGACTCACATCGAAGTTCCTGACCGTATGGGTGAGCGCGCCCATGCTGATGACATCGACCCCGGTCGCGGCATACCCGGCGACGTCGTCACCGGCAACGCCTCCCGAGACCTCAAGGGTCACCCGCTCCCGGAGCCCCTGCTCGTTAAGTGCCCGGACGGCTTCCCGGACCGCGTCCGGCGGCATATTGTCGAGCAGGATAATATCGGCACCGGCAGCTGCAGCCGTGATCGCATCTTCCGCAGTCTCGACCTCCACCTCGACCTTCCGGTAGAGGCTCTGCTCCTTTGCCTTCCGTATCGCTTCCGGGAGCGGCACCAGGGCAAGGTGGTTGTCCTTGATCAGGACCATGTCTGAGAGGCAGTAGCGGTGCGGGTCGCCCCCGCCGAGAACCACTGCCTTTTTATCGAGCATCCGGAGTCCCGGCGCAGTCTTCCGGGTCGCGGCAACCCGGACGTCCGGCGAGACCGCCCGGATCGCATCGACAGACTCCCGGGTCCGGGTTGCAATCCCGCTCATGCGCCCGATGATGTTGAGCGCCGTCCGCTCCACGAGGAGAATCGCTCTCGCGGGACCGTCGAGCTCGAGGAGGGTCGTTCCCACGGCAACCGCCCTGCCGTCGACGGAATGCTGGCGGGCCGTGACCCCAAAGTACTCGAAGAGCGCCCGTGCCTCTGCGAGGCCCGCGACGGTTCCCGAATCCTTCGCCCGGATCACCGCCAGGCAGGTGGCGTCGGGAACGACCGTTTCAGAGGTGACGTCGCCCCATGGCGCATCCTCCCGGATGAACCGGAGGAGATCTTCGATCGGGATCATCCGCGATCACGTCCCGACGGCGAGCATCCGCTCGATGGCCCGCCGTGCCCGGTCCATGACCTCAGGAGAGAGAACGATCTCGTGCTCCTCACGCTCGAGCGCCCGCTGAAGGTCGGTGAGGGAGATCTTCTTCATATCCGCGCAGACAGCCTCCGGTTTCTCGTAAAAGACCCTCCCCGGGTAGAGCACCCGGAGGCGGAAGGCCATCTCCCGTTCGGTGAAGACCCACCAGGGCTCATCGCCGGTGGCGGCATCCCGGACCATGCCCCCGGTGGATGCGATCCGATCGGCCTGTTCCTGGATCTCCGGCGGGCATTCGGGGTGACAGACGATCGTGCCGCCCAACTCCCTGGCCGCTTCTATGTCGGCAAGGGTGAACCCCGCGTGGACGTAGCAGTGGCCGCCGGGCGGCAGGGGAATGATCGTCTTCTCGGGGAGCTCCCGCTGGACGTATGCTGCAAGGTTTGCATCCGGCCCGAAGAGGATCGTGTCATTTGGGAGGGACCGAGCGACCTGAACTGCGTTTGCCGAGGTGCAGGTGATGTCGGCGAGCGCCTTGCTCTCCGCTGTACTGTTGACGTAGACCACCACGGCTGCATCGGGATGCCGTTCCTTTGCCTCCCGGATCACCTCCGGGGTCAGGAAGTCGGCGAGGGGGCACCCTGCGTCCTCTACCGGGATGATCACCTTCCGTTCGGGATTGAGGATCTTTGCCGTCTCGGCCATGAACCGGACACCGCATACAACAATCAGGTCCGCATCGGTCTCCTTCGCCTTCACGGAGAGCTCGAGGCTGTCGCCCACCACATCGGCAAGCGCCTGGATCTCCATGGGCTGGTAGTTATGCGCCAGGATAACTGCGTTCTTTCTGGCTTTGAGTGCACGAATCTCCTTTTCCATTGCTATGTCCCCACCACCAGAGGGTTCTCGAGGTTCTTTAAGAGCGTCAGGATGGAGAGAGCCGCCATATAACTCGTGGCGGGATTCTCAGGGCTCGGAACGTTCCTTACCCGGACATAAATATCCCCGAAGTCACCCTCGACGAATATCTCGTGGATGTTTCTCTCTGCTGCAGGGTCGACCCAGAGTTCCACATCAGCGTCCCTGCCGGCAGCGAGTCCCAACGCTACCGCGACGTTAATATTCTTAGGGTACTGTTTAATACAGTCGTGAGCCAGCCCCTTAAATATCTCCATTCGGGTCGCAACAGGTATCCCGAGCGATACGGGGGGCTTTGTCGTCCGAAGGAGGAGTTTTCTCGGCGGCGAGACCTGGCCGATCTTAAAATTATCGAGTCCGACGATGGCGCCGCTCGGGATCCGGATCTTTCTTCCGGCCTCACGCGCAGCCTCGATGAGATGCTCGCGGAACTCTTCGTCCGCGAGCGCCCCTCCGGAGAGAAGGATGATGTCCCGTCCCGACCGAAGGACTGTCTCTGCGTAATGCCTGACAGCATCGACCGAAGCGGCTTCCACGACGATCGAGAAGTCCTCCCGCATGAAGGCGTCGAAGTCAGTATACGGCCGGGCATGGCAGAGCGCTGCCAGTTCTTCCGCCCGGCTCTGGATGATATCGAAGACCGCGACAACCTGGATGCTCTCGGCGTGCGTGGCGATAATACGCCCGACGTTGCCGCATCCCAGCAACCCTATTTTAATCATCGAATAAAGAAGTTGTAATAGCAGCGGTTAAGTATTGTGCTCGGCACGAAACCAGCCCGGAAAGGGGCGAAAATTCCTCGAACAATGGAGGTAGTCGCACCCCGGGGACCGGGCCGGCCGCAGACCGCGCAGGGAGTCGATCGTCATCACCTTCGAAGATCTGCAGGGAAGGCGAATCTACATTGAGAGTTACGGGTGCACCTACAACCATGCCGACACCCGGAGGCTTGAAGCGATACTGGAGGGGCTCGGCTGCAGGCTGACCGGGCCGGAGGAGGCGGACGCTGTGATCATCAACACCTGTACAGTGATCGGCGCGACCGAGCGGAAGATGCTCCGGCGCCTTGCGGCGTTTGCCGACAGGGATCTCTACGTGACCGGATGCATGCCACTCGTCCAGATGGATGAGATCCGCTCGGTCTGCACGCCGCACGTCATCCACCCGGACGAGATCCATGAACGCTCCGACGGCGTCGGCACCCCCGGAGCAGGAGCGGTCGGCGTGGTGCAGGTGGCGAGCGGGTGCGTCGGCCGGTGCAGTTACTGCATCACCCGGCTCGCGCGGGGGCGGCTTAAGAGCGCACCTGCACAGGACATTCTCGATGCCGTCCGGCACCTTGCAGCGGCGGGCGCCTGTGAGATCCAGCTGACCGGGCAGGACGTGGCTGCCTGGGGGCTTGAGAGGGGCGAGTCGCTCCCCGACCTCCTGCAGACGATAGGTGAAGTCCCGGGGAGGTTCGCCGTCCGGCTGGGGATGATGAACCCGGCCTCGGTGCTCGGGATCCTCGAGCCGCTCGTGGATGCCTGCAGGAGCGACAGGGTCTTCCGGTTCCTCCACCTCCCCGTCCAGTCCGGTTCCGATGCCGTTCTCGAGCGGATGCAGCGCGGCTACTCTGCGGCCGATGTCGTCCGGATCGTCGATACCTTCCGGTCAGCGTTCCCGGATATGATGATCTCGTCGGACTTCATCACCGGGTTTCCTGGAGAGACGGACGAAGAGTTCCGCCGGACGCTCGAACTCCTGCAACGTGCGGCGTTCGTTAAGGTGAACATCACCCGCTACTCCCGGCGGCCCGGCACCCCCGCCGCCGCCTTAAAGGATCTCCCCGAGAGGATACGCAAAGACCGGTCCCGGGTGCTGCTCGCCGAAGCGAACCGGATCTACGATCGTTACAACGAACGCTGGATCGGGCGGGAGACACCGGTCGTTGCGACCGAGAAGAACGTGCCGGGGTCGACCGTCTGCCGCAACCCCTGCTACCTCAACGTCGTCGTTGAAGAGGATCTGCCGTTCGGGTTCTCAGGGAGAGCAGTGATAACGGAGAACCGACGGCACTATGTCATCGGCGAGCTGATCCCGTCCGATGTCGGGCAGAAAGTTTAGCCACCCCGAAACTTTTTCTTCCAGGCGTTGCATATCCCCTTCCATGCAGGGGATCACCGGGGACGAGCTCTCCTCGAAGAAGGCCGAATACCTCAAATACATCTATATGCAGGGCGATGTCGTGAAGACGACCGAGATCGCCGTCCATTTTTCGGTCGCGCCCTCGACGGTGACAAAAGCGCTCACGGAAATGGCAAAGGCAGGATATCTCGAGCATACCCCCTACCACGGGGTGAGGGTCACAACTCTCGGCACCGACTACGCCCGGTTCCTGATCCGGCGTCACCGGATCGTCGCCCTGATGCTCAGCCATTACGGGCTCGAGCCCGGCGAGGCCTGCACGGAGGCGAAGAAGATCGAGCAGTGCTTCTCAAAGGACCTCACCAACAGGATGTGCACGTCGCTCGGGCACCCGATGATGAGCGTCTGCGGGGAGATCGAGCACGACCATGGCTGCTGCCCTTCCTGCGAGCGCCAGGAGTGACGGCGCAACGTTTTTATCTCTGGGCGGAGGAAAATTTAGACCCATACCAAATCTGGAGCGGAGAACGATGAGATCGCAGGATAAAAGCAATATCGCCAATTTATCGCTCATCGCAGTCGTATTATCAGCCGTCCTGTTGACAGCGACTATTGCTGGATGCACCGGGACCGAGCGGCAGGATGACGGACGAGTCGTAGTCGCGGTCACCATACCGCCCGAGCAGGAGTTCGTAGAAAGGGTGGGGGGCGACCACGTCCGTGTTGTCCTGCTGGTGCCACCGGGGGCCGACCCGCACACCTACGAACCTCCGCCGGGAGTCCTCGCCGACGTCGCGGAGGCGGATATGTACGCCGTGGTGGGTTCGGGGATAGAGTTCGAACTCGCCTGGCAGGATAAAATCGCCGCCCTGAACCCCGAGATGCTGGTCGTCGACTGCTCGCGCGGCGTCGACCTGATCTCGACCGGCGAGGGGGGTCACGCGGGGACCGACCCGCATATCTGGGTCTCTCCGCGGAACGCGAAGATCATGGTCGAAAACATCCGCGAAGGTCTCTCAGAGGTCGACCCGGCAAACGCCGAAGATTATCGCCGGAACGCCGATGTCTACCTGGAGGAACTCGACGCCCTGGACGCGGAGATCGCCGGGGCGCTCGCCGAATCGGGGGTGAAAAAGGTCATGGTCTACCACTCGTCGTGGGCTTACCTGGCCCGGGACTACGGTTTTGTCGAGGTCCCGATCGAGAGCGAGGGAAAGGAGCCCTCCCCGCAGAGGATAGAGCACCTCATCAGGCAGGCGGAAGAGGAAGGAATCCGGGTGATATTCGTGTCGTCTGAACACTCCACCCGGAGCGCCGAGGTTATCGCGGACGAGATCGGCGGCACCGTGGTGACGGTAAGCCCGCTCGCGAAGGACTACCTCACGAACATGCGGCACATGGCCCGGGCATTCGCAGAGAGCGGCAGACCATGATCGCCCCTGTAATCGAGGTCGAGGACGTCTGGGTCAGGCTGCACGGCCATACCGTGCTCGAAGAGGTGACCCTTGCCGTCTACCCTGACGAGTTTTACGCGATCATCGGGCCGAACGGCGGCGGCAAGACGACACTTCTTAAGGTGGTCCTCGGCCTCCTCGTCCCCTCCCGCGGCGTCGTCAGGATCCTCGGCAGCACAGAAGCCCGGATGCGTAAGAATCTCGGCTACGTCCCCCAGTTCCGGACGTTCGACTTCGAGTATCCCATCACCGTGCGGGAGATGGTCCTCTCCGGCCGCCTCGGCCGCGTCACCCGCAGGCCCCGGCGCTACGGGGAAGAAGACCACGCCCGGACGGAGGAGGCGCTCGAGACGATGCGCATCGCCGATCTCGCCGACCGGCAGATCCGGGACCTCTCGGGCGGGGAGCAGCAGCGGGCGATCATCGCCCGGGCGCTCGTCGGCGACCCGAAGGTGCTGCTCCTCGACGAACCGACGGTCTACGTGGACGCCCCGACGACGGCGCAGTTCTACGAGATCCTTGATGCGCTCCGCGACCGGATGGCGATCGTCCTCGTGACCCACGACATCGGGGTGATCCCGGAGCACGTGACCCGGGTCGCCTGCTTAAACCGACGCCTCTACACGCACGGCACAAACGAGGTCACGGCGGATATGCTCGAGGCCGCGTACCACTGCCCGGTGGACCTGATTGCTCACGGTGTCCCGCACCGGGTCTTTTCGGAACACTCGGGGGAGGAGTGAGTATGTTCGAGGTGCTCGGGTACGAGTTCTTCAGGAACGCGCTCGCCGCCGGGGTGCTCGCAAGCGTCGCCTGCGGGATCATCGGCACCTATGTCGTGGTCCGGCGGATGGTCTCGGTCAGCGGCGGCATCTCCCATGCGGCCTTTGGGGGGATCGGCCTCGGCTACTTCCTCGGGATAGACCCGCTCATCGGGGCAACCGGGTTCACCGTGGCGACGGCGCTCGGGATGGGCACGCTCCAGCTCCGGGCCCGGCAGCAGATGGATACCCTCATCGGCGCGGTCTGGGCCGCCGGGATGGCCATAGGCATCCTCTTTGTCTACCTGACGCCGGGGTTTGCTCCCGACCTCTTCTCCTACCTCTTCGGGAACATCCTCCTTGTACCACGCGGTGACATCCTGCTGATGGCGGTCCTCGTGGTCATTATCATCGCCGTCGTGGCCTACTTCTACCGGGAGCTCCAGGCGGTCACCTTCGATCCGGATTACGCAACGGTCATGGACCTCCCGGTCGAGCGGCTCTCGCTCCTCCTCCTCGTGCTGATTGCGCTCACGGTGGTGATGCTGATCCGGGTGGTGGGGATCATCCTGGTTATAGCGCTTCTCACGCTCCCGGCAGCGATCAGCCGTCTTTACACCTTCCGCATCCGAAGTATGATGCTTCTTGCCGTCGCCCTCGGCATCATCTTCACCGTCGCGGGGATCTGGCTCTCCTACCTCGCAAACGTCCCCTCAGGCGCGACGATCATCCTGGTGAGCACGCTCGCGTATGCGGGCGCCCTCGGGGTCGAACACCTCCGGCAGGGCGACTAGCAGGACAAACCGGTGCGCTTATGCCGGACGGCGCGAGAGTTAGGTGAACAATGGATCCGATCATCGAAGAGGGATACACCCGGCTCCTCAAGGAGCTCGAGGACCTGCAGGCGAAGAAGGAAGAGTCGGCCTCGGAACTCCGGGGCAACGTAGAAACCCTCCTTGCACGGATGGGTGCCGATACGGCGCCGGTCGTGAAGCAGATCGGGCTTGAGATGCTCCGGCGCGCGAAGAGGGAGGCATCCGGGGAGCTCTACGACCAGGAGTTCTACGAGAAGAAGATGATCGTCCTCGGGAAGGGCGACCCGCTCCCGTACCGTCCGGATGACCCGAGCAAGCCCGTCGATGTCCAGGTATGCGTTCTCGACGAAGACGGGGCTTTCCACGAGTTGATGTACACCAACACCGAGATCAGGACTGAGTCGTATCTCGCTCCCCTGACACCGGAGGAAGCGTTCAACGTCTACGGCTACGACCTCGTCTTCATGCTCTACCGGGCGCTCTACGAGTACGCACAGAAGGAAGAAGAACTGATGGCCGCGCTCGCGCGGACGCTCGAGTATCTTGGGTCCAGATAAACGTTTTTTCCGGAGGGCGGGAGTTTGAGCACCGGTAGGTGCGAGGAACGGAGCACGAGAAGCCGCCAGGCTTCGGCATTCGCAGGACATGGTAGAGCGACCGGCAGGGCCAGGACACCGTGGTCAACACGCCGGCCTCCGGCCTGCCTCCCTCACCGGCTCCCGAAGATAGGGAACATCGGTTCGGTGGGATCGCGCCCGGCACCGAGCGCCGAGAGCGGATACGAGCGCTGAAATTGCCGGCCTTCGGCATTCTCGTACGTGACGACCGCTTTTGCCTCCGAGATCATCGATGCCAGGCTGAATCCGGATTCCTCGTCAGGGTCGAGTGAGGCGACCTCGAAATCGATGTTGAGCGGGACGAGGGCAACCCGAATCTTCTGCGCCCTCGCGGTGCCCGTGTTGGTGAGGATGACCTCCCGTGCATCTTCCGAGAGATCCGCGGTGATCAGCGGGTAGTTCTCCGTATCTCTCATGATACTGAAACTCATCAGGATAGCGAGCATGAAGACCAGCGCGATGAGGGCGAAGAAGGGCTCGATGAAGAGCAGCGCGAGCGTGATGAGGGTGCCCGTCACCAGGACGATCTTCTGGTTCTTTTCCATGTAGATGAGTTGGTTCGTCGGAAATTATAAGGATAGGCTTCGGGTGGCGAAGGCAGGGTGTGATCCGGGCACAGCCAGGGGATCGCCTGTACTCACCCCGCAGAAGGGCAACATGACCATATACCGTCATGGCGAAGTACATACGAGACAGTATGCTTGAGTTGAAGTTCGTTCGTGCACACCCCGAGATCGTCCGGGCAGACCTCACGAAGAGAGGAGACACCGAGAAACTGGCCTGGGTCGACGAGGTGCTGGAGATGGACCGGAGAGCACGGGAACTCACCGTGGAGATCGGAAACCTGCGCAACCGAAGAAACGTCATATCCCGCGAGATCAGCCAGGCGAGAAAGGCAGGAAATGATATCACGAGACTTCTTGCCGAGGCGGCGGACCTCCCCGCGCGGGTCAAGGAGGCGGAGGCAGAGCGTGAGACGCTCACCGAAGCGGTACGGTACCGCCTGATGCGGCTCCCGAACATCCTCCACGAGAGCGTGCCCGTCGGCAAGGACGACTCCGAAAACGTCGAGATCCGGCGGTGGGGTGAACCGAAACTTCCCGCGTTCGACCTGAAGAACCACGGCGCGCTCGCCGTCGAGCACGACTGGGCGGACTTCGAACGCGCAGCGAAGATTGCCGGATCCGGGTTTTACTTCTTGAAGGGGAGGCTCGCCCTGCTCGATATGGCGCTCCAGCGGTTTGCGATGGATATCCTTGTTGAGCGCGGATACACCCCGATCATCCCTCCCTACATGATGAACCGGGCTGCATACGAGGGCGTGACCGACCTCGCCGACTTCGAGAACGTCATGTACAAGCTCGACGGCGAGGACGAGTACCTCATCGCGACGAGCGAGCACCCGATGGCCGCGATGTACAGCGACGAGATCTTCGAGGAGAAGGATCTGCCGCTCCGGCTTGCGGGGCTGAGCCCGTGTTTCCGGCGCGAGATTGGGGCGCACGGGCTCGATACGAAGGGGCTCTTCCGCGTCCACCAGTTCCACAAGGTGGAGCAGTTTATCTACGCCACCCCCGAGCAGTCCTGGGACCTCCACGAGGAGCTGATGGCGAACGCCGAGGAGGTATTCCAGCAACTCGAACTTCCCTACCGGGTCGTCTCGATCTGCACGGGGGACATCGGGACGGTCGCCGCAAAGAAGTATGACCTCGAGGTCTGGATGCCGCGCGAGGAGCGCTACCGCGAAGCGGTATCCTGCTCGAACTGCACGGCCTACCAGGCGGTTCGGCTGAACATCAAGGTGCGCGACCCGACCGAGTTCACCGAGAAGCGCTATGTGCATACCTTAAACAGCACCGCGATCGCGACCTCGCGCGCGATCCGGGCGATCCTCGAGAACAACCAGAACGAGGACGGCTCGGTCACGATTCCCGGGGCCCTCAGGCCCTACCTCTACGGCGAGGAGACGCTGTAGGCGCACCGGGCCTGCACGAGGCCGACAATACCTTTTTTCCTATCCGTAGGACGCCGGGAACAGGGTTACTTCCGTCGCAGCCCTGCAATCTCGCCTACCAGCATCCCGTAGACCCGGCGCTCCTCGGTGACGTCCTCGTAGGTAATGTACTGTGTCCCGTCGGAGAGCTCGACCGGCGAGAAGCGAATTGTCTTTTCCTTCCCATCCTTGCACCTGACGGAGAACGTTCGCGGCCGGGAGTGGCATGGGCCGGCCTCTTCCCGATCCGCCTGCCAGGCGGCGATCGCCTTACGGCGGCGGACGGGATCGGGGAACGCCAGCCGGAACCAGTCCTTCCCGGTGGGGATATCCGCAAGCGTGTACCCGAAGAGGTCGATGAACGCCCGGTTGAGGTAGGCGTAGCGGCCGTCGCTCTCGATGACGGCGGCCGCGACGGGGGAGGAGTCGACCAGGTCCCGGAAACGGGATTCGCTGCGGCGAAGCCGCTCGGCGGTCTCGCGCCGGGCAAGCGCGATCGAGGCCTGGCGGACGAACGACTCAATTGTCTCCCGGTTCTCAAGTTCCCTTCCCGGAGGGAGGAAGATGCCTGTGAGGCCGAAGATCTCCTCCCGCCAGACCAGCCCCATGATGCATATCTTTGCGATATCGAAGCGGGAGAGGATTGCCTCGCAGACCTCCTCCGGGATCGCCTCAAAACAGAGGCCATAGAACGACAACGAAGATGGTTCGGGACGAAGGACGAACTCCTGGAGGCCGCGCAGCGAGAGCGGGGTCTGGTGATATGGGGCGTCGAAGGCCCGGGCGATCGGGAGTTCCAGGCCGACAGGGTCCCGTCCCAGGAGTTCCGTGAGTTCCTCCCGGAACCCCTCGCCCGCGACCGCCCGGATGACGAACTGCCGGTCGGCCTCATCGTAGGAGAAGATGTAGGCATACGCTCCCGGCACGAGTTCCATGAGCCCGTCGACGACATACCGGTAGATGTCCTCCACTGGTTGCAGGTCAACGAGTTCCATCGCGGTCCGGGCGAGAAATTCCATGTTCCGAACGTAGCGTTTCCGCTCGGTGATCTCCTCAAGGACGAGGGTGCACCCCTTCTCCCCATCCTCGAACGTCGTCGGGATTGCCTGCATCTGGTAGAAGAACTCCCCGTCCTCCCGCGCGTAGCGGATATCGGCGATCACCTGCTCCCGCTCAAGCTCATCGATCACCGCAAGCGCCTCGGGGGTGGAGACGACAGGGAGGGCGGCCTCGCGGATGGTGCGGCCGAGAAGGTCGTCCTTCGACTGCCGGAGGTGCTTCAGGCACTGGTCGTTGACCTGGACGATCCGCTGGTCGGCATCGAGGATGAGGATCAGGTTCTTCGTGAAGCAGAGGAAGGCTGAGATCGGGACGCGCTGGGCGAGAGAGAAGAGTTTTGCGTTGCCGATGTTGCGGATGTCGACTTTACCGGCGATCTGGAGGATCTCGAGGTGTTTCGAGACCGAATTCCGGGTGACGCCGAGCTGCTTTGCCACCTCGGTGATAGTCATGCCCTTCGGCCGGAACCGGAGAGCACGAAGGATGCGGTTCGGGAGATCGTGCTCCTCCTGCATAACAGGTGCATCCTTGCTGCACCGGTATATCATACCTTGGCTCGGGGAAGGTGGGGGGTCAGGATGTCACGGGATCGTCCGGACGATCCGCTCCTTCGTCACCTTCCCGGCAATGAATCGGGCGAGAGCGAGGAGCGCGAGCCCTGCTGCCGCGAAGATACCCTCCGTCGTCACCGAGAGGCCCCCGCCACCCGGTGCGACGCCCTGGAGCACGACGATGAGGAAGATGAACCCGAAGATGAAGACGAAACCGAGGATCTGGTTCTCCCGCATCCCGAGCGCGAGTTGGGCCGCGCCGATGAGACCGGCCGAGGCGGCGATCCAGACCGGGACGACGGCTACGAAGTGAAGGATGAGCAGGGGTTCAGCGGCGATGGAGACGCCGGTGAGGGCGGTGATCGCCGCGACGCTTACTGCGGCCGAGAGAAGCATCATCACATAAGCCGGGACGGTGACCCCGATAGCCTTCCCCTCCCAGAGGCGGCGGAGCGAGACCGGGGCGCAGAGGAGTGTCTCGATGGTGCCGTCCCGCTTCTCGCGGAGGAAAGCGTCGGCGCAGAAGATGTAGCCCATGAAGACCCCGACCGGGAGGGTGATCCCAGCGATCCCGCCGGCGACGGCGGCAGCATCTCCCTCGGCACCCACAGCGATACTGAGAGCCGACATGACCGGGAACCATACTGCAAAGATGAGCGCCGAGATGAGGACGCTCCGGTTCCGGAGGGCGAGCCGCATCTCGCGGCCGGCGATGACGCGAAACGTGTTCATGCCTCATCCTCCGCTCGGCCGACGTGCTCGAGATAGATCTCCTCAAGCGACCGCGACGACCGGCGAACCTCCTCGATACGGAACCCTGCCCCGACGAGGACCGTGATGAGGTCGGGGGTCGCGGTCGGGTCGGCGAGGGTGCAGTGGAGGGCGTCGCCGTCCACGTCGCATTCCGTGACATACGGCAGGTTCCCCACGACCTCGCACGCGCCCTCGCCGGCACCGGCGAGGGTGACCGTCACGGAGGGGCGGCCGGAGGCCGTGGTGAGGTTTTCTACCGAATCGAAGGCCCGGATCCTCCCTCCCGCAAGGATCGCGACCGTGGAGCAGATCCGCTGAACCTCGTCGAGGTGGTGGGAGTTTAAGAACACGGTCATCTCCTCCCGGCGGGAGAGTTCGATGATGAGGTCGCGGACCATCCTCTGCGCGCCGGGGTCGAGGCCGGAAGAGGGTTCATCGAGGAAGACCACCTCGGGCCGGTGGAGGATCGCCCGGGCGATCCCGAGTTTCCGCTTCATGCCGGTCGAGAACGTCCCGACCGGGTCGTCCCGCCGGTCGGCGAGATCGACGAGCGCGAGGAGTTCGTCGATCCTCACTACAGGGTCTTCGACGCCATAGAGCCCGGCGTAGTAGGCCAGGTTGTCCGCGGCACTCATCCGGTCGGCAAGACCATTGTTCTCGAAGAGCACTCCGACTCTCGCGCGTGCTTCGTCGTCGGCGGCGAGGTCCCTCCCGAGGACCCGGACCTCGCCCTCGCCGGGGGCGAGCAGGCCGAGCAGGATCCGGATGGTCGTGGTCTTCCCGGCGCCGTTCGGCCCGAGGTAGCCGAATATCTCGCCGTGCCCGACGGTGAACGAGACGTCGCGGAGGATTTCGCGGCCGTCGAACGACCTCGAGAGGGCGCTGACCTCGACGGCGTTCACGCCTGCCTCCTCCTCCCGCACCGGGTGGTGCAGGGCCGGGAGAGTGCGTGATGGGTATCGGGGGTTATGCGGGAGGTTTTTGCCGCATATACGGTGAAGAACATAGGGATAGATCTCCTCGCACGACGTAAAAAGAGTGACTTTTGCGTGAAGGGCGGGAAAGAGAAAGCCTATCATACAGGGAACGAAACTCTTCCCTGTGCGCCGCAAGACCCGCTGTCCGGTCCGGCACATCAACCTGGAGCCACTACGATGGAGTTCTCTTACGGCATCGACGACCGGCCGGGGCTGGCATCGCTGCTCATCTTCGGCCTGCAGTGGCTGGCGGTGAGTGTCCCCCTCGTCCTCATCATCGGCAGGGTGGTTGCCGACCTCCAGACGGACGGGTCGGCCATCCCGTACCTCCAGAGACTCTTCCTCCTCGTCGCCCTGATGCTGCTCCTGCAGGTATACCTCGGGCACAGGCTCCCCCTGGTGCTCGGCCCGGCGACTGTGCTCCTGGTCGGGATCCTGGCAAGCCTCGATGCGGGATTTCCGGCCATCAATGCGTCGCTGGTGATCGGCGGGCTCTTCCTCACCGGACTCGCGGCGACCGGGCTCATCGGATACCTCAAACGCCTCTTCACACCCCGGGTGATCGTGGTCGTCCTCATGCTCATCGCATTCACCCTCGCACCCACCATCCTCAACCTGGCTACGGATGGGGGCGGCATAGTCTCGGCGACCCGGACCTTCCTCTTTGCCGTCGTGTTTGCGCTTGCCCTCTTCATCGCCGGCGGGTTCCTGCAAGGGATCTGGAAGTCAACCCTGGCGCTCTGGGCGATCCTCCTCGGCACGCCGGCCTACATCGCTCTTTTCGGCGCAGTCGCCCCTCCTCCCGCGGATACCGCCCTCGTCGCGCTGCCTGGAAACCTGCTCGCACCGCTCGCCGTGCCCGACGTCGGGGTGCTCGCAGCGTTCCTGATCTGCTACCTCGCACTCGCCACGAACGACCTCGGGTCGATCCAGTCGGTGGGCGGTCTTCTCAAGGCCGACGGAATGGGCGAGCGGGTGAACCGGGGGGTGATCGTCACCGGCCTCGGGAACGCTCTCGCGGGCCTTACGGGGGTGATCGGCCCGGTGAACTTCTCGCTCTCCCCGGGCGTCATCGCCGCCACCGGGTGCGCGTCCCGGTTCGCCCTGGTCCCGGCCGCCGTAGCGATCGGGCTTATGGCTGCATCGCCGCTTGCCATCGGTTACCTGAGTAGCATCCCGGGCCCCGTCATCGGCGTCGTCCTCACCTACGTCATGGCTGCCCAGATCGCAGCGGGGCTTATGCTCGGGCAGGAGAGCAAGGCGGTAGAAACGTTCGACGGAGGGCTGATCGTCGGCATCCCTCTTCTCCTCGGGACACTGGTGGCGTTCCTGCCCCCGGAGGTCGCCGCAGGACTCCCGGCGGTGATCCGTCCCCTGATCGCAAACGGCTTTGTGGTGGGCATCGTCACGGTCCTCGGGCTTGAGCACATCGTTTACCGGCGGCGACCGCAGGATCGGAGCTGAACGGGTGCGCTCTTGGATCGCCTCCCGTTTCCCGCAATCCGAAACGAGAGAGTTGCCGGGTAACCGCAAATGCGGCATGAATTTAGAACAGACGACCTGGAGAAAGGCATAGTTTGACACTCTCCACGGCTAAAGCCGGGAGATTCTTGTTTCGTTGACCGGGACGTGCACCGCCGGGCTTGGCGGTGTAGAGGTCCTGATCTCCACAAGCGTAGATTCGGGTGTGCCCCACCCTACGGATGCTCGTTTCAGGATATTTTGTGCAGCGTTCAGATCCCGGGGGACGGTGTAGCCGCAGACCGGACAGAAATGGGTTCGCTGCCAGAGATCCTTCTTTTCCCGGTGCCCGCAGAGGAAACAGTCCTGCGTCGTATAGGCCGGATCGATCAGATGCACATACTTACCAGCATTCGCAGCTTTGTAGCGTATGAACTCTCTTGCTTTGTACCACGCGGCATCGAGAATAGACTGGGATCTGCCGCGAAGTTTTGCATCCAGCGATTCGACCATCGGTTTGATGTTCAGGTGTTCCAGAGCGATGAGATCGTAGTGGTCAACATAGTACCGGCTCCACTTGTGCAGGAAATCGTTTCTCCGGTTCTCCACCTGCTCGTGGATCCGGGCAACCCGGACCCGCTGCTTCCGGCGGTTCCGGCTCCCGTCCACGGCCCGGGAGAGTCTTCTCTGAGCTCGGCCGAGCCGTTTTGCGGCCTTCCTGACGTTATAGGGGTGCGGGAAGACCGTGCCATCGGTGTCGGTGGAGAAGTTCTCCAGGTTCAGGTCGATCCCGACCGCCCGGGTGCCGGTCGTCGGCTCAGGGGTATCTGGGGTCTCGGAGATGATCGCCACGAACCACTTGTGAGCCTTGGTGTGCTTGATCACGATCTGCTTGATCCTTCCCGGTACCGGGCGGCTGAGCTCGATTCGCATCTCCCCGATCTTGCTCAGCCAGAGGCGGTTGCCCGTGAGCTTGAACCCCGTCTGCTCGTAGATCATCGAGTGGACCCACTTCTTCCGCAGCTTGCCGACCTTTCTCCCCTGTTCCTTCAGCTTTCTGAGAGCACGGAGGTTGTGGACGATCTGCTGGACGACGTTCTGTAGAACCTTGCTGTGGACTTCCTTCAGCTCGGGATACTCGGCTTTCAACTTCGGGAGACAGGAGTCCTGATACACTTTGTTCTCAAGGCACCAGTTCCGGACAAAGGCACACCTCACAAAGCTGGTGAACAGCCGCCCCTCTACCTTCTGCGAAGGGTAGATCCGGTACCGGGTGACGTAGCGCATTGCGAACTCCAGGGAGCCATTGGCGCTCATCAGGCTATAATCTGTCCCGGGCGGGGTGAAAGTGAACGGACCAAGGGGGGCAATTCATCCCCACGGCTAAAGCCGGGGGCTTTCTTGCACCCCTTGAACCCCGGATCTGTAATCTGCCGGGTGCACCACCTGTTCAAAAACCCCTGGAAATTACATAAAATGAGGAACGATGGGCCCGATGCGATTCGAACGCACGACCTCCCGGTTATCAGCCGGGTGCACCACCAGCTATGCTACGGGCCCGATACACCTGTATTAGTGCCTACAAATATTGTACAATCTTCAATTTAAAGGTTTTGCAAGGACTCTACTCCTGAATCGTCGGAAAATGACACCAGCGAAGAACAGACCAGGACGACAGCATGGGACGAACCCCGCAGATAGGTACCCTCCCGGAAACGGAACCGACGCGCAGGGCCGCATCGAGGCAAGCATCGGTTTCGCGATCGTCAACCCCCCGGCTTATCAATGGGGAGAGAGGCGTGCGGCATCCCCCGCGGTGCCGAAGACGCACCTGCACCCTGCTGGTACGCAAGGCTCACCGGAGAACAATGATACGCAAAGGGTACGGGCCGTCAGGACTACCCTGCAATACCTGGCATTTCAGCACCGGACCGTTCCGGACAGGGCATCCAAAGCGCTATGTTGAAAACTGATGATAGAAGTATAGTTGAGTGGAACAATGGCAATACGATACCTACTCGGAAACGAGGGCATCGCTCACGCATGCCTGGAGGCAAACATCGATTTTGCCAGCGGCTACCCGGGAACGCCGTCATCCGAAGTGATCGATATCCTCCGGGTGCAGAAGGAGCGGCCCTTCACCGTGGAATGGTCCACGAACGAGAAAGTCGCCTTCGAGAACGCGCTTGCCGCCGCCTGGTGCGGGGTCCGCGCACTCTGCACCATGAAGCACGTCGGGCTGAACGTGGCGGCCGATCCCCTGATGACGAGCGCATACACCGGGGTGACCGGCGGGTTCGTCGTCCTCTCCGCCGACGACCCCTTCGCGCACAGCTCCCAGAACGAGCAGGACACCCGGCGCTACGCGCACTTCGCCCGGCTCCCCTGCCTCGACCCGGCGTCGGTCCAGGAGGCGCACGATATGATGCGGGACGCCTTTGCCCTCTCCGAGGAGTTCGGTCTGCCGGTCATCTTCCGCCCCACCACCCGGATCTGCCACTCGAAGGGTGACGTCGACCTCGGGAAGATCGGCACCGAATACCGGACCGCCGAGTTCCGGCGCGACCCGAAACAGTACGTGGTCATCCCCGCGCATACCCGGGTGCTGCACAAAAAACTGAACGAGAAGCAGCCGACGTTGAAAAAGCGGCTGGTCGAACTCGGCTACAACCGTCACACCGTCCGGGGCAGGACCGCCGTCGTCGCGAGCGGCGTCTCGGCCGCCTACGTCCAGGAAGTGCTCCCCGACGACGTCTCGCTCGCGATCGTCGGCGCCTACCCGATCGACGAGGAGTGGCTGGCAGACTTCGTCGACCGGCACGAGAAGGTTCTCGTCGTCGAAGAACTCGACCCGGTCGTCGAGGAGGCGGTGCGTCAGGCGGCGACGAAGACCGAGGTCGTCGGTAAGATGACCGGCACGGTTCCTTACGAAGGAGAGTTCACCCCGGCGACAGTCGCCGCCGCGCTCCAGAAGGCGGGTATGAGTCCCACGACGACCTTCCCGGCGGCCGCCCCGGCCCAGGGTGTGCCGCCCCGTCCGCCGATCCTCTGCGCAGGGTGCATGCACCGGCCGACGTTTTACGCGATGCGGAAGGTCTTCCGCGACGGCATCTTCCCGAGCGACATCGGGTGCTACACCCTCGGTCTCCAGCTCGGGGCGGTGGACACCACCATCTGCATGGGCGCCTCGATCACCGTCGGGAGCGGGATCGCCCGGTCGGGGGAGGAACGGCCCGTGATCTCGACCATCGGCGACTCGACGTTCCTGCATACGGGAATACCGGGGCTCTTAAACGCCGTCTACAACGGCGCGGACATGGTCGTCGTCATCCTGGACAACCGGATCACAGCCATGACCGGGCACCAGCCAAACCCCAATACGGGAGTGACGGCCACGGGCGAGGAGAGCACCCCGATATCGCTCGACGCGATCTGCCGGTCGTGCGGGGTCTCCTGGGTCGAGACAGTCGACCCCTACGATCTGCCGGTGCTCCTCGACACCTTCCGGAGGGCAAAGGAGCGCAAGGGCGTCCGCGTGATCATCGCGAAGCAGCCCTGCGTCATCACCGCCCGCCGGAGCGGGATCAAACGCAAACCCTACACGGTCGACCCCGAACGGTGCACGGGCTGCGGCGCCTGCCGGTCGTTCGGCTGCCCGGCGATCGCGTTCGTCGATAAGAACGCAACGATAACCGAACTCTGCGCCGGTTGCGGCGTCTGCGCGGACATCTGTCCGTCGGGCGCGATCGTCATGGAGGGACGGCGATGAGACCCTCGTTCGATATCCTGATCGTCGGTATCGGCGGCCAGGGAACCGTTCTCGCCTCGAACGTCCTCGGCGAGGCCTGCATCATCGAGAACCGCACCGTCCGGAGCGCCGAGACCCACGGGATGGCGCAGCGCGGCGGGTCGGTGGAGAGCCACATCCGCATTGACGGAAAGCACGGCTCCCTGATCGTGCCGGGGACGGCCGATCTCCTCGTCGCCTTCGACCTCCTCGAGGCCCTTCGCTACCGGCACTACCTCCCGGCAGGAGGGAGGCTTGTCGTGAACCGGCACCTGGTCGTCCCGACGTCGGTTTACCAGCAGGATCTGGACGTCCCCGACGAGGAGAGCATCCTCGCCGCGCTCGCCGACCTCGACGTCACCTGCATCGACGCCGCGGCCCTCGCAGAGGAGGCGGGGAGCATCCTCTCGCAGAACATCGTGATGCTCGGCGCGGCGTCGGGCGATATCTCGCTCCGGCCCGAGACCCTCGAAGAGGCGGTGCGGCGGTGCGTGCCGCCAAAGACCGTCGAGGTCAACACCGCGGCCTTCCGGCTCGGCCGGGAGAAGGGCGCCGGCACGCCCTGAGCGAGATCCGCCGGCCTCCCCATACATCCTTATTTTACCGCAGAACGGGGCGCCCGCAACCTGTATTACCCATCCTGCCGAGCTGGTATGCCATGAGTGAGCGGGGTAGCGTTGAAGGGCCGTTAACAGTCGACGATGCCGGACGCGAGCGGCAGCTCGCGTTCTTCGAGAAGCCGGAGGTTCCGGACTATATCCAGCAAATCGTCGAGTCCTACATCGAGAAGAAGACCGCCAAGTCCCGGGACGATCCGGTCGTGCTCGACCGGATGCGTAACGCCATCCTCGCCCAGAAGAGCCGCTACTGGAAAGAGAAACGGGTGAGTTACCGGAAGGCCTACCAGGTTCTTGGCTACCTGGCCTACCATGCGCCGGTCTATCTGGTGCAGTTCGAGCACATCCTCTGGCAGGTCATCCACCAGAGGCTCGCAAAACCCCGGATGCGCATCCTCGATCTCGGCACCGGGCCGGGAGTCGTGCCGCTCGCCGTCATCGATCTCCTCGGGCGGATAGGGAGCGGCTCCGCGGAGGTCTACGCCGTCGAACGATCAGAGGAGCACCTCGAGGCCTACAACGCCCTCGTCCCGGCCGCCGCCGCGGCGCGAGGAAACGCCGTGCGGGTGCATAAACCCATCCGCGCCGACATCGGGGCGCTCGAGGCCGGGGACCTGCCCGACCGGATAGACCTCATGGTCTTCTCGAACGTCTTGAACGAACTCCGCCACCTCGATATCGACCGGCGGGCCGACCTCGTCGCCTCTCTCGCCGAACGGCTCGCGCCCGACGGGACGATAATCGTCGTGGAGCCCGCCGACCTCGCGAACTCCACCGCCATGCGGCAGACCGTGCGGGCGATCGCGGACCGGGGCCTTACCGTCTACAGCCCCTGCTCGTTCATCCGGGGAACCGCCTGCAACCCCGCCCGGTGCTGGACGTTCGAGCAGAAAGGCGACATCCGCCCGACCCGGCTGATGGAGCGTCTCGCGGCGGGGAAAGACGGCTACCGGTTCATGAACGTCGATATCAAATACTCGTCAGCGCTCCTGCGCAAAGACACAAAGACACAGCACGCCTACCGCGTCCCGCCGGGGGCGAAGTTCGCTCCCCTCTCCCACCTCCGCCGTCACCGCGACAAAAAGATCAATGTCGTCGCCGCGCTGATGTCCAGGAACCTCGGGGATAACCGGACGAAGGTCTACAAGGTCTGCGACGGGACGCCCACGGACCCCACCTACGCCGTCGTCCCGGCGACCCTCCGCGGCACGAACCGCGACGCGCTCGAAGGTCTCCCCTACAGCGACATCGTCCGGCTCTACGGGGTTCTCGTCCGCTTCAACCGCGACCATGGTGCGTACAATCTGGTCATCCTCCCGGGGACCCGGATCGAGCCGGTTGGGTGTTCGGGGGGAGAAGGGAGCGGGACGGAGAGGGTGTAAGGCTGGAGTTGTTCCTCCTGCCGGCATTCAGGTATAGTTCCCGTCATCTTACCATATATGAGAGGGAAAAACGGGAGCAGATTGCAGATCGGGCTCTTCGATAGCACCTCAGAACAGTAAAAACTTGGGAAAACCCGATCTACTGGACCGTGGTGGCTATCGCGACTGGGGGAGGGGTTTCAGGGGAGGG
>NZ_JABFFQ010000013.1:0-49127 GCF_032944295.1 Methanoculleus nereidis
GGGGTGGGGACAGGGGAGGGGGGATGCTCCCCCCTCCCCCAGACGCGATATCCCCACGGTCCACTGCATCGTGATGTTTTCCTCGTTTGGTCACTCTGTTTACCACACCTCGCGGCGCCTGAGCTATTCTGAAATGCTCCTAACATGAGTGGCGATGGTTGCATGAGAATCTGAATTCGAGTTCTGCTAGGTGCGAGCCTGCGCACCATCAAGCCCAAAAAACAGGGGAACTCTCAGCTCCCGTTATTGTTCTTGTACAGTTCCTGGTCTCTGAGAACGCTCCTCTGGATCTTGCCGGATATTGTCTTCGGGAGGGTCTCGACGAACTCGACCGCCCTCGGGTACTTGTATGGGGCGGTGGTGTTCCGGACATGGGCCTGGAGTTCCTTGACCAGCGATTCGGACGGCTGGTAGCCGGGCTTCAACACGATGAATGCCTTGACGACCATACCGCGGATGAGGTCGGGAGACCCGACGACCGCCGATTCCTGGACGGCCGGGTGCTCCATGAGGGCGCTCTCGACCTCGAACGGCCCGATCCGGTAGCCGGAGGACTTGATGACGTCGTCGCTCCTTCCGATGAACCAGAAGTAGCCGTCCTCATCCATCCGTGCCTTGTCGCCGGTGTAGTAGTACCCGTTCTGGAACGATTCCCGGTTCGCCTCGGGGTTGTCCAGGTACTCCACGAAGAGCCCGACCGGCCGGGGGTCGAGCTTGACCGCGATGCGCCCTTCCTCGCCGCGGCCGACCGGGCTGCCGTCGTCGTCGTGGAGCTCGATCTGCCAGCCCGGCGCGGGTTTTCCCATGGAGCCGGGTTTATGCGCCATGCAGGGGAACGTGGCGATGCAGCAGACAGTCTCCGTCTGGCCGTATCCCTCATAGATGGGCTGCTCGGTGCCGTCCTCCCAGACGCGGATCACCTCGGGATTGAGCGGTTCGCCGGCGCTGCAGCAGTGCCGCAGGTCGCGGAAATCGAACTTGTCGAGGTCGGCGAGAATCAGCATCCGGTAGACCGTCGGCGGTGCGCAGAACGTGGTCACCTCGTACCTCTCGATCAGCGGGAGGAGCTCGGTCGCGCCGAACTTCCCCCGGATATCGTAGACGAAGATGCAGGCTCCGGCGATCCACTGGCCGAAAATCTTGCCCCAGGCGCACTTTGCCCACCCGGTATCGGAGAACGTCAGGTGCAGGTCGTTTTCCGTGACGTCCTGCCAGAGCGAGGCGGTGATGATGTGTCCGAGCGGGTAACTCTGGTTGTGCAGCACCATCTTGGCTTCGCCGGTGGTGCCTGAGGTGAAGTAGATCAGCATCGGATCGGTCGATTTCGTCTTCTTCGAGACCGGCATGCTGACCTTGTGGTGCGATACCGGTGCAGGGTACTCGAGCTCGTGCGGGTAACTCGCCCAGCCCTCCCGCTCCCCGTCCACGAGGAAGAGGGTATCGAGCAGCGGACAGGCGTTGGCGACCTCATCGACTTTCTCGGCGTTCTCGGAATTCGTGATGATCATCCGGAACTTCCCGGCCTGCACCCGGTATTTGATGTCCTTTGGCGTCAGCATCGTCGGGCAGGGGCAGAAGACCGCACCGAGCTTGATGAGCGCGATGACGAAGATCCACCATTCCGGGACCCTTGGGAGCATCAGCATGACCCGGTCACCCTTTTTAATGCCGTACTTCAGCAGGATGTTTGCGGCACCGTTCGAGAGATACCGCAGGTCGCGGAAGGAGTACTTCCTCTCGTTTCCCTCCTGATCAACCCAGATCAGCGCCAGTTTGTTCCGGTCGGTCTCGGCCCACCGGTCGATCACGTCGTAGCCGAAGTTGAACTGTTCGGGGACGTCGATCCTGAAGTTGGCGCAGGCGGCCTCGTAGTCGGTCATGTTCGGCTCCCGGATGCTTGCAGACGGTGCCCCCGCGGGGACCGCGGCCTGCACGCCGCTTGCCGATGCACCGTTGAGGTACTTCGTGCAGAGTTCGTTGAGCCATTCCGACCGGGAGATGCCACTGTATTCACGCATCCTGTCGATCGCCTTCACGAGGTCGTCATCCATCGTGATCGAGTATCGCACCATACAATACAGGTTTGTGGTGCACCATATCACTTTTTTGATTTGTCATACACCTCCGCCCGCGAGAACAGCACCTTTGTGGTGCATCCGGCCGGCATCCCGGCCGGGAGGCGATCCGGGCCGCCGGTCCGGGGAGGAGGAGCGCACCAATCTCCCGCACCGCCATGTTCAAATAGAGACGGTGTGCATCCAGGCCATATATGGCGGAGCAGACTATCCTCGTTACGGGCTCGACGGACGGTATCGGGAAGGCGACGGCACGCGCCCTTGCCGCGCAGGGCCACCACGTGCTGCTCCACGGCAGGGACCCTGAGAAGGGCCGGAGAGTCCTCGAAGAACTAAAGGCGGCCACCGGCTCCGACCGGCTCCCCCTCTTCATCGCCGACCTCTCGGTGCAGGAGCGGGTCAGGGGTCTTGCGGAGGAGATCGGCGGAGCGTACGACCGGCTCGACGTCCTCGTCAACAACGCCGGCGTCTTCATGCCGGAGCGAGAGGTTGCACCCGGCGGAATCGAGACGACGTTTGCCGTGAACTTTCTTGCGCAGGTCCTTCTCACCCACGAGCTCCTCCCGCTCCTTGCGAGGAGCGCTCCTGCGAGGGTCGTCAACGTCGCGTCGATCGCCCACAGGAGCGTGGGGTCGGTCGAATGGGGAAATCTCCCGGGCTTTTCGAGGTATGAGCCCTACGAGGCCTACGCCGTATCGAAGGTAGGGGTCATCGCCTTCACCGCCCGGCTCGCCCGGGCCCTCGAGGGGACGGGGGTGACGGCGAACAGCCTCCACCCGGGGGTGATCGACACGAAGCTCCTCCGGGCCTATATCCATGGCGGGAATGAAGGCGCCCCGCCGGAACGGGGGGCGGAGGTGGTGACGTACCTCGCAACCTCCCCCGAAGCCGGGAAGGTGAACGGCGGCTACTTCGAGGAGACCCGGTGGACCCAGCCGTCATCCCTTGCACACGACCCGGGGGTTCAGGAGCGGTTCTGGGAGATAGGTCTCGAACGTACCGGGATCAGTCGGTGGTGACACGAAAGCATATGCCCGATGAAGGAGAGCAGTGACCCGCACGGAGGAAGGATCGCATGACAAGACGCAGCATAAAAGGCGAAGAAAAAGAGGAGACAACGGAGTTCTGGTGCGAGATCTGCGGGGCGGCCTGTGACGAGCTGACCGAAGAGAACTACCCGGACCTCGAGAAGGCCCGGACGCTCTGTCCGGGCTGCAGGAAATCCTACGAAGAGTCCTGCAGGATCAGGTGACGGGAAGGGGAGATCACTTCCCGCCTTTCTTCAACTCCTCGATCATCTCCTCGACTTCTTCGTAGCCGTGCTGGTAGAACTCCTCTTCGGCGGGCTCAAGCTCCCGGAGCAGCCGCAGGAACTCCCCTGCATGCTCTTTCTCCTCGTCCGCGATATCGCGCATCACCTTCTGGACCAGCGGTTCGTCGGTCGATTCAGCGATCTGGTTGTAGAGCTGGATCGCCTCATACTCGGCGGCGATCGAGAACCGGATCGTCCGGATGAGTTCGCCCCGGTCCAGTTTGCGCTCCATGCGGTTGCCGGAGAACGGTTGAGAAAATTCGGGCATGTCAGATAACCTCCTATGGCTCATGCGGTGGGGCGCTATTTATAGATTGGGCCGGTTCCCGGCCGGGTGCCTGTGGCCGCAGGACGGCCTTACCCACATTCGGGAATCCGTACAAAACATTATAAATCAGGAACCGGTATGAGCCAGCATGGTGGTGCGGCCCCTGATCACGCGGCCTCTGAGTTTCATGCTTCAGATGGCGACCGTGCTCCGCAGGCATGCCATGGATCTGCTACAGTCCAGGGAGTTCGGTCGAACACTGCTCTACGACATCGAGAACAGAGGAACGTTTGAGGATATCTCGTGTCACGAGATAATGATTGCAGATGCGGTGCGGATGAAACGGTATCACGATGCCATCATGCGCTATATCAACCCGGGCGATACCGTTGTCGATCTGGGGACGGGAACTGGAGTTCTCTCGTTCTTTGCAGCACAGAGAGACCCGAAGAAGATTTACGCCATCGACCATTCCGAGCTCGTGATAACAATCGCCGGAACGATCGCCGAGGAGAACGGCATAAACAATGTGTCGTTTTTCCCGCAAAATAGCCGGTTTTTCGAGCCGGATGAGAAGGTGGACGTCATTCTTCACGAACAGATGGGCTCCAACCTTATCGACGAAAATATGATAGAAAACATCCTGGATCTCAAAAAACGGGTATTAAAGAGCACAGGAAAAATCCTGCCCGGAAGATTCGAGTTGTTCCTCGAACCGATCTGCTTAAAAGAGGAGTACAGGGTTCCCCACCTCTGGGAGAACAACGTCTACGGTATAGACTTCAACTGTTTGAGAGATTGCAGCGAGTATAACGATCATTCGCGGCCGTCAAAACTTAAGATCGAGCATTCCTCCGTAGACTATCTCCTCTGCGACCCGGAACCGATCCTATCCTTCGACCTGAACACGATGCGCGACCCGGGCGAGATCCCGAGATCCATCGAGACATCAAAGAAGGTGGTTCGATCCGGATCGATGGATGGTCTGTGCCTCTATTTCAGGGTGATATTCGACGACGAAATCAGTTTCGATACCTCTCCCTTATCCCCGCGTACTCACTGGGATCATCCATTGTTCAGGACCGAGAGCAGACAGTATGTTCAAGGCGAAGAGATATCGTTCAAGTTTACCATGGAGGTTCCCACCAGAAGGGAGACATGGTCGGTATCGGTCAAATAGCACCGAACCGCCGGGTGCAACTATCATGCCGACACAGAAAGAGCGGATAGAGGGTCCGGACTCCCGGCATCACCGCCCGGTCTCCACGCGACCTTCGCGATCCTCCCCTCCGGCTTCATCTCCACCGGCTCCGGAAGGGACCCCATATACGCGACCAGTGCGTCGACGTCGAACGGGCCGGGGACCACGTTCGTGCCTTCTCTGAACACAGTATATTTGTCACCGCCGGTGGCGAGGAAGTCGACCATTGCTGCCGTGTACTCCGCGTCCGGGTCCAGCGGGGTGCCGTTCACCCGGACTGCGACGACCCTGCCGCCGGCGGGTTTGCTCTCGTCAAACGAGTAGGTAAGCCCGGAGACGGCGAGGTTGTGGGGCGGGAGCGGGGTCTCCCACTGCCGTTCCAGCGCGTCCCGGACCTGTTCTCCCGTCAGGGTCATCGAGAGCACGGTCGAGGAGAACGGCTGCACCGCATACAGGTCGCCCCAGGTGACTTCGCCCTCCGCTATCTCCGCCCGGAGCGAGCCGGTGGTGATGAACGCGATATCGGCACCCATCGCCGCCCGCTGGCCGTCGACGACGAGGTTGCCGAGTGCGGATTCGCCGGCGTCGGTCTCTACCCGCGTGATATCCGCCGATGCGACCGTTATGATCCGGCCGGTCATCGGCCTGACCGCCTCTTCGCAGGTCTCGAGCAATGCCAGGGCCCCGGGATCGGGGCTGGTGCCGTTTCCGTATGCCGGGACGATTCGTGCCGATGTGTGCGTGACCTCGCCGGTGAGGGGATCGATGACGAGACTGACATCGGCAAACGCCCTGCTGCAGCTGTATGCCTGCGCCACCAGGACCGGGTTTTTGCCGGCGTTCTCCAGGTAGGCGTTGGTGAACGCATGGGTGTGGCCCGAGAGGACGACGTCCACGTCCGCATCAAGGCCGGCGACGATTCCGGCGACCCTGCCGGTGACGTTGCCTCCTTCCCGGGTCGGACCGTCGTAGGGCTCCTGCTCTCCGCCCTCGTGGAGGAGAACGACGATCGCGTGCACCCCCTGCTGCTGGATCTCCGGGACGTAGCGGTTGATCGACGCGGTCTCGTCTTCAAAGAGGACCTCCTCGATGCTCGCCGCCTTCTGGATCGAGGGGGTTTCGGTTGTCGTGGCACCGATGAACGCGATCTGTACGCCGCCGGCATCCCGGATCGTGTAAGGGGCAGCAAGAAGGGTGCCGTTCGTCTTCCAGACCACGTTTGAGCAGACGTATTCCGCTGCCGCACCCGGGTAGGGGTCCGCCAGGTGGGTGATGGCCGTCGCACCGTTCCCGCCGCGGACCATCCGCAACAGCTCGTCCGTGCCCCGGTCGAACTCGTGGTTGCCGAAGGTTGCGATTATGTCCGGGCAGTCGTCCGCGAGGCCGTTGAAGAAGAGCACGGTGGGTTCGTCCAGCAGCAGCCCGGACTCGGGCGGCGACGCCCCGACAACATCCCCGGGGAGCGCGATGAACGTGGCGGCCCCGTCGGCATCCGCCATCGCGCATTTGAGATACGACGAAAGCACCGGCGCGCTCCCGGCCGGTTCGCCGTTGAGGTTCTGCCCGGCGGAGAGTTGCCCGTGGAAGTCGTTGACCGCGAGGATCCGAACATGCACCGGTTCTGCTGCCGGAGAGAGGGAGCCTGAGAGTGCGATGGGGGCGAGAACAATGATCAGGAGTACGAATAAGCCGACGGCCGCCTGCCGCCGGGGCGATCTGCTGCCTGTGGACGAACCAGATACCATTAAAAGAACTCTCGCCGGGCGGGATAAATACCAGCCGGAACAGATCCGGACAGGGACGAAGGAACAGGGTTTTTTCCGGCCCGATCAGCATAGCACCCGGGCCGGCGCGGCGGGTTCCATCCCGCGGTCTGCGGTTCGGGGGGTCGTTCAGCCGTCCCGGGGGAGGATCTCCTCGACCGTGATCGTGTAGGTGATCGTCTCCCCTGCGAGCGGGTGGTTTCCGTCGATGGTGATCCTTTTGTCGTCCACGTCGAGGACGGTCACCAGGCAGGACTTCCCCAGCACCTTGACCCTGATGAACTCGCCGACAACCGGTTCGTGGTCGAGTTTCAGTTTCGTGCGCTTTATCGTGACCACGAGGCGCTTGCGGTACTTCCCGTAGGCCTTCTCCGGGGGCAACGCAACCGTCGCCGTCTCGCCCGGCTCTTTGCCGATCAGCGCCTCCTCAAAGAGGGGGTTGATCTGGTTCTCGCCGAGGGTGGCCCGGACCGGCTCGCCCGACCGGGTATCCTCAAAGACCTCGCCGTCGGGGCGGGTGCTGGTGAAGTGCAGGAGGAGGGTGTCTCCGTCTGTCACGGGTGCCATGGGTGCCTGATCGGTTTGTCGGGCAGGGGTTTAATTCATTGTGGGAGTTCGAAGAACTTTGCAGTATTCATTAAAAAGAGGAATTACGCGCAGACGGGATTCCCACCAGTATGTCGAAAGCTTCTTTCACCATTGCGTCCGCAAAATTCATGCCGGGCACATGCGGGATCTCCCACTCATCCACTCAACGGAGACCAGGTCCATTCCCGGAGGATTGTGATTAACCCGTTTCGCTCGCCACACATCTGCTCTCTCCTGCCCTGTGTTCTTGAACCCTGCACTTGCAGGGTTCCTGTCAACTACCCCCTCCTCGCGTCGGGGGGCTCCTCGGCCCATGATCCTTTTCACGAGATAGGTTTATGCACACTTTCGGCAAGTACGGGCCATGCGTCAATACCGCATCGCCGTTATGGTCGGGAGCCTCCGGAAAGATTCGTACAACCGAAAACTTGCGACCGCCATCGTGAAGCTGGCACCTTCGGACTTTTCATTCCACCAGGTGCAGATCAACGATCTGCCACTGTATAATCAGGATGACGATGAGAACCAGGCAGCACCCGTGAGAAGGATGAAGGCCGAGATCCAGGCCGCCGACGGTATCATGTTCGTAACGCCCGAATACAGCCGTTCGATCCCCGGGGTCCTCAAGAACGCCCTCGATCACGGTTCGCGTCCTTACGGCCGGAACGTGTGGGCCGGAAAACCGGCAGGAATTCTGGGCGTTTCTCCCGGTTCTGCCGGGACGGCCATGGCCCAGCAGCACCTGCGCAACATCCTCGCATGTCTGGACATGCCCACACAGGGCCAGCCTGAAGCATTCATCCAGGTACGGGAAGGCCTCTTCGATGAGGCGGGAGAGATCGGCGAGGCAAGCAGACCGCACCTGCAGAACTGGATGGACCACTATGTTGCCTGGGTAAAAAGCCACGTGGAGTAGGGCGACAGGGCGGGGGCGGGTATGATGCACCTCTCAGGCGTTTACAGAAGGATCTGCGCAGGCTCCGCCTCATCCTCAGGTAGGCAGGGCAAAAGACCTGACCGATACCCGGGTACGGTAACATGAATAAGACGTAAAACGCTCAAGAAAAGGTGAGAGAACTTCTACCAAGCCTCAGGCGAGATTCGAACTCGCGACCTCGTCCTTACCAAGGACGCGCTCTACCGGCTGAGCCACTGAGGCGTGACGCACCAATTATGTTGGAGGTTTACCCTATAAAAGGTTACGGCCGGAACAGGGGAAAGAACCGGGCGGGACCGCCCCTATTCACCCGGCGCGGCGGCGTCGATCGCCTCCAGCGCGGATATGCTGGATATCACCCCGGTGAGGGTATCCACCTCGACGATGGGGGTGGCCCTGTCCCTCCTGACAGCCTCCATCACGGCCGAAAAGTCGATCGTCCCGTCCCCCACCGGCGAATGCGTATCCCCGGTGCCGTCGTTGTCGTGCAGGTGGTAGTGCGCCGCCGGGTGGGCGAGAAACTCGTCCAGGCACCCGTTCAGGTTCGCGTGGCCGACGTCGAGCGCGAACCCGATCCCGTCGATGAGCGGCAGGTCCTCACAGGAGCGCAGGAAGAAGTACTCCCAGTTCCCCATATTCTCCACAAAGAACGTGACCGAGCGGTCCTCGGCCGCCGCCGTCAGTTCCGTGAGCGACTGCCGGAACCTCTCCGCCGCCCGGTCCTGCTCCTCGCGCCACGCGTAGTAGCCCGGGTGGATGACCACGTCCGCCCCGACCTCCGCGGCGACGGCGAAGGTCTGCGTCAGGACCTCAACGCTCGCCCGCCGGATGGGCTCGAGGAGGCTTGCGATATTGACCCCCCGGGCCGGTGCGTGGATGAAGTAGCGATACGAGTAACTCTCCAGCGGTTCCGCGCTCTCCAGGTAGTGCAGCCCGTCATCCATCACCTCCACGCAATCGGTGATGGAAGCAAGGTTCTCGAGTGCACGAGCGAGCGGCTCGCGGTGAAGGCAGTAGGTGGAGACGCCAAACATACAGAGTGTTCCGGCCGGAACGATAAAATAGGTTCGGACCAGGCACCCCTCGGCACGGGACCGCCCTCCGCCGGCAAAAAAGACTAATCCGCATGGTTTATGCCGTCAGCACCACAAACAGATAACTATGGCTGACGGCTTCATCCCGGAGGTTGTCATCTCGAACCGGCTCGAAAAAGCAAAGGCAGAGATCTTCTCCTACATAGAATCCAATGCCGAAGCCATCGACGAAAACTTCGCCGCCTTCTTCGGGAACGTCGTCACGATCCTCGACCGTGCGGGCGTCCCCATCACCGACCAGATCTACGACGAGTTCATCGACGCGATCGTGTTCCGGGTCTTCGATGTCAGCAAACGGGCCGGGGACGTGAAGTTCCTCAACCGCGCCTGCGAGATCGCCTGCGGGATGAAGCGCAAGAAAGAGCGCAAGGCCGGTGTCCACCTTGCAGCTGCCGTCAAACTGATGAAGATAGGAATGCCGCTTGCCGCGGCGGCCTACCTCCAGCACTACCGCAAACACGATGCCGCCGTGGGGTGCTGGTACGCCTACTGCTACTACACGCTCTACAAGGACGGGTCCGCCGAACCCGGCTACTCCGCCGCCGAACGGTGGAACTACCTGAAGGCCGCACGCCAGTACATGGAGGAACTCGGGCAGCTGCAGCCGGGGCTGCAGCGGCTGGTCAGGGGCGAACTCGAACGCGACCCATGGCTTGCCGAGCCGTTCTGGATGATGATCTTCCTTGCGACCGAATGGATCCCCAACAACCGCTGGTTCCTGGAGATCGGGATCGCACGCGGCAAACAGGAGAACAACGACGTGGCCCTGGTGAAGATGCTCCAGATCGGCCTCATCCGGTTCCCCGACGACATGCTCTTTTACCGGGAGGCCTACCACCTCAAGTTCGAGCAGGGCGAACTGGCCGATGCCCTGGGGCTCATCTACGACCTGATCCGGAGGTTCCCCGACGACCCCGAGCCGGTCTACTACGGCCTCCGGACCTCGCTCTATCTCCCCCGCGAGACAGAGTTCAACGAGTTCCGCAGGATTGCCGACGAGATGAAGATGCCGGGGCACGTCCTCTGCCTCATCGACTATGCATACGCCTTCCTCCGGGGAAGGAAGGAGCAGGCGGGCCTCTGCCTCGACCAGTTCCATAGGAAATACCCCTCGCTGAACTACTACTCCGACATCCTCCGGTTCGTCACCGCCGATCTCCCCGCGACGCAGAACGGCATCAAACTGGCGGTCTTCACCTCGGTCGACCATTTCTGCAAGAAGATGCTCAAGATCGCCGAGACGTGAGGGCGAGTCCCGGGACGCGTTGCAGGCAGGTGAACCCTGATGATTCCTCGTGCCGGATAGTACTCAGGATTACCTCATGGCATACCGTTACCTCTTCGGCCCGGTCCCCTCCCGGCGCCTGGGCATCTCGCTCGGGATCGACCTGGTGCCGTACAAGACCTGCGCTTTTGACTGCATCTACTGTGAGTGCGGGCGGACGACCGATCTGACCTGCGAGCGGCGCGAGTACGTCCCGACCGACCGGGTCATCGCGGAACTCGACGACTTCCTCGCGAAAGCCCCGGACCTCGACTACGTCACGTTTGCCGGGTCAGGGGAACCGACGCTGCACTCGGGCATCGGCGAGATCATCTCCTTCATCAAAGACCGGTATCCGCGCTACCGGGTTGCGGTGCTGACCAACAGCGCGCTCTTCACCGACCCGGCAGTCCGGGCTGCCCTCATGCCCGCAGACCTTGTGGTGCCGTCGCTCGATGCGGTCTCCGAAGAGGCCTTCTCAAGGATCAACCGCTCCTCTCCCGGCATCACCGCCGGCCGGGTGCTCGAGGGGCTGCTCGACTTCTCCCGGGAGTATCCCGGCGAGATCTGGCTCGAGGTCTTCATCGTCCCGGGCATCAACGACACCGGGGAGGAACTCCGGCTCCTGAAAGACGCCGTCGCGGCGATCAAGCCCGATCGCGTTCAGGTGAACACCCTCGATCGGCCCGGCACCGAGGACTGGGTCCGGCCGGCATCGCCCGAGGCTATCGAGCGGATCGCGGCAATGCTCGGCGGAAACGCGGGAGCGATCGGGGTAGCGTACGCGGGCCGGACGCTGCCGCCGGAGAGCAAGGATATCGGGGAGACCATCCTCGCGACCATCCGGCGCCGGCCCTGTACGCCCCGCGATCTCGCCACGCTGCTCGGCATCCGTCCAACCGAGGTCGCGAAGCACCTCCGGGTCCTCGAAGCCGAGGGCCTGATCGAACCCGTGGAGGAGAAGAGAGGGGTATTTTACCGGGCGACCTAGATCACTCCCGCACGTGGACGTCCATCTGCGGGAACGGGATCTCGATTCCTTCTTCCGCAAACCGCTCGTAGACGCGCGTGTTCACGTAGTCCTGGACGTCCCAGGCCAGGTTGAAGGCCCTTGCCCAGATGATGAGCATGAAGTCCAGGCTCGATGCTCCGAACTCGAGGAAGTAGGCGGACGGTGCAGGATCGGAGAGGACGTATTTCGACCGTGCCGCCGCCTCGCACCCGATCTCGATGAGGATCTCTTTCACGCGCTTGATGTCGCTGCCGTATGCGGCCGAGATCGGGATCTTGATCTTGAGTTTGACGTCCGGCATGGCGTAGTTGACGATGACGCTGCTCGAGACCATTGAGTTCGGGATGGTGACCATCTGGTGGTCCAGCGTCTTGATCCTGGTGCTCCGGGGACCGATGCTGACTACGTCCCCGAGGTAACTGTCGATCTTGATCCGGTCGCCGACCGCGAACGGCTTATCCGCGAGGATGACCGCGCCCCCGAAGAAGTTGGAGACGATGTCCTGGGCAGCGAGCGCCACCGCCAGGCCGGCGAGCCCGGCACCGGCGACGAGCGGCGTGATGTCCACCTCGAGCATCTGGAGGACCATGAGGATGGCGATGAACCAGATGACGTAGCGTGCCGCGAGCTCGAGCACCCGGACGATCCGGTCGTCGAGGTCGGTCTCGGTCTTCGACGCCATCCACCTGCCGTAGAGGGTGATGAAGTTGTAGACGAACGAAGAGACCACCCACGCCGCGATGAGGATCGCCGCCGCAGCGAAGCATTTCTCCGAAACGAGCCACGCGTACTCCCCGAGGAGGGCCGCGGGGTCGATGATGAATGTTACGGAGATCCAGACGGAACCCGCGATTAAGGCGATAGCAAGAGGTTTGTCAAGCGAGTAGAGTACGATGTCGTCAGCTTCGATTCGGTGAGGTCGGCTCGCTTCTGCAGCCACCGGAAGACCTCGTGAACGACGAACGCTGCGATGATCCCGCAGAGGACGATCGCGCTTCCGTAGATGATGCTGTTCATTCCGGTACTAATATGTGCTGTCAACGAAATATAAATGTGATAATTCATGGCGGCTGGAAAGGAAATCCTCGATGCGCTCCGTGCCCTTGTAGACCGGGATATCACGCTCATGCATATCTGCGGTACCCACGAGGCGGCAATCGCCCGCGCCGGGCTCAGGAGCGTCCTTCCCCGGGGTCTCAAGATCGTTATGGGGCCGGGCTGCCCCGTCTGCATCACGCCGCAGGGCGAGATCGACGCCGCGCTCGACCTGGTGGAACGGGACTGCACCATCGCCACCTACGGCGACCTGCTGCGTGTCCCGGGGTCGAAGGGATCGCTCGAGTCGAGCGGCGGGGACGTCCGGGTGGTGCAGGGCGTCCACAAGGCGGTGGAGATCGCCCGGAGGGAAACCGACCGGGAGGTCACCTTCATATCGGTCGGCTTCGAGACCACCGCGCCGACGGTCGCCGCCACGATCCTCTCCCGTCCGCCGGAGAACTTCTCCATTCTCTCGTGCCACCGGCTCGTCCCGCCGGCGATGGCGTGGCTCCTCGCCCAGGGGGAGGCGTCGCTCGACGGGTTCCTCCTCCCCGGCCACGTCTGCGCGGTGATGGGCTACGAGGAGTACGAGCAGTTCCCCGTCCCGCAGGTCGTCGCGGGGTTCGAGCCCGAGGACATCCTCCTTGCCCTCCTCATGGCGGTCCGGCAGGTCAAGGGCGGCGTGCACCGGGTGGAGAACGCCTACCCGCGTGTGGTCACCCGGGAGGGGAACGTCAAGGCGAAACGCCTGATGTACGAGGTCTTCGAGCCGTTCGACGTCGAGTGGCGCGGATTCCCCGTGATCCCGGCCTCCGGCCTCCGCTTAAAGCCGGAGTTCGAGGGCTACGACGCCCAGAAGAAGTTCGATATCGAGATCCAGCACGTGGACAAGCATTCCGCCTGCATCTGCGATAAGGTGCTGCGCGGCGTCGCCCGGCCGTCCGACTGCAAACTCTTCGGGAAGGTCTGCACCCCGCGCACCCCTGTGGGCCCCTGCATGGTCAGCCACGAAGGGGCGTGCAAGATCTGGCACCTCTACGAATCGAGGAGAGGCTAGGGTTCTCCTCTCCGCCGGCTTATTTATACCCGATGAGAACGGCGTGATACAGACACCCTGTGCTCAGGTGTCTCGTTCCTTCAGGGTTGAGATATCGGTGCCCGTCTGCAGAGGGGAATCTCTATCTTCCCCGTGCTTTCGCAGGAAATGCCTGACGTTCGCCGACTCGACCCATCCCCGGTCGAGTTCGGTGACGAGTTCGTCAATCCGCCTCGACTGTTCGAGGATCTTTCCGGCAAGCGAGTCATCGATCATCTCCGCATACCCGACGATCACCTGGAGCGGGTTACGGATATGATCCCCAAGGATAGCGAACTGTTCAATATTTTTCCCGAGCTGCGCATACGTCTCCCGTTTCATCTGGTCGATGAGAATCCGCTCGGTGATGTCCATGACGATCAGCATGATGCAGAGCGGCTGCCCGGCATCATTCTGCACGACGCTGCCCGAGACCTGGATGTGAAACGGAGACCCGCTGCTGTGCAGTCCGATCGTCTCCTGCACGATCGCATGGGTATCGAGGAGCCGGGCCGTAACCTTCTCCCCGACGGTAGGGTCCGCGAAGAATGTCTCCAGGTTTCTCCCCGCAACCGCGCCCGCCCGCTCGTACCCGAACATCCCGGCAAAACTCCGGTTGGCATACATGACCGTCCCGGCGAGGTCGGTGATGAGGATGCCGTTCGTCGAGGATTCGAGCGCGCTCTCCTTTATCCTGAGCTCCCGCTCGGTGCGGATCCGGTCGGTGATGTCCCGTGCAATCGCGACGATGTACCGCTCGGCGCCGAAGGTGACCGACCGGACGGTGATCTCCATCGGGATCTCCGTTCCACTCCGTGATACGAGCCGCGCGGTAACGGTCTGCCCGGATTTGGACAGCAGAGCGCTGCTCTCCCGGATGAATTCGGCAAGCCAGGTCTTCTTCGTCGGGGAGATTAAATCGATAAACGGTTTTGCGAGCAGCTCCCTCTTTGAATAGCCGAGATGTGTCTCCGCGGACGCGTTGACGTCCGCAAGTTCCCCGGTTTCTGCACGGATCAGGAATATCGCGTCGTGGGTCTGGTCGAGCAGGGCTCTGAACCGCTCGAGTTCCGCAAGCCGGTTCTGCAGCTCGGGATAGTAACTCTTGTGCAGGGACGTCTCCCCGAGGCCGATGATCTTTGCCCGGAGTGCATCCCGATCGTCGGGAGGTTCAGAACGCATGCTCATAGATCCGTTCGATGTCGTCGCAGGCGAGGCTGCGCGGGTTCGTTACCATGCAGGGGTCGGCATAGGCACATCGGGCAAGGGCGGGGATCGTATCCTCCCGGACGCCGACATCGGCGAGGGTCTCGGTGATGCCGAGCGATCTCCTGAATGCCGCCACCTTCTCTGCCGGCGTCACCCGTCCCGGCCCGAAGATCGCTCCAATCCGGTCGTAACGATCCGGTGCCGCCTCGTAGTTGGCCGCCATCACGTGCTCGAGGAGCAGCGCGTTGCACCGCCCGTGCGCAAGGTCGCAGGCCCCCCCGAGACTGTGCGCCATCGCATGTGCGGCTCCGACGCTTGCGTTGGAGAACGCAAGCCCGGCATGAAGGCTGGCGAGGAGGGTCGAGAACCGTAGATCCAGATCGCCGGGCTCTTCCAGGGCCGCAGGCAGTGCGCTCGTGACGAGCCGTATCGCCTCGAGGGCATGCACGTCGGTCATCGGTGAACTGGCGTTCGAGACGTAAGCCTCGATCGCGTGGCTGAGGGCATCCACGCCGGTATCCGCGGTCAGGTCCCTGGACATCGTCGTCAGCGGTTCGGGATCGAGCAGGGAGACGTCCGGGACGAGCGCTTTACTGATAATGGCGATTTTTCTCTTTTCCCCCTCATCCGTGAGGATGGCAAACTGGGAGACGTCGGCAGAACTCCCGGCGGTCGTCGGGATGCAGATGAGCGGCGGGGCAGACACCGGCACCCGGTCGACACCCTCGAACGTGAGGATGTCCCGCATGTTCGAGCTCGCTACCCCGATTCCCTTGGCACAGTCCATCGGGCTTCCTCCGCCGACGACGACGATGCCGTTGCACTCTTCAGACCGGTAGACCTCCATACCCGCCATCACCTGCCGGGTGCGGGGGTTTGCGGAGACAGAATCGAAGACGGTGAACGCTATGTCTGCTTCGGCCAGGCTCTCCGCGACGGCGTCGGCCCAGCCTGCGGCCCGGACACCCGGATCGGTGACAAGGAGCACCTGTTTCATCCCGAAGTTGCGGGCATACCGCCCTGCAAGCTGCAGTGCTCCGTACCCGCAGATAAATTCCGGTGCTACAAACTTTCTCAGGTCAAGCTGGCTTATCGACATTATTCTGCGACACGGAAGTATTTCGGTGATCGGTGAGGCTATCATCAGATGTAGGGAGGCGTACCCATATATATCCTAATGATTTGCATTGAGGAATTAATACGTATTACGTTATTGAGGTCTCCGAATTCATATTGATCGGTTAATTTCGAATGAAATCCCGGTAAGACACCCCTGCATCGTCCCCGGTCCGGGGGGCTGCTCCATCCGCAGCGCCCTTCATCCCGCTCCTGCGGATGAATGGCCCGGATCACGCCCTGAAAGTTCTCCTCAGCGGTCGAACCGGGAGAGACCTCCTCTTTGAGGAGTTAAACGCAATTCCTCACGCATCACGCGCGATACCCCGGGCAGACCGCACCCCCGTCGCGGCCCGGTGCCGGAACATCCGTTTGCCTTTTATACAAGGCAGATCAACATGATATGGCAGTCTCGGTAGGGTAGTGGATATCCTGAAAGCCTCCGGAGCTTTCGACCCGGGTTCGAATCCCGGCCGGGGCGCTTTTTGCTTTTGTGTTTCGGTTTTTACAATGCAATCCTGGACCGCAGGTCCGTTCCACCGGGTAAAAATGAGTGACGGGTATCAGTCAACAGCCACAAGGCTGATACTGAAGAAGTCCGAGCAGAAGAGATTCAGGTCGTAGTCTGCCGTATCGGAGACGACCGCCGGGCTCTGCAGGACGATCCTGAAGACGACGGCGTCTTCCGGCAGGGGCGGGTCCATCGGGGCGTCAACGTTCTTCTGGATGACGAGGCGCGCAGGATCGAGGTTTGCGGCGTAATAGTCTTTAAACACCGTTCGCTTTTCGTCGGGGATAGTGACCCAGTCAGTTATCTCGGCGACCGTCAGGTCGTTCGGGACCCAGCCGTAGCCGGGCAGGTAGTATTCCGCCCAGAAGTGAGTGCCGGGCGTCTCGGAGAGAAGCATCTGGTAGCCGCCGATGGCGCGGGCGGGGATCCCGAGTGACCGGCAGAACGCGGCAAAGAGCATGCTCTGGGTGCCGCAGTCGCCATGACCGGTCTCGAACATGTAGGTTGATTCAGCGACCCCGGGCTCCCGGACATCGAGCGAACCGTGCGGGACATGGCTGTAGGGATAGGTCTCGATGATATGATAGTAGATCTTCTGTGCCTGCAGGTGCGGGTTCGTCTCGTTCCCGACGATCTCCCGTGCCTTCTCCCGGACAGCATCCGTGACCTCGATGTTCCTCTCCGATGTCGTGTACAGCAGGTACTCAGGATCGCTCGTGTCGTACTCCCCGACCTTTGCCGGATCGATATCCTCAAAGATCTGCTCGTAGGAGATGAACGCGATATCCGCCGAGAGGACGAGGTTTCCGTTGACCGCCCCGGCCGGGATCTCGTAATAGACGTAGCCGATGGCGCCCGTGGTCACCGGACCGGCGACGATGAAGTCGGAGCACGAGAGGTTGGTGACGGTGACGTTTCGCTGCGACTCCGTCTCGACCGGGAGCGGGAACCAGATCTTCATGATTCCCGACGAGGGGAGCGCTTCGAACGGGATCTCGAGCCGCTCGACGCCCTCGTAGCGCACCGGGTTCACATACGGCCTGTTCTCTGAACGGTTCTCAGACCAGGCGTACCGGGCGATGTAGTCGAAGTCGAGAGTCGTCGCGGTCGTCTTCCTCATTTCATCGAAATGCGCGTAGAGGTAGTCGCCGGCGACGTCGTAGAAGTAGAGCGTCTCGTTCTCCGAGACGATCTTCTGGGCACGGTTCTCCAGCCAGCCGGTTACGTTCTCGTCGGTGATGCCGGGAACCTTCTCCCGCAACGCCGCTTCTGCGGCCGCGGTGTCGAGCGGATACTCCATGTATGTCCTGTTCGCCCGGAACATGGCGTTCCTGGCTGTTCTGGCCTTATCCGGATCGCCGGCATCGGCGTAGAGGGCACAGGCCTCCGCGAAGCGTTCTTCGGCGACACGGTAGTTGGCGGCTCCATATTCGGCGAGCCCCTGAGCGTAGGCCTCGTCGGCCGGTGCAACAGGATCGGACTTCTCTTCCGTTGCGGCGCTGCATCCTGCCGCAAAAATGAGAAAAAGGGCGAATATAACCGCAGAAAAGGTGATCGCAGTGGATCTCATAGTAGAGAGAACATGCGGATTGTAGAAAATCATTTTCTTTTTTATCGAAACGTTTTTCAGGGAGGTTCGGGATTTTAGTATTCTAAGGGGGGTGCTCGGAAATTCCGGGATCGAAGGAGGCCAGGATAGCCGCTACAGCCCTTCTACACCCGCAGCGAGGCTTCAGGCACGGCCCGCGCCTTCGGCTCCTCCCCTAACGCCGTTTTGAGCGTGAGCCGGAATGCTGCCCCCGCATCCGTGGCGCCCGGCACCCGGTCCTCCACCCAGATGCTCCCCCCGTAGCGGGTAACAAGCATCCGCACGATGTACAGGCCGAGACCCTTGCCGCTCTTTGACCCCTTCCCCTTCCGGAACCGGGAGAAGAGCGTGGGTTTTACCTCGTCGGGTATGCCCGGGCCCGTATCCTCGACCGAGACCAGCACCTCGCCGTCCTGCTCCTCGACCCGGATCGCGATCGCGACATCGGGCTCCCCGAACTTGATGCTGTTGCCGACGAGGTTCGTGAAGACCTCCGGGAGGAGATCGTCGGCGAGGACTGCAACCGATCTCCCGTCGTACCAGATATCGGCATCCGGGTGCTGCCGGATCTCGGCCCGGATCACCGCATCAAGGTCGACAGGTTTCAGGGGCGGGGCCGGCGGGCGGAGACGCCGGATCGTCGAGACGTTCTGGATGATCTCGATGCTCTGGCTGACGGCTGACCGGATCTTCTGCATCATCTCCCGGTTTTTTCCGTCCAGGTCTTCGGCGAGGAACTCGCTGTACCCAAGCGCTATCGCGTTCGCGTTGTTGATGTCGTGGACCATGATATCAAGATACAGGTTCGCCTCCTCGTTTGCCGCGAGAATGGCGTCCTCAGCCTCTTTGCGCTCGGTGATGTCCGTGAACGTGACCACCGCCATGAACGGGCTGCCGCCCGCGCCGCGGACGAGGGTGCCGCCGTAATTGAATACGCGCTCCCGGTCGGCCCCGATGCGCCGGGTACGCACCTCCATGTCCCGGATCTGCTCCCCGCGCAGGATGCGGGATAGGGGCCACTCCTCCACCGGGAGGATTGTCCCGTCCAGCGTTGCAAACTCAAAATGGTCGGCGAGCTCGTTCACGTTCCGGGGAACATCCTCAAGGCCAAGCAGTCCGAAGGTCTCCCGGGCAGTGCGGTTCCACTGGAGCGGGTTGCCGTCGAGGTCGAAGACACCCAGTCCCTCGTTCAGGTTCTCGACGATCGTGCGGAGCTGGGCCTCGCTGTTCCGGAGCGCCTCCTGTGCCCTGATCCGGTCGGTGATATCCTTTCCCGACCCAAGAACCTCGATGACGCGGCCGCCGGTGTCCCGCAGGACAGTCTCTTTCCAGATGAGCGTGCGCTCATCGCCGCTCTTCGTCACGATGACGTTCTCGTCCGTCCCGGGTGCCGGGAGGGTCCCGGATGCCGCCATCCGCATGAACGTCTGCCGGCCCTCCTCTCGGTTGCGCTCCGGGACCGCCACGTCGAACCAGTTCTTCCCGAGCAGTTCCTCCTCACGATAGCCGAGCAGCTCGCAGCCACGCCGGTTGATGAGGCCGATGGTCTGGTCTGCGTTGATGACGACCAGCAGGACAGCGGCCACGTCAAGATAGCCCTGCGCCCGGTCGCGCTCCTTCTCGGTATCCTTCTGCTGCCCTCTCAATCGCTCAGAGAGCCAGGCGATGACGATTGCGACCACGACGAACATCACCGCACGCCCGTAGTCGTTGACGGTTCCGACGTCGGTCCTGAGGAGGAAGTGGCTGATCAGGACCAGCCCGCCGAGGAAGAAGGCCACGCTGATGCCCCTTCTCCCCCACCAGAGTGCGGCGAGGATGATGGGTATGTAGAAGAAGTGGGAGAAGACGGCCCCTACCGAGAGGACTGCATGAAAGTAGTAGGTCAGGACAACAGATATCCCGATCAGGATGCCGACGATGAATATACGGATGGTCTCGGGCAGTGGTGCCATAGCAGGACGCCTCCCGTCCAGGCTCTATTTTTATATCCACCATGCAATAAAAGTCACTGCATACTTCTATCTGTGGTCCGGGGGGGGAATAATTTCCTGTTCCCGGATTCCTGATCACCGCCCTCAGGCCCTCCGGAATGTCGTCAGGCACCGTCGTGAGGACGCAGGGTGCCGGGGATCGGGCACGGGCGCGTTCCCGCCTGGCCCGCACGTGGACGGTATGAAACCGCCGCAGTTTTGCCGGAAGTTCCACATTTCCACAGGAAATTGCGTTCGTTATCGTATTTACGCTGCTCTAATTAAGAAAAGTTTATACGTCAGGGGATAAGTTATTAGTAAAGCGGAGGCTTTTATGCAGAGTGCTATGCGCAATCTTCTGATCATTTCTCTCATCGCCTGCTTCCTTGTCCTTCCTTCGAGTGCTCAGCCACCCGTAGGCGGGGACAACGGATGGTACGCAGTCAACTGTAACGTGAATGGAGCCGACGTCTACTTCGACGACGAATTCAAGGGCACGATCGAGGACAGCGTGCTGTACGTCCCGGTCTACACCACCGGTGCACCCTACCAGACGTTCCGTGTCGAGAAAGACGGCTACACCACCTACTACGGAGATGTCACCTCGGTCCCCGGAAAGGGAGAGGTCTTCGACCTCTACGCAACCCTGAACCCCGCCGCGCCCCCCGCCCCGATCGGCGGCGATGTCGGCTGGTACACCGTCCACGTCAACGTTGACGGCGCAACGGTCCAGTTCGACAACGAGGTCAAGGGTACCACCAGCCAGGGTGTCCTCTCCGTGCAGGTCTACGTGACCGGGACACCCTACCAGACCTACACCGTGACCAAAGAGGGCTACCTGCCCTACACGGCGGCCATCAACCAGTATCCCGCCGCAGGGGAGACCGTCGATCTCTACGCGGACCTGAGCACCGCGCCCCCCACGCAGCAGGCGCCCCTCTCGCCGGCCCTTGCCGGCGCCGCCCTGCTGATCGCCGGGCTGGTGCTGGTTACCGGGAGAAAGAACTAACCTTCACTCTTTTTTGTAACCTCTGACTGGCAGGGATGGCCCTACGTCTCACTCTCGCATGTTTCTCGCTCCCGCGAGAACGATGAGGTTCCCCGCCGCCCCGCCGCCGAAGATGGGGATGAGCTGGCCGAAATAACCCGTTCCCGCAAGCACGAGCGCCGTAGCGATGATAACTCCCGCCCAGATGATCACCGTTCCGAGGATTGCTGCATTCCATGCTTTCATGGTTATCTTACGGGGAGGTGGCGGGCGTCCTGATATATCTTCCCGGACGATACCCGTACGGGGGAAAGGTCCGGCAAGACATTTGTTTTCGTTGCCGGTTGTCGATCCTCCAGGAAGTCGGAGTGGCCGCGGAACATCTGTGCATCGATTCTGTTCTCCGGTTCACCGACCACTAAAAGCGCAGGCTCGTTTCCCTGAAAGGCCCGGCGGACTCTTTTAAAAAAAGATAGGGCCACCATCAGGCAGCCTCGACCGGGCCCTCCAGAGCTACCTCATGGCGGTCGAGCGCCCACCCGACCAGCAGCGCGGTCGTCGAGAGGGGGAGGGCGATGACGAGCGGGTCCACGTCCTGCCACGGGGCGGAGAGAACCGCCGGAACCCCGAAGAGGAGGTTGGAGAGCCCGAGCGCCGCCGACTCCTTGACGTGGACGAAGGCCGTCCACGCGAACCAGGCGACCGCTCCGGTGACGAGACTCATCTTTGCCGCCTTTAGCGACGGCCTGCTGCTGTACATGGCGTGGGCGTAGGCCGGCAGGAACGCCGATGCACAGAGGCCCATGAACATCGCCGTTGCCCGGGCGATGATGCTGCCGGGCATGACAAAGGCGAGAACGACGCTCACGACGATCATGGCGACGGTCGCAATCCGGATCGGCCGCATCGTCGCCCTCTCCGTTCCGGTGCGCCGTATGACGTCGAACCCGAGCGACGTTCCCATGGTATGAAAGAGGGAACTGAGCGTGGACATCGCGGCGGCAAGGAGCGCCAGCATGAAGACGACGACGAAGAGGTCCGGCATCGACGTGTTGATGAAGTTCGGGATGATCGTGTCGACGTTGCCGTCGGTTGCCGCCGCGAGAGCGATCACGCCCTGGTTCTGGTAGAAGTAGACGTTCGTGAGCGCCCCGACCGTGAAGGCGACCCCCGTCATCATCAGGATGAATGGCCCGCCGACGAGAACCGCACGGTTCAGCGCCCGGCTGTCCTTGACGGTCATGAACCGGACGACCAGCTGGGGCTGTGCCAGCACCCCGATGCCGACCCCGAGAACGAGCGTCGTCACCAGCGTGAGCCAGATGGACGACCCGAACGCCGGCATGGACGCCCACCCGGTCAGCCCCCCGGCGGCGAGCGCTTCCGGGACGAGGTCGGACATCGCGGCAAGGGCGGTATGCGCCTCGACAACCCCGCCGAGCTGGACGTAGGTGAGCGCGAGGAGGATGGTCATCCCGACGAGCATGATCCCGCCCTGCAGCGCGTCGGTGTACATAACGGCGATGAGCCCGCCGAGCACCACGTAGAGGGCGACGATCGCCGCGAAACCGAGGAGCGCGGTGGTGTAGGGGATCTGCAGCGTGCTCGTGATGAACTGGGCGCCGCCGATCAGGATCGCCGCCGTGTACAGCGGCATGCCGAGGACGATGACGAGTCCTGCGGCATACTGCATGAACGGCGACCCGTAGCACTTCCCCATCAGGTCGGGGAAGGTCACGGCACGGAGTTTGCTCCCGATCCGGCGGGTCCGTTTTCCGAAGAAGACGAACGCGATGAAGATCCCGAGCCCGATATTGAGGACGGTCAGCCAGATCATCCCCATGCCGAGCTGCGCTGCAACCCCGCCGAACCCAACGATGGCGGAGGTGCTGATGAAGGTCGCGCCGTAGGAGAGGGCGAGAACCACGGGATGGATCTTCCTGCCGGCAACCATGTAGTCGTCGCTCTCTTTCGTCCGGCGGTATCCGAGGTAGCCGAGGCCGATGATGAGGACGAGGTATACCAGCGTCATTCCGACGAAGATGCCGGTATCAACTGCCATCCCGTTGCTCCTCCACGCCGTTGTTCCAGTTCAACAGGCCGTACACTAAGCATGCGAGCGTAAAGACGAGCGCAAGCAGATACCCAACCCAGATCGCGGGATCAGTAATGCCGAACATAACAAACCACCTGGCGGTAACGGAAAAACCGTTACGTTACACGGGAACTCAGCAGAAGGGCCGGTTCCCTATCTAAAGAAGAATGCGTTCTGCGCAAAGACGCAGTTCTGCACTGGCGTGCAATAGGACTCTAAATCGTTGCCAATCATCGAGTACCTAAACACCATCTAGATCCATTGTATTTAAACCATCCGATTTTCTGGCACCTCAGGCGGAGGGAGATCGCACCACTGCCGGATTTCTCCAATCCTGAAGCCCCGATTTCGGTACGGGCCCCGGCAATGGTGGCCGAGCGCGCTCCCGGGCATCCAGAACGGTGATATGCACGGACGGCGTACCGGATGTTGTTTCGGGGCGGGTCAAAAGCCGTAAGGCGAGGTGAACCATGGACGGCACTGCAGAGATCGTTTCGGCGGCACTGGGCCTCTCGTTCGAACTCCTGGTTCGGACGGTCCCGATCGTCGTCGCCGGCGTTTTGATCGCCGAAGTCCTGATTGCTCTCCGGATCACCGACAAAATCGCGAGCGTCGCCTACCCGGTCACGACGTTCTCCCACCTCCCCCGGGAATGCGGGGCGAGTTTCCTCCTGGCGTTCGTCTCGCCGCAGGCGGCGGACGCGATGCTCGTCGATTATCACGACAGGGGGATGATCGGGAGGGGCGAACTCGTCGTCGCGGCGCTCATCAACTCCTTTCCGTCCGTCGTGATGCACTGGCGCTACCTTATTCCGGTCTATGTGCCGCTGCTCGGGGCCTTCGGCCTGATCTACTTCGCCATACTGATGGGTATCGGGTTTCTCAAGACCGGGATCGTCATGGTGGCCGGGAGGGTGCTCCTTCCCGGGGTTCCAGCGTCCGGGCCGCCGGAGAAGCCCTCAGGGAAGAGGTTGTCCCTTCGGGAGGCGCTCTCTGCCGCAGCCCGACCGGCCGCAAAGACCCTCCGCCGTATCCTCGGGATCATGATCCCGACGATCGTCATTGTGGCGTTTCTCATCGAGATGGGCGTCTTCGACGCCGTTGCCGTGTACCTGGAGGGCGCGAGCAGGCTCTTCCCCATACCGCCCGGGGGGCTTGCGATCATCGCCGCGAAGTTCGGGTCGTACGTCGCCGCGGCAAGCCTTGCGTCGGGTCTGCTCGCGGCGGGCGATATGTCGGGCAGGGAGATCGTCATCACGCTGCTCGTGGCGAACCTGCTCACCAGCGTCGTCACCTACCTGCGATGGCTCGGGTCCTTCTACATCGCGATCTTCGGACCGAGGCGGGGCACCGAGATCATGCTCCTCTCGGTCGCTCTGCAGGACGGCCTTCTGCTGGCGGCGATCTTCCTGCTGGCCTGGTTCTGGTGAGAGAAAGGAGGCACGTATCCGGACGGGAGCCTCTGCCCGCACCCGGGGCATACCGCGGAAGTGCCGCATCTCAGGAGGCATTTCCCGGTTTTGCTGCATTCGTGGTTGTCTTCACCGGCGTACCCGTGACAGGAAGATTTTTCATGGAGAAGCGATGAAGCCCGGGAAAATCGGGGGACGATGCAATGGCAGAAACAAGTCTCATCGCTGAACCGGGAAAGCAGGAGATTATCATTTCGCGGGAGTTCGACGCGCCGCGAGACCTCGTGTTCAAGGCGTGCACCGACCCGGAGCTGATATCGCAGTGGTGGGCGCCGGAGGGCATCACGACCACGGTCGAGAGGATGGACGCGAAGCCGGGCGGCACCTGGCGCGTCGTCCAGCGCGATGCCGAGGGGAACGAGTTCGCGTTCCATGGCGTATTCCACGAGGTTACGCCGGAGCAGATCGTCGACACCATCGAGTACGAGACCATGCCGGGCCATGTCACATTCGAGACGGAGACGCTCGAAGACCTTGGCGGCGGCAGAACAAAGCTGACGGATCACCTGGTCTTCCAGTCGGTCGAGGACCGCGACGGGATGCTCCAGTCGGGGATGGAAGAAGAGATGACCGGGCCCCTGGAGCGCCTTGCCGGACTTTTGCAGTCGCTGAAACAGGCTGCGTCGGCACGATAGGTGCGGAGCAGCCGGCCCCGGCCCCGAACGGTTTTCGTGCAGGGTGTTGCCGCGGGCCTCCGGGCAGGATACCTGCGCCACCTCACCCGGAGCATCGCCGATGGGTTAATAACCACCCGGCCGTCATAGGGCTCGCAGGGTGAGCAATCTATGGAAGAAGCAGAGCAGATCCGGTCGGAAATCCTCGTCGAGCGTGTTTTTGACGCCCCACGCGGCGGCCACTTCGGCGCCATGGAAGATCCGGAGTTGCTCGCAAACGGTATACGTGCTCTCTTCCGCACCATTATGCAGGGTTAGCGTCTTTCCCGTGCCTATCGTCCGGCGCCGGCACGATCCGGTAGACCCGGCCCGTCTCCCCGGCCGGCCCCCGGCTCTTCGAGGTCAGGACGTAGAGTTCGTGCTCCGCGTCCTCCCCGAACGCGAGGACGTAAGCTCCGATTGTCCGGCTCCCGGCCACCTCGATCTCGGTAAACTCCCACATCCTCCCGGGGTCTTGTGGCGGCGTCGCGGCAAAGATGATCCCGTCGCCCTCGGCCCCGGCCCGGTTCCACTCCCCGAAGATGTAGCGCCCGGCGAGCCCGGGGATTGCCCTCCCCCGGTAGACGTATCCGCCGATCACGACCTGCCCGATGCCGCCGGGCTGTTTGGCGTTCGGGTACTCGATGATCACGTCGACCAGGGGCTCGCCGCGCCGGCCGGTCCGGGGCACGTCCTGTGGCGACTCGCGGGGGTTCTCGGGGTCGAAGGCATGGTTGCCCTCTCTCAGGTTCCAGCCGTGGTTGCCGCCTGCAACGATGATCTTCACCGACTCCCAGAGATACTGCCCGGCATCGGCGGCAAAGAGCCGGTGCTCCCCTCCGGCGTCGAACGTCATCCTCCACGGGTTGCGGAGGCCATAGGCGTAGATCTCGTCCCGCCCTTCTCTTCCGACGAAGGGGTTGTCTCCCGGGATCCCGTAGGGCTCGGGGCCGTCGACGTCGATCCGGAGAATCTTCCCAAGCAGCGTGGTGGTATCCTGCCCGTTTCCTCCGGGCGGGTGGCCTCTCCCGACGTCGTTCGCGCCGCCGCCGTCGCCGAGCGGGATGTAGAGACAGCCGTCGGGGCCGAAGGTGATCGAGCCGCCGTTGTGGTTCGCCTGCGGCTCTTCGACCTCCAGGATCACCCGCTCGGAACCGGGGTCCGCCCGGTCGGGGGTGGAGACGGTAAACTCCGATACCCGGCTCGTGTGGTCCCGGCCCGCCGGCGCACCGTCCCGGAGCGGGGCGCTGTAGTAGACGAAGAACCTGCCGTTCTCCGCGAACCGTGGGTGAAACGCGAGGCCGAGCAGTCCGCGCTCGTCGTAGCCGGTGCGGAGGTCGACGACCCGGTCGGCGATATCGAGGAACGGCTCATCCTGGAGACAGCCGTCGGCGTCAATGATCCGGATGACGCCCGGAAGGTCCACGATGAAGAGCCGCCCGGTCCCGTCATCGGGAGACGCAAGCGCGACGGGCATGGTGAATCCCGCGGCGACCGCCTCAAGGCCCACTCGTTCCGGAGCGATCGCTCCGGGGATATTCTGATCGATGATCCCACCTCAAGGGTGATGGATCGAGCGGCAGCACTTAAAAGTCATCCATAGCATATTCAGGGGAGACTCTCAGATCCTGTCGTACACATTCTCCCGCTTCCCGACCTTGATCACGTACACAATCATGGTCTTCTTTCGTAAGTCCAGAATGACGCGGTAATTCCCCACCCGCAGCTTGAAGTAGGGGGACCCTCGCAGCGGGTGCAGGTGATCCAGGGGGTTGGCACGGGTTCTCTCGACGGCTGCAACGATCCTCGCAGCAGTTTCGCGGGGAAGTTGTTTCAGGTTTTTAAGGGCTTTTTCGGTCCAGATCACCGTATAGGCCATTCAATCGATCCCCAGCTCCAGCTTCAACTCTTCCGTTGTGTATACCCTCCCGGCCTTAATATCCGCAATCGCCTCCTCGATATCACGGATATCTTCATCCGTCAGTTCCTCAGCAGCTTCCTCCAGGGCATCCCGGGTGAGACGGTCGATCACGTCGTTGTACGTCTCCCGGGGGTAGTTTTTCAGTTTATCCAGCCTCCCCTTCACTTCCGGGGTCACCTTGATCGTTGCCTCCACTGCCATACACCATAATACACCATAGGGTAACATCAATCTTTCCGGCCGGAGCAGAACCCGGCACCGCCCTATAGCAGGGGATGCTCGTGACGAACGCCAGGAAGTTCAGCACACTCTGGAACTGCCGCAGGAGCATGACCGCGAAGAGTAACGCCGCCCCGTGTTATGCGGGACAGCGTGGAGATCTGTTCATTACCCGAACCCGTGCAGGCAACCAGATAAGATTGTTACCTGACGGGCCCGGGGCAAAAAGAGAATATCAGAAGTACGTCCCGCCCTTCTCGAACGCTTCCCGTCGCTCGCGTGCCATCTGCGCGAGCCGCTCCTCCGCCTCCGGGATGCCGAGGATATATCCCTTCCAGAGGTCGGTGTAGGGGTCTTCGGGCACGACGATGATCCCCTTATGCTCCGCGACCCGGTCGAGGATGAGCGCCGCCGCTTTATCGGCGGGATACGCATCGTCGGGGATCCTCAGGTCGCCGCGGGCCTGCCCGTCGATACCCTTGTTGAAGATCGGGGTCGCGATGTTCGCCGGGCAGATCGTCGAGAAGTAGAGCCCTTTATCCGCATACTCGTACTTCAGGCTCTCGGTAAGGCCGGTGACGCCGTACTTCGTCAGGGAGTAGAGCGCCTGGAACGGAGGCGGAACGATGCCCGCTATCGAACTGGTGTTCACGACATGCCCGAACCCCTGTTTGAGCATGATCGGCACGGCGGCATGGACTCCGTAGACGACGCTCCAGATGTTGGTGTCGATGATCGCCTTCCAGTCTTCGAGGGTGGCCATCTCGAACGGGATGGTTCCCCCGACACCTGCGTTGTTGAAGAGGAAATCCAGCCTGCCCGCCTCCGCCACCGTATCCTCGATACCCTTCTGCACCTGCTCCTGCTTCGTCACGTCCACGACGAGCGGGCGTGCCCGGTCCCCGTAGGCGGAGAGCTGGCCGGCGGCCGCAACGACCTTCTCCCGGCTGCGGCCGGCCATGTAGACGACGGCTCCCCGCTTTAAGAGTTCTTCGCTGATCGCATACCCGATCCCGGAGTTTGCACCGGTGACGATGCAGACTTTGCCCTTATAGTAATCCGAATTAACCATGATCCTCACCTGCCCTTACTCGATCACCCTCGCACCCATCGCACGAAGGATGGCCCTCCCCTCGATCAGTGCCGCCTGCGTCACCCGTTTTATGGGCAGGGCCGCGAGGCTGTTGACGATGTAATACTGGGCCGGACTCTGCATCGGGGTCAGTTCGGTCCATTTCAGGCTGCCCTTTCCAACCTCTGCCGTCTCCACCTCCATGCCCTGGGGGTAGAGGACGAACTGGGAGAGGTCCGCTCCCGGAGCGCCGACCTTCGGGATGTAGCGCCACCCGAGGGTGTTCATGGAGAGGAACTGCGACTTCAGGGCATCGAGATCCTGCCCGGCGATCGATCCCGTGGCCTCGAAGTCCATGTTGAGGAAGGTGTTCCCCTCGTAACTGACGGTCGTGGCGTAGTGAGGCCGGACGATATGCAGGTCTTCGATATCGGCGTAGATCTTCGGGATGCCGGTCTGCTCCCGCCCGCCGAGGATGGGGGCCGTTTTGTTCTCCCAGACCACCAGCGTGTAGGCGCCATCGATCTCGTCCTTCTTCCCGTGGAACCGGACCGGTGCCGCCACGTTGATCAGGTTGTACTGGCCGCCGTGCATCCAGTTAATCTCGGTGAATTTGTTGAACGCAACCTGCACCTCGGGGGCCAGGAGTTCGAATCCCTCGGGAATGTAGTTCTCAAGGAGGTCTCTCTCGGTTTCGTAACTGAGGGAGAGGGCGGTCGCCTTCTGCGTGACCAGCGTCTCCGGGTCGAATTTGCCGCCCCCGAAGTGGACCGGCATCAGATACGTAAAATCGTCTTGCGGTCGGAACATAACGTCCTCCAATCTTTTGCATGTCATCCTATTGGGCATATACTTTTTGAATCGTGCTTCTCCTGCATCTGATTTAGAAAATAAATCCTTTACTGCCGCAATAGATGGAACGGCCGGTGATCTCAACGATTCTTACCAGAGCCATCGCATCAGCGCCACAACGGTTCCAGATCGGCGGCGAGCTCCGCCTTCGATGCGACACTCAACCGGAGCAGGAATAGATATCTATATAACTATCCTGAATGCAGATCAGAGCATTTACTCGATCAACGCTATTAATCCATTTGTCGCCGGATAGAACCGCGGAGACGCAATTATGGAACTTACCAGCCAGCCGGGAGAGAAGACCGAGCCGATTACGAGAGCAGAGTCCGACCTTTCCCTCGAGGTCGTCATCCTGCTCGTCTTCGGGGTATTCATGTCCCTCTTCGGCCTGCTGCTCTTCAGGATTCATACGGGCGAGCTTCCATATGCCCCGGACAGCACCTACGGACTTTTTCTCGTGATCGTCTCGTTTCAGGTCATCACGATGGGAAAGACCCCGTTCGGCGATCTCCGGCGTTCGTGGGCGGTCATCCTTCTCGGGGTGTGCACGGCGGTTATCGGGATGGCCGCCTGCTTCGTTCCCGGAATGCTGGCCGGGCCGGTTCGCATCCTCGTCGGATTGCTCCTCTTTGCCGGGGGGATCGCTCTTCTCGCGCAGTTGTTCCTCTCCGAAGATAAAGCCCGGGTGTGGCTGAAGATCCCCGGCATACTCCGGCACCTGACGATCGCCTGCATCATCGTATACGTGATGTCGATCATCCTCGGCCTCGTCACGCTCCTTCCCGGCATTACGACCGACGGCGAGACCGCGGTCCTTCTCATCATCTACGGCATCGGCTTCTTCTACCTTGCCTGGTGCATCCAGAAGGTTGCCCGGACGTATCCCCCCGGAGAGACCCCGGCATGACTCCAGACGACCTTCACGCAAAAGACGGGTTCGGGTTCTTCGGGGAGGCCTCCCTCCCCCTCTCGATTGCCCTGGTCATCCCGGTCGGCGTGCTGCTGGTGCTCCTCGGGCTGCTGCTCATCCCGGTGAACCTCGGATTAATCCCGTTCTCCCCGGACGGTCAGCTCGGCCTGCTGCTCGTCATCATGGCCATTCAGATGCTGGCCCTGGGGGAGACTCCGATGGGCCAGTACAAACGCTCGTGGCTGCTGATCGTCATCGGGATCGTCTTCGCCGCAATGGGGATCTTCTCCTGCATCGTTCCGGGCATCCTGACCGGCGTGATCCAGCTGCTTCTCGCGATCCTCAACATCGCCGGGGGAGTGATACTCCTTGCAAAGCGGTTCCTCCCGATGCTGCACAGTGCCGGGGACCCGGCGGCCCCTCTCCCGCCCATCCTCAAACGGCTCCTGGTTACCCTGACGGTCTTGAACGTCGTGGCGATCGCGTTCGGTATCAGCATGCTGCTGCCGGGCCTGGTTCCGGGCATGGTCATTGCGGGGATCGTCGTGATCAACGGCCTGCTCCTCTTCGTCCTGGTATCCATCCTCTTAAAGCTCGGTTAGTCAGGGGTATCTTCAGGGCCGTTCCAAGAGGAGCAGGGACCTGGACTTCACCCCACGGGGCTCGGGAATCTCGCGGGTGTGAAGAGAGGGACGAGCTGGGAGGATATTCACCGCCCGTTTTGCCCGCAGGCGCAGTTCTCGTCCCGCAACGTCCGACGGTGCCGTCCGATCAACCCGGGCCTCGCTCCCCCTCCATCCTCTTCGCCTTCATCTCCTTCGCCCGGGCGATGAGATACTCCAGTTCAACCAGTTCCCCGGCAGTCCCGCAGGCGCCCCTGCTGCACGCCCCGTCATGCAGCCTCCAGCACTCCTGCTCGATGCGGTTGAGGTCGTCCATCGAATAGAGATGGTATCGGGCAAGGATCTCTCCATGCTCACGGACAAACGCGGCGATCTCCTCGAGGAGAACCATTCGGTCTGCTCTTGCCGTCCGATCCGGCGACCCTGGCGTGCACCGGCCTGAAGCAGGGTGTTCCATAATACGCCCTCGCCGCACGAGGAGTTAGCCTTTCCGGAAACGACGGGAGCCGCCTTCACCGGCAGGGATGCGGGCCGGAGCCGGTCATTCCCGGCTGATCCGCGAAACGATCTCCTTCACGCTCCCGGCAACGGTGAAGGCCACGCCCTGCACCCAGACCGTAAAGAAATCCAGGGCAACGGAGAGAAGCGACTCTTCCGGGAACATACGGTTGCGCACGTTCCGGAGCGAAAAGCACGCGAGCAGCATCCATACGGTTGCAACGAGCCCCTGGCCGACCATCGATATCCAGAGCCCGAGGGTGGCGAAGACCAGCGCCATACTGTAGCCGAGGATGCTCGTGAAGAGCGCCGAGAAGAAGTTCAGCACGGTGCCGCGCGACAGCACGTCGCGGAGCTGCGGCAGGAGCATGACCGCGAAGAGTACCGTGATGCCGGTAATTGCAACATCCTGCCAGCTCGTTTTGATCACGTCGTCCCGTGCACACGCGGTGCAGCCTGAAGATATCGACCTCCGGACATATCAGTCCACCAGATCCGGGGGCGCGGGATATATATCCTGCAAATGACAGGGGTGACCATGAAGCAGATCGCCATCAACGCGCTCGTCGACATCGGATGCCTGATCACGTTCATTCCCTCGGTTATTTCGGGACTCGTGCTCTATCTTGTCCTGCCTTCCGGAGGCGGGCGGGGCAGCGGATGGGAACTGTTCCTCGACATCCCCCGCAGCCAGTGGGTTGTCATGCACGACAACTCGAGTCTCGTGTTTGCCGCCCTGATCATCATCCATCTACTCCTGCACTGGAAATTCTTCCGGCACATCAACAGATATTTTACCAGGGATACAACGAGCAATGCGCAATCGGAAGGCGGCCAACAGCCCCGGAACACGCGGCCTACCGGCCTTCGTCCAGGGCCTTGACCATCGCATAATAGTCCAGCCTTTTCCCGCTCCCTACGGGGATGTACGCCTCGCACTCCGTCGTGTAGCCAAGCCTGTCGTAGAACCGTTTCGACGGCAGCGAGGCGGAGAGATCGACTCTCCGTACTCCGCGGCGGAGCGCCTCCCGCTCCAGGGCCTGCATCAGGAGGGCGCCGTATCCCCTGCGCTGGCGGGAAGGGTGCACGAAGACCCGTTTGATCGTCGTGCCGAGCAGGGTTCCGGTGCCGGCGATCCGGCCGCCGGGTGCGAGGACAAAGGTGCAGCCCCGGTCTGCATCCAGAAGGATCTGCTCCACGGTATGGTACTCGAGGAAGTAATCTATCGCTTCCCGCGGGTAGCTTTTTGCATACGAAACCTCTATCGTCTCGACGACGAGCCTGCTCACGTCCTCGATGTCCCCAGGAAGGAACCTCCGGAGCGGAATATCCTCCATGATCCTCGTGGGGAGATGGTACTCCTTGCGGGATAATCGTTCCGGGGGGTCCATTCCCCGTCAGCGGAGATGGTTCCCAACGAGAGGCACGGTGTCCTTCGGGTCGGATGCACGAACTATAAGGATCCTCTCTTTCCGATCACAGCAGGGGTTTGAGAACAATCCGCGTGGTGGATGCACGGCAGGGGGAGCCGGCCTTCATCTCTCCCCCTCGGCTCCCGGAAACGCCGGGCACCCGGTGACGCAGAGGCTGCACCGGATCGTTGCCGTCCGGGCGACGAGCGGCGCAAGCGGGGCCATACCCCTGAGCAGCAACTGCCGCCGGAGCAGCCACTTCACGGCCGGGACGACCGGGGGCGGGACCCATGCCCGTATCGTCCGGCACCGGAACGCATCGACGCCGTCCGGCCCGATCGCCCCTTCCGGGCATGCCCGGATGCAGGCTCCGCACCCGGTGCAGAGCGGCGCACCGGTATTTCTGTACCCGGCTTCCTGAACCGGGGAGCCGGCCACGACACCGGCAAGGAGCAGCTGCGGGCCGAAGCGGGGATTGAGGAGGAGGGTATTCTTTCCGATCTCCCCGAGCCCCCCGGCTGCTGCGATATGTTTCAGCCGGACGACGCCCTGAACCCTCCCGTCGACGACCCGCACGGGCAGGAAAAGCGGAACCGGGAGGGCCGGGATGCCTTCTCTCTCCAGGCGGCCGGCGAGCCGCCCGGCAGCGTCGTCCAGGCTCTCTGCAATCCGGAGCATCTGTTGGGTCTTCTCTCTTGGCGGCATCCGGTACACCGGGACCGGGACTTCCTTCCCGAAGACAATCACGGACCGGGCGGGCGGGAGAAACTCCAGCACCGATGCCCTGTCGGCATCGGGGAGATCCTCGATGGCAACCCGGGAGAAGATGTCGACTCCCTCATCTCCAAAGAACGTCGCAAGATCCATCCCGGCACATCCTGGAGAGCATGGGTGCGAATGCCTCATCAGGGTATTGGTGAGACCAGCGGGAACCATTTTCCTAGTTCTATTCCGGGAAGGCGAAGATGGCGGCGAGGTTGTTCTTCGACTCTTCCCGGAAGCATCCCTTGCACGACGCAGAATAGCGACAGGCTGCAATCTGGAATCCTGGAACGCGAGGAGGATAAGAGTACCGGTCCGGGTCGAACCGCATCAGAAGGGGCGATGCATGAATCCCGGCAGTTCCGGAATTCAACCTGAGATATTTTATCTATTGCGAAAAAGGGCTGACCAAGCGGTATTGAACCCACGGCCCCTACCATACCGGGGTAAAGAGACCTTTCCCGGGCTGCATCTGCGAACGATAACGACATATCTTTCCCGCCCCGGACTCAAGATATCTGAGTAATGAGTGCAGGAGAGCGCTGGAGCTCACGGCTCACCTTCGTACTCGCCGGGATAGGGGCGGCAATCGGCCTCGGAAACCTCTGGCGCTTCCCCTATATCTGTTATGACAACGGCGGCGGGGCGTTTCTTCTGCCCTACGTCATCGCCCTGCTCTTTGCCGGCATTCCGCTCTGGCTGATGGAGAGCGCTCTCGGATACCGGGCGCGGGCAGGAGTACCCGGCTCGTTCAGGGCGCTTATCGGCCGAAAGACCTCCGGGACGCCTGGAGAGAGGCACGACCGACCTCAGCCGGCGCCGAGCAGCCACTTCCAGAGCGGGATATACCGGACGGCTCCCTCTCTCTTCTCCGTATCTTTCGTGAGAAGGATGCACTCCCGCACCCCGGAGCCGTGGAGGTCTGCAAATTCAAGCAGCGCTTTTTCCTCCCGGGTGGAGAGAGCATCCGTATACGAGACGTTGATGGCCGAGAGCGACCGGTCGGGGTTTTTAACCACGAAATCAACCTCGCCCTGCTTCTTCCAGTAGTAGACCTCACGACCCTGCTTCTTGAGCTCGATGAAGACGAGGTTCTCCGCAAGTCTTCCCTCGTCCTCCGAGAACCGGAACGATACGGCATTCCGGAGACCGTTGTCGATGCAGTAGATCTTTTTATTGTTCCGGCTCTGTGTTTTCAGCGAGTAACTGAAGTACTGGACTTCAAAGAGGATCTTCGCCCTCTGTGCGTAGTAGAGGTACTCCTTGATCGTCTCGAAGTCGATGCCGAGCACCTCCCGGAGGTTCCGGTAGGAGTAGGGTGAGGTTACGTTCGTCATGCAGTATACGAGCAGATCAGCGAGCGCCTTCTGGTTCCGCACCTCGTTGACCCGCACGATGTCGCGATAGACGATGCTGTCGTAGTATGCCTTCAGTTGGTCCCGCCGGATCGTCTCGTCATCCGAAAGGACGACCTGCGGAAAACCCCCTTCCCTGAGATACTCGCCGAGCAGGTGCAGGAGCCGGTACCTCGCCGCCGCGAGCGTGACAGGGTCGTGCGGCAGGTCCTCGCCCGAGAAGACCACGTACTCCGCGAAGTCGAGCGGGTAGATGTGAACCGGAAGATACCGCCCGGCGATGAGCATCGAGAGGTTTGAGTCGAGGAGGTATGACGTCGAGCCGGATATGATGAGGCTGAACTGCTTCCGGTCGTAAAGCGACTTTACCCACCGCTCCCAGCCCTCGACGGTCTGGATCTCGTCAAGGATGAGGTAGGCCTTATCACCACCGTATACGTCCCTGCGGTAGGTCTCAAGCAGCGTCTCAAGCGGATTCTCGAGCCGGGCAATCTCCGGCTCATCGCAGTTCACGAAGAGTATCGACCGCGGATCGACCCCGCGGTTGCGGATAAGATCGTCGATGACCTGGAAGAGGAGCGTTGTCTTGCCTGAACGCCGCACCCCCGTAAGGACAACGATCTCTCCGGTTCCAAGATACTTCTGTATCTTCGTGAAGTACTTCTCCCGCAGTATACCCGCATCGAAGGGTCTGCCGCTCCACCAGGGATTGAGGGCGGTGAGGAGGGCGAGGGGCGAGGGCATATGGTTTGTTGGAATATACTCCAGCATAAATGTTTGTTTTTGTTGGGTTATAATCAAACAAAATGCGATCCCCGGGGTCCTCTCTCGAAGGCATGCCGGGACACTGTGTCGACCCTGTCCGCCTCCCAAACGTTCTCACGTCAACTGGAACCTAGAGCCCCGGAGCCAGCTCCTCCGATCCCGTGATCACCCGTACAATCCCGGCGACGACCGCCCGCTCTTCCGGCTGCAGTCTCGTGTAATACAGCCGTGTGTTGTTCGCCTCGACGATTGCCACGGCGTCCGCGACCGGCTTTAAGAACCCCTCAAACCCGGCGCCCCCGGACGCGACGATCCCGCGAACGGCGCTTTTGATCACGCCGACCCGCCCCTCACCGACGATCCCTTTCAGGAAACCCGCCGTGATCCGCCGCACCGTGCCCGGGTCCAGGTCTTCCGCGTGCACGTATGCCTCACCTATCAGGGAGAGGCCGTTCGCCTCGTTTCCGTCCAGGAGTTCCTCCCGAGCGCGATCGAGCGAGAGCCGCGCCATTTGCGCCCGCGTCCCGGCGGCATGCGAAGCCCCCCGTTCGTGCCAGGCCTCCAGGAACTCGATGAGAGCACTCACGCGGTCCCGGCCGGCCGGTCTGCGCATCGCCCGCCAGAGCCAGAAGAGGCGATCCCGGACCTCGTACGACGTCCTCTTCCTCATCGGGCGGGAGACGACGTAGCCGTCCGCCTCCAGCCTCCGGAGCTGCGCGGTCACCGTCGCCGGGTTCAGCCGGGCACGCTCCGCGATATCCTTCGGCGTAAGGGGGGTATCCGCGCTGAGGATGGTATCGAAGATGAGCCTCCGCTGCCCGGGGAGTCTCCCGAACACCTCCCGGTAGTAGGGCGTCTGCTCGTCCATCATCCTGAAGAAGACGACCCCCATATCCCTGGTTCCGCATCGGGAGACGGCCTCGTACGCCTGGACGGCCAGCCGCGGACTGCCGCCGGCGAGGTGCAGCAGCCCCTCGATGCCGGGCTCGTAATCGGGGAAGTTCTCGATGAACGCGGTGTTGCCGTCCAGCCGTGCGACCCTCTGCATGAGTTCCTTCGCTTCGGCGTGTTCGAGTTCCCGGAGGTGAAAGACCCGGAAGAAGTTGTAGAACGGCTCGTCGTGGTCCGCAACCCCGGGGAAGAGCGACGGTGCCGACGCGACCACCGAGAAGAGATCCGTCCGCTGGAATATCGACCGTAGCGCCTGGGTCTCGCTACTGTCCATCTGAGTGAAGAGTTCGTGGACGTTGTCGGCGAATATCGCGATCTGTCTTCCAGCGGCCGCTTCGGTGAGGGTATCGACCGCAACGTCGCGGACCAGGGGGTCGTCGTCGAGTGCGGCGATCGTTGAAGTATCGATTCCCATCTCCTCGAGCACCCGGAGGAAGAAGTCGGACGCCCTGAATATCGAGTACTCCTCCTCCGCGAGTCTCACGGGGATAACCCGCTCCGAGAGCTCGCCCTGCACCCGATGGTAGAGCAGGCTCAGCAGGTGGGATTTCCCCGCGCCGTGGGAGCCGGTCAGGAGGAAGAACCGCGGCGTTCCGCTCCGGGATGCCTGGTCCAGTTCTTCCAGCATCTCCCCAAGGAGGTTCTCCCGGCCGACGAGGAGGTAGCGGAGCGTCTCGTCATCCAGCGCCCCGGGGGAGTGGCGGCAGGCGGCGGTGCTACCCGGTGAGGGACTTCCTACAGGCAACATGCTGCACCCAATGAGTGTGATGTATAACAGATGTGTTATATAACAATTTTGTTATGTTAAGGAGATCCGGGGGGGGGCGGCTCATGGTGCGGGTAACAATTAGAGATCCCGCCGGTTCAGGAGCGGGCCGCCTCCAGTAGAATAGTTCACTTTTGCAGTGTCTGGATCTGGATGAGGTTGCCGCAGGTGTCGTCGAAGACCGCTATGGTCACCTGGTCGAGAAGATCGGTCGGCTCCACCATGAACTCCACGCCCTGCGCTTTCAGCCTCTCATACTCCGCACGGACGTCTTCGACACCAAAGGAGGCGGCGGGGATGCCCTGTTCAGCGATCCCTTCCTGGTATGCCTGAACCACCGGATTGTCGTTCAGTTCAAGCAGCAGCTCGGTTCCGTTCCGGTCGTCCGGGGAGACGACGGTAAGCCACCGGTAGCCTTCGGCAGAGACGTCGTTCTTCTTCACAAAGCCCAGTGTTTCGGTGTAGAATTTCAGAGCCCTCTCCGGGTCATCGACAAACACCTTGGTCAGTATGATCTTCATGGTCGTCCATATCCGGAGAACTATATGCCTGTTTCGGCAACCGGTCGATCCGATGCACGCTTCAACGGAGCTGTACAGGAGACGGATTGATAACTCGCAATACAACAGCCGGGAAAGAGAGTGCGCAGGCCCGCTTCCATTCCTCATCACCGGATGCCGGAAGCGTATTCCCGCAGGTATGCGACGGCCAGTTCGTATGCCGAATAGACCTTCTCCCGCTCAATCCCCGGCACGCCGCATGCCACGATGTGAACCGTCGTTGTGGCGAGGGTGATCTTTGTTGCATCCGAGTCGCGGTACGGGTAGACGGCGACGACCGCATCCTCATCCGTCAGGATGACCTGGTTCTTATGGAGCATGACGGGTGCCGCCATCCCGATGCCGAGGAACGCTTCACCCTCTTCTGCAAACCGCATGGAGAGATCCCCGCCCAGGGTATCGGCATCGAACGCGGCAATGGGTATGCCTGTCCGGACTGAGGCCAGGTTATAGGCATCCACCGCGGTGTTGATCGCCGGGAGCATCTTCCCGGCCAGGATCCTTCGGACAAGAGCCTCCGAGGCAGGCCGTGTTTTGGTCGGATCGACGCCCACCCTCCAGAAGAAGTCCCGGTACGCCCTGAACAGGGGCTCATCCTTGATCCTCTCCAGCGTATACTGTTCTCTTACCTGGCGAACGACCTCGTCTCTCAGGCCGTTCAGGGCCGGACTCTTCTCCTGAATCGACAGCGGCCCGACATCGCCTTCTGCAACCGAGAGACCGGGGAATGTGGCAAGAATCTCCTTATGCATCTCCATGGCTCGTACCGTTCCTGCTGGATTGATTGAGCATCTCCAGCCTTAAGGAACGAACCATTCCAACGATGGAGATGCTCGCGTCAACGTTTCTTTCTGCCTTCAACAGTATTGACCTTTTTTGAATCCGGGGGAGATCAGACCCGGAGGAGGCTCACCCACCCCCAAGCACCCTCACCAGCACCGCCACCACCCCGCCGGCACTGGCGCCGATCGTCGAGATCCTCTTCTCTCGCACCTTGCGGTGCTCGAACTCCTGCTCGAAACCCTTCGGGTTTCTCGAGCTCCGGCCCTTCAGGCCATCGCACCCTTCGGGCAGTCGTTCTCCGGAACATCGTTCCTATCAGAGGCTCCCTCTCCTGCACGGCGGCGGGCGGGCTCCTTCTCTGTGTGGAGGGGGAACGCTACCGGATCGAGGCCGGGGATGTGAAGAGCCTGATCTTTGCCGGCCGGCCCGGAGTCGAAAACCTTTGGTTTTCTCCCGCTCCGGTCCTGAAGGACCATCGCGCCGGTCGTGCGGGAGCGGTGCGATGGTGCGACCGGGTTGACGATCGAGAGGCATGCGGCGGTGGATCCTGCTGGGAGAGCGGTGGCGATCCGGGTCCGGGCGGGGGCCTGGATCGTCCCGCTCGCCTCATTCCGGCGGGTGGCGTGTGGGGAGGAGGTGAGGGTGTTGGTTTTTGGGATTGTGGGGGAGGGCGACTGTCTGATAGATGGGGGTTTTAGCACCAATCTGAAGGATTCAACTCCCGAGGCCGGGGGGGTTTGAACCCGTGGCCTCTGATTGAATAGCGACGCGGAATGCCTGCGGCCAGCCGAGAAGGCCCCTCTCAAAGATACCGGGCAAAATCCTCAGGATCGATCTTCGCCAGCTTCAGGACGCTGCGAAGTGTACCGATCTTCAGCTCGTTGTGCAGCGGGACGACCGTCCCCACCTCACACCTTGCGGTGCTCAAGCTCCTGTCTTTCAGACAGTCGCACTTTCCCGTTTGGTGTCTCCTTTGAAAGGCGAACATGGCTCCCGGACTGCCCGCTTATGACGAATCCATACTGTTTCGAGAGTATCTTAATCACGGTCTCGCCGGAGGTGGGTTTAAGCCCGGGCACCCTCGGCCACCTCGAACGTCGTGATGATCGGCCGCCTCCCGTCTTCCAGCGGGAATTCTTCTAAGTACAGTTCCGTAGCATCTTTGAGGTTGGCCACCGCCTCTTCAACCGTCCTGCCCTGGCTGACGGTGCCGACCTCCGGGCACTCCGCGACGTACATATCCTCTTCCCTGTAGAGCACGGCCGTGAACGTCCTCATGATCTCACCGATAGAATAGCATCTCCTTTTGTGATGATAATACTGACCGACGTGTTCGGGCAGTCACCCCGCCTGCCCGGAAGAGTTCAAATGCGGGTTCAAATACGGATCCCGGAGGACGAACCCGACGATGGGGACGACGGTCCGGACGTTTGCACTTTTGCACCTGGTTTGCACCAGAATTTCGGGAAAAGTGCAAACGAAGAAAACCGCCATAGCAGGGAGAATTCTGATATTGGAGATATATGTACAAAGATATGTACAGATCAGAATAGTACTTTGCACCAGTTACCGGGAACGGAGAGCATGCCTGCAGGGGCAGGTGAGTCGGCTTTTCGTGTCTGTGAAACCCGCAGTGGTGCAAACGTGCTGGATATCTCGAAGATTATCGGCCAGATTTTGGAACCGGCTGCATCCGAAGGTTTTTGGAGGTGCAAAATTGGGTGCAAACGGGTGCAAAGGTGCAAACGATCGTCCCGGTCAACCCCGCCGTTCGCACCCGCTCGCACCCGGCGGCAGAGGACGAGCCTTGCCACGCCTACGGTCGCCAGCCGGTGTCGTCGATGCGGCGGGGCGGGGGCTCTACCCCTGCTACGACTATTTTGTATCGGCAAAGCGGCCTTCAAGGGCGCGACCGCTCCCGGGGGTGCTGGGGCACAGTGAGGAAAATCTCTGATTTTCCGGTCCACCGGACGTTTGCGCGGGTGAAGGTGGAGATCGGCCGGTGCGAGGTCTGCGGGGAGAAGAAGGCTGTTTATCAGTCGCGGGAGGCGCAGGCGGGGGTGTGGGAGGAACGACTGGCGCGAGCACCGCGAGCGGCAGGAGTTCGAGCACCGCCCGGTGCGGTGAACGTATATCATTGGGAAGACAACCAATGTAAACGTGACAACAGAGGAGCGGATCGCCCGGAATAGCTTGATCTTACTGTCCGGATGTGAGAGATCTGTACCTGCATACCCTGAAATAAAGAGGGTCGTGCGGAGTGGGAGAATGACTTTGAAGAGGGACATAAAATGAACGAGCGCGGAAGTTTATGCGACCTCATAGATGAACTGCGCCGCTATCCTAAAGAGAAGGAGTGGTTTGACTTCAAAGTAAACAACTCCGAACCACATATGGTAGGAGAATACATCTCCGCTTTGAGTAACTCGGCACTTCATCATCAGGTGAAGCACGGGTACCTGGTCTTTGGAATTGACGACGTTACTCATGAGATTATCGGCACGACATTCACTCCACAGACAGAGAAAGGTCGGGGGAACGAAGACCTCGAACCGTGGTTGAAACGGTTACTCGATCCCCGTGTCGATTTTTCATTTCATGAGACCACGTGCGAAGGGAAACCTGTTGTCATTGTTCAAATCGATGCCGCATACGAACGTCCCGTCAGATTTGATGGGACTGAGTACATCCGGGTAAGCTCATATAAAAAGAAACTCTCCGATCACCCTGAACTGGAGCGTAAGCTGTGGGCACTTACGCACCCCGTCAGATTCGAAGAAGGGTATGCATCTACGGGATTAACAGGCGATGAAGTGCTCGATCTTCTTGATTACCCGGCGATTTTTCACCTTCTTGAAATGCCGCTTCCAGAAAGCAAGTCAGGTATTTTGAAGAGGCTTGAAGAAGAACAAGCAATTTCCAGAGATGAGGCAGGATTTAACATCACTAACCTGGGTGCACTTCTCTTTGCACGTGACCTCGGCAACTTCCCGTCTCTCCGCAGGAAAGCGCTGCGCATCATTATATACGACGGCAAAGGCCGGACACGTGCGAAGAAAGAGCATAGTCCTCGCGGGGGATACGCCATCACGTTTGAGTCCACAATCGACTGGATCTGCGACCAACTGCCTTCCAACGAGGTCATTGCGGGTGCATTGCGGGTTGAGGAGAGGATGTACCCAAAGGTTGCAATCCGTGAATTCGCCGCGAATGCCCTCATCCATCAGGATTTCTCCATATCCGGGACCGGCCCCATGATTGAGATCTTTGATGCCCGGATGGAGATCTCAAATCCCGGGAAACCCCTGATCGAGCCCGACCGGTTCATTGACCATCCTCCCCGGTCACGGAATGAGACACTCGCCTCGATGATGCGCAGGATGAACATCTGCGAGGAGCGGGGAAGTGGAATTGATCGCGCCATCGAGTGTATTGAAATGTACCAATTGCCTGCGCCGGACTTTCAGGAAGACGAGGATTTCACACGCGTCACGCTCTTTGCGCATCGAAGTTATAGCGAGATGGGGCGGGAGGATAAAATCAGGGCCTGTTACCAGCATGCATGTCTCCTATATGTCTGCAGGGAGTTCATGACGAATGCTACACTAAGAAAGCGGTTGGGCATCGACGATCAGAATTACCCTATTGCATCCCGTATTATCAGTGATACAATGGAGGCAGGTCTGATTCGACTGCAGGACCCGGAAACTCGATCCAATAGATCCAGGAGGTATGTCCCGTACTGGGCTTAGGGTATGTAATCCACATGTACGGATCGTTCTGCCCCCGATCCGAAAAATCCATTTTTATGGGGATTTCTGGAAATGCATCGATGATCGTTAATTTTTGGTATGTAACGGGCATGTAATCCACAACGATCCTGGTATGTACATCACGGTTCACGGAGCAGGGCCTCCCTTCCTCGAAAAACTCTGGATCGAGCACTGCATCGTCCTATCTCCTCGTATATCGCTTTGCCGGATATGTAACCGATATGTAATCAGGAGTGCGGCGCCCCGGGGAAACCACCCCATCGATCTCAACCGTGACCACATTCCCTCCGCAACACACTTCCACAATATCTGAGCCCGGATGGGTGTATGGGCACGGGAACGCGGGACATGATCCGGCACTGCTCCGAAGCAGGGCTGCCGGAGCCGGAGTTTGCCGGGAGTGTATGGGTTCCGGACGATCGTTCGCCGGACTCTGGCTCCCGGCCAGGCACCACAGCCAGAGTCGCTTGAAGCGAGAGTTCTGGTGCTCTTGAGTGTCGCCCCCAGATCTAAAGCAGAATTATCAAGGGGGCTCGGGCAGAAAGAGATCTCCGGCCAATTGAATAAGGTCGTCCGTCAACTACTGGCCGATCAGATGCTCGAGTACACCATCCCTGAGAAACCCGGCAGTCAGCATCAGAAGTACCGCCTGACTGAGAAGGGTCGGGCTGCGGCAGCGAAACACGGTTCCGGAGGAGACACTCCGTGAGCCCTGCCGGCAAGCATGAAGCGAGAGGCTTGCACTATCGTATCCTCCTCCGAAGAGAGCTGGAAGGCGGGTATACCGTCGCCGTGCCGGCACTCGCCCGTGCTCGCGTCACATTCGGGGAGACCGTCGACGAGGCGATAGCGATGGTACGGGAGGCTATCGAACTCTATATTGAGCATCTTCTGGAAAAGGGTGAGGAGATTCCCACCGAAGAAGGGCTCCTGGAATACACCCTCACCGTCGAAACCCATGCCTGAACTTCCAGCACTCACGGCGCAGAACGTCATCTGGATTCTGAAAAAGGAGGGGCGGTGATCGAAGGGGCTCACCCTCTACCGACCGCTACGTAAATTGCCGAAGACCTTGACGAGGGAATCGGGAGCCCATCCTCCCGGAGCCCTTCGATGTGGAACTCAATCGCTTCGTGCATCCGCTCTTCCACTTCCTCGCGGGTCGCTCCGGTCGCCACGCACCGGCGGCGAGGTCCGGGGAGTATGCCGAGTAGTTGCCGTCGGTCTGCTCGACGATGACAAGAAATCGATACATTACTTTCGGCCCTGCCTGTTTGAGAACGCTGTTCAGCGTTCCCGGAGCAAGTTTGTCTGTCGGTTATTCCAGCGCCAACAGGTCCTTCAACAGAACGCTTATCGCTTCCATATCTTCGGCCGAACATCGCCCGATCTTTTTGACGAAACGGTCTTCTGAGAGGGCAACGATCTGGAAGACCAGCGCCGCACTGCTGGAGGAGAGCCCGTTCTGCGAACTTTTCTCGATGCCATGGGTGTGCGGGAACGAAAAAGCCGCCGGAGTCGTCGTGAGCGGGACCACGATTGTCATCCCCCCGTAAGAGACAGCGAGCACCACGGCGGGCCGGAGTCCGCTCTGCTCGTGTCCCCGTGCGTCGGTGAGGTCGACGAACCAGATATCGCCCCTGCTCCGGCGCATCTTAATGCCTCATCGACCGGATACCGGCCCGCTGCCACTCCTGCAGTTCGGCGTCGAGCGCCGCCTTCTCTTCGTCGGTGGGGACGAAGAGGTACTGCTTTGCCCGGTTGACGCCCTTGACGATCTGCTCATTTGAGTAGAAGGACTTCATTCTCCGGACTGTCCGGTATGCCTGCTCTGGCGGCTGGCGCATCTCGTAGGCCAGGTACCCGTAGGTCGCTCCGATCTCAAGCAGGGACGGGCTTTTATCGAAGAGGCCGGTGAGTCCGGCAACGGCATCCGCCTCGGCGGGAGAGAGCATGCTCTCCGTCTCACACCGGGAAAACTCGTCGGCATGCCGGTAGTACTCTCGTGCAAGGTCCGGCGAGTAGGGCCCCCGGACATAGAGGCGGAACGGATACACGAATTCGACACCCTTCAGTTTCAGCAGGTAGACGAACTTCTGGGCGATGAGCCGGTGCTCGAACAGATCCGTATTCATTCGGAATCCCGCTTCCCGGAAGCAGGCAATGACTTTGCTTCTATCGTTCACAGGTCTCACCCCCGCAGCCCAGGAGTTTGCAGAGCCAGCTCCGGACACGCCGCCACTCGGCGAGTCCTTCCGGGGTGATGGCGTAGAGCTCCAGTTCCTTCCCTTCGAGCGTCACCTTCTCGGAGCGGAGGTATCCCATCTCGACAAGTTTCTTGAGGTTTGCGTAGAGCACGCCGTCGCTCAGGTTCAGCCCGGCCTTGAGCTGCCGTGCGGTGGCCCCGTCCTCGCCGAGCTCGGAGAGCGCCCAGAGTATCTCCAGGCGCACCCGGGAGATGAGAGCGCTGTTCACGTCCTCGGACTCTTCCACGATTGCTATGAGATCATCAGGCATAGGCGACTTTCAACTTTGAGTAGATGTTGGAGCGAGGGGTGATAAAGGGTTCGGGCGGTGTACCCTGTCATACCAGCGGTTTTCTCGCGGCGCCTGTCCAGGTCGCATTTATCATCCCGGACGTTCAATACGCCAGTTAACCTGAGGTGCTTTTGAATGCTGGTTGAATTTGACGTATACTATGATGGGGGATGTGGCCGCGGCCTGTGCTGAACAGGAAGACCTCCGGATCCTGCCCGTAGCCCGTAATTTTGACCGTTAGTCCTTTGATGCCGGAGTTTTGTCCGGTGCGTTTGTACCAGGCCGGACTCGCTTCACCTTTCAAAAGACTGATGACGGAGCGGGGTAATACTGACAGTAGCATATGGGTGAGAGGCGAGCGAAATGGCTGAACGCAGGTTAACGGAGAAGTCCCGTGAGGAAATCGTTCGTATACTCACCCGGAACGGTGCCGACTGGATTGCGGTCTTCGGCTCCTATGCCCGGGGAGATGCCGGCCCAGCAAGTGATATCGACATTCTGGTCAGGTTCGCCCGCACAAAGAGTCTCTTCCAGCTTGTTCGAATCGAGGACGAACTCCGGCGTGCTCTCGGGAGAGACGTGGATCTTGTCACCGAGAACGCCGTGAGCCCTTACCTTGCCGATGCAATATACCGTGATGCCGTGGTGATCTATGACGCCGGAGGACCCCGCATATCTCCGCCACATCCTTGATGCCATCATAAGTATCGAGGATTTCTCCAAAGGAATTTCGTCGGCGCAGGACCTCCGGAACCGCCGGCTGGAACGCGCCGGGATCGAGCGCATGCTGACCATTATCGGCGAGGCGGCAAAGAAGATCTCCCCGGAGTTGCGCGAGAGTTATCCGGAGGCTCCCTGGAGAGAGGCCGGCCAGGGATGCGGGATAAGATAATCCATCACTACTTCGGTGTGGACTACGAATCGATATTCCTGACCATACAGGACGATCTCCCCGTGCTCAAGCGGGAAATCCGGTCCATCCTCGACGAGGTCGACCGCATCCGTTCCACCGGGTAGCATCGCGAAGATGCAGGCCACGCCGGGTACGCATACGATCGCTCCGTCGTGGAGGACTGATCTCAACGGCTGGCAACTTCTTTTGCAGAACCCGGGATCGGAGATCCGGTTCTCCGGGGTGGGTGCCGGACCGGGGGGCGTGTGTTCCGATCTTATGACTCGCAATAAAACAAGCCGGAGGTACAAAGAGAGCAGGGCCGCGTATACCCCGTATCACCGGCTGCCTGAAGCGTATTCCCGCAGGTATGCGGCAGCCAGTTCGTATGCCGAATGCACCTTCTCTCTCTCAATCCCCGGCACGCCGCATGCCACGATGTGCACCGTCGTTGTGGCGAGGGTGATCTTTGTTGCATCCGAGTCGCGGTACGGGTAGACGGCGACGATCGCGTCTTCATCCGTCAGGATGACCTGGTTCTTATGGAGCATGACGGGTGCCGCCATCCCGATGCCGAGGAACTCCTCGCCCTCTTCTGCAAACCTCATAACGAGCTCCCCGCCCAGGGTACCGGCGTCGAACGCCGCAATGGGTATGCCTGTCCGGACTGAGGCCAGGTTATAGGCATCCACCGCGGTGTTGATCGCCGGGAGCATCTTCCCGGCCAGGATCCTTCGGACAAGAGCCTCCGAGGCGGGCCGCGTTTTGGTCGGATCGACGCCCACCCGCCAGAAGAAGTCCCTGTATGCCCTGAACAGGGGCTCATCCTTGATCCTCTCCAGCGTATACTGTTCTCTTACCTGGCGAACGACCTCGTCTCTCAGGCCGTTCAGGGCCGGACTCTTCTCCTGAATCGACAGCGGCCCGACATCGCCTTCTGCAACCGAGAGACCGGGGAATGTGGCAAGAATCTCCTTATGCATCTCCATGGCTCGTACCGTTCCTGCTGAAGCGAGAGAACATCTCCATACTGCCCGGGGGAACGAACCGTTCCGGCGATGGAGATGCTCGCGTCAACGTTTCTGCCTTCAACCGTATTGACCTTTATTCCGCTCCGGCCGATTCGAACGCGGGGTCGGGCGGCTGCGGATAGGGTCGTCGACGATCCGGAAAAGAGAGCGTCGTCCTGCCTGATCGACGCACCTCCGCGAGGATAACGATCTCTCCGGCCCCAAACCGCCAGTCACGAAGGGAGCAGGAGCGTGGCCCCTCTCGATGAGGGGCGCCGGGGCAGGGCAACTATAATCTGCCTGGAACTCCCACATACGCATATCTGGAGTGTGCGGCATGGGAGTACAGTACATTTGCGATGCAGACGGGAGGAAGACCGACGTTATCGTGCCCATCGATCTCTGGGAGAGCCTGACCGCCGAAAAGCCTGCAGATGAACCGATCGGGGTTGCCGAGCCCGCGAGATACCGGGGCATATACCGGGACCGGGATCTCGACCTGGAAACCGAGGCCCGAAACTTGCGGAACGAGTGGAACCGGACATGAAACGGTACCTGCTCGATACGAACATCCTCATCTAGTACCTCGCAGACGCCATTCCGCCGGAGAGTGAGCGAGATAGAAGATATGCTCACCTCTTCGTTCCGGATCTCGATCATCACGAAGATCGAGTTTCTCGGCTGGAAGAAGCATACCCCAGAGGGATACGCGCTGGCCCGGGACTTCATCCGCTCGGCGGAAGTATATCCTCTGACCGATAGGATTGCCGACCGTGCCGTTCACCTGCGCCGAACGTGCGGGATGAAACTCCCCGATGCGGTCATTGCCGCCACTGCCCTCACGCATGAGTGCGCGCTCGTCACCCGGAACGAGAGCGATTTTTCCGGGATCTGCGCACTTGAAATCGTAAACCCGTTCGTCTGTGAGTAAGACGGGCAAGGTGGCGCCCGCACGGATAGGATATATCATTCGGGAATATACCGTTGTGAACAGGCACTGAGCCGGCATGACCTGCAGGGGATCCCGGGTCGGGTGAAGAGGTTCCTGCCGGGAAAGGAAGTACGTCTCACCGTCAAAGCCCGGCCTTCATGCCTGTAGCAGGCGAGACCCGCCCTCCTCACCTGCGGGAGTACTCGTTATGGGCCTTCTCGATCGTCATGATCTTCTCGATCAACGCAAGATCAACAGGTACAAGAGGCCCGGGGCGTAACCATAAAAAAGAACACCCCATGGTAGACTTCACGGTTGAGAAAATTATTGAAGTCCAGATCCGAATCATCGAGGCGAGCGATCATGAGGAAGACAAAAGGACTGAAGGGCTCGTCCGTGACCATGGGACACTTGACTTTCTCGTTGATAGAGCAAATCACATTGATGACGCATACAGGAAAGCGGCCTGGATGCTCTACAGCATTGCTGCCCGGCATCCCTTTTATCAGGGAAATAAGCGAACGGCTCTCATTGCTGCAGAAATGATCCTGATGCTTGAAGCGGGTTCCCCTATCACTGCTGATGAAGAGGTGATCGATCTCTATGTCCGCGAGGTTGCGACCTATCGGCACGGTCTCGAGGACGTAGAGTGCTGGATCCGGGGAAACTGCCGGAAAAAAGATGATTAGTGCCGGGCCAGGAGATCGAGCGCCCGGCTGTGCTTCTGTATTGCGAGCTCGAGGGCTTCGCGCTCAACCGTGGTGAGGCTTTTCTGCCCCTCTGCTACCGGGATATTGTCAGACGGAGGGATTCCGCCATACTCGATCGTGCCTGCCGGCTCGAACGTACCGGATATCGGGGGCGTATGGGTTGAATCATCGGACGAATAGCGCCGGGATGCCTTCACGGTCTCTTTTCTGGCATCAGATTCTCTGGTGTTGGGATGCACCTTCTCCTCCCCTCCCTCTGCTGAGTCTACTGTTCTTCAACCCTGAAACCTTGGTGTTGCAGGTACTTTAAGGTATAGATTGCCATGTTGAGGAAGCGGTTGGGTATCGATGATCAGAACCGCTCTATTACAGGCCAGGCGTGGATACGGGCACGGTTGATCTGAACTTCCGGCACTCACGGCCCAGAACGTCATCCGGATTCTGGAAGAAAAAGAGTCTGATGAGAACTTCGAAAAACCCCACCTCATCCAAAGTACTTTATAGCCACGGATCGACGTTTTTCTCATGAGCACGTTTACCAATTTTGCGATTCGGCACGAATATGCCAGCCTTGCCGCTCTGGGCGATC
>NZ_JABFFQ010000014.1:0-40534 GCF_032944295.1 Methanoculleus nereidis
AGGGGGGAATATTCCCCCCTCCCCGTCAGCCCCTCCCCAAATGGCGATAGTCACTGGGAAGCCGTGCACGGGATGTAGACTGCGCGTAGGACAGGAGCTTGAGCACCGTCAGGTGCGGGGGCGGGAGCACGAGAGGCCGTGAGGCTTCGAGGAGGCAGTCCCCTCAAAATCCGTGCCAGGTGCAATTAAAAGAGACAACCGAATGCAAATGCAGAAGCATGAGCAACATCGCAGACCCGGAACCGTTTCCCGGGACACCATCGGCATACGAAAAAACCAGATCGTTCATATCCCCCGGTGGTGCATAGGGTAGTATGCCCCAAAAGAGCGAATTCGGCAGAGGGTTCGTCGTCAACCTGATGCTGCTTTCACGGCATTTCGGCCTGCCTCCCGAGAAAGCCTTCTATGGCGCCGCGGATCACCTCACCGACTTCATGGTGCCGGAACAGTTCCGGGGAACCGAGATCGATGAACTCGTCGAACGCCTCCGCAAGATGGTGATCTGGCACCAGCCGGGAACCCTGGACAAGGAGGATGCGGCGGACATCAAGAGGATCCTCAACCGGCTCGCGATCGCAGTCGATAGAGAGCTCGGCATACCCGATCCGGATACCGGCAAGTACGACTGACGGGCGCGCGTGCCTCCCGCCCCGTAACCGTGACCGGCCGCGACGCCCGGCCCCTCCGGGTACGTTCGCGCGCAGGCTCCATTGGAACGTAGACAGAAAGGATTACCCCAAAACAGTGTATTTTTCGGAGCCATACAGTATAAGTGGTTATAAAACCAATATATACTGTGAGTTTTGCTGCGATTCAGGACGCCGCTCGTTCAGCGGAGGTCACAAATGACTGATACCTACGATGCTTCCCACATCACGGTACTGGAAGGCCTGAGGCCGGTGCGGGAACGTCCCGCCATGTACATCGGCAGCACGGATACCCGGGGGCTGCACCACCTGGTCTACGAAGTTGTGGACAACGCCGTAGACGAGGCTCTCGCCGGGGCCTGCGATCTGATCCAGGTGGTCATCAACCGGGACGGCTCGGTCTCGGTTGACGACAACGGCCGCGGCATCCCGGTCGATCTCATGCCCCAGTACGGCAAGAGCGCTCTCGAGATCGTTCTCACGGTGCTGCACGCCGGCGGAAAGTTCGATAAAAACACCTACCAGGTCTCCGGCGGGCTGCACGGCGTCGGCGTCTCGGTCGTCAACGCCCTCTCAAGCTGGCTCGATGCAACGGTCTTCAAGGACGGCAACGTCTATGAGATGCAATTCCGGCAGGGCCTGGTTGCAAAGCCGCTCGCGAGCCGCCCGGAGACCGAACACGAGATGGAAGCCCGGTACGAGGAGCGCTACGGCGCCCGGGACGGACAGCGGCTCGACTACGAACGCCTCCGGGGCACCCGGATCACGTTCCAGCCCGACCGCTCGATATTCGAGACCGTCGAGTTCGATTACGACGTGCTGGACCACCGGCTCCGTGAGCTCGCCTACTTAAACAGCGGCCTTACGATCGTTCTGCGGGACGAGCGCACCGGCGATTCGGCCGTCCACTGCTTCGAGGACGGGATCCGGCAGTTCGTCGCCCACCTCGGCGAAGGAAAGGAGAGCCTCCACGACGACATCATCTACTTCCAGAAACGCGACCCCGAGAGCATGGTCGAGGTCGAGGTGGCCCTGCAGTACAACAACTCATACTCGGAGACGCTCTACACCTACGTCAACAGCGTCAACACCCGGGAGGGCGGGACCCACCTCGAGGGGTTCCGGAGCGCCATCACCCGGGCGATCAACAGCGCCGCCCGGAGAAACAACCTCCTCAAGAACAACGATGCGCAGGTCAAGGGCGAAGACGTCAGGGAAGGGCTCGCCTCCGTCATCAGCACCCGGGTGGCGAACCCACAGTTTGAAGGGCAGACCAAGATGCGCCTTGGAAACAGCAACGTTCGGGGCATCGTGGACTCGCTCGTCTACTCGTCACTCACGGAGTACTTCGAGGAGCACCCCAAAACCCTCCAGGCGATCGTGGAGAAGGCGATGGCGGCGGCCCGGGCCCGGGAGGCAGCCCGGAACGCGCGCGAACTCGCCCGGCGGAAGAGCACGCTGGAGTCGACCGGCCTTCCCGGGAAACTCGCCGACTGCCAGGAGCGGGACCCGGCAAAGAGCGAGATCTATATCGTGGAAGGAGATTCAGCAGGCGGCTCCGCGAAACAAGGGCGGGACCGGAAGTTCCAGGCGATCCTCCCCCTGCGGGGGAAGATCCTGAACGTCGAGAAGGCGTCGGAGCACAAGATCCTGAAGAACGCCGAGATCCAGGCGCTGATATCCGCTATCGGCACCGGGGTCGGCGACAGCTTCGACGCGGAGCGGGCCCGCTACCACCGGATCATCCTGATGACGGATGCCGATGTCGACGGAGCGCACATCCGGACGCTCCTCCTCACGTTCTTCTACCGCTACATGGTGGGGCTCGTCGAGAACGGCTACATCTACATAGCCCAGCCGCCCCTCTACCGGATAGCGAAGGGCAAACAGGAGCAGTACGTCTACCGCGAAGAGGAGATGCGGGAGATCCTCGCCGGGTGGGGGGAGAAAGGCGTCTCGATCCAGCGCTACAAGGGTCTTGGTGAGATGAACGCCGGACAGCTCTGGAGCACCACGATGGACCCGGCAAACCGGATTCTCAAACAGGTGAAGATTGAGGACGCCGCCTACGCGAACGAAATATTCGAGAAACTTATGGGAGAGAATGTAGACGCCCGGAGAGATTTCATCCGCAGGCATGCAAAGGAGGTGAGCAACCTTGACGTCTGAAGGGGAAGGGGTTGTCCCGATCAACATCGAAGAGGAGATGAAATCATGCTACATCGACTACGCGATGAGCGTGATCATCGGCCGCGCCATCCCCGACGCGAGAGACGGCTTGAAGCCGGTGCACCGCCGCACCCTCTACGCGATGTGGGAGATGGGCAACACGAGCGACAAGCCCTACAAGAAGAGCGCCCGTATTGTCGGAGACGTGATGGGTAAGTACCATCCTCACGGCGATTCAGCCATCTACGATACGCTCGTGAAGATGGCCCAGCCCTTCTCCTACCGCTGCATGCTGGTGGACGGCCAGGGGAACTTCGGGTCAATCGACGGCGACTCCGCTGCCGCCATGCGTTACACAGAGGCCCGGCTCACGAAGATCTCGGAGGAACTGCTCACCGATATCGACAAGAAAACCGTCGACTTCGTCCCCAACTTCGACGAGTCGCTCCAGGAGCCCAGTGTCCTCCCCGCCCGGATCCCGAACCTCCTCGTCAACGGGTCGAGCGGGATTGCCGTCGGGATGGCGACGAACATGCCGCCCCACAACCTCAGAGAGATCTGCGAGGCGACCTGCCGCGTCATCGACGACGCGGGCATCTCCACGGAGGAGCTGATGCAGGTCATGCCCGGGCCGGACTTCCCGACCGGCGGGATCATGATGGGCACCGCAGGCATCCGCGACGCCTATCTGACCGGTCGCGGAAAGTGCGTTGTCAGGGGCGTCGCGGAGATCGAGGAGGAGGGCCGGACACCGCAGATCATCATCACCGAGATCCCCTTCCAGGTGAACAAGGCGCGCCTGATCGAGCACATCGCCGGCCTCGTCCGCGAGAAAAAGATTGAGGGGATCGGCGATATACGCGACGAGTCCGACCGCGACGGTATGCGGATCGTGGTCGAACTCAAGAGGGGAGCCGCGCCCCAGGTGATACTGAACTTCCTCTATAAGCACACGGCGCTCGAGTCGTCCTTCGGCATCATCAACCTCGCAATCGTCGACCGCCAGCCCCGGACCCTGAACCTCAAGGAGATCATCCACGAGTTCCTCAAGCACCGGGTGGACGTGGTCCGGCGGAGGACCGAGTTCGATCTCACGAAGAACGAGGAGCGGATGCACATCCTCCGCGGCCTCCTCGTCGCGCTCGACAACATCGACGCGGTCATTGCGACCATCCGGGGTTCCGGGACAACCGATGAGGCGCAGAAGGCCCTGGTGGTGAAGTTTGCGCTCGATGAGGTGCAGGCGGATGCCATCTTGAAGATGCAACTCCGGAGGCTTGCGGCACTCGAACACCAGAAGATCCTGGACGAGCGCGATGCAATTGCGGCGGAGATCGAGCGGTTGTCCGCGATCCTGGCGAGCGAGGCGAGCATCCTCGCCGAGATCAGGAAAGAACTCGTCGATATCGGTGCGCGCTTCGGCGACGAACGGAGAACCCGGATTGCGCAGGCAGCCGAGGCGTTCGACAGGGAGGACCTCATCGAGGATAAACCGATGCTGGTCTCGCTCACCTCCTCGAACTACGTAAAACGGATCGACCTCGACACCTACCGGAACCAGCGGCGCGGAGGGCGCGGCATCATCGGCATGGCGATGAAAGACAACGACGGCGTCGAGAGGGTCTTCGTCGCGAACATGCACGATAACCTCCTCTGCTTCACCGACAGGGGGAGAATGTACTGGTTGAAGGTCTACGACCTTCCTGAGGGGCAGCGGACGGGCAAAGGCAAGGCCCTCGTCAATCTCCTGAACCTTGCCGGCGAAGAACGGGTGACCGCGGTGATCCCGGTCCGGGAGTTCCGGCCCGACCGCTTCCTCTTCTTTGCGACCAGGAGCGGAACGGTCGCGAAGATGGCGCTCGACGAGTTCTCGCGGCCCCGGCAGACCGGGATCAATGCCATCAACCTCCGCGACGGTGATGCGCTGGTGGACGTGAAGGCGACCGACGGCGACCAGGAGCTGATCCTGACGACGAAGTTCGGGCAGAGCCTCCGGTTCCACGAGGAGGCCGTCCGCCCGGTTCACCGGAACGCCATGGGCGTGCGGGGGATCAAACTCCGCCACGGCGACGCGCTGCAGGCCGTATCAGTGGTCGAGGAGGAACATCTCCTCACCATCACGGAACGGGGCTATGGTAAGCGGACGGAGTTCGACGAGTTCCGCGGCCACGGCAGGGGCACGCTCGGGGTGCGAAACATCGTCGTCGACGCCCGGGCGGGCAACGTCGTCGGGTCGATGGCGGTCTCCGGCGACGACGAGATCATCGTGATGAGCGCGTCCGGCATCGTGATCCGGACGAAGGTTTCCGAGATCTCGATCCAGAAGCGCGGCACCCGCGGTGTTCGGGTCATGAGGCTCGACGACGGCGACAGGGTTATCGGGTTCACGATCCTGGATTCCGAGGAGCCCGGGGAAGAGGCGTGACGCGTCTTTCCGGCCTGAAAATACCAAAGAACGTTCTTTTTTTCTATCTGGCGAAGGCCGGTAAACGGCGGCTGCAGTGGGTTGAAGGGCACGGTCTCGGACCGTTTCCCGGCCAAAAACAGGTAAACATTCGGTCCTGTTGCAACCCTGTTCCGATCTTCATCCTTTCCCTGGTGAGGCTGGTGCCGGGCCCGGCTGTCCCCAGGATCAACCTTTTTCCTCGAACATGTCCCCATGCAGTGGACCGTGGGAGAATCGCCATTGGGGGAGGGGCTGACGGGGAGGGGGTGTCCCCCTCCCCTGTCTCTCCGCGTTGTAATGGATCTCTGTAACCCCCACCACCCGCGCTTCGCGCTCCTCCCGCCCCCAGGGGGGCGGGCAGTGTGTGGCGATAGGCGATGCCCCTACAGGACATCGCTGGAGAAGACCGAAGGTCTTGGACTTGCGATGGACGGAATGCGACCGGCCGCTAGGGCGGGAGCATGAGCACCGAAGATGCGAACATCCGGAGCACAAGCACCGCAGGTGCGCAGTAGGATGCTCCTCAGGGAGCGTCCTTCGAGCATTGTCAGATGCGCAGCCCGGTGGAAAGCCGTGCCCCTGAGTACCCCTGATTGCGGCCATCTAGAGCAAACGGGGGGTTCAACAAGGCCTTTTTTTCCGCCCGGGTTAAGGCCAATAGACGGAAACTGCAGCGGGTGAAGGGCACGGGCTCAGGCCATCCTCCTGAAGTTGTCACGAAACGCTATTACCAGGAGGAGGACACCCCTTCCCGGGCCCTCCCCCGAGTGACGATGTCCAATAGAAAGCCGTTTCACCCTCCTTGCTCTGAATGTGGCTCAGATGGTAGATACCCGGGAAGTAAGGGCTCCGATCAGGATGTATCGAAGGTTCGGAGATTTTTTGGGACGAACTCCCCGGCCAAAAAAGTTAGAATTCCGGCTTCCTGAAGTACCTGAGCGCTTCGGGCCGGTGCCGTTCAAGCTCCGTGAAGAAGTGCTCTGCAAGTTGCGGTTCGGAGTCATTGATCGCCTGCTGCAGGGTGTGCATCAGCCATCCATGGATCTCCTGGCCGCGGTCAAGCGTGTTCATCACGGCGACGACCGCCTCGTCCACATCCTGTCTGTTGTTCCATCGATAGGGCATCACCACCATCTCCGGAGAGGAAATACCCGTCTCGCCCATAAAGCGTTTTTGGCGATCCCACGCAGGACGGCCGCTCCGCACCGGGAAACGTCCCCGTAACGTGCCGGATCTCGGCACCCCGCACCACCGTCGTTCTCCGCGGGTTTTATCCGGCCGGAGGACAACAGGACGTTCGGATGAGGTGTCTGTGATGTTTCGTACGACAATCCAGGTAGACACGCACGGGGAAGGGGAGATCGTGGACCTCACGCCCCGTGTAGCGCAGGCGGTCACCGAGAGCGGTGTTCGGGAAGGGCTCGCAACCGTCTTCGTCGCGGGCTCGACCGCCGCCGTCACCACCATTGAGTACGAGCCCGGCGTGCTCTCCGATCTCTCCCGGGCGCTCTCGGTCATCGCCCCGGCCGATATCCCCTACGCCCACGACGCGGCATGGGGCGACGGTAACGGGCGGTCCCATGTCAGGGCGGCGATCGTCGGCCCGTCGCTCTCCGTCCCGGTCATCAGCGGTGCGCTCGCGTGCGGGACGTGGCAGCAGATCGTCCTCTTAGAGCTCGACGTGCGGTCGAGCCGTAAGCGGACGGTCTACGTCACCGTCGTGGAGTGAAACGCGAGGAAGGAGACGCACGGCGGCGATACTGCAGGCAGAGCGATAGGGTCGCCTGACTGGCAACCCGAGAATACGTATCGCTCTGCCCTGGTCTTCGCCGGAATTGTTCAGGAAGAATGAGTGATTTAATCGAGCGGTACCGTTTCGAGTTGAGATACCAGTTCCCAGATGCGGGTCCGTGCGTGGACCGGCATGTTCGGGTCGTTGCTGATCTCATCGATCATGGATATTGCGGTTGCGGCGCGGAGGCCGATACTCCGGGACTCGTCCTGGAGAACCGTTTTGGTCGCGTCTGCGACGCGTCGGATATTGCGTGGAATGGTAGAATCCTCGCTGATATTCTGCAGCATCTGAATGCAGATCCGTATTGTTTCGTCTGGACTTGCCATTAGAATTACCCCTCTATTATTAATGGCATCCAGACATATATAAGTTCATTAAGGGAGTTCGACGAAATGACAGCAGATCAGGCTGACGAAGTCATGGCCGAGTATCTCCTGAAGGGAGGGAAGATGCTCGCCAAATCCTGTAAGGTCTGCGGGTACCCCCTGTTTGAGTACAAGGGAAAGACACAGTGTGTGATCTGTCCGCTTGCTGCGCCAGAAGAACCTCTTCCCGAACCGGAGCCGCCTGCACCGGCACCAGAATCCAGGCGGTCCCCGGCACCGGCGGCGGCCGCACGAGGGGAGCCGCAGGGTGAGGCTGCCGTGGAGATCGAACGGACGATCGTCCACCTCTGCGAACGGATCAGGGAAGAACAGAGGCCCGAAGAGTGCCTGACCCTGATGAAGGCGGTCGAGCGGGGCGCCAGAGCCCTCGCGAGACTGGGTCAGCGGTAAGGTCTGCGGGCGAGATCCCATATCGCACGGGCGGTCTTTTCCCCGATCCCGTGCACCGACGCCAGTTCCTCCGGTTCGGCATCGACGATCGCTTTGAGCGACCCGAAGTGTTCGAGGAGGAGACGGGCGCTTTTTAAACCGACATTCGGGAACGCAGCGAGCGCGTACTCCTGCTCTTCGCGGACCGAGTGGTACGACTTCTTCGGGTGCACCTTCCGCTCCCCCCGCTCGCTCCCCTCCCGCTGCGCAAGGACGTAGAGCGTCTCGGCGGTATCGTCCGCGTCCCGCGTGCGGATGAGCGCGACGCCCATATCGACCGTGATGGCCGCAAGCGTGCCCCTGATTGCGTTCGGGTGGATGTTTCGAACCGCATAGAGGTCGTCCTCCCCTTCGATGATCAGGACAGGACGCGGCACCGCGTCGGCCATGGCTCGAATCTGCCCGAAGAGGTCACGCTCGACGAGGGTGTTCATGAAGTCCTGCACGGTCTTCCTCTCCACGAGGATACGGTCGCCGATGGCGTAGTCGCCGAACTCAAGGCGTTCGAGGGTGATCGACGCCCCGAGTTCATGCAGGCGCCCGGCGACCCGTGACGACGTCTCCCGGTCGTCGACGGTGATCGCCGGCCCCGCGGGGGCAAACGCGAGGAAATCCGTCTGTCCGGTGGCGGACGGAACGGCCAGGGCGGGAGGGGGTGCGGGCGTGGTGCTCATGCTCCTGATCCCCGTCACCATCGCCCGCTCCCGGTTCTGGCTCACGTACCGGAATGTCTCATCAGACGTGCCTTTCGTCACCAGCACGACGATCGTGCCGCTGCCGCTTCTTCCTGTCCGCCCCTTCCGCTGGATGCTCCGGATCTCCGAGGGGACAGCCTCGTAAAAGATCACCATGTCCGTCGAGGGGACGTCGAGCCCTTCCTCGCCCACCGAGGTCGCGACCAGGCACCTGAACTCGCCCTCCCGAAACCGGGCGAGGCTCGCGATCTGCTCCTTCTGCGAGAGCCCCCGCTCCGCGTCCCGCGACGCCTGGCCGACGAACCGCTCGCAGGCGATGCCGGCAGCGGTGAGCGTATCCACGAGCGTCTGGACGGTGTCGCGGTAGGTGGCAAAGACGATGATCCGGCTCTCGGGGTGGGCCGCAAGCTGCGCCCGGACAAGTTCGCGGACGATCGAAGCCTTGGGGTGCAGTTCCTCCGTCCAGCCGGAAGCGGCCTCGACGAGGCTTATGTAGGCGGGATCGGCGACGAGGCGCTTGCTCGCCTTGCTCCCCGCGCTCGAGGCTCCCTCCGCACCGAGCCGGGCGAGGTAGAGTTTGAGCGCCTCGCTTCCCTGCGTCTCAACGAGCGAGATGGCATGGCGGAGTTTCATGCACTCGGCGTGCAGGGACGCCGCGATGAACGCCGATGGGTCGCGCGTCCGTATACGCTGTTGGATCTGGGCGTTTAAGGCGTTGAGCGCCTTCATCGAGAGTTTGTCGGGCTTCGGGACGCGGAAGTTGAGTTTCGCGAGCCGGGCAAGACGCGACTCCACGAGCCCCCTGAGGACGACGAGCGCCGCCTGGAGTTCCTCGGGCAGGTAGACGTCGACGTACTGGATGTCGCGCTCGTGGATGTAGGGCAGGACGTCCTCGTCGGTCTCCACCCGTGTCTCGACCGCCTCGATGTGCAGGTTGTCGCAGACCTCCTGCACCTTCGCCGGGTCCCCTCCGGGCGAGGCGGTCATCGCGAGCAGCAGGGGGTCTTTTGCCGCGGTACAGTAGTGCCCGGCAAGGAAGACGTAGGCGTAGTTCCCCACCGCCCGGTGGCACTCGTCCACGACCAGCAGCACGACGTCGGCGAGGCTGTACCTCCCCGCAAGGCAGTCGTTCTTGATCACCTGCGGGGTGGCAAAACAGACCCGGCACGCCTCCCAGGCCCGGGCCCGCTCCTCCGGGGGGGTGTCCCCGGTGAACATGGCAAAATCGGACTCATCCGGCTCGGAGCCGTTCCGGAATAGCAGGAACTGTTTGAAGAAACGGAGGTGCTGCTCAACCAGGGGTTTCGTGGGCGCAAGCACGAGCACCCTCCCCGGGTGGGAGTGGAGGCGGGACGCCGCGACAATGAGCGCGACGGCCGTCTTCCCGAGGCCCGTCGGGAGGACGACCATCGTGTTCGCGTCAAGCGCCCGGAGCGCGATCGAGAGTTGATACCGCCGTTCCTCGATGCTCTCTGGCCGGATCAGCGGGTGGGAGATGTAATTCATGCCCTGAGTTCACGGAACGTGGTGGCGCCGGAGATGAGTGCGGAGAGGACCTGGGGCAGCCGCTCGATCGGTATGCGGACCTGCTCCATGCTGTCGCGGTCCCTCACGGTCACGGTGTTGTCCTCGAGCGTATCGTAGTCGACGGTGACGGCAAAGGGCGTCCCGATCTCGTCCTGTCTCCGGTAACGCCTGCCGATGGCGCCGGAGTCGTCGTACTGGGCGAGGATGCGGCACTGCGTGAGCCGCTCCGTGATCGTCTGCGCGATGGTATCGAGGCCGTCCCGGCTCATCAACGGGAAGACGGCGGCCTGGACCGGTGCGACCGCCGGCGGGAGCCGGAGCACCTTCCGGATCTCGCCTTCGACCTCTTCCTCGGCGTAACTGTGCTCCAGCGCAACGTAGATCATCCGGTCGATGCCGTATGACGGTTCGATGACGTGGGGCATCACCTCTTCGCCGCGGACTTCCACCTCCTCTTCCCGAACCTGGTAGAGGTCAGCGGAGATGAAAACCTCCTCGCCGTCGACGGTGACCCGCGCGCCGTCCTCTCCGGGGTCAGAATTTGCCAGCGCATCCGCGACCGCCTTCGCCTTGCCGCGGTACCGGGGGCCGAGCACGCCCATGTCGGCCACAATCCGCCGCTTTACGACCCTTTTGGGCTCGTCGTAGGGTATGAAGACCGTCATCGAGGTGCCGGAATGCCCGGCGTGCGAGCGCAGGTCATAGTTGGTGCGGTCGGCGATGCCGACGATCTCCACCCACCCGAACCGGCCGGAGTAGACCTCAGCGTCCCAGCAGTCGGCCGCATAATGTGCCCGCTCATCGATCAGGTGCTGGCGGAACCGGAGTTTTGCCGGGTCCACGCCGATAGCGGTCAGGATCCGGTGCGTCAGCGCGATGTAGTAGGCGACGTACTCGTTTGCGATCAGCCCCTCGTCCACGGCGGCGCGCATCGTGATTGCGGCCGGTTCCCGGCCGTCGAGCTGCCGCGCGATGGTGAGGAGGGGCGCTGTGTAGTCCGCGTAGCGATGGAAGGCAGGGTGATCCTTCCGGTCGGGGTGGACGAAGATCTCAGCCTCCGCCTGGGAGAACTCGCGCAGCCGGATCATGCCCTGGCGGGGGGAGATCTCGTTTCGGTAGGATTTCCCGATCTGGACCGCGCCGAAGGGGAGCTTGTCGCGGTAGAAGCGCAGGAGCCGGGCGAAGTCGGTGAAGATGCCCTGGGCGGTCTCAGGGCGCAGGTAGCCCTTCCGCTGCGACCCGGGCCCGATTGTCGTCTGAAACATCAGGTTGAACGCAAAGACGCCCGCTTCGCCCAGAGGTTCCTTGCACGACGGGCAGGGGAGTTCGTAGAGCGCCGCCTGGAGCGCCTCCGCCGGGAGTGTGCCCGCGTTCTCGATGCCGTTCTCCTCCGCGATGTGATCGGCGCGGAGATACTCACCGCAGTGCGGGCACTGCACCATCTTGTCGGCGAACTCTTTCACATGGCCGGATGCGACGAAGATCGCTTCGTTTCCGACGGTGGGGCATTCGATCTCGTAGTAGCCTTCCTGAAAGACGTAGAACGAACGCCAGAGGTTCTCGACGTTCCGCTTCATCATCGCTCCGAGCGGGCCGTAGTCGATGAACCCGGCGATCGACCCGTATATCTCGGATGAGGGCCAGACGAAACCCCGTCTTCTGGCTACTTCCATGACTTTTTCGTAAATATCGCTCGTCTCGGCCATAGTCTTGCAGTACACTTGAGCGCCGGTGCTAATAAAGAATGGTCCTCACCTCGCGCGAGATCACAATTCGTCGAAAAAGGAGCCGGGTGAGGAGGTATTTTTTCCACCGAGGATGAGATTCCGGAAGATATGGTTACATCCGCGAAAATGATCTTTCTGTTTCGACGGATTATATGGTAAGTTTTAAATGTTAGCGGTTGTAATGTAGGGAACGTTACGCCCCGGTTGGGAGAAAAAGTATATATCGAAGGTCAGCATGGGTGACCCTCAGAACCAGACGGTGGAATACAGAACAGAGAGAGACGGACATGGCAGAAGATACCCGCAAGCAGCAACTACTGGAGCTGTTCACGACCATCACGAACAAGAAGACGATCGTTGAGCCGATGAGGAAGGTTCACGGTACACTTCGGGATCGCGACGCTGTTGAGCGCGAGATCGCCCTGATCATGCGTGAGATCCTCGATCAGGGGTATTTCAAGACCAAGCTCGCTCCGCGGCAGCTCGCAAAACTCGTGGTCGCATACTACGACGGCAAGAACGATACCGAGATCGCGAGGGCGCTCGGCGACGAGAAGCTGAGCAAGACCGTGGCACGTGCCCGGGTTCGCCTCAAGCTCTTCAGGGAACTCGATTTCAAGATGCCGTTTGACCAGGAGGCGATGTCGGAGCTTCTTGATTCGGGGAAGACCATGAAGGAGATCAGCGAGGAACTCGATATAAGCCCCTCGACCCTTCGTGAGTACCGCCACGTGATCGAGCAGCAGAGAGACACCACGCTCGATCCGTACCTGGAACGGATCAGGGATGTCATGGAAGACCGCGATCTCTCCGAACTGATGACGCGCGGTGTCGTGAACGACGGCCTTAGCGAAGCGATCGACATCACCGAAGCGATCGACATGGGGGAGTTCTGAACCCCTGCCCATCCCCATAACCCACTGAACACTTTTTTAGTATCCGAGCCGATCTCTTCTCCATGAGGTTGACCTGGCTTGGCCACGCGTGTTTCTCGCTTGCTGGATCGCAGACGATCCTCGTCGATCCCTTCATCCCGGAGGGTACGCTCCCCGCTGAACCGGATATCGTTGCCGTGACGCATGCCCACGCGGACCACCTGGGCATTGCTGCGGAACTCTCGAAGAAGACGGTTGCCATCAACGAGGTGGCGAAGTATCTAAGGACAAAGGGCGTTCCTGCGGAAGCAATGAACATCGGCGGCACCATCACCGTCGACGGTGTCCGGTTCACGATGACGCCCGCGCTCCACTCGTCATGGCTGGAGGACGAGGGACCGGGCTTCTACGGCGGTGTCGCCGCTGGATTCGTCATCACGATGGATGGTATCAGCATCTACCACGCCGGCGATACGGCGCTCTTCTCCGACATGCAGCTCATCCGGGACCTCTACCGGCCGGATGTGGCGCTCCTCCCCATCGGCGGGTGCTTCACGATGGGGCCCGACGAGGCGATGATCGCGGCCCGGTACATCGGCGCGCCGCTGGTGATCCCGATGCACTACGACACCTTCCCCGCCATCCGGCAGAACGTGGAGAACTTCAAGCAGGCCGTCGAGCGGACGACGTCGATCCGGGTCGCGGTGCTCGCACCGGGAGAGAGCATCGAGGTCGGCCCGGAGGGGGCCGGGGAATAAAGGGGGCCCCACACCCCGTTTTGCGGTTGCAGAGGGCGTATGGGTGATTTTTCTGGGTGGCGCATTTGACCGATGATTGAGGGAGATCAACTCATACCTTCGGTGCAAGGAAGGGAGCTTGAGCACGGAAGTGCAAGGTGCGCAGTCCCCACAGTTCACTACATCGGGCTTTATCTCGGCTCTACAGGGCCAGGAATCGTAGACAGCGACAGCACAAGGTGCAAGAGTTCAAGAACACATGTATCTTAACTAACAGAATCGTGGAAAATAAGAGCCGGCGCCTCTGCCAGCACTGAAAACCTTCTTTCACTCTTTCCGTGCCGGAACCCCGATCTTGAACCCGACGCCCTCGAAGGAGGCGACCAGCCGGTCGCCCGAGTAGACGTCTACCGAGAATACCGACGTCCTTTCCGTCTCCGAAACCCTGCGGGCGACCGCCTCGAGCGTGTCCGCCGCCGGCACGGAGAAGTAGCGGATATGGGCCGAGATCGCTATCTGATCGACCCCGTCCATGTTCGCGGCGATCCCGAAAGCGTGGTCGGCGATGGCGAAGATCGCGCCCCCGTGGGTCGTGCCGTGCGCGTTCTTCACGCCACTGGTCGACATCGCCACCCGGACGCAGCCGTCCTCGATCCCCGTGACCTCCATCCCGAGCAGGCGTGCGAACTCGCAGGTGTCGGACCGGTGCACCGCCACGGCATAGTTTTCCGGGATGGATACGGCCTTCTTCATGACACTACTTGTACTCCCGCTGCGTGTAGGTGGCGCCGCCGGCCTCGCCGCCGCGAAGAACGATGTAGAACCATTCCCAGAGCGACTTGAGCGTCCCGAACTGCTGGTAGCGCCGCATCGAGAACCCGACTTTCAGGCCGGTATCGAGGTAGACCTTCCCGAGTTTGCGCATCCGCTGCGCGATCTCGAGATCGTCCCCGGCGTCGATGCAGCGGTACATCCCCGCCCGGAGAAACGCCTCCCGGTCGAACGCCGTGTTGCACCCGAGCGTGAAGTAGATCGTCCGGGTGTAGTAGCCGAGACGCGCGAACGTGTTTGCGCCGAGAAGAGAGAGATGGTTCCTGAACCCCCCCTCGATCGGATAGACCGTGCCGTAGAGCTGCACGATATCCCGCTCTGCAAAGTCCCGCCCGATCCGCTCCACCCAGTCCCGGGGGAGGATGCAGTCGGCGTCGGTCGTCGCGATGATATCGCCTTTCGCGGCCATCGCCCCGTCGTTTCGTGCCCCGCCGACTCGCTTGCTCGTCTGGATAAAGACCTGATCCGCAAGGGGTTCGGCCAGTTCCCGGGTCTTATCCTTTGAGTTTCCGTCGACGACGATGATCTCGTAGGTCTCCCTCGGCACCGTCTGGTCGGCGAGAGACGCAAGACAGCGCTCGATGTTCTGCTCTTCGTTGTAGGTCGGAACGACGACGGAGATCATCCTTCGATCAACTCCCGGTATAGTTGTTGATGCCGTTTTGCTATAAGCGTGATGTCGTATTCCTCCGTCGAGGCACGGGCACGGGAGGCGCAGCGATGCAGGGCCGCTTCGTCATTCAGAACCTCCCGCGCCTCATCGATCTCGGAGAAGAAGAGGACCGAGTCCCCGAAGATCTCCCGGAACTCGTAGATATCCCCGGCGATGACAGGAAGGCCCGCCGAGAGCGCCTCGACGATCACGAGGCCGAACGTCTCGGCGTGGGAAGGCATGAAGAAGACGTCCGCCCCGCTGTATGCCCGGGAGATATCGTCGATGACCCCGGTGAAGATGACGTTCTCGTGGCACTGGGTCTTGAGCATCTGGATCTTCGCGTAGTCCTTCGAGAACGTCCCGTACGGGAACCCGCCCACCCAGATCCAGGTCATATCGGGGTGCTGGTCCGCGAGTTTGAAGAAGTCGTAGATGCCCTTCCGGGGTGTCTGCTGGCCGACGGAGAGCACCACCCTCCGGCCGGGGTCGATCCCGTACTCGTCACGGAATGATTTGCGCTTCTTCCCATCGCGCTTGAAGTATTCACGGTCGATGCCGTTCGGGATGAGGGTCATCGGGATGTCGGGGACGAGCTGTTTGGTCTCCCGGTGGCAGGGTTCCGATATCGTGATGATATGGTCGAACTGGCGGTAGATCTTCGGGTATACCGTGTTTATTCTCTTTGAGAAGGCGACGTTCCCCTCGTTCAGGCGGGGTGTCGAGTGGGCGGTCAGGACTTTTGCGCCCTCGGTGAACTTCAGGTGATACATCGCCCACGGCCCGAAGGTATGGTAGTGGGTCAGGTCGAAATCGTTATGATACCGGTTGCGGGCGACCTCCATACCGGGGAGCAGGGCGAGGTGGTTGTAGAGCGTCCTCGCCGCCGTCGCGCACCCGATGTAGCGCAGGAACCGGAAGTCCTCGACGAATATGTTGACCTTCATTCGTTTCCCCTCACGAAGTCGATCGCGCTCCTGATGCAGCCATCCATATTGAGGTACTCGAACTCTGCGAACCGCCCGACAAGGTCGATGCCCCGCTCCCGGCAGAACTCCCGGACGATTGCGATGTTTCGGAGGTACCCGGTATCGTAGACGACGTACGCGAACTCCTCCCGCGCGACGCCGGTGTAAACGATCCGCTCCCGGGAGGGGATGAGCCCGGCGGCGATGAGCGACGCGACGGTATGCTCGATCACCTCGGCGTCCGTCATCCGCGAAACCGCATCACCCTCGTTGTAGGTGATCTCGGCGAGAATCGAGGAGTGGCCCGGGGGAGCGACCTCGCTGCTGTAGTTTGAGGGGAACGATATCCGGTTGAAGAGGCCGGTCTTCTCGTCGGGGACGTAGAGCCACGAGATCTCGGGAACGTCGCCGGATAGCCCGATGAAGACCGAGCAGAGCGAGTTGTAGCGGAGGGCGTCGCAGGCTGCCCGCACCTCTGCCGGGACGTCCGATAGGCAGGGGAGCAGGTTCTGGAGCGGAATGGTCGAGATCACCCGATCGGCGCGGACGGTCTCGCGGCCGTCGCTCACCACAAAACCCCCACCATCCTCGCGGACGGAGGCGACGGAAAAGCCGGTCCTGACGGCGGGGAGGACCGGTTCCGCGATCGCCCTGACCAGCGCCTCGATTCCGCCGGTCACCGGGTAGGAGAAGACAGCCTGGTGGACGTAGCCCTCGGTCTCGATGCCGATGGCCGACCGGATGATATCCTCGACCGGCGGGCGGGGGATGCGCCCCTCCACCCAGTGGTGCGACATCCGGTCGGCCGGGTAGTTCCAGATCTTTTCGTTATAGGGGAGCATGTAGCATTCGGCGATGCCCCGGCCGAAGGTGTAGGTGATCCACCCGGCGAAGTTTTCCGGCGGCGGGATCTCCCCCTTCTCGACGGCGATGAGGTTTTTGACGAACTCGTTGATGCAGAAGAAGCGGTCTTCGTCGGGCAACTGGTAAAGACCGTTCTCGAAGGGGTATTTGACGTAGCGGCCTTTATAGAGGATCTTCGTGTTCCGCTTCCGCCGGTCGGCGTTCTCACCGAGAACCGAGAGCATGAAGGAGAGGACTTCCTCGTCGCGGGAGAAGATGATGTGGGAACCCCCGAGATCGAACGTGAAATCCTTCTGTGTCTGCGAGCGGCAGAGCCCCCCGATCTTCTCGTTCCGTTCAAGAACGGTTACGTCGTCGCCCTGTTCGTGGAGCAGGCGGGCCAGCGTTATCCCGGTAAGGCCGCCACCCAGTACCGCCGATTTCACGTTCGTACTGTTTATGCCGAAACCATATATGGTTGACCATCCGTTTCCCGCGGTTGCCGCATATCGGTGAGGAAATCAGGAGAAATCAAGCCTGGAGAGCGCGGGGTGCAGGGTTCTCCCATGCTGTCCGGGAGGCCTACGAACTCGCGAGTGCCCCGACGAACTCCCAAACGTCCTTCGCGTAGAGTTCGGGCTCTTCCCAGGCCGCGAAATGCCCGCCGTGGGGGAGTTCGGTGAAGTGCTTCAGGTGCACTCTCCGCTCCGCCCACTCACGCGGCAGCGGGGCGTCGCGGGGAGGGCGGGCGACGGCCGCCGGGACCGGGGTGCGCCGCCAGGGACCAGAGGGTGCGTGGGCGTCGAGGTAGTACCGGCGGACGGACGAGCCGATCGTCTGCGTAACCCAGTAGATCATGATGTTCGTGAGCAGGTCGTCCCGGGACAGACGCTTCTCGACCTCCTCGCCGGTCGTGCCCGAGGCCATGAAACTCATGATCCAGGCGGCGAGGCCCGCGGGCGAGTCGGCCAGCCCGTAGGCGAGGCTCTGGGGTTTGGTCGACTGGATGATGTTGAAGGCGCCTTCGCTCATCCACCACTGTTGAATGTAGTTCGCGAATTCGATCTCGGGCTCTGTAAGGGTCGAAAAATCCGTCGTAGGGTCCGGGTAGCCGACGTCGGTCAGGTGGATCCCGATTAGCACCTCTGTATGCCGTTCCGCGAGTGATTGAGCGATCAGTGTCCCGGCATCGCCGCCGGCCGCGACGAATCTCTCATAGCCCAGTTCTTCCGTCACCAGTCCGGCGAAGAGATCGGCGGTATCGTCGGTGGTCATGGCCTTCCGGTCGGAGAACCCCTGTCCGGGGATGGACGGGACGACCACGTCGAAGGAGCTGGTCAGGAGCGGGATGACGCGGTGATACCGGTAAAACGAGTCGGGCCAGCCGTGGAGGAGGAGGAGCGGCACCGGGTCCGGTCCCTTCCCGCGCTCGTGGACGAAGTGAATTCCCGTCCCGTTGATCTCAGTCCTGAAGTGGGCAAACCGGTTCAATTCCGCTTCGCGGGCCCGCCAGTCGTAGGAGTGCTCCCAGTAGTCGACAAGGTCTTTCATGTACGCGAGGTTCGTGCCGTACTCCCAGCCGGCGCCGTCATCGGGCCAGCGAGTGCGGGCGAGGCGTAGGCGCAGGTCGTCGAGGGTTGTCTCCGGAACGGCGATGGTGAAGGGTTGCATGCCCGGGGTGGATGGCCGCCATCCGGTTATACGTTTCGCGCGGGAGGCTACTTCAAGAGAGGATTCTATCGTCTTTTCCTCCTCTCTGCGAGAACCCTGCTCGTTTCTATCGCCTTCTGCAGGGGCTGGATCATATAGGTGGGCATATTCTTCACCACCTCCCGCCTGACGGAGGGGATGCACATCATGAGAGAGGTCGCCCGGGTGCCGATCCTCTGCAGGTAGTTCCGGGTGGGGAAGTCGTAGAGCCCGTGCTGCCGGTAATACCGGTCGTCCGCCTTGAAGGTCGCCCGCATCCCTCCCCAGATCTCGTCCCGGAAGATCTTATGGCCGGCGACGGCCGGGAAGGTGGCCGGTGCGATATACCCCCGGTCCGCGAGCCTCACGGAACGTTCGGCGAGAGTGTGCAGGGCGGCATCGATCTCGCCCGGGTCCGGCTCGTTGGTCACAATCCCCACAAGGTTGGCTTTTTCCGTCATCACCAGGCTCGTGAGAACCTCCCGGAGGGTTGCGAGATGGCCGAGCGGGCCTTCCACCAGGTATGCAACCTGTTTTCCCTTAAACGCCGGCACATGGCCGCTGAAGAAACTCCGGTCGAAGAACTGTTTCCAGGCAGCCGAAAGAAAGCGATCCCGGACGGTCCCGGCCATGACCAGGATATCCGCCGGGACGACATACTCCTCCCAGAACGCCCGGAACCCGTCGTCATAGACGCAGGCGTTCTCGAAGGCGCACCGGCAGCATCCCAGGCAGCCACCGTTCATCATGGCGTCCCGGATGTGGGCAACCTGGACGGAACCTGCGTAGCACGCTGCGAGGTGCCGGACCATCGCCTCAAGGTCGGAGCCGGATTCCGCGTCGTGCAGGATGACCACCCGTTTACCGCGGGTGTCCACCGCGGCCGGCGGGATCGTCGGGGTGTAGTGAGGAGAGATTGCAGGTAGTGGGGAAAACTCCCGGAGAATCGGTCGTTCTTCTGCAATCGCTTCCAGGAAATCGGAGACGAAGAGGACAAGCTGCTCCTGGAACGCCTCCTTCTCGAGATCCTGCATGTGGGCCGAGCAAGAACCGGTGTACCGCATGCCGAGGTCGTCGCAGACCCCGTGCAGGTAGGCGTGGGCGGTGTGGTCGAAGTAGTGGATGGAGGTGGTGAGGCAGGCGGCGTGCTTCCCAAAAAACGTCTCCCCCGCGTTCCGTTCGCCGACCAGTTCGATGAACCGCTTGAGCTGCGCCGGGACCAGCATGACGTAGACCGGGGTTGCCCAGAGCACGCCGTCGGACTCCTTCACCGCGGCGAGCACCCCGCTCCACACCTCTTCCTGCCGCTCAAGCGTCCTGATATCCCGCCCTGCATGCACCACGGAGAAGGTGTGCTCCAAAAATGCCTCCTCGAGGAACCGGACGTACTGCAGGGTGACGCTCTTCTCGCCCTTGGGGCTCCCGGAAATGACACAGATCTGCATGGTCCCGTCCTGTACATACGGATCTGAACCAGGCGGATAGATATACCTTGCGAACGAGCGGAGCGATCTCCGGCGGCCTATCCTTACCTGCGTGCCGGAGGTTTGGGCAACCGGGAAATGGAGGGGTTACGCTCACTTTCCCCTCCACGCGTACCCAACGACACCCTCCGGGCAGGCGTCCACGCACTCGCCGCAGAGGATGCACTCCGTCTGCTCCATCCGCCCCTCCCGGACCATGCCGCGAACGTCAAGGCTCATCGGGCAGGTCTCCGAGCATCTCCCGCAGTCCACACAGCGCTCCGGAGCGGCCGCGAGGTGGAGCGCCGGCCACCCGACGGCGTTCCTGATCTTCCGGCCGAGGATCAGCATGACCGCAATCGGGCAGAAGGTGTGGCAGAACCCCCGCCTTCCGGCGAGGAGGGCGAAGACGGTGATAAACGCAATCTGGGCATAGAGAAGGGTGTATGCGCCCGACCGGTCGACCGAGATCCCGTTGCCGGTCTGGTAGAACGGGTCGAAGACCCAGAGGCCCCCGGCGGAGTAGACGGCGAGGGCGAGGGAGCCGAAGATCCCGAGGAAGATAGGGTATTTGAGAAGGTTCAGCCACCCGGCCTTCACCGGTCTTCCGTTCACCCGGGCGTAGATCTCCTGCAGGCCGCCCGCGGGGCAGAGGTAGCCGCACCAGAGCCTCCCGAAGAAGAGCGAACCGACGAAGAGCAGCGCGAAGACGAAGAGGCCGCCGGTAGCGATCCCCTGCGACGCACCTTCGGTGATGAGCGGGCAGGAGATGTAGGCGAAGGTCACCGGCATCAGCACGAACGAGAAGATGAGGAGGGCTATCCGTATTTTCTGGCGCAGTGCCGATTGGATCTTCGGTTCGTATGTCATGGCTCAAACCTCGCCCGTGCGGGCTCACTCCCCCCGCTGGCTCACCATATCCGCAACCGTGAGATCCGGGTGCCGGTAGCGTCCCCGGCCCTCCGTCCCGAGCATCACGTTGAGCTGGATCGCCTCGGTCGGGCAGAAGTGGAGGCAGGCGCAGCAGATCTCGCACTTCCGGCCCCACGCCGGGCGGCCGTCGACGAGGGTGAGGTTGCCCGCCGGGCAGATGGCCGCGCAGGTGCCGCAGCCGGTGCAGGCGTCCGATACGGAGAAGAGTTCGCCTGCATCGTGAGCGCTCTTTGCGAGCGATCCGTAGCTCAGGGCTTTCACGAGCCCGGAGAGGGGTGCGAACCCCGGGGAGACCAGCCGGCCGCTCCCGATCGCCTCCGCGATATCGCCGAGCCGTTTGTCCGCCTTGCTGAGGGTCTTACCGCACCTCTCTGCCGGCACCGACCGCATGAGCGGCGGGAAGTTGCCGGGCATGCTGACAGCAAACGCGGCGTCGAGTTTTCGGTTCTGCTGTTTGATGAATATCCCGTTCAGCTGGTGGAGTGCCGAAACCCCCATCCCGCCCATCGTAACGACCGCGAAGGCGTACCTCGCCTTCGAGAGGTCGAGCCTCTCCGCGAAGTTGGCGACCATGACCGGCACCCCGCAGTCGTAGACCGGGCAGACGATCCCGACCCGGTCGGCGGCCGGGGAGATAATCCCCGGGGTATCCGCGAGCGATGCGATCGGGACGAGTTCGGTCTCCCCGAGGGCCCCGGCGATCTTCCTTGCAGCGGCAAGCGAGTTGCCGGTCCCGGTGAAGTAGTAGATGGTGGTCTTCATGGCCGGCGCTCCAGTTCGGCGATGCCGACCGACGGGTGCCGGTAGCGCTGCCTTCCTTCAGTAGCCTTTCCGGCCTGAATCGCCTCGACCGGGCAGAGGTGGATGCACCCGCAGCAGAGTTCGCACCGGTGGTTCCAGACCGGTCGTCCATCAACCATATCGATGTTCTCCGCCGGGCAGACAGCTGCGCAGATGCCGCACGATGTACATTTTTCCGTCACCGTGAACCTGCGGTCGTCCCCGTGGACCCGGGAGCGGAACCGGGGGTACATGACGGCCTTGATGAGGCGTGTCAGAGGCGCGTACGGGAGTTTCAGCCTCTCCCCCTGCTGGATTCGCCCTGCGATCCTCTCAAGGTCCGCGTCCGCCGCGGCAAGCAGCCGGTCCCGCTTCTCCCCTGCCGGCGACCCGTACATCAAGATGTAGTTGCCCGGCATGCTGACCGCGAACCCTGCATCGAGCCCCCTTCCGGCCCGCTTCCCGAGGATTCCGTCGAGCTGCCGGAGAGCCGCGGAGCCTCCGCCTCCCCCGTGCGTGACGATCGAGAAGACGTAGCCTGCCGGGGCAGGATCGAGCCGCTCCGCAAACGCCGCCACCATCGCCGGGAGCCCGGAGAAGTAGACCGGGCAGACGATCCCGATCCGTTCGGCGTCGGGGGTGATTGCACCCGCGGTGTTCCGGAACGCCGCTATCGGGACGAGCTCGGTATCCCCGAGGGTTTCGGCGACCTTCTTTGCACCGGCAAGGGAGTTGCCGGTGCCGGTAAAATAGTAGATGATCGTCTTCATGGCAACCTCAAACGATCCGGTTTGATCCAGCCGGCATGCCGGCCGTCCCCGGACCGATCCCGCTGTCCACCGGTTGTGTCAGCAGTCTTAGTGTTCGCTCATATAGATATGGACTTTGCGAAGACGAGCGGGCGGGCGAACCGGGGCTATTGGCGCGGCGCGCCATCACAGCGACGCGGTCTCATGCAGAGGCGTGAAAAAAATGCCGGGAGCGCTCCGCCATCACTGCTGGCGGGGCGAGTCGTGATCGACGAGCCAGGTCTCTCCCGGGGTACCCGCCCCCGGGGCGCTACGGGGCGACTGGATGAACCAGCCGGTCCGGGTGCCGTCGAGCGTGGTGGAGGCGCTCCGGGCCGTCACGAGGCTGACGACGACCATGGCGAGCGCCGAGAGTATGAGCGCATAGAGGCTGAAGTGCACGGGAAGCGATCCTACGAACTTTGAGTAGTATCCAAAGATCCCGGCCGCGGCGAGGCCGGTTGCCATGCTCGCGATCGCTCCCTCCCCGGTGGCGCCGCGCCAGTAGAGCCCGGCAAGCAGCGGGACCGCGAACGTCGCAAGCATCACCCCGATACCCATCCAGATCAGCCAGGCGAGCATCTCCGGCGGGTTGATGGCAAGGAGAAGCGTCCCGCCGGCCCCGAGGACGACCGCGACCTTCGAGACCAGGAGCACCTCGTTATCTGTCGCCGAGGGCCGGAGGATATTCTTGTAGACGTCCCACGCGAACGAGGTGCCGACGGTGAGCATGAGCCGGTCGGTCGTGGACATCACCGCCGCAAGGACGATCACCGCAAAGAACGCCCAGAACGCCACGTTCGGCATTGCGTATTCGACCCCGACGATGAAGGAGTAGTCCTGCGCGTTCACGGCGTTCGGGAGGACGAGCGTCCCCTCCTCAACAAGCGAGCGGACGGCAAATCCCGTGAACTTCACCAGGAACATCACGACCGCATAGATCGAGAACGCGACGAGCGGCGCCCACTTGAAGAAACGGGCCTCTTTTGCGGCGAGGACGTTGTTGATGACGTGCGGCGCACAGGCAAGCCCGACCATCAGGAGGATCCCGAACGAGACCAGGAACTCCGGCGTCGCGTAGGCGTATGATGCGTAGGCCGGGCTCGGGAACCAGGGTTCGACGAAGTTCGGGTCGACTCCGGCGATGACGGTATTGATATGCTCAAGCCCGCCGGCGCTCGCGATGACGAACGGCGCCATCAGGAGCACGCCGAAGATCAGGATGCCACCCTGGAAGAGGGTCGTCCAGGAGACGGCGTAGAGTCCTCCGACGACCGTGTAGGCGGTGATGATGACTCCGGCAATGAGGAGCGCCTGCCAGTGCGGGATAGCAAAGAGCCAGACGAGCACGATGCTGATCGCAGCGTACTGCCCGACGAGATAGATCAGCGAAACAATGATGCCCGCAACGGCCGAGAGGCCCCGGAGCGCTCGCGGGCTCTCGAACCGGTCGGCGAGGTAGTCCTGGACGGTCAGGTAGCCCCGCTCCTTCCCGATGGCGTTGAGCTTCACCCCGAAAAAGATGATACAGAACGCGGCCGCGAGCGGGACGAAAATCTGCTCCCAGATGCCCGGCCAGCCTGAGGCATACCCGAATCCGCTGACGCCGAGCAGGGTCATCCCGCTGCAGATCGAGCAGACGATCAGGATCGTAAAGACCCAGAACCCGAGCGATCTGCCCGCAAGGATGTAGTCCTCGGTGTTATGAATCTTCTTCGATGCCCAGCTCCCGATGCCGACGAGAATGACAAAGTAGAGCACGATCAGAGCAAGCGTCAGTGCGTCCGCCATTCAAACGGCCTCCCGGAACATGAGCCCCCAGAGGGCGAGCAGGACGACGACCAGGGCGACAGCGCCGCCCACAACGATTCCCGTGAGAAGAGGTAATCCGAAGAACATGCTGTGCTAGTGTGTGACGTGCTAACATATAACACAATCGCCAGCGGGGCAGGGAGTTTACTCCGCCGGGATGATGAAGGTATCACACCTAAAAGAATGCTGTTTGGAACTCTTCACAGGCTTTGCACCCCGGAGGAGCGCAATCTTACCTGCGTAGACAGGTTCCCTGATACTGGCCGTGAAGATTAACACCTGACGCCCGGGGAGGGCGGGAGTGCCCCACCATCACTGTTGGCGGGATGAGTCCTGATCAACGAGCCAGGTCTCTCCCGGGCTCCCGGCCCGCGAAGGCTGGCCGGGCGGCTGGATGAACCAGCCGGTCCGGGTGCTGTCGAGTATCTCCGTGGAATTCCGGGTGGAGAAAAGGCTGACGACGACCATGGCGGCGAGCGAGAGCGCAAGCGCAAAGAAACTGAAGTGCACAGGGAGCGCTCCTACGAACTGGTGCCAGTAGCCGAAGCCTACGGCCGCGACGAGCCCGACTGCCATGCTCGCGATCGCCCCCTCTGCCGTGGCGCCGCGCCAGTAGAGCCCGGCAAGCAGCGGGACCGCGAACGTCGCGAGCATCACCCCGATACCCATCCAGATCAGCCACGCAAGCATCTCCGGCGGGTTGATGGCGAGCAGGAGCGTCCCGCCGGCCCCGAGGACGATAGCGACTTTCGAGACGAGGAGCACCTCCCTGTCTGATGCCGAAGGCCGGAGGATGTTTTTGTAGACGTCCCACGCAAACGAGGTGCCGATGGTGAGCATGAGCCGGTCGGTCGTGGACATCACCGCCGCGAGGACGATGACCGCGAAGAATGCCCAGAACGCCACGCTCGGCATTGCATGCTCGACCCCGACGATGAAGGAGTAGTCCTGCGCGTTTACGGCGTCCGGGAGCACCAGTTTACCTTCCTCGACGAGTGAGCGGACGGCAAATCCCGTGAACTTCACCAGGAACATTATGACTGCATAGATGGCGAACGCAACGAGCGGCGCCCACTTGAAGAAACGGGCCTCTTTTGCGGCGAGGACGTTGTTGACGACGTGCGGTGCGCAGGCGAGGCCGACCATCAGGAGGATCCCAAACGAGACCAGGAACTCCGGCGTCGCGTAGGCGTATGATGCGTAGGCCGGGCTCGGGAACCAGGGTTCGACGAAGTTCGGGTCGACCCCGGCAAGGACCGTATTGATATGCTCAAGCCCGCCGGCGCTCATGACGACGGCCGGGGCCATCAGGAGCACGCCGATGATCAGGATCCCGCCGTGAAAGAGGGTCGTCCAGGAGACAGCGTAAAGACCGCCGATGACCGTATAGGCCGTGATGATGACCCCGGCGATGAGGAGCGCCTGCCAGTGGGGAATACCGAAGAGCCAGACGAGCACGATGCTGATCGCGGCATATTGCCCGACCAGGTAGACCAGCGAGACGACGATCCCGGAGATGGCTGAGAGACCCCGGAGTGCCCGCGGGCTCTCGAACCGTTCGGCGAGGTAGTCCTGGACGGTCAGGTAACCCCGTTCCTTCCCGATGGCGTTGAGCTTCACCCCAAAAAAGATGATGCAAAACGCGGCCGCGAGCGGAACGAAGATCTGCTCCCAGATGCCCGGCCAGCCCGACGTGTACCCAAAGCCGCTGACGCCGAGCAGGGTCATCCCGCTGCAGATGGAGCAGACGATCAGGATGGTGAAGACCCAGAACCCAAGCGATCTTCCGGCGAGCATATAGTCTTCAGTGTTGTGGATCTTCTTTGAGGCCCAACTCCCGATGCCGATGAGAAAGACAAAGTAGAGCCCGATCAGAGCAAGCGTCAGTATATCTGCCATTATGGGGCCTCCTTAAACCGGAGCCCCCAGAGGGCGAGCAGGACGACGACCAGGGCGACTGCCCCGCCCACGATGAGTCCTGTATGGAACGGTAATCCGAAGAACATGCTGTGGTAATGTGTGATGTAGTATGTGATAACGCGATCGCTAACGAGGCAGAGATATCGTCCCGATGGCGCAACCGGCGTCTTTTGCCGGAAAAAATTATTTGGAACTCTTCACGGTCTTTGCGCCCCGGAGGAGCGCGATCTTCCCCGTGCGGACGAATTCCTTGATGCCGTACTGGCGCAGGAGTTTCTCCAGCGCGTCGATCTTTGATGTATCCCCGGTTACCTGGAGGACCAGCGTCTTTGACCCGACGTCAACGACCTGGGCGCGGAAGATATCGGCGATCTGGAGGATTTCGGCACGGGCCGGTCCGTTCTCGGCCGCCACCTTGATGAGGGCGAGTTCCCGCTCCACACTCTCCCGCTTCGTCAGGTCCGAGACCTTGATGACGTCGATGAGCTTGTTGGTCTGCTTCATCACCTGCTCGATGACCCCGTCGTCGCCGTTCACCACGATGGTGATCCGGCTCATCTCCGGCTCCTCGCAGGTCCCGACGGCGAGGCTCTCGATGTTGAACCCCCGCCGCGAGAACATCCCGGCAACCCGGCTCAGGACGCCGGCCCGGTTCTCGACGAGAACGCTCAGGGTATGCGGTTTCATGGCTGCCGCACCCCGATCATCTCGTTGATGGCGGCACCGGCAGGGACCATCGGGAAGACGTTCTCCTCCCGCTCGACCCGGAAGTCCAGGACGAACGGCCCCTCGGTGGCGAGAGCGGTCTCGAGCGCCTCCCGGACACCGTCCTTCCCCGTGACCGTAATGCCCTCGACACCGTAGGCGTTCGCGATCTTCACGAAATCCACCGGCGGGAGTTCGGTGTAGGAGTAGCGGCGGTCGTAGAAGAGTTCCTGCCACTGCCGCACCATGCCGAGATACATGTTGTTCAAGATCACGACCTTGACGGGGATCTTGTACTGCGCCACTGTCCCGAGTTCCTGGATGTTCATCTGGAAACTCCCGTCGCCGGCGATGTCGACGACCGGCATATCCGGCCGGGCGTAATGTGCGCCGATGGCTGCCGGGAACCCGTAGCCCATCGTCCCGAGACCGCCGGAGGTGATCCAGGTCCGGGGTTTCTTGAAGCAGTAGTAGAGCGCGGTCCACATCTGGTTCTGACCGACCTCACTCACGACGATCCCCTCTCCCTTCAGGAGATCAGAGAGCTGCTCCACAACGTACTGCGGGCGGAGATGGTCGTCTTCGCAGTAACCAAGCGGGTACTGCGCCTTCCAGGCGTTGATCCGGGCGACCCAGTTCGCCGTATCGCCACGCTTCTGCATCCTTCGCAGAAGCGCCTGGAGCACCGCTCTCACGTCGCCCACGATCGGGACGTCGACTTTCTTATTCTTCCCGATCTCCGCCGGGTCGATATCGATGTGGACGACCGTGGCGTTCGGCGCGAAGGTCTCGATCTTGCCGGTGACCCGGTCATCGAACCGGACACCGACGGCAAGCAGAAGGTCGCACTCCGTGACCGCGTAGTTCGCCGACTGGGTGCCGTGCATCCCGAGCATCCCGAGGCAGAGCGGATGGTCGCCGGGGACGGCGCCGAGCCCCATCAGGGTCGTCGTCACCGGGATCGCGGCGGTCTCTGCAAACTCCAGGAGTTCGGCGGATGCCCCCGAGAGGACCACTCCGCCGCCGGCGTAGATGAGCGGCCGCTGTGCCCCTGCGATCAGGTCGAGCGCCTTATCGATCTGGCGGACGTGCCCTTCGTAGGTAGGCTGGTAGCCCCGGAGGGAGACCGTCCCGGGAACAGGCGTTCCCTCCACCACCTGGCTCGTGCTGACGTCTTTGGGGAGATCAATCAGCACCGGGCCAGGCCGGCCGGTCCGGGCGACATAGAACGCCTCCTGGACCACGCGGTCGAGGTCGGCGGCGTCTTTGACCAGGTAGTTGTGCTTGGTGACCGGCATCGTGATCCCGGTGATGTCCGACTCCTGGAACGCGTCGTTCCCGAGCAGCGCAGTCGGGACCTGGCCGGTGAGCGCCACGATCGGGATGGAATCCATATACGCCGTCGCGATCCCCGTAACCAGGTTGCACGCGCCGGGGCCGGAGGTGGCAAGGCATACGCCTACGCGGCCGCTTGCACGCGCGTATCCGTCGGCCGCGTGCGCCGCTGCCTGCTCATGCCTTACCAGTATGTGCCGGATCGACGAGTCGTAGAGTTCATCGTAGATCGGCAACACCACGCCGCCGGGGTAGCCGAATATGGTGTCCACCCCTTCACGCTGCAGCGCTTCTATCAGAGTCCTGGCTCCGGTCTTCATGCTCTTCCCTGAGTAATCTGTTCATCCCTGCGATAACTGCTTCGACGCTTGCCATGATGATGTCGGTCCGGGCACCCCGTGAGGTCACGGTCTTCCCGTTCCGGCTGAGCTTCACCGATACGTCGACGAGGGCATCTGTGCCCCCCGTTATGGCATCCACGCTGTATTCGTCGAGCCTTACGCTGCCGACGTCCGCCACCGATCGCTGGAGCGCGCGGATCGCCGCGTCCACCGGCCCGGTCCCGACTGCGGCACCGGTGATCTCATCGCCGCGGACGAGCATCGTCACCGAGGCGGTCGGCATCGCGTTGCTCCCGGAGACGATGGTGAACTGGCGAAGTTCGATGCAGGGCGTAAACTCGATCTCCATGACGGTGTCGGCGATCGCCATGATATCAGCGTCGGTTATCCGCATCCCGGCATCCCCGAGGCGTTTGATCCGGGCGACGATCTCCTTGAGTTGTGTCCCGTCCGGGGCATACCCCATATCGTTGAGCGCGGCCTCGACCGCCGCCGACCCGGAATGTTTCCCGAGGACGATGCGGCGCCTCCTCCCCACCCGCTCCGGCCGGAGGGGTTCGTAGGTGCTCGCGTCCCGCATCACCCCGTGGGCGTGGATCCCGCTCTCGTGGGTGAAGGCCATCTCGCCGACGATGGGCTTGTTGGTCGCGAGCGGAACCCCGGTCAGCCGGGCGACGTGGGTCGAGAGCGGGTAGAGTTCTTCGGTCTTGATCCCGGTATCGACCCCGTAGAGCACCTCGAGCGCCATCACCAGTTCTTCGAGGGACGTGTTTCCCGCCCGCTCCCCGAGGCCGTTGACGGTGACATGGGCACAGGTTGCCCCCGCACGGAGGGCGGCAACGGTGGTTGCGAGCCCGAACCCGAGGTCGTCGTGGCAGTGGATGGAGAGCGGGGCGAACAGGAGCGGCGGTACGATCGCGGCCGCCCGTTCGGGCGTGAGGAGCCCCACGGTGTCGCAGAAGCAGAGCCGGTCGGCTCCCCGCTCGACCCCTTCGCGGAAGACCTCCGCGAGGAAATCCTGGTCGGCCCGGGACGCGTCTTCTCCCGAGAATTCGACGATGAGGCCACGCTCCTTCGCGTACTCGACGGCGCTCCAGGCCATTTGAGAGACCTGCTCGCGGGTTTTGCGGAGTTTCTTTGCGATGTGGAGATCGCTCACCGGGACGACGAGGTGGACGGAGTCGGCGCCTGCGTCGGCGGCGAGGTCGATATCCCCGGGAAGCGCCCGGACGTAGGTGCAGCACTCGGCGGCAAGCCCTGCGTCGGCGATTGAGCGGATCGACTCCCGCTCTCCGACGGATGCGGCTGCTGAGCCGGCTTCAATTACGTGGACGCCGACGTCGGCAAGGTGCGTTGCAATCTCAAGTTTCCCGGCCGGCGTGAGAGAGACACCCGGTGTCTGTTCCCCGTCCCGTAAGGTAGTGTCAAAAAAGCGGATCGATTCACCAAATAAAACAATCACACATAGTGCAATTCACCGTCAGAGAATTGGCGGCGGGGATACTTAAACGTTGGGCATTCGGGGAATCTGGTGCAGGGCAAAAAATAAGGGGGTTTTAGGCCGGCGCCGGGGCACTCTCGTAGAGGAGGGCGACGTAGCGGGCGGAGAAGATGATGAACGCCGGCATGAGGAGGAAGAGGAGGATCGGCCCGGCGAGCGGGATCAGGGCAAGGACGAACTGTGCGATCGTTATCACGATGCCCATGACGAGGAGGGCGATGAAGACGTTCAGCCATCCGATCCTGCCAATATGAGTGAGAAGGGTGCGGATCCTGAAGGCCTCGCCCATTCTCCCCGTCCGGGCGAACCGGACCATCGCAAACGTCGAGAGGATCCCGATGATGATGGCGGCGACGATGAAGATGACGAAGATCGCAAGGGCTGCAAAGGCGGCCAGTTCCGGGCTCAGAAGCGATTCGGGGCCTGATCCCGCCGGGGTTACCGTCGATGAGACCGGGATGAAGTACATCGCAACGGGCAGGAGCGTGAGGATCATGAGCGGGATCGAGTAGATGATCGTGATGACGATCAGTTTGATACCGTCGATAAAGAGCCCGATCCAGTCTTCGAGCTCAGGAGCGGGCTTTGCGCCGCTCATGACCCGCACCGTGTAGCCGTAGATAAGCGGGAATATGATTGTGCTGATGAGCAGGAGAAGCCAGCGGACCCACCTGCCCCAGATGGCGTCCTTTGCATATTCAAAGGAGTCGCCGAGTAATCGCATTAAGTCCATGAGTATCACCGCATTGTTCGGTAAGAATCTTATGTTCATGGAGATAAACGCGCTGCTTTGTTCACAGGGAAAAGGCCCTGATCCAGAAGTTGACGGCAGCCCGGCGCTCCGTCCGGCACCATGCAGGAATGAGCGCACGGGTCGGTTGTGGGAAGTACTGCGGCAATGTCAGGACGCTGAGAAAAATAGGAAATTCTCTGATATTACACAGGAGCAGGTGCTTCCTCGTACACCAGGGCAAGGTAGCGGCCGTAGAAGACGGCGAACCCAGCGCTGAGGAAGAGGGTGATGATAAAGCCCAGGAACGGGATCATGTTGATGATACCGACCACGAAGCCGTAGACGAACGCGACGACGATGAGGACGATGACCGCGATGATCCAGGTTCCCCACCCGAGTTTGCCGATGTGCTCGAGGATCGCGCTGAAGGCGAATGCCTGGCCCATGCTGCCCGTGTGGGCGAAGCGCAGTATGGCGAACAGGGCGATGAATGAGAGGATGATCGCGATGACCCCTGCAAGCAGGAAGCCTCCGATGATACTCAGCACTGCAGCGCCCAGAGCCGCCGGGTCGCCGCCGGCTGCTTCGCTCGCAATAATACCGATTGCCCCAAGCCCGCCGAAGAGCAGGAATACGATGATTGCCGGGAGCATGTAGACCAGCGAGATGATGTTCAACTTCCATCCGTCGACAAAGAGCCCGACCCAGTCGTCGACTTCGGGGGCCGGCTCCTTGCCGGAGAGCACCCTCACGGAATAGCCGCTTAAGAGCGGGATCAGCGAGAGCGTGAGCCCCTGCACGAGAGACAGGACGGCCAGGATGATCCACTGCATCCACTTTCCTACCAGGGCATCCTTGGTATACTCAAATGACCTGGAAACAAGGTTACCGTAGTCCATAGGTATATCACCTACGAGTAGATGTGAGTAAACCAGATATAAACATATTGATGTAATTAGCTGAACCTCGTCAAATTTATCTTGAAATTAATCGATATGAACAGCATACATCGGTAGATCGCCGTGATAACTGATCGGGGAAGATCCGGAGCGCGGCGAGACCTGCACGATGTATCTAAAGATCCCTTTGAAGGTAATGCCGGTTGCAAAAAGTGAGGGGTTTTAAGCCGGTGCCGGAGCGCTCTCGTAGATCAGCGTCACGTACCGAGCTGCAAAGATTATCCAGACGGGGTACAGGAAGAGCGATATCAGCCCGCCGAGAACCGGGATCACGACCAGCAGCCCGACAACGAAGCCAAAGACAATCCCGGCAATCCACAGGACGATGATGGCAATAATGTAACTTCCCCAGCCAATCTTTCCGATGTGCTCGAGGATGGCGCTGAAGGCAAATGCCTGGCCGATGCTGTCCTTTTGTGCAAACCGGATCATACCGATTGCCGAGATCAGCGTGATAACAATCCCGACAATGATCATGACCAGGAGACCGATCCCGATCGCCCCGAGGGCAGCCACGGGGTCCCCGTTGCCCAGCATGCCCGCCGGTATAAGGAAGAGAACCATGATTACGAAGAGCGGGATGGAATAGATAAAGCCGATGATAAGAAGCTTCAGGCCGTCGATGAACATTCCTACCCAGTTCCCGGGCTCGGGAGCCGGCTTTACACCGCTGTAAATGCGGACCATGTACCCCATGATGAGCGGGAATATGATCGTGCTGATGGCGAGCAGGATCCACTGAACCCACTTGCCCCAGACAGCGTCTTTTGCATAGCTGAACGAATCGCCCAGCATGTTTCCGTAATCCATAGGTATATCACCCACGGTTTACCTTAAGGCAATATGATATAAAAGCATTGCTAAGATTCCTCTGTCCGCAACCCCCCTTTACAGAAAAAAAACAATCATATCCGCAGAAACGGGCCAGCCGGGGTCGAGAGCATCTCCCGGGATCCGGAGTAGCATAGCGGCGGTGATACGGGCGGGCAGGGGGACGAAGGGTCCTGCTCTGTGCAGGGTGAATCGCCATCTCACGCGAAGTGCGAGTGTAGCGAGCGTGAGCACCAAAGGTGCGAATTGCGACAGGTCAAGGGGCGGGAGCTCAAGCACCGGAGGTGTGACTCGCGATGGACGCGAAAGATTGGGGGTAGCAATCGATCGTCTTCGCAGCTTCGGGTGAGGCGACGTTGTGTGAAATTCTAGATGAAATAGTCCACTAGTACACAGAAGCCATCCCAAATACAAATGCAGCTACCATTGCGAATAGCATGAAAATGATGAGTAAGCCTAGCCAGATTATCAAACCTGCGACGAGATTGTAGCCAAATACCGCGAATGCACGTTTTAAGAAACTGTCCGATATTAACCAGCCCTTATAGCCATATGTATCCGTTTCGCCATTGGACATAATCGGGTATTTTGACAAATCGTATCTTAAACATTGCCATTTAACATTTGTTCTCATTGAGCGGTTATCCTGGAAGCGTTAGATCCAATCTGGTTAGGGGTATTTTCCTCGAAATTGGTCTATCATATAACGACCGCTGGCTTTTGAAATATCGCGCAACGATTTCCGTTATAACTCCCGGGGCACGGCACGACGGTGATAGGGGTGTGGGATAGGAGCCCTTCACCCCGGCGCCGGGGCGGTCTCGTAGGCTGCCGCGAGATAACGGGCGTGGAAGATGCCGAACGCCACCCCGATGAAGAGGTTGATGATCCAGCCGAGGATGGGTATCGAGGTGATGAGCCCGGTCACGACCGCATAGACGAGGCCGATGAGGACGAGGACGATGACCGCGACGATCCAGGCCCCCCACCCGATCCGTCCTATGTGTCTTGCGATCGCCCCGAAGCTGAACGCCTGGAAGAAACTTCCCGTATGAGCGAACCGCACGACCGCAAACATGGCGATGAACGATATGATGACCCAGATGACGGCCGCGATCACGATCCCGGTGACGGCGGCCGCGACGGCTGACGCCCAGACATCGGGGTTGTCGAGCCCCTTCGCCGCTATGGCGGAGATGGCGGCAATCCCCCCGAAGACGGCCAGGACCACGATGACCGGGATAAGGTAGATCAGGTTGATGATGTTTAACTTCCACCCGTCGATAAAGAGCCTGCTCCAGTCGTCGACCTCAGGAGCCGGCGTCCTGCCGGCGAGCACCCGGACGATATAGCCATTGTAGAACGGGACTAAAAAGAGCGTGAACGTCTGGACGAGCGAGAGGAGTACCAGGAGAATCCACCGCCACCATTCGCCCAGGAGGACGTCCTTTGTATAACCAAGCGACCTTGAGATGAGACTGCCGTAGTCCATATCACACCACCTTCGGCCGTGGAGAGACGGTGGAGTGTATATATGTTGGGTCACCCTGTCCCTGTACCGGCTCGCGGCATCGCGGGCCCCCCGGCCCCGGAACCGTCAGAGTTCCTGTTGCAGATACACCATATCGACGAGTTGTTCGCCGCAGTCGAAGACCGGGTGGTCGTAATGATCGATAAAGAAGTTTTCGACGCGGTGGGAGACGGTAAACCCGCACCGCTCGTAGAACCGGAGGATACGGGGGCAGTCGCCCGTGCCGACGAGCATGACGCGGCACCTGCCCGTGTAGTGCTCGAGGATGCATTCGATAAGCCGCTTGCCGTAGCCCTGTCCCCGGAACTCTTCATACGTGGCGATGTTCTTCAGTTCATAAACGCCGTCGCCTTCGCAGGTCACCACGCAGACACTCTTAAGATCGCCGTCGTAGAGGGCAAAGAGATCCCCGCGATAGAGGTAGGTCTCGATCATGGATTCCTGCTCATCCCCGATCAGCAGCAGGTCAAGGAACCGTCTCCTGTCGTCCCGAACGAATTCGATCTTCATGGCTTACCCGGCTGGAATGTGGTCTTACGAAAAAAAGGCTCTGTTGAAATCCTATTCTGGTCTTCCTCCCTATCCAGATAAGGCTGGTGCCGGACCCGGCTTGTCCCCGTGACGACTTTTTTCTCGGGCATCTCCGCATGCCGTGGACCGTGGTGGCTATCGCCATGGGGGGTGGGGCTTGACGGGGAGGGGGTCTCCCCCTCCCCTGTCTCGCGCGAAGAATCGCATAGCTCAGGCCCCACCCCGCCCGCGCTTCGCGCTCCTCATTCGCACCTGCGGTGCTCAAACTCCTGCTGTTCCAGCAGTCGTTCCCCGCCCCGGGGGCGGGGGCAGTCATGGCGATAAGCGATGGTTCGGAGAACCTGAGCTAGAGCACCGAAGGTGCGAAGCCGGTGGAAAGCCGTACCCCGGAGTGCGGCCATCTGGAACAAACAGGTGGGGGTTCAACAAAGCCGAAAAAAGAGATCTCCGGCCGGCCCTTCAGTGCCGGAAGTGCCGAACCCCGGTGAAGACCATCGCGATGTTGAGCCGGTTTGCCGCCTCGATGACCTCCGCATCGCGGATGGAGCCGCCCGGCTGGACGAGCGCCGTTGCGCCCGCCGCCGCCGCGACCTCCATCGTGTCGGGGAACGGGAGGAAGGCGTCCGAGGCGACTGCCGACCCGGCGAGGGATTTGCGGGACTTCTTGACCGCGATCTCCGCGGACTCGACCCGGTTCATCTGCCCGGCGCCGATCCCGATGACAGCGTTCTCGTCGGCGAAGATGATGGCGTTGCTCTTCGTGTGCCGGCAGACCTTCCAGGCAAGCTCCATCGCCCGCATCTCGTGGGCGTCGGGCTCCCGCTCGGTCACGACCCGCCAGTCCTCGCGGAACGGCTCCGTCCTCTGGACCAGGACCCCGCCGTCGATGCTCCGGACCTCGTCCTGCACCACCGGCTCGGGCAGCCGGAGCACCCGCATGTTCTCCTTCGCCTTCATGATCTCGAGCGCCTCCGGCGTGTAGGACGGGGCGACCACCACCTCTACGAACGTCCCGGTGAGTTCGCGGGCGACGTCCGCCCCCACCTCGCGGTTCACCGCGACGATCGACCCGTAGGCCGAGACCGGGTCGACATCCCGGGCAGCGATGTAGGTCTCGAGGGGCTTCTCCCCCGTCGCCACGCCGCAGGGGTTGTTGTGCTTGACGATGACCACGGCGCAGCCGTCGAACTCCCGGAGCAGGCCGACCGCCGCGTGGACGTCGAGGTAGTTGTTGTAGGACATCGCCTTGCCCTGGAGCGGCTCTTCTCCCGCTATGCCGGTATCGCCGTAGACCGCGGCCGCCTGATGGGGGTTCTCGCCGTAGCGGAGCGTCCTTCCGTTCCCGAACTGGAGGGTGAGGACGTCGGGGAACGGCCGGTCGATGCCGGTGAGGTAGTTCGTGATCGCGCCGTCGTAGGCAGCCGTCCGGGCGAACGCCTTTGCGGCGAGGTTCAGGCGCTCTTCTGCCGTAAAGCCGCCCCGCCGGACGGCATCCGCCACCGCCCCGTAGTCGCCGGGGTCCACCACGACCGCGACGTACTTATGGTTCTTCGCCGCCGCCCGCACCATCGCCGGGCCGCCGATATCGATGTATTCAATGATCTCCTCCAGCGTCAGCCCCGCAGCCTTCATCGCCTCGAAGGGGTAGAGGTTCACCACCACGAGGTCGATCGGCTCGATACCGTGCTCCTGCATCACGGCATCGTCGATGCCGCGGCGGCCGAGGATCCCCCCGTGGATCTTCGGGTGGAGGGTCTTGACCCGCCCGTGCATCATCTCGGGCGAGCCCGTGTAGGTGGAGACATCGGTGAACGGGACCCCGGCCGCTGCGAGCGCGGCCCCGGTGCCGCCGGAACTCAGGAGTCGGTAATCGTGCTCGATAAGCACCTTTGCAAGATCGACGATGCCTGCCTTGTCCCAGACAGACAGCAGTGCCCATTTCATGGTTACACGTGAGCATGATAGAGAGATATATCTGGCGCTGCCCGCAAAACCGGCCGTATTTCCCCCGGTCAGGAAACCGGACCCGTGTTATGGGGAATACCGGCAGGGCCGGAGAGGAAGGCGGTTCTTCTCCCCTGAATCCACATGCCGGCGGGAGGATACAGGCTAAAGGGTGTCCAATCGGAAATCCGGGCAGTTAGAGAAGACGGATGCCTGCAGTTTGAGTTAATATTATATAGAACCACATTACAATAAATAATCGAACAACTACATTCTATATCGTTTTGAAGCAGGTTAGGCGTATGAAGGAGGATACATCCGAACCAAACGAGAAGCAACAGAATCTCGCAAACGAGGCGGATGCAGCATCTCCGGCGCTTGAAGAGCTGCAGAATGCATATGACGACCTTAACAGCCGTTATCTGCGCCTTGCGGCGGATTTCGACAACTACCGGAAGCGAATGGACCGGGAACTCGACGCCCGTACGACGTTCGCCATCGAAAATTTCGCGGTGGAGTTGCTTGAGGTCATCGATAACTTCGAGCGGGCAGAGAAAGCCGACGGTGCAGCCCTCACGGAAGGGATGGAGCAGATCAAAAAACTCTTCATGACCATCCTCGAACGGCATGGCATCGGGCCCATCGAATGCCGGAACCTTCCGTTCAACCCGGAACGGCACGAGGCGATAGCCTACGTGCCTTCGGATGCGGAGGAGGGGACTGTGATCGACGAGGTCGTTCGCGGATACTGTATGCAGGATAAGGTCATCAGATGCGCAAAAGTTGTAGTATCTAGAGGATTGGAGGAATAACACAATGGTTTCGGAAAAAGTTCTGGGTATCGATCTTGGAACAACCAACTCGTGCATGGCAATCATGGAAGGCGGGCGGGCGACGGTCATCGCCAACGCCGAGGGCGGCAGGACCACCCCGTCTGTCGTAGCGTTCACCAAAGAGGATGAGCGGCTGGTCGGCACCGTCGCGAAAAGGCAGGCGATCACCAACCCGAACCGCACCGTCCAGTCAATCAAGCGCAGGATGGGCACAAGCGAGAAGATCACCATCGGGGACAAGACCTACACACCGCAGGAGATCTCCGCGATGATCCTCCAGAAGATGAAACTGGACGCGGAAGAGTACCTGGGCGAGAAGATCGCGAAAGCCGTCATCACGGTGCCCGCCTACTTCAACGACGCTCAACGGCAGGCGACGAAAGACGCAGGGACCATCGCCGGCCTCGAGGTGCTCCGGATCATCAACGAGCCGACCGCGAGCGCCCTCGCCTACGGTATCGATAAGGAAGGCGAGTCCACGGTGCTCGTCTACGACCTCGGTGGCGGCACGTTCGATGTCTCCATCCTCCAGCTCGGCGACGGCGTCTTCGAAGTCAAATCGACCGCAGGCAACAACCGCCTCGGCGGCGACGACTTCGACAAACTGGTCGTCGACTACCTGGCCGAGGAGTTCCGGAAGAAGGAGGGCGTCGACCTCAAAAACGACCCGGTCGCCATGCAGCGGCTGCGCGACGCGGCCGAGAACGCGAAGATCGAACTCTCCACCGTCCAGAAGACCAACATCAACCTCCCCTACATCACCACGACGGAGAGCGGGCCCAAGTTCCTGGACATCGATCTGACCCGGGCGAAGTTCGAGCAGCTCATCGCCGACCTCGTGGACTCGACCCTCGGGCCGGTGAAGCAGGCGCTCGCCGACGCCAAACTGGGCCCTGACGGCATCGACCACGTCCTCCTCGTCGGCGGGTCGACCCGGGTGCCGCTCGTGCAGGAGACCGTGAAGAAGGTCCTCAAGAAGGAGCCCGACAAAGGCATCAACCCCGACGAGTGCGTCGCCCTCGGCGCCGCCATCCAGGCCGGCGTGCTGACGGGCGAGACGAAAGACGTCCTGCTCCTCGACGTGACCCCGCTCTCGCTCGGCATCGAGACGCTCGGCGGCATCGCGACGAAGCTCATCGAGCGCAACACTACCATCCCGACACGGAAGAGCCAGATCTTCTCGACCGCCGCCGACGGCCAGACCTCGGTCGAGATCCACGTGATGCAGGGCGAGCGGGCACTCGCGAAGGACAACTTCACGCTGGGCCGGTTCCAGCTCACCGGCATCCCGCCCGCGCCCCGGGGCATCCCGCAGATCGAGGTCACCTTCGATATCGATGCAAACGGTATCGTCCACGTCTCGGCCAAGGACCTCGGCACCGGGAACGAGCAGTCGATCACCATCAAGCCGCAGGACTCCCGGCCATCGGAAGCCGAGATCCAGCGGATGATGGACGACGCAAAGAAGTTCGAGGCGGATGACCAGAAGAAGCGCGAGGAGATCGATCTGCGCAACACCGCCGACACCGCGATCTTCACCGCCGAGCGGGCGATGAAGGACGCAGGAGAATCGATCGAGGCCGCAGATAAGGAGAAGATCGAGAGCGCGATCGCCGACCTCAAGAAGGCGCTCGAGGGCGACGACCTCGATGCCATCAAGCAGAAGATGGATGCCCTGACCGAAGCGGTATATGCAGTCACGACAAAGATGTACCAGCAGGCTCAAGCGGCCGCCGCCCAGCAGCAGCAGGCGGAGGGTGCCGCAAAGAAGGATGATACTGTCGTCGATGCCGATTACGAAGTCAAAGAGTGAGGTAAATGGGTCCGGACAGCTACTATGATATCCTCGGTGTTCCACGAAGCGCCGAAGATAAGGAGATCAAGAAAGCCTACCGGAACCTGGCCCGAAAATACCACCCCGACGTCTGCAAAGAACCGGGGGCCGAGGAGCGGTTCAAGAAGATCAACGAGGCCTACAGCGTCCTCTCCGATGCCCAGAAGCGCGCCCAGTACGACAACATGGGGCACGAAGCCTACAGCAGCGCGTCCCGTGGCTCGTACGCCGGCGGCGGAGGCTACTCCGGCGGGTTCAACGCCGACTTCTCGGGATTCGGGGATATCTTCGAGACCTTCTTCGGCGGTGGGGGCAGGCAGCGGGCCGGCCCCCGTCCCGGCGCCGACCTCCTGATGAAGATGCGCATCACGCTCGAGGAGGCGGCGTTCGGGACCGAGAAGGAGGTCGGCGTCGACCACGTCGAGCCCTGTCCCGAGTGCGACGGATCGGGGAGCGAGACGAAGAAGACCACCACCTGCCCGACCTGCGGCGGCAGCGGCCAGATGCGGCAGATGAGCCAGTCCATCTTCGGGAACTTCGTCCGGATGAGCACCTGCACCACCTGCGGCGGGCGGGGGAAGGTCCCCGAGACCCGGTGCAAGGCCTGCGGCGGAACAGGGCACCGGCGTGCCCGGCAGACCGTGAAGGTCCGGGTTCCGCCGGGCGTGGATACGGGCATGCGCCTCCGGATGGAGGGCTACGGCGACGCCGGGGATTACGGTGCGCCGAGCGGGGACCTCTATATCGAGATCAGCGTCGCGCCGCACAGGACGTTCACCCGGCGGGGCGACGACCTGGAGACGACCGTCGATATCTCCCCAGCCCAGGCGGTGCTGGGCTCCGAGGTTGAGGTGCAGACGATCGACGGGCGCACGGTCGTCCTGGATATCCCGGCCGGCGTGCAGCACAACACCGGGCTGAAGATACGGGGCGAGGGCGTGCGGTGGCAGACGAAGCCCGGCGATATGCTGGTGCGGGTGCATATCGTCGTGCCCGAGCGCCTGACGGACGAGGAGCGCGAACTCTATCTGCGCCTGCTCGAGATCGGGGGGCACAAGCCCTCCGCGAAGAAGGGCAAGGGCTTCTTTCAGGACGTCGTCGATAAGATGAAAGAGTCGGTGAAGTGAGGGGGGTTCCTCTCGCTTTATCAGCTATCTTCTTTTTAGATCCCACTTTAGGCATATTTCTTGATCCGAGAAGGCAATGGGTCGCATTTGCTGGGAAAACAGCTGGATGTGTGATGAATGACCACGGAAACAGCAGATGCGAGCACAAAGCCCGGTACAGTGGACCGTGGGAGTATCGCCATTGGGGGAGGGGCTGACGGGGAGGGGGGAGTATTCC
>NZ_JABFFQ010000015.1:0-37424 GCF_032944295.1 Methanoculleus nereidis
CGGGGAAGGAGTACAGGCGACATCTCAGGAGGGCATGTTTCGTGAAATCCGGATGAAGGTGAACTGCTATAATAGAATGCTGGCTCTGGCAGGAGGACAAGCATCATAGGGATTATGCAACACAGCACTCGCTCTCCACGGTCAGGTCCTTACTCCCGCCACCTCGGCAGCGTCGAGAGGTACTGCCGCACCATCTCCGTTGCTCTCTCGGCCGGCATCCCGAGGTGCGAGGCCATCATCGGCGCGTACTTCTCGACCGCCTGCTCCCGGGTAAGGTCGGGCTCGGTGAACCTCCCGTCCCGGTAGCAGTAGGTGCAGTACGCGTGCGAGAGCGACCCGTCCGCCTCCGTCCCGGCGTCCTCGTCCCGTGCGAGGGGCATCCCGCAGCTCTCGCAGAGGGGAATCTCCCTCCCGGCCCACCGCTTCAGGCACGAGAGCTGATCCTTTGAGAAACTCTCCGCTCTCTCGAGGGGAATCGCGTAGAGCTGCGACATCATCGCCCCGCTGATCTTTGCCATCTCATCGATGGTGATATTCGACTCGGTGAAAGCCCCATTCCGGTAGCAGTAGGTGCAGTAGTCCCTCGAGAGCCCGCCGTCCGCTTCCGTCCCGAAATGCTCCTCTGCGCTCATCGGCATCCCGCAGCTCTGGCATGTCCGTATCCCGTTCGCGTCCATACAGTTCTCCTCCGCACGGTGAAGTGCTTTAAAAGAATGAACGGACGGCACCGGGGATAAACGTTCCCAAAAAGGCCCCGCACAGGATGCGGCCGCATCTTTGGCGGCCGATCGAAAAGAAAGCCGTCCTACTTCCCGCGGGACGGGAACCGGATCGTCATACTGCCGCCGTCGCCGGCCTCGAGCACCGCGTCTCCCTGGAGCGCCCGGACGTAGCCGGTGAGGTAGGGCACGGCCACCCGGATGTCTGCAAAGGTCTCCCGGAGTGCCGCTGCCACGCCTTCGCCGGCGATCGTGATGGTCACGGCCTCGCTTTCGGCCTCGTCCGTGGACAGGCAGGGGATCCCCCATGTCAGGAGGAGCCCCTCCATCAGGGTCGGCGGATCGAACCGCTCCTCGGTGTGGGCAAGAAGCGCCGCTCCGTTCTCCTCGCCGAGCCGCCCGGCGATGGCGGTGATCTCCTCCGTGAGGCCGGGTGGAGCATCCGCAAGAAGTCTCCGCACGAGGGGAGCGGCGACATCGTGCCGCCGCAGAGACCGGGCTACCTTGATCAACTGCCAGTCCCGGGCAAACGAGATACCGGTGCGCATCTTACCCTCTCAGGATGCCGTAGGCCATCACGCAGAGGCCGAGGATCACCACGATACGGGAAAATACCGCCGACCAGGCGATGATGAACGCATCAGGCGTGAGGACGCTCACAAGATCGGCAAACGTGATCCCCACGACCAGCGTAAAAAGCCCGTAGACGAAGAGAAGCAGGGTCGGCTGTCTCACAATCCGGTAGGCATTGTAGATGACGCCGATAAGGAGCGCCCCGAGGAGCAGCGTCACAATCGCAAGCATCTGCTGTATGGTTTCAATCTGCAATCCGTTCATGTCTGTTCCTTGATCTTCCTCACCGAGATGATCGTCTGGATATCCCTCACTCCGGGAAGGCCTGAGAGGGGAACGAGCACGCTCCGCTTCAGCTCGGATATGTTCTGCACCCGGACCTTGACGAAGAAGTCTCCCGGCTCGAGCACCTCGTAGAGTTCAAGGATGCACGGGAGGTCCTGCATGAACTCCTCGATCTCCGGTTTCCCCTCCGGGTGGACTCTGACGTTTAAGAAAGCGACCAGGGTATGCTCGAAACACTTCTGGTTGATGACGATCGTAAACCGCTCGAGGATGCCGGCGTTTTTCAGCTTCTCGATCCTCTTGAAAACCGTCGACGGTGCGATGCCCAGCATCGAACCGAGCTCTGCCATGGACATTCGCCCGTCTCTCTGCAGCTCCCGCAGGATCGCATCGTCGATCTCATCCATTCTATCAATAATTACAAACACTTGGTTATTAAAATTCCGTATTTGTTTTATATCATGAATTGGTTTTTTTTTCATTTCTGGTGAATATTGCCAGCTTTATTGGATATTTATCGCAATTTTGTCTGACAATAAATAAACGGAAATATGCCGAAAAATTTGGAAACAATCCTCACAATGCCGTCTTTACGAGGAATAATTATTTCAGCGCCGGCGAAGGATTGTTCCCCCGGGGTTGACGATCCTCACAGGTCCGGGACCTCCCGCCGCTTCCCTGATGGCCGTATCGATGAACTCCCTTGCCGCGGCGAACGCCCGGCGCGCAGGCATTCCCCGGGCAAGGTATGCCGTGAGCGCCGCGGAGAAGCAGCAGCCCGATCCGTGCACGGAATAGGGGTATCGCTCACCGGAGAGTCGCATCTCCCCGTCCCGGTCGACCAGGAGGTCGACCGCCTCGCCGCCGGAGAGGTGCCCGCCCTTCACCACCACGGCACGGGCGCCGAGGTCGAGGACCCGCCGGCCCGCCTCAGCCATATCCTCGACGGTCTCAACCCGCATCCGGCTGAGCACCTCGGCCTCCGGGATGTTTGGAGTGACGACCGCCGCCCGGGGAATGAGGAGTTCCGCGAGATCCCTGACGGCATCCTCCGCAAGCAGCCGGTGGCCCGACGTCGAGACCATCACCGGGTCGATGACGAGCGCGGCCCCTTCCGGCAGGACCTCGGCGACGGCCCGGACGTTTGCAGCGTTCCCGAGCATTCCGGTCTTCCACGCCCCGATGAAGAAGTCGTCCGCGACCGCTTCCATCTGCGCCCGCACCGCCTCGGGCGGGAGCATCCAGGTCCCCCGCACCTCGCGGGTGTTCTGGGCCGTGACCGCCGTAATGACCGTCAGCCCGAATACCTCGAGCGCCGTAAACGTCTTCAAGTCCGCCTGGATGCCCGCCCCTCCCCCCGAGTCGGAACCGGCGACGGAGCAGGCGGCGATCATCTCTCCATCCCTCATCCATCAGGTATCGCCCGGTATCTGCTTGAATCTTTGCCTGCCTCCCGCCATTCCCTTTATCTCGTTCTGCATCGACCACTCTTACAATGGATGTAGAAGAGATCAGCCGCCGGCACCTCGCCGCCGGCACCCCTGACGACGAGATCGTGCGCCTTCTTTCCCGGGACATCCTCTCGATCAAGCACCACCGCGTAACCCCCGCCTACGCCGAGGCATTTGCCCGGGCGGTCCTCGCTGAAGCGAAGAACTCGACCGGGCTCTCCGGCGACCTCTTCGCCTTCGAACCTTCGGGCTCAAGCATGGGCGAGTTCGGCGTCGGCTCGCGGGGATCCGGCGACTTCTTCGCCCACCGCCAGCTCGCCCGGATCATCGGCCGGACGGAAGCCGCGGTCGGCGTCGACGAGATGGACGACGCCGGCGCCGTCCGTGCCGGCGGGGACTACATCATCACCACCGTCGACGGGATGCACTCACGCCTCTCCGACTTCCCTTTCCTTGCCGGGTTCCACGTCACCCGGGCGACGCTCCGTGACGTCTACGTCATGGGCGCAAAACCCGTCGCCCTTCTCTCCGATATCCACGTCGCCGACGACGGCGACGTTGCAAAGATTTTCGACTACACGGCAGGGGTCTCCGCCGTCGGCGAGGCGATGGACGTCCCGCTCGTCACCGGCTCCACCCTCCGCATCGGCGGGGACATGGTGCTCGGCTCCCGGATGACCGGCTGCGTCGGCGCCGTCGGGGTCGCCCGGCACCTCACCGCCAGGAAATCGATCAGTCCCGGCGACGTCCTTCTCATGACCGAAGGGGCGGGCGGCGGGACGATCGCCACCGCCGCGATCTACTCCGGGTTCCCCGAGGTCGTCGAGGAGACGATCAACCTCCACTTCCTCAAGGCCTGCGAGGCGCTGCTTGCAAGCGACGTCCTTGACGGCATTCATGCCATGACCGACGTCACGAACGGCGGCCTCCGGGGCGACGCCTACGAGATGGCCGAGACCGCCGGCTGCCGGATCGTCGTCGTCGAGGACGACCTCCGCACCCTCGTCCAGCCGAAGGTCCTCGAGATGCTCGACGCGCTCGAGATCGACTACCTCGGCGTCTCGCTCGACGCCCTCCTGGTCGTCGCGCCGCCCGAGGCTGCGCCGGAGATCCGGCGGGTCGTGGAGTCCGCCGGCGTCGCGATGAAAGAGGTCGGCTACGTCGAGGAAGGAACGCCTGAATCGGTCCTCTCGGTCGGCGGCGAGATCCGGGACTTCACCCCCCGGTTCCGGGAATCGGCATACACCCCGGTCAAGAAGGTCGTGGACGAGGACAAACGGGACTTCGAGGAGATGAAGGCCGGGGTCGAGCGGGCGGCGGAAGCGGCGCTTGAAAAGAAGCTCCGGATCCTCTCCCGGCTCCGGTCTTCGTGAGGAGATCGGATGCATTCTCGATTGGCGGAAGGATATCTGTTGCCTTAAGAAGAGGGTTATCGTAAGAGATCGTATATCTGCTCTTTCGTCATGCCCTCAAATTCTGCGATGTCGGTGACGATTGCGTTCAGTGTAGCTACATTAAGTTCGTCGTGAAGGGGTATGGTAACCCGAAGTCGTTTATCTTGCGGGGGTGAAGGGGGCGGAGCGGGAAGACCCCACCCTTCAGGGTGGGGATGGAAGCAGAGCCGCCCTTCCTGAAATACGTTTCGAGACGATAGTTTTTTCTTCTCATTTCTGCTAATAGACAATATCTGTGTTGCGAGAACCAAGCAACCGGAATGTACAATTTGCTGTAGGGCAGGGACTGCCCAAACAGAATAATCAACGCCTGTGGAGATCGCGTAAGCCCTTTTCGAGGCAAGTTCGATGAAGCAGGAAGCCGCGCCCTTCAGGGCGGGGTAGTTCACCCCCAACAACTTTGCGCATCTAGACGTGACTCCCGACCTGCCGGAGAAAAGAAAATCCAAGTTTTTCAAGGACTTTGATAGTCTTGAAACCACTAACAACCGGGTGTCGCGGCAATGATATCGACCTTGTATTCGAAATTTGACGGGATTGGGCTCTCCTGTTCGTGGGTCTCTGATGTATACCTGGTTACAACGGTGATCCGTTCTCCCGCTTCGAGTTCTTCCGTGTAATGGAGCGATGTTGCTTCCAGGATGTTGTCGATGAGTTCTCCGATGCTTTTGCCCTGGGTAAAGATGGCATTTTCAGGTGCATGTGCGCTGGCGCTCCACCATCCTTCGGCATACGTTACTTCAAATGTGACCAGCATGACGTTACACCTCTGCGTAATTGGGATATTGGGTTTTTCAGGGATAAGTTTGATGGTGACATGGTTGCCACATCCAGATCACATTATCTGTCATCATCTTATCAGACGCGCACGACGAGGTCGGCGGTATCGGTATCCGCAGTCAGAGGAGATGGCGTTCCCCGCGCCTGCTATCAGGGTGGCGTTCTCGGCAACGCCCTCGTAGTCGTTAACCTGCTCTTTTCTCCTGTCTCCTGCAGGAGTATGCAGGTGGGCGAGTGCGATGGGCATCGAGACTGCGGATGGGAGGGCACCCTGCCGCCCCTAGTAGGGGAGAGAACAGCCCCCTTCACGTGCCTTCGGGGTTGACGACCCTCCCCATGAAGAGGATCGTGCCTGAATCCTTCTCAGTGATGAGGAAGACAAACGGGTGGTCCGCACGGAAGATGGGTGCCACACCTCCCCCCACCACAACGCCGGTCGCTGCCGCGGCCTCGGTACCCTCCTCGTTCACGTCGATGAACGCCTTGTGGAAGACCCCGGTGACGAAGAGGTCTTTCGTGCCGTCCATCCCCGAGAGATCGGCGTCGTCGGTAAACGCCGTGGGCATCCCCATCGCCGCGAGCGCCGGGGGGAGGCTGTATTCCGCATCAAGCGTGAACTTCGGGAAGAAGACCCTGACGTTCTGCGAGACCAGGGACTCCCGCAGGCCGGCAAGCCTCTCCGCGTCCAGGGCCTCCTCCGCAGCCGTCAGGGTGTCGTCCTTCGGCAGGAGGACGAGCATCGCGAGTTCGGTCTCGTTCCCGTGCGCGTACGGCATCTCGAGCACCTGGAGGGCCTCGGTCTCTGCGTACGGGTAGACGGCGTTCCCGTGCATCATCGCGACAGTCGCCGTCTCGTCCGGTCCGACCCGGAACTCCTCTTTTGTCGTCTCGTTCGCGTCGAACTGTTCGACCCAGGTGCCTTTGAAGTAGATCGCGTTCGTGATCACGAGCCGGGTCAGCGGGTCGATCGAGCCGGGCGGCAGGAGGTCGCGGATCTTCTCTTCGGTCTCTCCCTCCACCCACCTGTTGATCGTCTCCCGCGACCCCCCGGGGTCACTGATGAAGTCGAGGTTCGTGACGTTCGCCCCGTACCAGCGGGCGGCCGCGCCGATGTACTCCGGGAGGAACGAATAGGTCTCCTCAGCCCAGAGGGCGTTTGCCGTGCGGAGGGTGTAGTTGGCGCTTCCGCTATTCAGGGCGGCATTGAGGTCGGCAAATCCCTCCCGCCGGAGGGTCTCGTTTGTTGGGAGGTGCAGCACCGACCGGATCTCGTCGGCGGTCGTGCCCCGGGCACCCTCGCAGGTGATCGCGAGGGCTGAGGAGATGCTGTAGGGCGAGAAGAAGAGGTTATCTCCCGCATGCGCCGGCTCGGCCGCGAGGCGCCGGTAGAGGTCGAACGCGAACCGGTTGTTCCCGGCCGCCACACTATCGTCGGCTACGGATTCACCGGAGACCGAGGTCGTGTTCAGAGGTGCGGTCCCGCAGACAGCCAGTCCTGCAAGAATGAGCGCCAGAACCAGGATGCCTATTCCGGAGAATATCAGCCCTTTCATCGTTCTCTCCTATGGGTCGTGTCCGGGGAGGGGAGCCCGGTACCTGCGGGATTCCCGCCGTCACCGAGCTCCTTCCGGATAGCCACAGGGATTCTCTCTTCGAGAAGACGATAATACCGGCGAAAGCGTTCGATACCGGTCGAACAGGTTCAAAAACCATAGCGGTCACGTAACCTCTTCACCCGCCGGATCGAGGTGCTGCGCCGCCGCACGTCTGTTCCGCCACCGGGCACAGGCATACGTTATGAGGGCTCCCCCGATTACCGCGAGCGCGATCCCGGCAACGAGCAGTTCCACGGGAGCCCCCTCCGGGACCGGGATGCCTCCCCCTCCCGCAAGCGGGGGCACCGGCTCCTCCCGGACCGGCGCGGTCAGGAAGGCCGCGAGGGCACAGACCCCTCCGGCGAGGCTTGCCAGTCCCGCAGCCAGGATAATCCGGATCCGGGCACCGCCGTGCGGCTGCAGGAGGGCCAGCCCCTCCGGCGTGAGCGCGTAGTACACCCAGGCGTGCCCGTCGTCGCCTGCGGCGACAAAACCGGCGTCGGCCAGTCTCTGCAGGTGGTGATGAACCGTGGACTTTGCCAGGCCGAGGTCGGCCGCAAGTTCCGTGATCGTCATCCTGCGTATATGCAGAGCCTTTAAAATATCAAGCCGGGTCCCTGACGCGAGGACCTCGAACGTATCCTTCGTCAGGACGATATCGGCCGGCTCCATTGGAAAATTGTTCGGGAAAGCGTGATATAACTATTCCGTTATCGTCCACACGGCTTTTCCATGCGGCCGGGTCGTTCGCCCTCTCCCCTGAGGGGAACGGGGGGACACCCCTGCTGCGGCAACCGGCCGGCCGGGCAGTTCGGGGTGCCGGTCTGCCACAGGGTTAGGCGTAACCTAATTTTTCGGTTTCTTCCCCGCCGCGCAGACGTTATACGCCAGGTACGGCAGCTTCTCCTCGATGATCGGCTCTACCTTCCGTGCGAGGTTGAAGACCGGGTCGGCAAGGTTTAGGTGCGCAAACGAGCAGCGGCCGACCGATACATCCTCGAATCCGGCCTCGCCGAAGAGCCCGGCAATCTCGGCGTTGGTGTAGTAACGCTCGTCGAAGTCCCCGACGCCCACTTTCTTTAAGCCGACCTTCTCCCCCATCTGGTAGACGATAGGAACGATGCTCGTGAAGACCGTCCTTGATAAGGTGCAGACGGCGATCCGGCCGCCGGGCTTCAAGACCCGGTAGCACTCCCGGAGCATCCCCTCCGGGTCAGGGACGTAGCTGAAGGCGAGCAGGCTTGCAAGGGCGTCGAAGGTGGCGTCCTTAAACGGGAGGACATCGGCGGTCCCGACGCAGAACCCGCATTCCGGGCACCGCTGCCGTCCGTGCCTGACCATTCCCGGACTGATATCGAGCCCGAAGGCCCGGCCGCCCTCCTCGACGTAGCGTTGCACGAAGAGCCCGGTCCCGCACCCGACGTCGAGGAGGAACCCGTTTCTCGGGAGCACGCTCATTACGTGGTCGGAGATATGCCTGTGGTAATACTTCCCGCGGCTGCCGTCGTAGCGGTCGTCGTAGATATCCGCGATCTCGTCATAGTGCTGCTGTACTTTCTTCACTGAACACCTCCCGGGCGATCCGGGCTAGCAGTGCATTGATCTGCACAAAGTCGTTTGCGTTCTGGCAGAGCCGGTGGTCCGCGTCGGCGAGCGCGACGGCAAGGGCCGGGTGGTTGTACTCGCGCCTGACAACCTGCCGGAGTTCGCCGACGACCTCCCGCGCCGAGAGCCCGTACTCGATCATCAGCGACTCGGCGATCCGGCGGGCGGCGTCGAAGTTGCCGTCCCGGAGGGCTTCAAACGCTGATGCGGCGACGTTTCCGGTCTCGGAGTGAGAGATCTCCGCGAGGTCGAAATCCTTCTTCGACCCCGCGGCGATCTGCAGGTACATGATTGCACGCCTAAGATCGCCCTGTGCGGCGTGGACGATCAGGTCGAGGTCGTCGTCTGGGACCGTGGCCCCCTCTGCGGCCAGGGTCTCCTCGAGCCGGGCACGGACGAGACCGCTCTCGATCGGGGCGAAGAAAAGCGGCAGGCAGCGCGATGCAATGGCGGGGATGATGCCTGAGGGACGGACGGTGACGAAGATGAACCGGCAGGTGGCGCTGTATCGCTCCATCGTCCGGCGCAGGGCCTGCTGCGCCTCGAACGTCAGGTGTTCGGCGTCCTCAAAGACCATCAGTTTGAAGTCGGCATCCAGCGGGCGCATCGAGGCGTACCACTTCACGATCTGCTTGAAGTTGACGATCAGGCTCCGGTCTTTGCGGTAGATCATGCTGAATCGCTCGTCCGTCTCAAGAGCGCTCCTCCCTCTCCCCAGGAGGTCGGCGGCGGAAAAGACGGTCGTGTTCGCCTCCCAGGTCTCGCCGTAGAGCCTTCTCGCCAGGCACTCGACGGCCGCAGTCTTCCCGGTGCCGTGCGGGCCGGAGATGAGCAGGTGGGGCACGCTCTGCGCGTCCGCAAACGACATGAGGTGGCGGACGACCTCGTCCTGTCCGATGATATCGTCGCAGCCCTTCGGGCGGTAGACCTCACTCCAGAGCATGGCTCAATCTCTCTCGCATCTCATCTATTGCCGCCCGGAGCAGATAGGTATTGTCAAGCGACGCTATCAGGCGTTCACCCTCGCCGGGCTCGAGGGAGGCGCACGCCGCGGTGATCGCGGGGAGGGCGCGCGTCACCTCGTCGACGATCGTGAGATTCGCCGTGCGGGCGGTCCGGGAGAGCGGGTTTAAGTCGACGGTGATGACCGTCTTGCCCATCTCCCGGAGCGCCGCGCAGCGGTCCCCGTCCTCGAGCGGCACCAGCACCACGTCGGCGTCCCCGATACCCTGCGGGAGGCAGAGCGCCCGGTCGTGCGAGAGCGGGACGATCCGCTCCGGCGTTCCCGTAAGAACCCTGACGCCGTGCTCCGTAAGAAGCCGGTTGATCCGCTCGATCCGCTCCTCCGTCCGGTGAAAGAGGTTCACCTCGACGTCGGCGCCGCTCGCCCGCTGGAGCGCCGCGATCTCCGCCGCCGCGAGCGCCGCGGTGTTCCCGTTCACCGATATCACCGCGTGCCGGGCGGCTAGAAGCATCGCCGCGGCCGTCCGCTCGGCGAGAGCGGCGCTCCCGGTCGTCTTCTCGCCGATCAGGTAGTCGAACGCCTCCCCGCGCCCGTGGGCGGCGAGCCCCTCCAGTGCGACGATGCCCTCGCGGGCGCACCGGGCCAGCCGTTCGCGGGCGACGAGTGAGCGGTAGCGTGGATGGTCTTTCGGGATCATGGTTTCTCCTCGATCAGGTATGCGCCGCGGTGGGCGACGTGGAGGGTGTAGACCTCTCCAAGCCCCGAGAGCACCCGCTCCGCGGCCTTGCCGCAGGCAAAGACGCCGTTTCCAAGCATCGTCATGCTCGCCGGGACCCCTGCGGCGTCGCAGGCATCGAGCACCCGCCGCACCTCCGGCGCGACGAGCCCGCTTCTCTCGGCGAACCCCCGCGAAAGCCGGCAGAAGTCGGGGAGGTCGCGGGGGCAACGGTCGGGGTAGGCGGCGGCTATCCGGGCCATGGCCTCATCCGACGAGAGGACCGAGGCGGTCGGGAGCGCCCCGAGGCTCACGGCATAGAGGGGCTCCTCCGGGTAAATGCGGGTGATCTCCGCGTGGATACCCGCCCCCGTCCGGCAGACGACCCCGCCGGCCCGGCTCGCGGCGACGTCCCCGAGCCCGGTGCGGTGGAGGACCTCGGCCTCGTGGGCATATGCGGCAACTTCGTCCGCGGAGAGGCCGAAATCGAAGAGGTGGTTCACCGCCGTGAGCGTCGCAAGAAGCGCCGCCGCCGAGAGGCCGAACCCGGCGCCGATGGGGAGCCGGCACTCCGTCGTGACGCGGGCGGCGACTCCCAGCCGCTCGAGGGCGTACTCGACCGGCGGCGACCCGGCGGTCGCGTGGCCCTGCCGGACCACCCGGATGCTTGTCTCGCGGGCCTCCTCAACCGTCGAGCGCACCCCTTCACTGATGACCACGCCGGCCCCGATGCTCCCGGTGGTCGAGGGCTCGCTCCCCTCCACACGCCTGAAGTAGCCGGATATGTGCCCGGGGGAGAAGGCTACAGCAGTCCGGACCATATCGCCCTGGCGACCTCCTCTTTGCTCCCGGCGACGTCCCGCGTCCCGCCGGCGGTCATGATCCGGAACGATCCTTCCGTCGCGCCCATCGCCGGGGGAGCGTTCACGACGACCATCCGCGCACCCCCTTCAAGCATCGCTCTCGCCCGTTCCTCTTCGTCCCAGCCCAGTTTGAACGCCACCGTCACGGGGCTGCATGCCGCCGCCACCTCGTCGATCACCTTCGGCAGGGGGTTGAGCCGGACGGTCAGGGGCGAACCGCTCGGGATCTTCCCCTCGTGCCGTTCGGGGGCAAAGTCCGATATCGCGGCTGCGCTGACGTAGATGTCGATCCCCTCGTCGCGGCAGACCGAGAGAACCGCCGAGCGCATCCCGGCCGCGGTCGTGGCACGGACGTTTCTGACGCAGGGGATCGACCCCGCGTGCACCACCGTCACATCGGCCCCGAGCCGGAAGGCCTCGAGCGCGAGCGATCTTCCCATCCGCCCGGTCGACCGGGTGGTGAGAACCCTGACGTCGTCGAGGGGCTCCGCGCACGCGCCGCTCGTGATCAGCACCCGCTTCCCCGCGAGCGGCCGGCCCAGGACCGCCCGTTCGGCGTGGAGGACGATCGTATCGGTATCGGCGATCTTCGCCTTTCCTTCCTCGATCCGGGGATCGACGACGTCGATGCCCCAGGAGCGGAGCCGTCGGAGGTTCTCCGCGACCCCAGGGTGGCGGTACATGCTCTCGTGCATCGCCGGAACGACCACCACCGGCATCCCCCGGCCGAGCGCCGTCGTGGCGAAGGTCGTGACCGGGGTGTCGTCGATCCCGCAGGCGATCTTTCCGATGGTATTCGCTGTAGCGGGCGCGATGAGAAGGAGATCCGCCTCCCCGCCCTCACCGCAGTAGAGGACGTGCTCAACCAGGCCGGTGATCCGGGTGATTGCCGGCCGCCCCGTCGCGTAGGTCAGGGCGTCGGGGTGGACGATCCCGGCTGCTGCTGTGGTCATCACCGCCTGCACCGTCGCGCCCCTGCGGCGCAGGGCGTGCGCGAGTTTCACCGTCTCCACGGCCGCGATGCTCCCCGTCACGGCAAGCACCACCGTCTTTCCCGAAAGCGTCTTCACGATATCGTCACATCCTGCACCATGTGCCACGCGTGCGGACCGTACTTCTTCACCCGGCGGGAGGCTACCGCCACCGAAAACCCGGCGCCCGCAACCTCTTTTTTGATCGTCTCGCTCACGTCCCCGATGCTGTGGACGTGGAGCACGCTCCCGCCCCGGACGTGGGCGAGGGCGTCGGCGAGCATCGATGGTGCGTCGAAATGCCCCATCAGGACCCGGTCGTAGACCCCGGCAAGGAGGTCCCGGCAGTCGCCGAGTTCCGGTGTGGCCCGGTCTGCCACGTGATTTGCCATAATGTTTCGTTTCAGGTATTCAAAGGCTATCGGGTTGATCTCCATCGCGTGGACCCGTGCACCGCTCATGGCCGCCGGTATGGTGAAGTAGCCGATCCCGGCGAACATATCCGCGATCCGCTCGCCGGGCCGGACGAGGGCGGCAATCCTCGCCTTCTCGTCGCGGTTTCCTTTCGCAAACATCACCCGTGTCGGGTCGAGGAAGAAGGTGCAGCCCTGTTCGCGGTGCCGCACCTCGCCGGCGGTGCCGTAGAGGATCTCAACCTGGGGGATACGCATCTCGCTTGAAAACCCCTTCACCCGGACGACGCCCCGGGGACGGCAGTGCTCAACGATTGCGGCGAGTTCCTCATCCGTCGGCGCGTCGCCGCGGATGACCGCGACATCGCCGACGAGGTGGTAGCCCCGGCCCCGGTAGATCTCCCGCTCGGGGAGATCTGCGTCGGCAAAATAGCCCTCCCTGACCGGAACCCAGGCGGTGCCGCCCTCGACATACGGCCGGCGGGAGGTATCCACCCACTCCGCGTCCGCGATATCGGCGAGAGCGGCCGCCGGCACCTTCCGCGCACGCATGGCAGAACTCACCCGACGATGACCAGGCGGTCCTGCTCCTCGTCGCGGAGCACCCGGATCGGCTGCCCCTCCACCGGGAACGTCCAGGGCACCGGGTCGAGCTCCCGCGTCCGGTAGGTCTTCGGGTCCATCAACCCCACCAGGTTCGGCTGCGTGAAGACGACGAGCGCGGATTCGGCCTCGCGGACGTTCCCGATAAGGCGCTCGACCTCCCCCTCGGGAAGCGTCCGGGCAACGCCGGCCGCGAGATCGAAGACACGGAGGCGCTGCCCGTCGATATCGCGCACCTCGAAGTAATTGCCCCGGGAGACCACCACGTCGCCTTTCTGGTAGAACGGCAACCGGATGGAGTAGGTGATCCGGTAGAGCGCTTTTCCGTCCTTCTCACCGACCAGCTTCGGATGGGTCGTAAACCGCCCGCCGAGCGTCCCCGTGATCGCCCTCGCGATCTCCTGGCCGAGGTGCTGCGTCCCGACCGTGATATCGACGCCGTCCTTTGTGTCCTCGAGTTCCGATATGAACGAGAACCGGTCGCCCGACTGCTGGAGCGACTCTTCGGCCTGCTCCGCGATCGTCGCGGCGACTTCGCGCTCGTAAGCGTTGATCTTCCTGCCGGTCGCCCGCACCTGGACGATCCCCTCGTAGTAGCCGCCCGAGATGCGGCTGCACCGGTCGCAGGATTCCTTCTGCCAGCGGATCTCGGTACTGCAGGTCTCCCGGACCGGGACCCCATACAGGGTCGCCTCCACCTCGACGGTGCAGGCCGTCCTGTTTGGTGCGATATCTTCGGCCCGGACGGTAACCCGGATATCCTTCGCATCCTCGTGGATGGCGGTCACCGATACCGCCAGATCGGCGATGAGGTCTTCGCGCGGCATCTGCAGGTCCGACCAGGTCTTGCCGCGCTTCTGCGACTCGCAGACCGGACAGTAGACGGCGGTCACGTACGGCTCGCAGGTCAGCAGCCGCACATCCGCGGCCCGGCACTCTGGGCAGAGTCCCTCCTCGCTCGGCTTCCCGCAACGGGGGCAGATGCTCGTCTGGATGGTCATGGATCAGATCCTGAATATCTGGGCGTGGGGCACGTCGCCGATCATGATGCAGTCCTTCTCGGTGATCAGTCCCATGGCGACGGCGAGGGCTACGACGCGCTTCCCGATAATGTTGACGTTCTCCGCGCACGCGAGCGCTCCCCGGACGTCCTCTTCGTCGGTGCGCTCGTTGCCGTAAAAGCCTCCGGTGATGCAGACCTCCACGTCTCCGTGCATCAGGGTGACGTCCATGAGTTCAGCGTCGCAGGCAGCCACCACTTCACCGGCGCCCGGTATGCGGTGCACTTTCAGGTACATCACATACCGTTTGACGGGAGTCGTCAAAAAGGTGCGCAGTTCCGTTAAGGAAGCGCGATATCCACGCCGTAGGTGCGCGAAGGGGTCTTTTGATGAATGCGCCAGGCGTCTTCTTCGGTGATGAGCCCTTCTTCGAGGTACCGGCGCGTGAACCGCGGCACCGACTTCGGCCCGATGACCGCGCCGGGCCGGGAGTTCTCGTCCATGTAGTCGCTCTCCATCGTGAACCGCCGGCCGCTCCGGGCGAGCGCGGGGATCTCCTCGTGCCGCGCGATGAACGAGGGCATAAGGGGTGTGTCGGGCGTCGCGAAGTGCTTGACGACCTTCTCAACCGGGATGCCGGCCCGCTGTGCCATATCGACGACGTCGGCGCACGGCCCGCTCTCGGCGTGGAGCTGGACGGCGCAGCCGCGGTCGGCCCCGAGTTCGAGGGCGTGGAAGAGGACCGCGTTCGAGGCGCTGAGCACCTCCGGCGCGACCTCGTAGTGGGGCCGGCCGCTCTTAAGGGCGACGGCCCGCCCGTCCTCGACGTAGCGGGCCGCAAGGTCGAGCCCGGCCATCATGACACCGGCGGCCTCGTCCAGAGTCATCCGTTCCGCGAGCCGGCCTATCTCTGCGGGGTGGACGCCGAGGACCGGATAGACGACGACCCCGGTCTCGCGGACCATCTCCGCCACCCGGAGCGTGGCATCGAAGACCTCGCGGTAGTCTTCTCCGGTGGAGGGTTCGACCGATAGCGACCAGGAGGGCTTTGCGACCAGGAAGATGTGCGTCCCTCCGCTGCGGCGGAAGTCCTTCGCGGCCTCGACGCCCCGGCCATTTACCGGGTCGATGTGGATATGGTCGTCAGTGATCGGTATCGCGGGGAGTTTCATGGAACTCGACGATCTCCATCATGGGGTAGTCGTCCTCGAGGTGCAGCCGGGCGCGGCAGACGGTCGTCCCGACCTCGGTCGTGATCTCGGCGTCGAACATCTTCCCGGCAAGTTCCGAGTAGCCGAACCGGTTCGAGACCATCATATCGCGATTCAGCCGGACGGTGATGCCGGTCACGTAGGGCTGCAGTGCGACGGCCTGCTCGATGGCGGTCTCGACGGCGGCGGCCGTCTCGCGGGCGATCGGCGTCCCGACGAACTGGTGGTAGAGGGCGCCGAGCTTGATCCCGGCTTCGAAGGCCGCTCTCTCGCGGTCGGTGATCATGGTTAGTAGGTTTGTGGGTATGGGAGTAAGAAGGTGCGCCCCGGAGGTGAAAGAAGGGGTTCTGTTTTACACGCGCTCATAAACACGCAAGAACTCTTCTCGAGAGATACCTGCCTGCGTGCAGATGGTTCGGAGGGTCGGGCCTTTGATTTTGGGGTGATTCGGCATCGTGAGCGGCGTCGTTGTGCCGTCCGGATTGCTGCGGATAAGCGCGATATGGTTGCCCGTCCTGACGATCTGAAAACCGAGCGCCTCCAGCGTTTTCAGCACCTTCCGCTGGGGCGCATCGTGCGGGAACTTCATCTATACAGCGACTTCGGCGACGAAGGTCTCCATGATGTCGTTGTTCTCGAACGCATCGTTCCCGAAGGTCTCTATGTGAAACTGTATGGCGGATTTCACCTCGGCAAGCGCCTCTTCGTAGGTATCCCCCTCTGCAACGACGACACCCTTCAGACCCAGGGGGTAGGCGACATAGCCGTCAGGATGCTTCTCGACGATGATTTTCAAGGTTTTCATGGACACGTATCTCTCCTGCATGTAATCAGAGTAGAGGCGATCAGTGTGATATTCAACTCATCTGGCGATATACTTTAGCCCGGCTTCTCCACCGGCGAAGGTTGTTGATTCATCTTTCGTTTTCGGTATTGATAGTGCTTCTTCCTGTTGCCGGGTTCACACTCCCCGGCTCCAGGTTTTCCAGAAGAACACTCCGAGAATCAGCATGACGGCGTAGCCCCCGGCGACATAATAGGGATACGCCACGGCAACCCCCAGAACCTCCAGAGCCGCCAGCACCGCGAGCCAGAGGAGGAAACCCGAGGCCGAGGCCGCAAGCCCCGCTCTGCCCTGAAGGCGTTCCGCTTCAGGCATCGTATCGCGGGCAAACAGGTGGTAGCCGAGGATGATGAAGACCGGCAGCATTCCGGCGTTGAGCCAGACCTGCACCATCTGCGGGAATTTGACTATGAATGCTCCCATTGCGTTCGGTTCCGCGAAGAACGTGAAGAGGATCGTCGTAAGCACGGCGAACCAGAAGTAGTTTGATCAGATCCGGCGGATTCAATCAATGCCGCGGAATGTCGTAAGGTATTACAATTAAGTATACGCCTGCTGGATAGGTTAAGATATGAGACTGTGTGTAGTGCTCGAACCCAGTGAGGAAGGGGGATATACGGTCTATGTACCAAGCCTGCCCGGCTGTATCAGCGAAGGCGATACGAGGGACGAAGCATTGGAAAACATCAGGGAAGCCATTGAGCTGTACCTTGAAACCGTTGAGGATGATCTCGTTTGTAGCGAAACAGCCGAACAGGTTGAGATTGCCGTATGAGCAAGGTGCCTGTTCTTGATTACGACAGGATCGTCATCGCTCTTCAAAGAGACGGGTGGGTTGTCGTCCGCACGCGCGGCAGCCACATTCGACTGCATAAGCATCTGCCGGCTAAAACACTGAAACTGACAGTCCCTATGCACAAACCGCTTAAGCGCTCAACACTTTCGCACATTTTAAAACAGGCCGATATGACGGTAGAAGATCTAAACGATCTCCTCTGAGCCGGTGCATGTGAGCGTCAACTCCGGCGGGCTACGTTGACCGACATTTGATCTCCATGAGACCAGGTCTCCCTCCTGGGGAATCTGGGCTGCCCTTCGCGAAAAAGGGTACCTCCTCCCCCTACCCGATCAGCTTCACCAGCCCGTGCCGGGGCTCGAGCAACTCCCCGCCGCGTTTCAACTGCTCGATGGTGTGCTCGACCTTGTCGCGGGCGAATCCCTGCTGCGCCAGGATATCGATCACCTCGTCGACCCTCGCCTGGCCGCCGGAGTCGCCCGAGACGTTCCGGATCGTCTCCTTGACCGACCGGATGATGTCGCGCTGAGACTTCGTGACCCCGGTCACAAGCTTGTCGATATCGAAACTCCCGGTTTCGGCGTCGTAGGCGACCTGCCGGAGACAGGCATCCACGATCTTCAAAATCCGTTCGGTATCCTCGGTGTCCACGGTGTTCGAGAGCCGCATCCGGGCGCTCGCCTCCGCAAGCCGGACCAGCGCCTCGAGCTGCCGGGCGGTGACCGGGACGGGCTTGTTTCCGCTCGCGAGGTTTCGGAGGCGCATGTAGTAGGCGATCAGCGCCTCCTTCGCCCCGTCGGAGAGGATGGGGAAGCAGGTCCGTTTCGCGTAGGCGATGTACTTCCGCAGAAGCGTCGGATCGATGTCGGGGATGACCGGTGCAAGCGCTCGCTCGATGTACTCGTCGTCGACGTCCGGCAGCGGTTCGTACTCGTGCTGCTTGATCAGCTCGCCCACGCTGTGAGTCTTGATGATGTGTTGCGCAATCGCCCCGTCGCGCTCGGCCTCCGGCTGATCGGTCATCACGAAGATGAGGTCGAACCGGGAGAGGAGCGATGGCGGCATGTTGATCTGCTCGCCGATCGGGACGAACTGATCGAACCGCCCGAGCTTCGGGTTTGCCGCGCCGAGGAGGGCGCACCGGGACTTCAGGGTCGCGGTGATGCCGGCTTTTGCGACCGAGATCGAGTTGCCGCACCAGACCGGGATGCCGTTTCGCCGCACGTAGAGGATGTGGTTTTGGACCTCGAGGCAGTAGATCATGCCCTTATACGGCCGCTTCTCGATCTGCCGCTGCCCGTTTGAGTTGACGTTCGGCTCGTTCTGGCCGTCGCGGATGAACGTCACCTGGAAGATGTCGTGGGTCGCGGTCGCGGTCCCGCCCCGCGGATTGGGTACAACTGTCCCGGCCTCCCGCATGAGGTGGACGTTCCCCGACCACCCCTTCTTCAGCAGGAGCTCGGTGACGTCGTCGGCCAGTCTCCTCGACGAGGTGGTGTATATCGAGACCCCGGTCGTTTTGTTGACGTAACCGTCCCCGAGCATCAGCGCGTCGAGGAGGATCTCGATCTGCTCAGGGGAGAGACACTTCGCGTAGCCGGGGACGTGCTTCTCGTGGCATTTGCCGAACGGGGCGAGGTGTTCGGCGAGCTGCTTTGTGTTGATCGCGAAGTTCTTGCCGTCGTAAGAGAAGCGGAACGGCAGTCGCTCGAGGCACTGCCGGATCGTTTCGGCAGACTCGGGGTTCGTCTGCGATATGATCACGCGGTAGGGTACCCCCGTCTGGTAGTGCCGCTGGACCGACCCCTCGGAGAGGAAGTAGCCCAGGAACTCAAGCCAGTCGCCCATCCTGACGGTGACGGGCTCGGTGAGTTTTCCCTCGGCGTTCTGGTTCGCGAACTTGACGACGGGCGGGATCTCGTAGGTCTCCTGCCGCTCCCCCGTCCACACGCCGTTCTTCTTGAACCGCATCCGCTTGTGGATGGGGATCTCGTCCATGCGGGTGAGCCGGAACCCTTCCCACTCGTCGGCGCGCCGGTTCAGGTTGACGTACATCCGGTGGTTCGGCGTGACCGCGAGGTCGACCTGCCGCGATCTAACGTAGTACATCTCTCCGTCGTACTCCGATGCCACGAAGTTGGACGGTGATGCGTACTCGAGCCTGCCGTCGGGAGAGAGCGTCGCGACACGGTCGTCCGCGGTGACGTCGCGGAAGAGCTTCCACCCGCTCTCCGTGAGGACCTCGGTCTCGTCGTCATAGCACTGCTGCTCCATCGCCTCGTGCAGCGCGCTCCGGTCTTCCTTCGCCATCTTGTCCATCTCGTCGACGGCGGCGATCCCCATATCCGCGAGGACCAGCGCACCGGCCTCAAGCGTCCAGCGCCCGTCGCCGAACTCGTCTTTCACGGCCGTCGCCGTCAACCCGGCGGACGTCGACGACTTGCCGCTCGTGTAGATCCCGCGGGGCGAGAGTTTCACGACGTACCGAAGGATCTGACTCTTTGCAATACCCGGGTCGCCGACAAGCAGGACGTGGACGTCGCCGCGGAGGCGGGAGCCGTCCGGCATATCCTTCGCGATGCCGCCGAAGAGCTGGAGCGCGATCGCCTCCTTCACGTCGTCGGTACCGTAGATCGTCGGCGCGATCGACCGGGCGATCTTCTTATAGACCATGGGGTCGCGGGCGAGCGCCATGATCTTCGCCTCGTCCTCCTCGGTGATCGAGACCTCCTCGAACTCCTTCTCGGCGACCTCAATGGAGTTGCACTCGAGATAGATGTCAAAGAGCGTGCTCTTCTGGCCGTAGTTGACCCTCTGGACCGACCGCAGGATACCGTTCACCACCACCCGGTCGCCCGGCGCGACCATGCCGGTCAGGTCGTCGGTGACGTCGATATCGAGCGTCTGGGGCTGTTCGCCGCCCCGGAGGCCCTCCGGGGACTCCTGGATCCGGAGTTTCTGGGCGTCGACGAACCGGCACCGGTTCATCACCAGATCGAGACGGGTCTTCCTCTCGCAGTTCGGGCAGAAGTCGGGCTCGTCGAACCGCCCGTAGCCCTGGGGAACCGGGTCGGTGTTCTTGCCGCAGGTGCGGCACCGGAAGACCGCGCTGACGATCCGGGGGCGGACCTCCGTGGTCTTTCGGAGGATCCCCTCGATGCTGACGAAGGTGTTGATCTGGTCGGCCCGGATATCGCGGACGTTTGTCTTCTGCGGCAGGTTTGTGAACCGGATGTTGACGAGATCCGGGTCCTGGCTGTCCTTCAGTTTGAGGAGCTTGTTCTGGACGATTGCGTCCCGGATATCCCCGAGAACCTTACCGGGGCTCCTCAGGAGTTCGAAGGCGAGTTTGTTGTTTAAGATCTTGCGGTAATCGATGATGAGCGAGTGGTTGTGGGGATACTCGCGGGAAAGTTCGGCAAGCTCCCGCTTGTACTGCTTCTTTAAAAACTTCGTCCACTCACCGACGTTGTCGGTGACTGCGACGGTTATCTCTTCGGTCACAGCAGAATCCTCAGCGGTGCTGCCCTGCGGCGAGGACGAACCGGGCGAGCAGCGCCTCCATCTGGATGTCGCTGCTCGCTCCTTCCGAGAGGCGGAAGTCGGTCTCGCCGAGGGCGTCGATCAGTCTCACTTTGAGCGTCCGGTCCATATCGCGCTGGACCAGTGTGCGGTAGCACTGGTTGATCAGCTCGTTTGGGGCGATGCCCCGGACATGGGTCAGTTCGGAGAGCGCCTGCTCCGCCTCGTCGAACTTGCCCGCAATCGAGAGGTCGAGGAGCTCGTCGATCTCGTCCGGACGGGCGGTCGCGGTGGTCGCGTAGACCGTCTCCTCGTCGATCTCGGGCCGGAGGATGGCGGCGCCCTGCAGGGCGTTGATCGCCTTCCTCATATCCCCCGAGGCGACGTAGACGATGGCGTCAAGCGCACCCTCCGTGACCGTGAGCCCTTCGGCCGCGGCGATCCTCCGGGTCTCCTCGATGACCGCCTCCGCCTCAAGCGGCCTGAACCGGTAGATGGCGCACCGGCTCTGGATGGGGTCGATGATCTTCGAGGAGTAGTTGCACGAGAGGATGAACCGGCAGGTCCGGGCGTAGGTCTCCATCGTCCGCCGGAGAGCCGCCTGCGCGTCCGTGGTGAGCGCGTCCGCTTCGTCGAGGAAGAGGATCTTGAACGTCGCGCCGGCAAGCGGCGACGTCCGGGCGAACTCCTTGATCTGGTTGCGGACAACGTCGATGCCGCGCTCGTCGGAGGCGTTCATCTCCCGGAAGTTCATCTGCCAGGAGTCGCCGAAGAACTCCCGCGCGAGCGCCACGGCGGCAGTCGTCTTCCCGATTCCTGCGCTGCCCGTAAAGAGGAGATGCGGCAGGTTGCCGGTCTTCACGTAGGACTGGAGGCGCACCACGATATCCTTCTGTCCGACCATCTCATCGAGTCTTCTGGGCCGATACTTCTCTATCCAGATGGTGTGGTTGCCGTCCATTTGCATAGGTGTTGGTGCTCGTCCATCGTAAAAGGATCGTCATCCGTTCCGATGATCCTTTTTAGAGGGTTGAGGGTGAACAGATACGTACGGATACGTATGGAAATACCGGGAGTTCGTGTGGAGATCCGGCCGGGTCTCCCGCCCCGGCATATCCGCACCCCCTTCCTCGAACGGACGGATGTATGGAACCTGCAGAACGGGTATTTGCGCAGGACTTTTCCGCCGCGCAGCATACGGTGGACTCCGGCGACGGCCGGAACGGCTCGTACGTGGTGACGCCGGGGGCCGCCTGGTGCCGCGGCCTCTTCATCGTCGGCGCCCTTACCGAGAAGAGGGGGAGCGGCGACGTCATGCAGGCCCGGATTGCCGACCCCACCGGCGCGTTCCTGGTCTCGGTCGACTGGCAGAGCCCGGACGCGGTCGAGACACTCGGCTACATAGAACCGCCTGCGTTCGTCGCCGTCACCGGCCGGGCGGCGCTCACCGGAACCGGTATGCGGGCGTGCGCGACAGTGGAGGCCGAAGCGGTCAACGTGGTGAACCGCACCGCCCGCGACCTCTGGGTGCTCTCGACCGCCGGCGCGACCCTCGACCGGCTCGAAGCGCTCCGGGACGGCAGCGAACGGGCCGCGGCCTCCCGCCGCCTCTACGGGACCACGGACGAGGATATCCGCGGGATGGCTGAGATGGTGCGCACGGCGCTTGCAACCGTCCGCACGGATATCGCCGTCGGCGAGATCGGGCCCGTCGTCGGCCGCGCCCTCCTCCTCGATGCCCTGGAGGGGGAGGGCGGCGCCCGGGGCACCGGGGTTGAAGACGCCGTCGCTGCCGGGGTGCGATCCGGCCTCTCCGCCCGGGAAGCACGCGCCGCGCTCGAGGAACTCCTCGCCGCAGGGGAATGCTACCAGCCCGCATCGGGCATGATAAAACTACTCTGACACGGTAATGCACCTTCATTTCATCGAGAACGGTCCTGCCCTCCTGGTCGAGAGCGGCCGGCGGGTGCTGGTCGTCGCCGACCTGCACATGGGCATCGAATCGGGCCTTGAACGTCACGGCGTCCACATCGCGAGCCGGAGCGACGCCCGGGCCGATCGGGTGATCGCCTGCATCGAGGAGGCACAGCCCGACCTCCTCCTCCTCCTCGGGGACGTCAAGCACAACGTCCCGGTGACGAGCAGGCAGGAGTACCGGGAACTCCCCGGCGTCCTCCAGTCGTTCCGGGACCGGGTGCCGATCGCCGTCGCCCCGGGTAACCACGACGGGGGTATCGGGCGGTTCCTCGAGCCCGGAGAACTCCTGCCCGCCGACGGCATGCTCATCGACGGCGTCGGCTACCTGCACGGCCATACCCATCCCGCCCCGGAACTCCCCGGCCACCTCGTCGTCATCGGCCACCACCACCCGGTCGTCTCGCTCGTGGATACCGTCGGGTGCGCCGCACGCGCCCGGCCGGCCTACCTCTACTCGGGGTTCGAGGAACCGTCGGGGGAGCGCACCCGGCTCCTCTTCGTCCCGGCCTTCAACGAGTTCGCGGGCGGTATCGATGTCGGACGGCTGCAACAGAGCGGGCTCGGCCCCCTCTCCCGGTGCATAGACCCGAATTCCGCGGAGGTGTTCTTAGCAGATGGCACGTACGTCGGCTCCCCGGCCACGCTCTGCCTCGCAGACGGCGTCTGACCTCCTCGACCCGCGGGTGCGGGAAGTCGTGGAGAAGCGCGGGTTCACCGGGCTCTCGGAGGCGCAGGAGCAGGCCATCCCGCGGCTTCTTGCGGGGGAGAACCTGGTCCTGGTGGCGCCGACCGGCACGGGAAAGACCGAGAGCGCGATGCTCCCGGTCTTCGACCGGCTCCTCGAGACCACCGGCGCGGGGTTCAAGGCGCTCTACATCACCCCGCTCCGGTCCCTGAACCGGGATATCCTCGCACGGATGGAGTGGTGGTGCCGGGAACTCGGCCTCTCGGTCGGCGTCCGGCACGGGGACACCCCGCAGAACGAGCGGCGCAAACAGGCGCTGAACGCTCCCGACCTCCTCATCACCACCCCGGAGTCGCTGCAGGCGCTCTTCATGGGCAAGCGCCTCCGTGAGCACCTGAAGAACGTCCGATACGTCGTCATCGATGAGATCCACGAGCTCGCCGACAGCAAGCGGGGAGCACAGCTCGCGGTTGCGCTCGAACGCCTTGCCGGATATGCGGGAGAGTTCCAGCGGATCGGCCTCTCGGCGACCGTCGGGAACCCGGGCGACATCGGCCGGTTCCTCTGCGGCCCCCGGCCCTTCTCGCTCGTCGAGGTGCCGGTCGCGAGCAGCCTCGATATCGGCGTCCGGTTTGCCGGGGAGGACTTCGCCACCCAGGCCCGGGCCGTCGGGAGGTGCCTGGACGCGCCGGGCTCCACGCTCGTCTTCGTCAACACCCGGGTGACCGCCGAGGCGCTCGGCCACCACCTCTACTCCCGCGGCGACGTCGAGGTCCACCACGGCTCGCTCTCGCGGGACGTCAGGGTCGACGCCGAGGAGCGGTTCAGGAAGGGCGAGGTCCGGACGCTGATTGCCACGTCGTCGATGGAACTTGGGATCGACATCGGGCACATCGAGCACGTCGTCCAGTTCGGCTCCCCCCGGCAGGTCTCGCGCCTGGTGCAGCGGGTCGGCCGGGCCGGCCACCACCTCGACGCCGTCTCGCGCGGGACCGTCCTCGCGACGGGGTTTGACGACCTGTTAGAGTCGCTCGTGATTGCACGCCGGGCGAAGGCGAACGAGTGCGAGCGGATCGTCCCGCCCGCCGGTGCCGCCGACGTCCTCGCGAACCAGGTGGCGGCGATCGCGGTCGAGTACGGCGAGATCGAGGTCTCCCGTGTCCGGGCGATGATCGAGCGGTCGAGCGTCTTTGCCGGGTGCGGGCCGCTCCTCGACGACGTCTGCCGCCAGATGGCGGAGCACCGGCTGATCCGACTTGACGGGACCCGGATCGTCCGGACGGGCCGGGCCCGGCGCTACCTCATCGAGAACCTCTCCATGATCCACGACGAGCGCAAGATGGAGATCTTCGATATGGTCTCGCGCCGCACGGTCGGGACGCTCGACGAGTCGTTCGTCCTCGGGTGGATGCACACCGGCGCGGTCTTCATCACCAAGGGTCAGCTCTGGCGGGTGCTTGAGATCGAGGGGACCAGGATCACGGTCGAGCCGGCCACCCGGGCGAAGGGAGAGGTCCCGTCGTGGGAGGGCGAGCAGATCCCGGTGCCGTTCCCCGTCGCCCGGGAGGTCGGGGCGCTCCGGCGGACCCGGGCATTCGGCCGCTACTCCGATATCCCGGAAGCGGTCCGTTACGCGGAGCGGTTCATCGCCAGGATGGACGAGGGACGCTACCCGGTCCCCACCGACCGCCTCATCACCCTCGAGAACGCGGACGAAGGCGTGGTCTGCAACGTCTGCGGCGGGCACAGGGCGAACGAGACGCTTGCCCGGGCACTCTCGGTCCTCCTCTCGGCCCGCTACGGGACGAGCGTCGGGATCGAGGTCGGGGCCTACCGGTTCCTCCTGCGCCTGCCCGAGAACGTCCGCTCACTCGAGGTGCAGGAGACCCTTGCGGCGCTCGAACCCGAACACCTCCCCGGGATCCTGAAACTTGCCCTCAAGCGCACAGCGCTCTTCAAGTGGAAACTCGTGCAGGTGGCCAAGAAGTTCGGCGCCATCGACGCGGACGCCGACTACGAGCGGTTCAGTATCCACCGGCTCATCGACCTCTTCGACGAGACCGTCATCGCTGCCGAGGCCTACCGGGAACTCTTCGCGAACTCCATGGACGTGGATGCGGCGCAGGATATCCTCACAGCGGTCCGCGACGGGCGGGTTGCCGTCACCTCCGGGCGGCTGAGCCCGCTCGGGAGCGAAGGGCTCTCGTCGTCAAGGGACATGATCCCGCCGCCGATGGTCGACCAGGCGGTGATCGGGACGCTCGCGCGCCGCCTCGAGAAGGAGGACGTCGTCCTCTTCTGTATGCACTGCCGGAAGTGGAAGAGCCGGACGGTCGTCGAGCGGGTCCCTGATAAGCCGCAGTGCCCTCTCTGCAGCGCTCGCCTCATCGCGGCGCTGAAACCCTGGGACGAACAGCTCATCCCGGCGGTGAAGAAGAAGAACAAGTCCGAGGAGGAGCGGGCGATCGAGGTCCGGTTCCTCCGGAACGCAAACATCGTCCTCTCCAGCGGGAAGAAGGCGGTGGTCGCTCTCGCGGCGAAAGGCGTCGGCCCGGACGTGGCCTCACGGGTCCTCGCGACCCTCTCCGAAGGGGACGCCTTCTACCGGGAGATCCTCAAGGCCGAGCGGAACTACGTGAAGACGCATCGGTATTGGTGAGAGGGTTGAGATTTGCCGGCACCTGGGGCCACCTGATGGTGGCTTTTGAGTATAGCCTGTGACTGGGGGTGGCGGCGGAAACCAGGAAAAAGCCCGGTATAGTGGACCGTGGGAGTATCGCCATGCACTGCCCCCGCCCCTCGGGGCGGGGTGCGATGGTCCGAAGGACCGGAGCTTGAGAAAACGCGAAGCGTTTTCGGGGCCGGAGCATGAGCACCGCAGGAGCGGGTGAGGAGGCCGGAGGCCGGGTGGGGTGGGGGTTGTAAACATCAACTTACGAGTGGAGACAGGGGAGGGGGGCACGCCCCCCTCCCCGTCAGCCCCACCCCCAATGGCGATATCCCCACGAAAGCCGTGCATGGGAGTTGCGACGCTTCAGAGAACAGCGCTCTCGAGTAAGATCGACGGCACGCCTGGAGCACAAATACCATAAGACATAAGTTGCGGCCACCAAAAGACCCGCGTCAGGTCCGAATACTTCGCCGGCGCATACAGGCAGGATGTCCTCTATAGGCGAATCGAACCCCGGCCAAAAAATCGGAGCTTCCCGGCCCCCGGCAAAAAGAACGTATCGGAAAAAGGGTTACATTATAGTTTCGAGCCGCTGCTCCAGGAAATCAAGCCCTCTCTTGATATCCTCGATATTCTTTCCGCCGGTCAGGATAATCTTGCCGGAACTGAAGAGAAGGGCGACGATCTTCGGGTCCTCGATGCGGTAGACGAGTCCCGGGAACTGCTCGGGTTCGTACTCAATGTTCTCGAGGTTGAGGGTGATGACCACCTTGTTTAAGTTGATGTACCTGCCCATATCGTACGAACAGACGATATTCGTGACTGCGACCTGTGGTTCGTTGTAGGTATCGACCCCGGCATCCTTGAGCGACTGCATGATGATATCGAGACCGTCATGCAGATCCTGGTTGTTCCTGATACCGGTGAGCACCACTTTTCCCGAGGAGAATATCAGGGATGCGATCTTGGGTTTCTCGATACGGTAGACCGCTCCGGGGAACCGCTTCGTATTCAGTTCGCAGTTTTTTATTTTATCCGATACGTTTTCGAGGTCGATTGAGTCTGCAATCACCCCGGAAGCAACGATGTTCTCAATTTTCAGTGACTCGTATCCCTTCTCATCCATTGATATGAGTATTATTTTTTGAACCATAATACTAATGGGTAATCTTTATGGCTATTCGGGATACGGAGTGCCTTTCAACTTCGTGAATGCTTTAAACCATAAACGCGCAACCTTTTACTGATCGCGTTATGGCGGATGACGAGCAAAAACCAGCGTCCTATGAAGATCTCTGCGCAAATTTCACGATAAACGTCCCTGAATACTACAACTTCGGTTTCGACGTGATCGACGCATGGGCGAAGAAGGACCGGAACAAACTGGCGATGATCTGGGTGGACCAGAAAGGAAACGAGAAGAAATACACCTTCTTCGACCTTATGCGCCTCTCAAACCAGGCGGTCAACATCTGCCTGAAATACGGCATCAAGAAGGGCGACCGGGTCATGCTGATGCTCCCCCGGACACCTGAATGGTGGATCTTCACCATTGCCCTCATCAAACTCGGCGCCGTATACTGCCCCGCAACGACGATGCTGACCCCAAAAGACCTGAAATACCGTATTCAGGCTGCCGGCATCAGGATGATCATCACCATGGCCGAGCACGCGGATAAGGTCGAGGAGATCCGCGAAGACTGCCCCACGCTTGCGGTCCGGCTGATGATCGACGGCGTAAAGGACGGGTGGGTCAGTTACCCCGTCGAGCTCGACTACCCCGCGCCCTGCTCGCACAAACTGGTGAACCTCCCCGGCATGCACCGGACAAAAGCGACCGACCCGCTGCTGATCTTCTTCACCTCCGGCACCACCGGCGAGCCGAAGATGGTGATCCATGACCACTCCTACCCGCTCGGACACCTCGTCACCGCGCAGTTGTGGCACGACCTGCGCCCAAATGACCTGCATCTGACGATCTCCGATACCGGCTGGGGGAAGAGCGCGTGGGGGAAACTCTACGGCCAGTGGATCGTCGGCGCCTGCATCTTCGTCTACGACATCCGGGGCCGGTTCCACGCCACCGAGATCCTGCCGCTGCTGGAGAGGTACGGAGTCACGACGTTCTGCTGCCCCCCGACCATCTACCGGATGCTGATCCTCGCCGACCTCGACAAGTTCGATCTCGCCGACCTGCGGCACTGCTGCAGCGCCGGGGAAGCCCTCAACCCCGAGGTGATCCGGGCATGGGAGGAGGGAACCGGGAGGACGATCTACGAAGGCTACGGCCAGACCGAGACGGTGCTCTGCATCGGGACGCTTCCCGGCATGAAGCCCAAGCCCGGCTCCATGGGGAGGCCCATGCCGGGCTGGCATATCGAGCTCCACGACGACGACGGGAACGTGGTCGGCGCCGGGGAGGAGGGGCGGATCGCGATCAGGCTTGACCCGCGCCCGGTCGGGCTCTTCTCCGGCTACCTGGACAACGGAGAGGAGAACCGCAAGGTCTTTTCCGACGGGTTCTACTACACCGGCGACAAGGCCTGCATGGACGAGGACGGCTACTTCTGGTTCATCGGCCGTGACGACGATGTCATCAAGTCCTCCGGCTATCGGATCGGGCCGTTCGAGGTCGAGAGCGCCCTCATGGAACACCCCGCCGTGCAGGAGGCGGCGGTCGTCGGGTCGCCCGATGTGCTCCGCGGGCTGGTCGTCAAAGCGTTCATCGTCTTGAAGCCCGGCTATCGGCCCACGGAGTCCCTGATCAAGGATATACAGAAGCAGGTCAAGCGGGTGACGGCGCCTTACAAGTACCCCCGCGTGATCGAGTTCGTGGAGTCGCTCCCAAAGACCATCTCCGGCAAGATCAGGCGGCACGAGCTCCGTGAACTGGAGATGAGGCGGTTTATGGACAGCAACTCCCACAACTCTCCTGCCGTCGGTGAGGGTGGGGAGTAATTACCTTTATTTTGTTGGAGATACTACAGTATTAGGCGCGAAGAACGCCGGGTCACGTCAACGGCGGAAGTTCGCCATGCTTTCGTGCGAGGGTTGCCAAGCCAGGTCAAAGGCGCTGGGTTCAGGGCCCAGTCTCGTAGGAGTTCGCCGGTTCGAATCCGGCCTCTCGCATACGCTTTTTCAGGTCGTCCCAATTCCGGCGGTTCCCTCTCTGCGCGGGGTTTAATCGTTTCTTCCGGTCCGTCTGCTCAATCATTCCGGTCCATCCCGGATGGTATGCCGGCCCGGAAAGTATCGCAACCCTGCCCCGGGGCAGACTCGTGCCCTTTTAATTCTCCTGCGCCAATCCTTGAACTGAGCGGGACGATGCCGGACGGGCATCGTTCCGGGGAAAGGCTACCGGTATGGATACACGCACATTCTCCGTAAAACCGGTCGGCACCGTGCATGCCGACGACGAATCGTTCTCGATCGAGATCGCCGAACCGTTCCGGCCGGCACTCCTGGGGCTCGACGGATTCAGCCACATCATCGTGCTCTGGTGGGGCGACCGGGTCGATACGCCGGAGTGCCGGAACGAGACGGTCTGCAAAAAGCCGTATACGAGAGGCCCGGAGACGATCGGAATCTTCGCCACCCGGTCACCCGTCCGGCCGAACCCGATCGCGCTCTCGGTGGTTCCGGTCGTCGGCATCGACACCGCATCGAGCACCGTCAGGGTCGCGTATATAGATGCCGACGACGGCACGCCGGTGCTGGACATCAAGCCCTATCTCCCGGCCACCGAACGGGTCCGGGATACGAACGTGCCGGCATGGGCCTCCCACTGGCCGCAGTGGTATGAAGACAACCAGGGGTTCGATTGGGCGGCGGAGTTCACCCTTGAGGAATGAGAGATACCGGGAAGTTGCGACTGCCGGGAGGTGCAAAAAAGTTGGGTTATTTGATCCTGCCAAACTCCTGGCTCACGTCTGCTGCGGACTGGAAGGTCTTGTCCTGGAACATCTCGAGAACCTGGATCACCGCGTCGGGCGCGTTGTTCTTCCGTGCGTGGCTGATCAGGTCCTGTTTGCCGGCCGGGTAATCCATACCGCTGAGAAACTTCTGGAATGCAGATGCACTCAGTTCCTCAACAGAGGCTGCCTGTGCTGCAGAGGCCATTCCGCCTTTTACTGAAGGTCTTTCTTCTGCCATGGTTCTCACCACCGTTTCAGCTGCATCCCGCATGCGGGACACACGGCCGCCCCATAGCTCTAGGTGAATAAAAATGTTGCTGCCCTTTAGGGCAAAAATACGCGCTATCTGGCGAAAGAATGATCCCGATCAGAGGTGGTGGCGGCTGCACCTGGCAAGCGGGCCGGCCTCTCTCCCGGCAGAGCACTGGAGGAGGAGATTCCTTATCCCGTCCAGCGGGTCGACGACAACGGCCGTATCGACACGATTCTGTCACGTTCGGCAGGATGGCTGCAAAACGGACAGATGAACCGGTAACGTAACCGTGTGTGCCGGATAATCAGAGATGAGGTTCGCATGAACCCCTGCTCTTGAAAAACGTGGGATATTTAGATTGCTGTTCTTCCGGGAAAATGTTAGTAGCGCCGGAAGTCATTCCTCGGTCTCGGAGGCCGGGCCTCGTCGATCTTCAAGGTACGGCCTTCAAATACAGTGTTGTTCAGGGCTTCCTTTGCTGCCTCAGCCTCTTCGGGGCTGGACATCTCAACAAACCCGAACCCTTTGCGCTCGATGACTCTGACGTCGCTTACCGTCCCGTACTGGCTGAATAGTTCTTTCAACTGTTCTTCATTTACCGAGTAGGTGAGGTTACCGACGTACAGCTTGCTGCTTTCCATTCAAAGATCCTCTTCACTCATATACCCTCAAACCTTAATTACTCTTCGGATGAAAAACCGGACGGCGGTTTGGGGGCAGCTCACCTGACGCGGGGACGCACCTTCTGATGGCGTTGCGCCTGATCTAAGGCCTTTTGACAATCCTATTCCGGATCCGGGGTAGGATTACTCTTCGGGACGGAAACCCGGGTCAGGTATCTGCTGCGTCGGGCACACGCTTCATGCCCTGCCCCGGATGTGCGGCACCGCCAGCCAGCCGGCCCGGGGCGCCGCGGGGTCAGGTTCATGCTGCCCCGCACCAGATCCGGCAGGTCGATTCAGTTCGCTCACCGGCGCCGATGCCCCGGCAGCGCCCGGATCACCCTGCGCATACGATTCTTCCCGCCGGGTCCCGGTTGCGCGGGTGTTCCCCGTGACAGATACTTTAATGGTGGCTTGGGTCATTGATATAAACCTCTGACAACGTATTCAGGCGGGTCACGCCGCCATCTATTACGGAGTTGATTAACTGAGAAATACACGAGGAACTCACAACAACGGAACCGAAGAGATCGTACGCGTACGACTACCAAAGAAGCGAAACCGGGAGATATTCGCCAGGGCCGACCTGATGCTCGGGGCAAACCACATCCGTGTCCGCTGCGAAGACGGCGTCACGCGCACCGGACGGATTAAAGGCAAGATCAAAAAGAGGCTCTGGATACGCGAAGGTGACCTCCTGATCGTCGTCCCCTGGAGTTTTCAGGACGAGAAGTGTGATATCGTCTACCGTTATATCAGGCCGCAGGTAGACTGGCTTAAGAAGCACAACTATCTCAACCAGTAATTCTCGCTTTTCTGTGCCGTCGCCGACCTCCAGCAGGGCATAGCACCGGAGTGGGGGTGGGCACAACCCCGGATTCATTCTCTGTGCGAATCCCGGTCGATAGCGTCAGCCAGGTTTGCCGCGCGATCGGTATGCACCAGTATGAACGTCCTGCTCACCGATGCCGTTGCGCTCGCTGCTATCTGCATGGTGAGCATGAGGAGTCGCAGAGCATCCTGAATCGTCCCTCCTTCCCACATCCCCTGAATGCACTGGTTGGCAATCTTTTTCGTGATATCGTTGCCCAGCACCACGAAATTGCTTGCCCTGCCCCTCTGCATTACCCGTAACCGGGAGTCGAGGACCTCGGCAATTGCGTAGCTGCCCGTCGTAGCGTACAGCCTCCTCTTTGCGACTGCCGCTCCCTCTGTCTCGGTCACCTCGCCGACGAGCACTCCGTCCTGCTGCGAGACCTTGGCCTTATCGTCCCTGACCCGGATGGTCACGCCCATCTCGTCCGCCCGCTCTGCGAGGTCGGTGTCGGAAGTGATCGAGCCGCTGTAGAGTTCACGCTCCAGGTCTTCGATGCGGGAATCGTCACCCCCAAATGCGATCTCCCGCATGTCCCCCGCCATGACGGCGCCCTGGTTTCCGATGAATGCAATCACAAGAGTCATACGCTAAGCCCCCAACCCCGGCACGCAACAGGAAGTTGCGCTCACTCCCACTTCTCCGCATCCTGTATCAATATGTTGATGCCCCTCCGGATGCCGTTCCACCCCGCTTCCGCCATACGTTCGGGCGGCGGCGGGGCACGCCTGCCGGCGAAAAAACATTCATGCTTTGCAGCGGGTGCGTGAATATCAGTCACGCGTACATATATCTCAATTCAAGGTTGGCACAATTATCCTGATTTGAGTATATTATGTTTAAAGACAAATATAAATGGCTGGAATCGATTATTGCCTTTTTAGAACCTTTAGATTCTAAAATTTTGTCATATTGTAAAGAATTAGTAAAAGATAAATTAATATATTAAAATAAGAAATTACTCTTCCATGGCTGAAATCTTCTCGCAAGATGTCGGGATAACGCAGGATGGACTTGTCATCCAGATCCCGATATTCTACAAGCTCATGGCGAGCATGCTCACCGTTGCAGTCATCCCCATTTTCCTGCTGGGGATCGTCTCGGCAGGGGATACCGGGAGCGTCATCGCCACACTCGGTCTGCAGAACAGCATCATTATCATGACCCTGCTCACGCTCTCTGTCATCCTGATGTGGAGTTTCTACCTTGCCAGGAGCATCACAGCCCCCATCGAGCAGCTGGCGAACGTTGCAACCAGCGTCAGTCAGGGCGACCTCACGAACGCCGAGATCACGGTGACGAGCAACGATGAGATCGGTGAACTCGCAATCGCGTTCAACCGTCTGATCAACTCCTACAGGATCCTCGATACCCTTGCAAAAGACGACGCCGAGTAGGAGAAGCGGGTGGGAAGACGCTTGCTTTCGACAAGATGACGCGGTCAGGCAGGAATCCGGATGATGGATAAACTACCCGGGGGAAAAGCGATCGGCGAGATGCAGGCGCCGCTCCAGTGGATCTTTTCCCACACGGCCCGGTTTGCCGGGGCGGTGCGGATCACGATGCAGGATGGAGAGGGGGTTGTGCTGGTGCAGAAAGGCGTGCCTCTCGCTGCACAGTTCAAGCACCCCCTGAAATCCCTGAACGGGCCGTCGGCGTTGAAGTACTTCGACAGTCAGCCTATCCTCGACTTCGGCCTCTGGAAGTACGAGACCGACGAGATGCAGGAAGCCCTGGATCTCTGCCGCCAGGATGAGGCCCTCCTGCACCCTGACCGTGAACCTCCCGCGGCCGACCCACCCCGGGAGCATGATGGGCGCAGCCTTGCGGCCGGGGCCGTGGAGCACGGTGCCTCTCCCGGACCGTTCGGGGCAGTGCTGCAGCAACCGGGGGTGACCGCGGTTGCCTGTTTCTCCGACGGTCTCTGCCTCTCTTCCGCCGGAGACCTCGATGCCGACTATACCGTCGCGTTCGCCGAGGATCTGCTCCGGTGGTCGCTCGGCCTGCGGTCGGCTGCCCCCGCATGCGGGGCATTCGTGCAGATGACGCTCTTTTATCGCGGTGGAAACGTCATCATTGCTCCCTATGGGGACGAGTACCTCTGCATTTTTACCACGCCGGAGGTGCAGTTCGGCCAGATACGGCGGATGATCAGGGAGCTGCAGAACGGGGTATGAGCATATCCTGTGCAGGGTCCCCGAAGGCTCCACCCTGCCCATCGAATCGCATTACCTGAATGGACGATTTTCCGCCGCCGCGAGCGGCAGAACAACTGTTTTATACCAGCTGCCCCATTCACCGCCCGTCACAGGAGGTGACACGATGGCAGAGGCAAGGTTCAAGGTGAACCCGGCGACGGTTGAGAAGTACCTGGCCGGGGTGGACTACCCGGCGAACAGGCAGGACCTGATCGACCGGGCAAGGATGAACAATGCGGATAGGGATGTCATGGATACCCTTGACGGCCTGCCCGACCAGACCTATCACTCGCCGATAGACGTCAGCAAGGCGATGGCCGGGTCGGGGTTCGGATCAAGGCGGAGAACGCCGGCCGGTGAAGGGGCCGGCCCTGCACCCGAACGGGCGGAGACACGGGAACAACCCAGAACCACGGCCGTCAGCGTGGCTGAAGTGCAGCGGTACCTCCGCGGCATGCACTATCCTGCAGGCATAAGCGGGGTCATCAGCCAGGCGCAGAAGAACAACGCACCGGGTGACGTGCTCGATATCCTGAACAGGATCCGGGACCGGGAGTTCCGCTCCGCCGCCGACGTGAGCAAGGCTCTCGGCGAGGTTATGTAGGCGGGAAATGGTCCTGCCGACCGGAACGACTTTTTTTTCGGGTGTGGCTGTGGCCCTTCCTATACCCTGAAGACCGGTTCGAAAGGCTCGTATAGTCCGCCTCTCCGATTTCTGCAACTGGAGAGTAGGCGAAAAATCTGGATGACCATTAATATAACAATATTTTTATATTTATTGTGCATGGCTGACGTGCCGGGGGGCATGATGGAGCATGGCAGTACGGGGTCGACCGGGTGAAGGGGAGCAACGTACCGGGAGAGGATGGTATGACCGGAGAGGAGAAGAAGGCAAAGCGCGGTCTCGCATCCGCGGATGAAGCGACCCGGAAGCGTGTTGCAACGATCGGCGGGATGGCGCCGCACACAAAACGGGGGCTCCAGGCTGCTTCCCGCGAGACACGCCGGCGGGTTGCGAAAGCCGGGGGCCGGGCCCCGCATGAGACGCGAGGGCTCCAGGCCGCAAGCGCTGAAACCCGGCAGCGGGTTGCCCGGGCCGGGGGAATGTCCCCGCACGAGGAGCGGGGGCTTCAGGCCGCATCCAATGAGACGCGCAGGCGGGTCTCACGGAGAGTGGGTCCGGCTTCAACCGGCGCGAAGCGCTCCTCGTAGGATCTCATTCGTTCCATTCTTCCGCTTTTTCCTGAGCCTGCAGTTTCCAGGCCGGAGTCCGGGGTTTCGCCGCTGCCGGGCGCCGGGCATGCTCCGGCCCCGCGCCTTTCAGAAGGGACGGATAGTACCGGGCGACGTACTCCTTCACCATCCGGCGGGACGAGAACCGGGGGCCGTTGCTCTTGATCGACTCCTTCATCACCTTCACCCAGCCGTGGGGGACATCGTCGATGGAGCGGTCGTAGTAGAGCGGGACGACCTCCTTTTCCAGGAGGTTGTAGATCGCCGCGGCATCGACGGCGTTCCTCCCGTCGCAGGAGGCCGTCTCGCTCCCGAACGCCCAGCCGTTTCTGCCGTTATAGCCTTCGATCCACCACCCGTCGAGGATGGAGAGGTTGGGCACCCCGTTGAGCGACGCCTTCATGCCGCTCGTGCCGCTTGCCTCCATCGGGGGCAGGGGGTTGTTTAACCAGACGTCAACGCCGTGCACCAGGTACTGCGCTACCTGGTCGTTGTAGTCCTCGATGAACGCGACGCGACCTCCGAACCCGGGGTCCTGCGTGTAGCGGTAGATCTGCTGGAGCACTCCCTTGCCCTCGTTGTCCGACGGGTGGGCCTTGCCGGCGAAGATGATCTGGACGGGCTGCCAGGGGTTGTTTAAGATGCGCTTCAACCGCTCCAGGTCCTCAAAGATGAGGTGCGCCCGTTTGTAGGTCGAGAATCGCCGGGCAAACCCGATCGTCAGGATGGAGGGGTTGAGGAACGCCCCTTCGGCTGCGGGATTGAGCGCGCCGCGGTGCGCAGCCCATTTGATCCGCTCCCGCTCCCGGATCCGGTTGAGGAGTTTTGCCTTCAGCCAGAGGTGCAGTTGCCAGAGTTCGGTGTCGGGGATCTCGTCGATGAGTTCCCATATCACCGGGTCGTCGTGCTCCGAGAGCCAGTCGGGAGAGGCCGGCCCGATATACCGGTCGTACAGCCCCTTCATCCGGGTGTTCAGCCAGGTCGGGACGTGGACGCCGTTCGTGACGTAGTCGATGGGCACCGTCGCCTCCGGGGGCCCGGGCCAGAGGCATTTCCACATGTCGCAGGCGACGACCTTGTTTGCACGCGAGACGCCGTTGTGGTGCGCCGACGCACGCAGGGCGAATGCGGTCATGTTGAAGCCCGAGGCGGGGCTCTCCGGGTGGACCCCGAGTTGCAGGAATCTCATCCGGTCGATGCCGAGCGCCGTGTAGTAGGGCGCGAAGTAGCGGTCGATGAGGTCGACGGGGAAGACGTCGTGCCCTGCAGGGACGGGCGTGTGCGTGGTGAAGATGGAGGTCGCCCGCACTTCCTCGAGCGCCTCTTCAAACTCCATCCCCCGCTCGACCCGCTCCCGGATCCGCTCGAGCAGCGCAAACGCCGGGTGGCCTTCGTTTAAGTGCACCGCCGCGTACTCGATGCCGAGGGCGTGGAGCACCTTCCTCCCGCCGATGCCGAGCACGATCTCCTGCCGGAGGCGCTGATCCTGGTCGCCCGCATAGAGCCGGGACGATATGCCCCGATTATGGGGGTCGTTGCAGGGGATGTCCGTATCCAGGAGGTAGAGTGGAATCCTGCCGACCTGGACCTTCCGGACGGCGACGTAGATGGGCGGGTCGACGTGCGGGACCCTGACCACCAGGTCTTCGCCGTCGGAGTCGAGTACCCGGGTGACGGGCGCCGCATCCCGGTCGAGCGGTTCGGTGACGTCTTCCTGCCAGCCGTCGGGGTTGATCTGCTGGTGCAGGTAGCCCTGTGAGTACAGGAACCCGACGGCGACCATCGGGAGGCCGAGGTCGCTTGCTTCCTTCAGGTGGTCGCCGGCGAGGAACCCGAGCCCCCCTGCATAGATGGGGAGCGAGTGGTGGAGCCCGTACTCCGCTGAGAAGTAGGCGACCGTCAGTGGGGGACGGCCGGCGTACTCCTCGGAGAACCAGGTCCCGGTGGCGCTCATGTATTTCCTGAACCGGCGCATGACGATGTCGTAGCGGTGGCAGTAGGCAGGGTCCTCCGCCGCCCGGTTCAGGAACTCGACCGGTATTTCGCGGAGCATCCGGATAGGGTTGTGGACGCTTGCTTTCCACGCCTGATGGTTCAGTTGCTTGAAGAGTATCCGCGCTTCCGGGTTCCAGCTCCACCAGAGGTTGTATGCCAGGTCGACGAGCCCGGAGATCCGTTCCGGGATGTGGGCGAACTGATCGTGTATGGAATCATCCATGAATCCTGTCCCCTTTGGATGGTATACTGTCCATGTTTATTATTATATATGTTTGCATATTTTTGTAAAACATTGAGGAAATAAAAAATAGATGATAATATGGGGTTTTTTAACGGGTGTGGCCGTCTGAATGGCCGATCCGGCATACGGTGTGCCGGGCATCTCGCAGATGCCCGGAAGGGGATGGGGGAGAGGGCTGGGGGTGCAGGAGTTGCTCGGCCATCTCCTGTTGTGACCCCCTGTCACGAGGTGAGAAGGGGTCGGTGGTGAGTATCACGCCATGGAACGTTGTTCTTGTGGCTATCATAGTTCCCATGCACGGCTTTCCATGGGATATCGCCACGCAGGGGGGTGGGGAAAGGGGAGGGGGGATG
>NZ_JABFFQ010000016.1:0-34986 GCF_032944295.1 Methanoculleus nereidis
GGGAGGGGGGAGACCCCCCTCCCCTGCAACCCTTCCCCCAGACGCGATATCCCCACGGTCCAGTGTACAGGGTTTTACCATGCGTATCCTTTCGATAGTCGCGATCAATATCACAGGAGCACCGTCGGGTGCGGCTTATGAAAGCCTGTCTGGCTTTCGTGAACTCTTCCCCGTCCCCTCGCGCCCCTCCCCGCAAGGCCGGCAACGTATCGCCCCCCGCCCTCGCACCTAACGGTGCTCAAGCTCCGTTCGCACCTCCGGTGCTCATGCTCCGGGCCCTTTCAGCCCGTCGCATTCCAGAGGAACGTCGCCCCCCACAGCTGCGTATTTGACGGATCATGCCCCAGGTAGTACGAAATGCTGGATATACGGGAGTTCAAGTGGAAACAGTGCCTGGTCGTGCGCGCCGACATCAAGATGAGCTGCGGCAAGAAGTGTGCGCAGATCGCCCACGCCGCCATCGGCGCCTACGAGAAGGCCGACAAGATAGCAAAGAAGGCCTGGTTCGAAGAGGGGCAGAAGAAGGTGGTGCTGAAGGCCTCGTCCGAGCGCCAGCTCTTCGAACTCAAGACGATCGCAGAACGGGCAGGCATCCCTGCATCGATCATCCAGGACGCCGGGATGACCGAGATCCCGCCCGGAACCGTGACGGCGCTCGGCCTCGGCCCCGCCCGCTCCGAAGACCTCGACCGGATCACCGGAGACCTCTCCCTGCTATGATGCCCTCGCCCTATCCCCTCGAGCAGGACCTCGGGATGCGCTACTACGCGTCCGACGCTCCCGGCATCGGCGGGCGGCTCCGCGCAAGCCCCGCCGACTTCGTCGTTGAAGAACTCCCGCTCCCGATCAGCGACCAGAACGGCCCATACCTCATCTGCCGGCTCACCAAGACGAACTGGGAGCTCCAGCGTGCGGTCAAGGAGATCGCAAAACGGCTCGGCATCAGCCACCGGCGGATCGCCTGGGCGGGGACCAAGGACAAGAACGCGGTGACCACCCAGTTCATATCGATCTATGATGTCCCGCCCGAAGTGGTCGAGCAGGTGCACCTTGCAGACATCTCACTCGAGGTCGTCGGGCGATCGCAGCATTCGCTCGCCCTCGGGACCCTCGCAGGCAACCGGTTCGATATCGTCATCCGCGACTGCATACCAAAAGATCTCCCGGCGCGGGTGCAGGCGGCGACGGAGGTGGCGTCCGCCGGGATACCGAACTACTACGGGCTGCAGCGGTTCGGCGTCGTCCGGCCGGTCACGCACCTTGTCGGCGAGCGGATCCTCAAGGGCGATTACGAAGGCGCCGTGACCACCTACATCGGCCGGGGATACCCCCGGGAGTCGGAAGAGGCACAGCGCGCCCGGACTCATTTCGCCGAGACTCACGATGCACGGGCGGCCCTCGCCGACCTCCCCATCTGGATGACCTATGAACGGGCGATGGCGAACCACCTCGTCGCGAACCCCGGCGACTACGCCGGTGCGCTCCGGGCACTCCCCCCGAAACTCCTCTCGCTCCTCGTGAGCGCGTTCCAGTCCTACCTCTTCAACTGCGCGCTTTCCTCCCGGATAGATGCCGGCATGCCGCTCACCGAGCCTGAGGTCGGCGACCGGCTCCTCTTTGTGAACGGCCGTGAGGATATCGTCTCCGCGCGGAACCGGCAGGCGGCTCTGATGCAGATCCGCCGCGGCAGGTGCCGGATCGCCCTCTTCATCCCGGGAGCCGAACCGGTAGTATCGCACGGGCCGATGGACGAGATCCTGCAGGAACTGATGCAGAGAGCGGGCATCGACGCCGGAGACTTCGAGCGCGCCTCCCGGTTCGTAAAGACGGCGTTTGCCGGGACCCTCCGGCCGATCGGCCTCTCCGCCGACGTGGAGGCGGACGTCTCCGGTGCGGACGTCCGGCTCAAATTCACGCTTCCTCCCGGCCACTACGCGACGACGGTCTGCCGGGAATACATGAAGGCCGACCCCTACGTGATGATCTAGGCGGTCAAAAAAGATTACTCGCGGGAAGCGGAGTTGTAGAGCACGTCCCACTCGGTGACCAGGTTGCTCCCGCACATGTAATGGCGTTTTAAAGCGAGCCGGAACATCTCGTCTTCGGTCTCGATATGCATCCCGCCGACGAGCGACGGGGTATCGGCGCCGCCGACGATGAACGGCAGGTGAATCAGGCGTATCTCATCCACGAGGCGGTGGTTCAGCATCGCCCAGTTCAGCGTCGGCCCCCCCTCGATCATCATCCGGTCGACGCCGTAGTCTCTCTTCAGGATGCCCATCAGTCCCGGCAGGTCGACCTCTTTCTCACCCGCGACGACGACATCGACGCCGCGTTCCCGGAGCCGGGCGATGTTCTCCGCCGGCGCGGCCTTGCTGACGGCGATGACGGTTTTCGCGTCCGTTCCGAGGATGTTTGCATCCGGCGGGATATCCGCCCGGCTGCTCGGAATGATGCGGAGCGGGCTTTTCCCCTCCACCAACCGGACGGTCAGGAAGGAGTTGTCGATCCGGATGGTGTTTGCCCCGACCATGATGGCGTCGCATTTAGCCCGGGTCTGGTGAAGGAGGATCTCGGTCTCTGGGGCCATGTACTTCATGAGAATCTTGCTTGAGGCCCCGCGTTTCAGGGTGAGCTTCCCGTCGACGGTGATCTCTGACATCATGAGCACGTGCGGCCTGTCATGTTCTGGCATTGGAATTCGTTCCCGCTGATCTATCTGCCGGAGGGATTTATGAATCTGGTGATTTTGGCCTGTATACGGTATTCCGGGTGAAGTGTTGCGGCTTCACCCCGCAGAGCAAAGGTTAAACTCTTCACGGGCTGATAAATAATGCGATGAATATAACCTCCCTGCGGCCGAAATTCATCAAATACACGGAGCCAATCGCGTCCTTTTTCATACGCCTGGGTGTTACGCCGAATCAGGTCTCGGTGCTCTCCGTGCTCTTCGGTTTTTCGTGCGCACTTGCCTTCGCCGGGCGCCACTTCCTCGCGGGCAGCCTTCTCCTGTTCGTCTCGGCGATCCTCGACCTGGTGGACGGCAACGTCGCCCGGAAGAATCACACGGAGAGCCGGTTCGGGGCGGTCTTCGACTGGATCGCCGACAAATACGTCGACGCGGCGGTCATCCTCGGCGTGGGGTTCTCCGGCATCCCTATCGTCAGCCACCTCATCGACGTCCCGCCGGTGGCCGATTTCGGTGTCGTGGGGCTGGCGCTCGCCGGATCGCTGATCAATACCTTCATCAAGCCGGTCACGTATGCGGAGATCGGCTTCTCCGAGAGGATCGCCGGGAAGATCGAGGATCCGCTTGAGGGAGTCGGCTTCTTCGGCAGGCCCGAGACGATCCTGGTGCTGGTGCTCGGCGGCGTGACCGGGTACATCTGGATTGCGATCCTCCTTATCGCGGTCTGCACGAACCTCTCTGCGGTTCAGCGGGTCTTCTACCTCTACCGGCAGTACTCCTGACCGGTTCACCCACTTCTTCTGGCTTTGTCGTAACCCTGCCCGTTTGCCCCGGACGGCCGCCACCGGGGGCACTCAGGCACAACCCTCATCGGGGCAGGAATAAAGGCCGGGAAAAGATTTCTTCTGGTACGGCCGCACCTCGCATGCGGCTGCTGCTTGCCGGGAGAGAACGGCCGGCATGGGGGAGGCGCTCCCCGTCCGGGTCTAGAGTTCGGATTTTGCGGTGGTCGGCCGGATGATCCCCTCCACCTCCCCGCGATAGAGCCGGTAGAGGCTGTCGGCGAGGGTGCCGAGTTCGGGGATGATCATGAAGAGGGCATACGCGAGGACAACAAGGAAGACCAGTGCCCCGAGTTCGGCCATGACGTTGTGCGCCCAGAAGAAACTCTCGTAGCCGAACTCGCCGTTGCCGGCGATCTCGGGAAGGTAGGGGAACCACTGTTCGGTGTAGGCCGTGATCACGAAGACGTTTCGCACGATGTTCAGGATATAGATCGTCGGGAAGACGAGGAGGAAGCCGGCAACCTTCTGTTTCAGCGTCGACTGGACGCCCCAGGCAACCCCGAGCATGATCGCGATGCTCTGGATGCCGGTGCAGGCAAGGATAATCTCGGTCTGGAACCCGTTGCGCTCCATCAGGTTCCAGGCCTCGAAGGTTACGGGATACCCGACCGCCGCGAGCGCCGCGGATGTCTGGCCGGCGACGGCGGCGATCAACCAGTCCCCGAGTGCGGGTATGTAGCCGAACGGTGCGTAGATCAGGAACGCCACGGCCGCTACCGTCGAGATCTGCATCACCCGGGGGTCGTCGCGGAGCAGGTATTTCGCGGTGATATAGAGGAAGGGGACGGAGAGGAGGGCTATTGCCGGGTACATGAAGTTGTTGATGGAGAAGTAGTAAGGGAGCTCGAAGAAGAGGTATCCGATGATGCTTGCCCACCCGCCGAGGGCGAAGTATTTCCTGAACCGGCCCGGGATGAGAAAGACGAGAAAGCAGATGCAGGAGATCAGCACCAGGTAATCCTTCATCCTTTACCTTTCGGCGTATCCGGCAATAAATCATTTGTGCGCCTGATCCGGCCGGGGAATCTGCCATGCGAACCCCGGCCGTCGGGTGTGGCCCCGGGGCGCTCCGCCCCGCACCCCTGTGGGAGGCTTTCCCCCTTCATCCCCACAAGTTAATTGTGATCGGCAGCCCATTTATTGTAATGATGTTCTGTCCGCAGTGCAAGGGCCTGATGATCTCGTCCGGTGGTCAGCTGAAATGCAAAAAGTGTGGCTATATCCGGGAGATCAATGATTCGGACCGGTTAAAAAAGACAGACAAACGCGTGGAGAAAGAGATCACCATCGTCGACGATGAGGATAAGATTGCAACCCTCCCGACCGCGACCATCAAGTGCCCGGAGTGCGACTGCACGACGGCATTCTGGTGGCTGCGGCAACTGCGGGCGGCTGATGAGAGCGAGGTCCGGTTCTTCCGGTGCACCGCCTGCGGCAAGACCTGGCGCGAGTACGATTAGGCTGAAGCCGTTTTATCTGTTTTTGCCCCTTCGGGGGCGTGATTTTTTGCTGGGATGCCCCCCTTCCCGCGGATGAACCCGGTGAGCAGCCGCCCGCCGCCCTTTCGCCACTCCTCCTCCAGGAGGGCATGCTCGGTCTTGCGGTCGACGGCTCCCCGATCATGATTGGTAATAATCTGGATTGGTATGAATGGCTTCGTTCCCGGGTGTGCTGTTTGCCGGTATCGTTGAAGGCGCTCTCTTCCCTGGCCGTGCGGTGTGCGGGTGAAGATCTATGGCTTCCACGTTCGTATTCGCGCCTCGCACTCAGTCTTCGGGAGCCACCGGTTGTTCGCCTGCATCGTTTTCAAGGCATCTGCGGCGTGCAGGCCCGTGAGGATGCCCGCGTCCACAAGCGCATCCAGTACCCACAATGTTCCGTGGCATTCTACACCGTTCTTTTCGGCCATCATGCGCAGGTGACCGTCACCGGTTACCAGTACGGCTTGCGTATCCCGTGCCAGGACGAATGCAGAAAGGTCCCTGTAGGAGAGTCCCCGGTGCTCCCGGTGGAGTTTGTAGATCTCCGAAACCTGCCCGGGTTCGAGGTCAACGATCTGCACGCCGCAGAGGAGTAATTGTTCGTGGGAGATTGTTTTTATCTCGTGGGCAAGTTCGCCATAAGGAAAGTGTAGTCGAGGTGCGAGGGATACTCCAGTATACCGCCGGCGTTCAGGTCGAAGACGTAGTTCGCATCGATCGAACACTGGATCTTGATACCCTTCACACGTATCGCCTAGAATGATTCAACACACTGCTCACCGGGCTGCTCTCCCCCCAATAATTCCTGAGCTCGTGATGTACTTATCTTCTTCTCGCTAAGAGCGCGGAGAACCATCAGTTTCATGTGTGTCGGACGTTCAGGCGGCAACGGGACTCCGGGTTCGCGCTCGCGCCATTTATTTTGATTGAAGAGCGTCCAGAGGCGTTCAGCCGTGCTCTTTGATATTATGCCGAGTTCTGCAGCCCGATGGAGCCAGGCGCTCATGCTCATACCCCATTTGTGCTTGAGGAGGTAGAACTCGCGCGGCGATATGTTCCGGCGTCCCTGCCCCAGCTCCCGAAACGCCATCTCTTTCGGTACGAGGAACGCAGCGGCAAACCGGTGTGCCGCCGCCTCTTCATCGACGCCTCCCTCTACCTGAAGGAGCAGGTGGCCAAGTTCGTGGGCGAGGTTGAACCGCTGGCGATCTCCGGGGGTGTCGTTGTTCACGGCGATAACCGGGGTGTTGTCGTCGTAGTAGAACGTCAGGGCATCAAACGTATCCGGGGCGTCGATGACGCCGACCCTGATGCCATGCTGCTCCAATACATCCATGACATTCTCGATTGGGTCGAGTCCCAGGCTCCACTCGTCACGAACCCTCCGGGCGGCGTCTTCAATCCCGTCGAGGCTTGCTATGCGGCAGGTCTCCTTTGAAGGGAGCATGAGAATCTTTTCCTCGCCCAGGATCCGTTCGATCTCGAGGTGCCTCTCAAGCCATTCCTGGACCTTTGCATGCACCTGATTCGCTTCTTTCTTTTTCAGCGGTTTCCGGCACCGGTACTGCGGCTCGGAAAGGTTCACCGATATGGAGCGGAAGAAGTAATCGACGTTCACCCCAAGTATTTCGCTCATTTGAATCAGGAGCCCTGATCTCGGGATGACCTCGCCGTTCTCATATTTCGAGATTGCCATGGCGCTCAGGCCCATTTCTCCTGCCAGATCCCGCTGGCTCATACCTGCCCCAATGCGTGCAGATCTTATCCGTTCCCCGATGGTCATCTCAGTTCACCGTCGCAGGGCGTGGTTTACAATGACATAATATTTCAATATTCTGTAAACTAAGGATGCCTCGCAATCGCTATATACGTTATGGTATGATCGCCGGGTTGAGCGGGTCAGATCGCCCTGAGGCCGGTGGGTCCATCAGGGCGTGGGCAGAGAAGCTGAGCCTGCACACGATCGCTGTTTTCCGCTCTCCTTTTCATTCTCGGAGGGAGCGGCCCTTCCATCCGGGCTGCTGCTCCTGGGAAAACCTCAGCCATTAAGAGGGTATAGCAATACTTTCACCGTCATGCCATATCACCGTTCTAATATCGTCCGGCGCGTGCAGGCAAAACCGGGGAAAGGGGTTGAGACGATCCTGCAGCGAGATGGGCAACGCGATTGAACGAATGAGGTGCCGCATCCGGAGATCCATCATCTCATTCCCTCGCACAATCCGTGGCCTACGTGGAGTTCCTGCAGGTCCGGCTTCTGTCCACCGAGCATTATGGACGGCAGTATGATCGTATGCCAGCAAAACCCCTCCCCTTTGTGCGGCACCTCACCGTCCGGCATCCCCAAACCCCCCACTGGCCCCTCCCGCTCACCTGGCCCGCTGGCATGAGCTCTCCGGGCGTCGATCCCTCAAAAATCCATGGAGGGATGCATGTTCCGATCCAACTGCCGTTCCTCATGGCCTGGTTCCGGTGCCTGGCATATAAGGATCCTTCTCCGCCCAATCCGGACCCCCAAACCAGAATGTTGATATATAATATTCATTATTAATAATGTATAATAGGGGTAATCGGATGGCTGAAGATTTCAACGTCAAACTCGAAGAGGCGAGGTACTATACCCCCGAGGCCAGCTGCCGGGACCAGTCCTGGATAGGCGACTATACCCGTGCCTACCAGAGGTTCCTGGCAGACGCGGATGGGTTCTGGGACGGTATCGCCCGGGAGCTTGAATGGTTCCAGCCCTGGGATCAGGTGAAAGAGTGGAACTACCCGTACGCAAAGTGGTTCCTGAACGGAAAACTCAACATCACCCACAACTGCCTGGACCGCCACGTCCAAAACCAGCGGCGCAACAAGGTCGCAATCATGTGGCGGGGAGAGACCGAGGAAGAGGAGCGGATCTTCACCTACCGCCAGCTCTTCCAGGCGGTCTGCCGGTTCGCAAACGGCCTGAAACGTCTCGGTGTCGGGAAGGGCGACCGGGTCTGCATCTACATGCCGGTCGTGCCCGAACAGATCATCGCGATGCTCGCCTGCGCCCGCATCGGCGCGATCCACTCCGTCGTCTTCGGCGGGTTCGGCGTCAACGCGCTCAACCAGCGCATCACGGGCATCGACGCGAAAGTGGTCGTCACCGCCGACGTCACCTACCGGCGCGGCAAGGCAATCCCGCTCAAGAACATCGTCGAAGAGGCGGTCGTCAACGCGCCCTCCGTCGAGCGGATCGTCATCCTCCGGCGCGACGACGACAAACCCGTCGAACTCCACCCCGAGATGGAGGTGGACTACTACGACCTGATGGACGGCGTCGGGCGGGAATGCCCGGCCGAACCGATGGACGCCGAGGATCCCCTCTTCATCCTCTACACGAGCGGCACCACCGGAACCCCGAAGGGCATCGTGCACACCTGCGGCGGCTACATGGTCGGAACCTACTACACCACCCGCCATGTCTTCGATGTCAAGGACAACGACATCTACTGGTGCACCGCCGACCCCGGCTGGATCACCGGCCACAGCTACGGCGTCTACGGCCCGCTCCTGAACGGCGCCACCTGCCTCATCGCGGAGGCAACCCCTGACTACCCGACCCCGGGCACCTACTGGGACCTCATCGAGGAGTACGGCGTCACCATCTTCTACACCGCCCCGACCGCCATTCGGATGTTCATGCGGGTGGGTGAAGAGTGGCCGAACCGCTACAACCTCTCGTCGCTCCGTATCCTCGGGTCGGTCGGCGAACCGCTCAACCCGGAGGCGTTCGAATGGTTCTACCGCACCATCGGGAAAGACCGGTGCCCGATCATGGACACCTGGTGGCAGACCGAGACCGGGATGCACATGGTGACCACGATGATCGGTGAGCCCATGCGCCCGGGCTTTGCCGGGAGGTCGATCCCGGGCGTCGTCGCGGACGTCGTCGACATGGCCGGCAATTCGGTCCCGCCGGGCACGGGGGGCCTCCTGGTCATCAAAGAGCCATGGCCGTCGATGATGCGGACCATCTGGAACGACGACGAGCGGTACCGCAAGTACTGGAACACCGTCCCGGGATGCTACACCGCAGCAGACCTCGCGGTGAAGGATGAGGACGGCTACATCATGGTCATCGGACGGTCCGACGACCTGATCGTCGTCGCCGGGCACAACATCGGGACCGCCGAGGTCGAGAGCGCGCTCGTCTCCCACGACGCGGTGGCGGAAGCCGCCGTTATCGGGAAACCCGACGCCCTGAAGGGGAACTCCATCAAGGCCTTCGTTATCCTCAGGGACGGCCGCCAGCCCGGCGACAAGTTGAGGAACGACCTCATCTACCATGTCCGGATGACGCTCGGCCCCATCGCCATACCCTCGGAGATAGAATTCGTCGAGTCGCTCCCCAAAACCCGGAGCGGCAAGATCATGAGACGGGTCTTAAAAGCGCAGGAACTGGGGATGGACCCCGGGGACATCTCGACCCTGGAGGAATAACCAACCAACTCTTTATATACTTTTTTAAGCATCTTATAAATATGAATGAGCACAAACCAGAGGAGTCCCTCAAGATAGAAAATATCGTTGCTTCGGCGAAAGTGACCGATTCTCTTGATCTCCCCTCGCTTGCCTCTCAGCTGAAGGACGCGGAATACAATAAGAAGCGGTTTCCCGGCGTCGTTCTCCGCATGCAGGACCCGAAGATCGCTGCGCTCGTCTTCGGCTCCGGCAAAGTCGTCCTGACCGGTGCAAAAAGCATCGACAGCCTCTCGCGGGGCCTGCAGATCCTCGCCGACCAGTTGCGGGCACTCAACATCGACATCCCCGAAGACCTGACCTATAAGATCCAGAATATCGTCACATCCGCAGACCTCGGGACGCCGATCAACCTGAATAAGATTGCCGTGGGCTTCAACCTGGACAAGATCGAGTACGAGCCCGAACAGTTCCCTGGACTGGTCTACCGGCTCGACGACCCAAAGGTGGTCGTCCTCCTCTTCGGGTCCGGCAAACTGATCATCACGGGCGGCAAGGTGCCCGAGGATGCCCAGCGTGCGGTACGGCGGATCCTCTCCGAACTCTCCAGTCTCGGGCTCATCTGAATTCCATAGCCTCCTCTTTTGTTCATCCGCAATTACCCCGCTCAAGTCGGGGGCATGATCTTCCTCGCAGCATCATGCCCTGTACACACCCGTCCCGATCAAAGGTTTGCAGACCCTTCCGGGACGGCCTCTCAACCACCTCCTGCGGGAGCAGGCCGTCCCGGAATTCACAGCCCCACACTGCCGGCACCGTGGACGGAGACGGAACCGGCAGGTGCTGTGCCCCTCCGCCGGAGTCTCTGGCTCCCGGATCACCGGTTTTTCTTCCCGGAGATCATCCCTTGCATTGCCGGAGAACGTGTCATCCGGTGAAAAAAACGTTCGATCTTATCGGTTTGATGCTTCATTCATTCTCTCATAACTATCACAATCGTCAAATCTCCCATGGAAATAATAATATTTTTATAGTCAGATTTAAAACAATAGATACAATCTGTTGGTGGATGGATGAGGTCAGACAAGGTACGGTATTTTACGCCACGCGATGAAGAACTTGCCGAACTCCTAATCGGCATCGGAATCAAGAGGAATGTCTCCAAAGTGCTTGTATATCTTGCGAATACCGATGAAGCAACGTCCCGGGACATCGAGCGGGGCACCGATCTCCGCCAGCCCGAAGTCAGCATCGCCATGCGCTACCTCAAGGAGTGCGACTGGATCGATACCCGCGAGAGCAAGTCGGAGAGCAAAGGGAGGCCGGTGAAGATCTACACGCTCTCCCGTTCGATAACCGAGATCATGGATACGATCGAGAAAGAAAAGAAGAGAGAAGCCCGCCATCAGTTAGACCTGATCCAGAAGATGCGGGAATGCATATCAATGCAATGACACAATTCTGCAACCCTTCTCTTCACCGACAATTACTGTTATTTTTTCCATGTAACCGCAGAACAGGCCGCACTCCAGCGCACCGGGTATCGATGCTATCTCTGCTTCCAGGCGCCCGGGTTCCGCGATCGCCTTAAAGTCGCAGTCGATGATGAAGTTGCCGTTATCGGTGACGACCGGGCCGTCTTTCTTCACGCCTTCGCGGAGGACCGGATCGGCACCGAGCGCCGCAAGCCGCCGGGATACCGCCTCCACGGCGAACGGGAGCACCTCGACCGGCACGGGCGCATTCAGGGTATCGACCATCTTTGAGGGGTCGACGACGATGAACACACTTCGGGCTGCGTCACAGACGCACTTCTCCCGCAGAAGCGCCGCTCCGCGCCCCTTGATCAGGCGGAGCGCCGGGTCGACCTGGTCGGCCCCGTCGATGGCGATATCGAGTTCGGGATGCTCGTCGAGGCTCGTGAGGGGGATGCCGTACCGGCGTGCCCGGATGGCCGCCTGGTAGGAGGTCGGAACGCCGGCGACACAGAGGCCTTCTCGGATAATCCGCTCGCCCAACCGTTCCATCGCAAAAAAGACCGTGGACCCGGTGCCGAGACCGACGACCATCCCGTCCCTGACCTCTTCGGCCGCCCGGTAACCTGCGTTCCGCTTCGCTTCTACCTGCTCTGCTGCATGCATGGTGTACTCTTCTCCTTCCACTCAGATATCCATGCCGTCAAAGATGCCCTTGAGTTCGTCCGTGGCAGCAAATGCCGTGCAGTCGAGCGTGATCGGCGTGATGGAGACGTTGCCTCTCTGCACTGCGTGCACGTCGGTCCCCTCCTCCGCGTCCTCGTACAGGGGCCCGTCGATCCAGTAGTAGGGGCGCCCGCGGGGGTCGAGGCGCTCCTCCACGCCGGTGTAGAAGAGTTTCTCAGCAAGACGGGTGATCTCGTAGCCGCCGCGCACCGGCGCCGGGATGTTCACGTTGATGACGTGGGCGTTCTCCGGGAACCCGGTTGCAAGAACCCGCTCGCAGACATCACGGACCACCCGTTTTGCATCGGAGAACCGGTCCGTGATGTTTGAGGGGTCGTCGAACTTCTCGCCCTGGTCCTCCACCTGGAGCGAGAAGGCGAGGGACGGCACCCCCTGGTTGGACGCCTCGAGTGCGGCCCCGACGGTCCCCGAGGTCATGATGGATTCATAGGAGAGGTTCTCACCGATGTTGATGCCGCTGACCACGAGGTCCGGGTTCAGGCGCAGCGCGAACAGCCCGATGATCACGGAGTCGGTCGGTTTCCCGCCGACCGAATAGGCGGGCACCCCGTTCATCGTCACCCGGTTCGCACGGATAGGCTCAAAGATGGAGATCGATCGCCCTACAGCGCTCTGCTGGGTGGCAGGCGCGACCACGGTGACGTCGGCTATCGGCGCGAGCGCGTCGTATGCCGCCCAGAGGCCCGCGGACGTGATCCCATCATCATTGGTGAGCAGAATCTTTGGTTTCATCCTTGTATAGGGATAGTTCCCGCGCATCAAATACTTGCCCGATCGTCAGGGTCAAGTCTTCTGCAGATGACCTCTACTGCAATGAAGGTTTTTCTCGCTGAATACTCCGTCTGCAACGACCCCGAGCTTGCGCCCGAGGGTGCCGCCATGCTTGCCGCGATACGCGGGAGTTTTGAGAAGTGCGGCTACGACGTGGTGACGCCCGAGAGCCCCGACTTCGAGGGCGAGATCCGGCGGCTCGCGCCGGGGTGCGACGCAGGCCTGGTCATCGCGCCCGACCATCTCCTCTTCCGATACACGCATCTCCTCGAAGGGCTCACCCACAACGTCGGGTGCGGAAGCATGAACGCGGCCGTCTGCGCGAACAAGCAGCGGACGGCAGATATCCTCGCCCGGAACGGGATAGCCGTCCCTCCCGCCGCCGGAGAGGGAAGGAGGGTCGTCAAACCGATCACGGGCTGCGGCGCCCTTGGCGTCCGGCTGACGGAGGAGGAGCCGGGCGCCGGCGAGTTCGCCCAGGCCTACGTCGAAGGGGGGGCGCTGAGCGTGAGCCTGGTGGGGAGCCGGGTGACCGGCAACGTCTGTGAGTTCTACTCGGGCGCCCCCCCGCTCCTGCTCGCCGTCAACCGGCAGGAGATCGCCGTGGCGGACGATGGGAGGTTCCTCTACCTCGGGGGAGAGACGCCCGTCCATCCCGACCGCGAGGACGAGATCGTCGAGGTCGCCGTCCGGACGATGAACGCCCTCGGGTGCCAGGGGTATGCCGGGATCGACGTCGTCGTCGGGGACGAGATCTACGTCGTGGACGTCAACCCGCGGCCCACGACCAGCCTGGTCGGGATCGCGGCCGTCATGGAGGAGGAGATCGCCGATATCCTTGTTGCGGCGTCGCACGGCGAAGCGCCGGCGGAGGTGCACCTCTCCGGGAGGGTGCGGTTCGATAAGGACGGGGGGATCTGCCGGCTATGATCGGGATCGACATCGGCGGTGCGAACCTCAAGGTCGTCGACGATGCCGGCGTGCACATTCATTACTGCCCGCTCTGGCAGGGCGCACCGCTTGCCGATCTCCTCAAACCCTATGCGGGGCCCGCTGCCGTGGTGATGAGCGGGGAACTCGCGGACTGCTTTGAGAGCAAGATGGAGGGGATCCGGTGGATCGTCGGGGCCGTCCGGGAGGTCATTCCCGATGCCGTCTTCTACGGCACCGACGCGGCGTTCCATACCCGGCCGGTCCCTGAACTTGCCGCCGCGAACTGGCTGGCATCTGCCGACTACCTGCGCCGGGAGTACGCAGATGCGGTCCTCCTCGACGTAGGGAGCACTACCGCCGACATCATCCCCTTAAGCTGCTTTGAGGACCTCAAGGGGCTGACCGACACCCGGCGGCTGCAGGAGCAGTTCCTCGTCTACACCGGCATGCTCCGGACAAACGTCGCGACACTGCTATCGTCGGTGACGCTCGATGGGATAGCGACCCCGGTGAGCACCGAATACTTCGCCGCAAGCGCAGATGCGCACCTCGTGCTCGGTCACATCGCCCCGGAGGACTACACCTCTCCTGCACCGGACAGCGGCGAGAAGACCGTTGATGCTGCGCTCCGCAGGCTCGCCCGGGTTGTCTGCGCCGATCTCGGCGAGATCGGGAGGGAAGGGGCCCTGGAGGTCGCCCGGCAGTTCTGGGAGGTTCAGCGGACGCTGATCGCCCGCGCGGTGGAGCACGCACGCTCCCGGAGCGGTGCCTGCCGGGTGATCACGGCCGGGATTGGCGCGAACCTGTTTGCCCGTGAACTGGGCGGCGTCACGCTTGACGGCGAGATCGGGGAGGCCGCGGATGCACTGCCGGCGTACGCGGTCAGGGAGGTGGCGCTACGGCGAACCGGTGGGCGCTGACCCTTCTTCTGCTGGCGATATCGGTCGTCGTCACGGCCGTATCGCTGATGCTCGGCTTCCCGTTCTTCTTTCTCTTCCTATTCATCCCGCTGATCCCGCTCTTCGGGAGGCCCACTGCCGTGAAGCGCTGCCCGGCCTGCGGGTGGGAAACCGCAGGCGACGAGCGCTTCTGCCCCCGTGATGGGACGGCGCTCACGGTCGAGGGTGAAGGTGGCGAGGTTCAGCAGCGAGAGCGGTAGAAGGAACCCGAAGAGTTCGGTTGCCGGAATCGTGCCGAAGTCGCGGGAGGCATAGTTCCGGATAGTCCCCCTATCGACGACGATCCCCATCGCCCGGAGGTGCTGCGCCACCCGGTTGAAGGGCATCTGCTGCGCGAGAACGAGGCAGAGATCGACGATAGGCGACGCAAGCCGGGTATCGGGGTAGAACGGCGCGTCTGCGTAGCAGAGAGTGCCGCACTGCTGGCAGTAGAAACGTTTCACGGCGACCCGGATCGTGCGTTCCTCTCCGTTCTGGAGCATGACGGCAAACCGCTTCGGCCGCAGGTCGTGCCCGGTCACCGGCCCGCCGCACGACGGGCAGGCATCGAGGTCGGTGAACATCACGCCGTCCATCGACGCCAGGGCGTTTGCCACCAGGTCGACGAGCATCGGGGGAATGGGTAGTGTCTTCTTCACGATGGTGGTTCTCTCCCTGTGCAACTGTAGGAGAGGGGTGGGTTTCCACCAATAATAACACCTCCCCTCAAATGTGATGGGGGAGCATAGGGGTTGTTGCACCCCGCCGGAGGGGTGTCCCGGAGAGCGCCTGTTCTTTTGCCTGCACCGCCGCTCCCGCTCTGGTCCGGTGCAATCTTCCTGGCTTCTGAGCAGCTGGAGGAGCCGCAGATCGGGCTCTGGTTCAGCACTAATGCATGCTCGCGGTGCCGGGCGGGCTGGTACTACGATGAGTTTCAACCAGATAGAAACCCAAATAAAGAGTGCAGATTGGTATTCAGCAGCATTTGCTTCCGGTGATGGAGGGGACAGATCTGGTTAACTAACATAATTTAAGTAGCTTAACATCCGATATTCGGTTCGTCATAGAGGTGATAAAAACATGACGTTGAAGTATGTTGCCACAACATGCCCCTACTGCGGTACGGGATGCAGTTTCAATCTCGTCGTCCAGGACGGGAAGGTGGTTGGAACGGCACCTTACCGCCGTTCACCAGTGAACGAGGGGAAGGTCTGCCCCAAGGGGACCTACGCTCACGAGTTCGTGAACAGCCCGGACCGTCTCACGAAGCCGCTCATCAAAAAGAACGGAAAATTCGAGGAAGCGACCTGGGACGAGGCGTATGATCTGATCGCGCAGAAGTTCAAGTCGTACAAGCCCGACGAGTTCGCGGCGCTTGCATCGGCCCGTGTCTCGAACGAAGAGAACTACCTGCTGATGAAGTTCACCCGCGGTGTCATGAAGTCCCGGCACATCGACCACTGCGCCCGGCTCTGCCACGCATCCACCGTCGCGGGTCTTGCCGCCTCGTTCGGCTCCGGCGCGATGACCAACTCCATCGGCGACATCGCCGACTCGAAGTGCGTCTTCATCCTCGGGTCCAACACATTCGAGCAGCACCCGCTGATCGGCCGCAGGGTGATGCAGGCTAAGAAGAACGGCGCGAAGATCATCTACGCCGACCCGCGCTACACTGCGACCGCGAAGCAGGCCGACCTCTACATGCCGTTTGTGTCCGGCAGTGACGTCGCCATCCTCAACTGCATGATGCAGCAGATCATCAAGAACGGCTGGGAGGACAAGGAGTTCATCGCCAACCGGACCAAGGACTACGAGAAACTCAAGGAGGTCGTCATGAAGGACACCTACAGCCTTGAGAACGTCTCGAAGATCTCCGGTATCCCCGTCGAGAGCCTCAAGACCGCTGCCGAGTGGTTCGGCACCGCCGAATCCTCCGCGCTCCTCTACTCGATGGGCATCACCCAGCACACCGTCGGCGTGGACAACGTCCGGTCGACCGCCAACATCCAGATGCTCACCGGGAACCTGGGCAAGCGCGGCGGCGGCGTGAACGCGCTCCGTGGCCAGAACAACGTTCAGGGCGCCTGCGACATGGGTGCGCTCCCGGTTGTCTTCACCGGCTACCAGAAAGTCATCGACGAGGCCGCCCACAAGAAGTTCGCCGACGCCTGGGGCTTTTCCGACGGCATCTGCGAGCCGAAGAACGGGTATGAGGTCACCGTCATGATGGACGTCCTGACCGACAACCCCGGCGAACTCAAGTGCATGTACATCATGGGCGAGAACCCGATGCTCTCCGACCCGGACCTGACCCACGTCAAGCACGCCATCGAGAACCTGGAGTTCCTCGTGGTCCAGGATATCTTCCTGACCGAGACCGCCGAACTCGCCGACGTCGTGCTGCCGGCCGCCTGCTACGCGGAGCGCGACGGCACCCAGACCAGCACCGAGCGGCGTGTCCAGATGTGGCGCAAGGCCCAGGATCCGCCCGGCGAGGCGAAGGTCGACTGGCAGATCATCAGCGAGCTCGCCGCGAAGATGGGCTACGCTGCCCAGTTCCCCTACCAGAGCGCCGAGGAGATCTTCAGCGAGGTCGCCGCCGTCACGCCGTCCTACCACGGCATGAACTACGAGCGGCTCAACCGGCCTGAGGCCCTGCACTGGCCCTGCCCTGCAGTCGACCACCCCGGCACCCCGATCCTGCACATCGGCAAGTTCTCGCATCCCGACGGCATAGGCGTCTTTGCCCCGATCGAGTGGAAACCCCCGGCGGAAGTTCCCGACGCGGAGTATCCGTTCGTGCTCACGACCGGCCGTGTCCTCTGGCACTGGCACACCGGCACCATGACCCGCCGGTCTGCAACCCTCGATGCCGAGGTCCCGACTGGCTGGATCGAGATCAACCCCGAGGATGCGCAGGCGCTCGGCATCAAGGATAAGGAAATGATCCGTGCCATCACCCGCCGTGGGTCCGTCGAAGTCCCCGCGAGGGTGACCAGAGACATCATGAAGGGTGTCATGTTCATGCCGTTCCACTTCAAGGAATGTGCCGCGAATGTCCTGACGAACAACGCACTCGATCCCGTAGCAAAGATCCCTGAGTTCAAGGCCTGTGCTGTGAAGGTCGAGAAGATTACGGAGGCCTGAACATGGCGGCGATTGGCGATATGTTCTACACATGGGCGGCAGACGCCGATGTGCTGAAGAAGGGAGAGTGCGGCGGTGCGATCACCGCCCTGCAGCAGTATGCCCTTAAGTCCGGTATGGTAGACGCAGTCCTTGCCGTCAAGAAGGGTGCGGACCTCTACGACGCGGTGCCGACCGTGATCACCGATCCTGCGGAGATCGCAGAGACGGCGGGCTCGCTCCACTGCGGAACGCTCCTGCTCTCGAAACTGGTGAAGGACTACCTCGATAACAACAAGGCTGCAAAGCTCGGCGTCACTGTCAAGGGCTGCGACACGATGGGCCTTATCGAGCTCGCGAAGCGGAATGCGGTCGATATGGATCGCCTCCTCCTGCTCGGCGTGAACTGCGGCGGCTCCGTCAGTCCGGTTCTGGCCCGCAAGATGATCGCCGACAAGTTCGAGGTCGACCCCGACCTGGTTCACAAAGAGGAGATCGACAAGGGCCAGTTCATCATCGAGTATGAGGGCGGCCATAAAGGGATCAAGATCGACGACCTTGAGGACGAGGGCTACGGCCGCCGCAGCAACTGCCGCCGGTGCCTCTACAAGGTCCCGCGCCAGGCGGACCTCGCCTGCGGCAACTGGGGCGTCATCGGGGAAAAAGCCGGCAAGGCCACCTTCGTCGAAGTCTGCTCCGAGAAGGGCGCACAGCTTCTTGACGCCGCCGCAAAAGCCGGGGCGGTCGCCACCGAGCCCGCGAACCCGAAGGGTATCGAGATCCGCGGCAAGGTCGAGGGCGCCATGCTGAATCTCGGCAACAAGTGGCGGAAGAAGGACTTTGGGGCGCTCGCCTCCGACCTCTGGGGCACCATCGCCCGCGAGACCGGCCGGTGCATCAAGTGCTACTCCTGCATCGAGAACTGCCCGGTCTGCTTCCCGGTAGCAGACGAGCTCAAAGGAAACTCCAGGATGGTCACCTCCGGAGAGGTTCCGCCGAACCCGATGTTCCATCTTCGCAGGTTTGCGCACATATCGGACTCCTGCATCAACTGCGGCCAGTGCGAAGAGCTCTGCCCGATGGATATCCCGCTTGCGCTCTTCTCCCACGCCATCAGGACCGAGGGCGACACTACGTTCGAGCCCAAGCTCGGGACGGCACCCTATAAAAACTAACCCTTTTTTGCAATCTGAGGGCGCATCCGATATCCGGGCTCGATGATGGGCCTGAATGCATATTCCGGCGAGGACCGCCGATATCGTCCGGATCTCCCGGTGAAAGGCGTGCTGTAGCCCACACTTATTCGTCAAAATTGCACATGTTAATCACTACAATTAAATATGGCTAACCTCGAAATTTAATGTATCCGAGGTTTTAACCATGGATCTCAAGTATGTACAGACGACATGCCCGTACTGTGGTACGGGTTGCAGTTTCAACCTCGTTGTGAAGGACGGGAAGGTTGTCGGCACACAACCTTACAAGCGTTCTCCGGTCAACGAGGGAAAGGTCTGCCCCAAGGGGACCTACGCTCACGAGTTCGTGAACAGCCCGGACCGCCTGACCAAGCCGCTCATCAAGAAGGACGGCAAGTTTGTTGAGGCTACCTGGGACGAGGCTTACGACCTGATCGCACAGAAGTTCAAGTCGTACAAGCCCGATGAGATTGCCTGCCTCTCCTCAGCCCGTGTCTCCAACGAAGAGAACTACCTGCTGATGAAACTGGCACGCGGCGTCTTCAAGACGCGGCACGTCGACCACTGCGCCCGGCTCTGCCACGCGTCCACCGTCGCCGGCCTCGCCGCCTCGTTCGGCTCCGGTGCGATGACCAACTCCATCCTCGACATCGCCGAGTCCAAGTGCGTCTTCGTCATCGGGTCCAACACATTCGAGCAGCACCCGCTGATCGGCCGCAAGATCGTCCAGGCCAAGCTGAACGGTGGGAAGGTCATCGTCTTTGACCCGCGCTACACCCCGACCGCCAAGCAGGCCGACCTCTACGCCTCCTTCTACTCCGGCACCGATGTGGCCATCCTCAACTGCCTGATGGGCGAGATCATCAGGAACGGATGGGAGGACAAGGAATGGGTCTCGAAGCGTGCAAAGGGATACGAGGAGCTCAAAGCGGTCGTGCTCAGCGACGCCTATCTCCCCGAGAACGTCGAGAAGATCTCCGGAATTTCCGCTGCAGACCTTAAGACCGCAGCCGAATGGATCGGTACCGCCGAATCCTCCGCGCTCCTCTACTCGATGGGCATCACCCAGCACACCGTGGGTGTCGACAACGTCAAGTCGACCGCCAACCTCCAGATGCTGACCGGAAACATCGGCAGGCGTGGTGGCGGCGTGAACGCGCTCCGTGGCCAGAACAACGTTCAGGGCGCCTGCGACATGGGTGCTCTCCCGGTCGTCTTCACCGGCTACCAGAAGGTCATCGACGAGGCCGTCCACAAGAAGTTCGCCGACGCCTGGGGCTTCCCCGACGGCATCTGCGAGCCCAAGAATGGGTACGAGGTCACCGTCATGTTCAACGTCCTGGCCGACAACCCCGGCGAGCTCAAGGCGATGTACATCATGGGCGAGAACCCGATGCTCTCCGACCCGGACCTCACCCACGCAGAGCATGCACTCGAGCAACTCGAGTTCCTGGTCGTCCAGGATATCTTCCTGACCGAGACCGCCCAGCACGCCGACGTCGTGCTGCCCGCCACCTGCTACGCAGAGAAGGAAGGCACCCAGACCAGCACCGAGCGGCGTGTCCAGATGTGGCGCAAGGCCCAGGACCCGCCCGGCGAGGCGAAGGTCGACTGGCAGATCATCAGCGAAGTGGCGGCCGCCATGGGCTACGCCGACCAGTTCCCCTACCAGAGCGCCGAGGAGATCTTTGCTGAGATCGCCGCCCTCACGCCGTCCTACCACGGGATGAACTACGAGCGGCTCAACAAGCCCGAAGCACTCCACTGGCCCTGCCCCACGGAGGATCACCCCGGCACCCCGATCCTGCACATCGGCAAGTGTTCGCACCCCGATGGCATGGGCGTGATGCACCCCATCGAGTGGAAACCGCCGGCGGAAGTCCCCGACGCGGAGTACCCCTACATCCTCACCACCGGACGCTGCATCTGGCACTGGCACACCGGGTCCATGACCCGCCGCTCCGAGACTCTCGATACCGAGGTCCCGACCGGCTGGATCGAGATCAACACCGAGGACGCGAAGGCACTCGGTATCCAGGACAAGGAGATGGTCCGTGCCGCCAGCCGCCGTGGCGAAGTCACAGTCGAAGCGAAAGTGACCGACGAGATCAAGAAGGGCGTCATGTTCATGCCGTTCCACTTCGCCGAGTGTGCAGCGAACAGACTGACGAACAACGCACTCGACCCGATCGCGAAGATCCCTGAGTTCAAGGCCTGTTCTGTGAAGGTCGAGAAGATTACGGAGGCCTGAACATGGCAGCGAAAGGAGACATGGTCTACGCACGGGCAGCCGACGCCGCCTGCCAGGAGAGGGGCGAGTGCGGCGGAGCGGTCACCGCTCTGCTGACGCACGCGCTCGAGTCCGGCATGGTGGATGCTGTCTTTGCCATCAAGAAGGGACAGGACATCTATGATGCGGTCCCCACACTCATCACCGACCCCGCCGAGATCGCAGAGACGGCAGGTTCGCTCCACTGCGGAACGCTCCTGCTCTCGAAGCTGGTCAAGAAGTACCTGGAAGGCGCCGAGGACATGCGGATCGCCATGCCGGTAAAGGGCTGCGACGCGATGGGCCTCTACGAGCTCGCGAAGCGCAACCAGGTCAACCTGGACAACATCCTGATGATCGGCCTCAACTGCGGCGGTTCTGTCAGCCCGGTCCTGGCCCGCAAGATGATCGCCGAGAAGTTCGAAGTCGATCCCGACGATGTCGTCAAGGAAGAGATCGACAAGGGCCAGTTCATCATCGTCACGAAGGACGGCCAGCACAAGGGCATCTCGATGGACGAGCTCGAGGAAGAAGGCTACGGCCGCCGGTCCAACTGCCGCCGCTGCAAGATGAAAGTCCCGCGCCAGGCGGACCTCGCCTGCGGCAACTGGGGCGTCATCGGCGACCAGGCAGGCAAGGCTACCTTCGTCGAGGTCTGCTCTGAGAAGGGTGCGAACCTCCTCGACGGTGCTGTCGCGGCCGGCGTTCTCAAGACCGGTGCCGCAAACCCGAAGGGTATCGAGATCCGCGGCAAGGTCGAGGGCGCCATGCTGAAGCTCGGCGACAAGTGGCGGGCGAAAGACTTCGAGGCACTCGGCGAAGGCAAGGAGCGCCTGAAGACGATCATGGACGCGACGAGCCGGTGTATCAAGTGCTACGCCTGCATCGAGAACTGCCCGATCTGCTACTGCGTCGAGTGCAGCACGAAGAAGTCCTACCTGGTCACGCCCGGTCAGGTTCCGCCGCCCTTCATGTTCCACCTGATCCGCTACGCCCACATCTCGGACTCGTGTATCAACTGCGGCCAGTGCGAGGAGAACTGCGCGATGGATATCCCGAACGCGCTCTTCATGCACGCCCTGCAGGTCGATCTCCAGGAGATGTTCGGCCACACCCCGGGTGTGGACATGGAACTCCCGGTGCTCGCCATGGTCGAGGAGCAGACGGAACGCAAGCGTCTCTCCGATACCGGCAGCGACCAGATCTTCAACATCTTCGAGTAAGGGAGATATCTCCCTCTTTTTTTGGATAGGTTACGGCCCGGCAGATGCCGCCTTCTTCTCCGGTCAGCGACTATAGGGGCTCCCATAGTTCGAGGGCCACGCCTGCGGCAGGCTAACCCGGATGCTTTCGTTGCGAACTCTGGATCCGTCAGAAAAAAAGGGTGATGGGATCTCAACAAAGTTATTATCAGTTGTTTCGTAGGGCACTACCGAAAAAAGGGAGATTTCTGCTCACGCAGTAGCGTGAGAAAGTGCCGGGATGGCGCTCTGGCCGGAGAAGGTCTCCTCGTGGCCGTCAGGGAACCGGACAACTGTCAGGTCGGGGGAGAAGTCAGCCTCGACAAGCGGTGCGAACCAGTAACGGTCGAGCACCGCCTGCGCCCCGGTGAGGTCAAGTCCCGGTGTCAGGTAAACGTTCCCGCCATCGGTGCTGTTGACCCTTGCAAAATCCTGGACCATGAATTCGGCGACATCGATCTCGGCCGAGGTCACCGTTACGGGAACCCCCAGCGCATCCTCGAGCGCGGCCTTCAGCTCCTGCTCCGGTTCGGCAATCTTGAAGAAGACAGCAATTCTCTCGATCCACGAGAGGGTGTAGTTAAAGGTGATCTCCGCACTCCCGTCCTCTTCCACGGCAATAACAAGATTGTCTGCACTAAAAGCCCCGGCCGGTGCCGCCATAAGTGCCAGGATCAGGAGGGAGGCGACCAGAATTTCGCGTCTCATTCGTGTACCTCAAACAGCCATACGCCGTCTGCATGGATAAATATTTGGAAGAAGCCTGCTCTATCTCACGGCTTCTTCCAGCCGCTCCATCAACAGGCGGCGGGTGGGAGACCCGGCCCGGACCATGGGGGCCGCGTCCCTTGAGTCCCTCTCCCTGCGTGCATCACTGTCCCGCCGTCAGTGCACCCGCAGCCAGAGGTGCAGGTCGCGGTAACCGACTTCGGTGAGGTTGTTTACGGGAATAGCGTCCGGGGGTGTCTCCTTGAAGAGGAGGAACTCGATCCTGTTTGTATCCGGATCCATGATCCGGAAGGTGTAGGGCTGCTCCACGGTCTGGTTATGCGGCACCGTGACGGCGAACCGGTCCAGAAGCGTCGCCGAGATGATCGTCGACTGGTTTGTCGCGTTATCGAACCTGCTCTCTACGGCAAACGTCTCCACCGTGTAGGTGATGTCCCGGTACTCGTGGTTCCCGATCCCGAGAATGACTGTCTGCGGCGTTCCGCTCATGAACTCGGTCGGATAATCGGCAGCCTTCCCCTTCGGCCCGAGGATGTAAAATTCGGTGAACTTCTCGCCCTCTTTCGGGACCGCGACGATGAAGACCGTCGTCGCGACGGCCACGAGGACGACGGCAACAAGGACGATGCTCAAGACCCGGTCGGTCCGGGATACGGAACCGCCGGTAAACTCCTCTTTCATCGTGGCGAGGTACGTGCCGACCGGAACGGTGAAGCGGTTCTCTTCGGGCAGTTCGCGGCGTCGGAACTGAGCGATGAGACCGATGGCGAGGCTGAATATCACGAGAGTGACGACGATGGGATCGAGCCGGATCCCCCAGGGCGTATAGTTGAGCGCGAGGCCGGAGAGCGGCACGATTGCGATGGAAAGCCCCATCGACAGGGCAACGCGCTCTATTCCTTCAAGGTCGCCCCTTGCCGGGAAGAGGGCGGCGATCAGGAGGTAGCCGGGGATGAAGAGAATGAACGGCAGGACAAAAACCACGCGGAGGGGGCTCTCGCTGATGACCGGCGCATACATACCGGCAAGGGCGAGGAAGATCCACAGGTAGATGCTTTTTAAGTCCAGCGGGATGGTGCGGGGGTCCAGGGAACCGATGAGATGACCTGCGGTGGTTTCTGACGTCATTCTGTTACCCAATAAAAACGCATGCTATAAATAGGTTCTCCGGGAGCGGACTCCTGCCGCGGCAATGGTTCCACTTCTGGTCCGCCGCTGTCGGGCTCTTGAGCGGCGCGTTTGCCCCATACGCTCCGGGAAAGATCAGCATCTTTTAATCGAAGCGCGACAAAACCGCAATTATATGCCCCGGGAAGACAGGGACGAACAGGGTTTCACGGGACTTGAGGCGGCCATCGTCTTCATCGCCTTCATCGTCGTCGCGTCAGTCTTCGCATACACCGTTCTCGGGGTAGGCATGGCCACATCGCAGAAGAGCCAGGAGACGATGCATGCCGCCCTTGACGAAGCCGGGTCCGCTCTCCGCCCGGGATACACGGTCATCGCCAAACTGGACAACGATCAGGGCAACCTTGACTTCATAGAGTTCGACCTGGAGACCGCGACCGATCTCGCCGTGATCGACATGGGACGCATGACCTATACCGTCGCCACAAAAGAGGCTCTTGTCACGTTCCCCCCGGGCGACTCCGCCGTAACCGTAACCTGGCGGTATCCAAAAGACGGCGGACCCCTCCTGGAAGCGGGGGAGGTCGTCACGGTGAGACTGAAGGTCGACTCCGCGAGCATCCGGCGGGGAGATACGTTCACCCTCGATATAACCGCTTCGGACGGGACGACCGCTTCGCTGACCAGAACAATTCCCGCGGGGGTTGGGAAGAACGTCTACCTCGAGCTCTTCTGATGCCGGGTTCACCGGGCTCGAGGCAGCGATCGTGCTCATCGCGTTTGTCATCGTTGCCGCCATCTTTGCCTATGTCGTCCTGACGGCGGGTATCCTCTTCTCAGAGGAGAGCCAGTCCACCGTCCACCAGGGCGTCCACGAGGCAGGATCGAGCATCACCCTGGCCAGTACCGTCTACGGCGTCAGCAAGACGCGCGAATCCATCGATTACATCCTCATCCCTATCGAGCTCACTGCCGGCGGCGAGCCGATCGATATGAACACGGTATCCATCCGCCTTATCGGTCCTTCACATGCGAGAATCGTTCTGCAGAACGATCCTCTCATCGATGCTTTCCCCCGGGTTGGAAGATGGAGCGTCCAGGAGCGGTTCAGCGCCGACTCCGACACTCTTCTTGAGGCCCGGGAGCGGTATGTATTGAACATCTCACCGGATATCAAGACCGATTACAAGCCGTACAAAACGTTTGTCGTCGAGATCAAGCCGGCGGGGAGGGCGGCGCTCCGCGTCGAGAGGACCGTCCCGGGCAGCATCAATGGGATCACTTCCCTCACCTGACGGCGCTACCCGGCATCCAGAAGGTCCCGGTGCCGTATTGCCCCGATAACCCCGACAGTCCCCACCGCTGCAAGCATCAGGTAATCCTCCGGCCCTGCCCCGGCCATCAGGATGCTCTCCGGGATGCCGGCCGCCCAGGCGTAGAGAGAGGCAAGGGTGAGGACTCCCACGAGCGGGATGGAGACGCGGACGATTGTCGCGGCGATGCTGGAAGAGTCGGGGTGGATGCCCCGGCAGGCAGCAAGGGCGATGCCGGCCGATGCAGCGAGGAATATCCATTCAGAGAGCGAAGAGACCTCAGCCAGAATGGCGTTGCCGAAGTAGTTGGTGAACTCGTGGGGTTCGTACGGGCCGAGGAGCGGGAAGTACCAGGTGACGGGTATCGCCCACATCGCGTCGAGGACCTGGTGGGAGAGTGTGCCGGCCGCGACTGCGAGGAGTGCGAACGATTGGCGCCGTCGCATGAGAATGATGCCTGCAACGAGCAGGAGCGCGAGGAAGAGCAGTCCGTGCCCGAATATCCGCCCGGAGTTGAGGGACCCCCCGAGAAGGATGTGGCCCAACGGTTTATCGATCAGGTCGGGCAGGACGGCCCCGAGAGCACAGAAGCCGATGAGCCGCCGGTCATCCAGATGTTTGGCGATCGCGAGGCCCAGGATGAGGCCGAGGAACAGGTGGCAGGCAACGAACATTCTTCATAGAATCGATGCTGGCGGGTATAATCCTGCGGTCAGGGGTATACCAAACGGTTATGGTCGGAGAAGATCGAGAACTCTCCAGACAAATGGCTACGCTCGACAGACGCGAACTCCTCGTCATCTTCGCATCCTTCCTCATCGGCAGTGCGGCGGGCTGGTGGAGCCGCATGCACTGGCAGAGCAGCATTGCTGCCGTCGCAGCGACGCTTATCGGGACCGTCGCCGGCTACCTCCTCATCGCCGCTGCTCTGCGGGCCGCGGGTCACCCGGTCAGGTAGCCGGCGTGGAAGGGGCACTCCTCCCGCAGGCATTCGCGGTTGATCTCGCTGTACTCGCACCGCACCGCTTCTTCCAACGGGAGGGTTACGCCGAACCGCTCCGAGAGAAACGTGACCGCAGTGCGGATCGCAAGCCAGGAATCACGTTTGCAGCACCGGGGGCCGCCGTGCCGGGCGATCGTCATCAGGCTGCGTGCGGTCATCTGGTTTGAAAGCGACCACTCCTGCTTCTTTAAGGGTGTCGACCCGGTGATCAGGCTCACGAAGATGCCGGTCCCGACCGCCGCGCCGCAGGTGCCGTGGGTTCCGCAGGCCCCTCCCGGGACCGCACCGGCCCTTGCACGCGCCTGCCGGAGCAGCGGCCCCTTTCGCCCCGGCTCTCCCCGGTGATTGCAGTACGCGGCGATGAGGCTTGCGGGCACGAGGAAGTGGTGCTCCGGCCCGTGCATCCTGACCGCCGGATTCCGCATCAGGATACAGGCGATGGCAAGCGGGTCTTCGAGCGCCGTCGTGATGCAGAACTGCTCGATAAGGTCGAGCGCCTCCAGGCTGTGGCACCGGTCGCAGACGAAGTGCCCGGCTTCGCAGGCAGCGGTGGTGCTCCGGACCTCGCCGCAGACGGCGCACGCAAGGTCGCGGGGCTCCTCGCTGTACACGAGGTCCCGGCCGCAGATCAGGCAGCCTGCCTTATGCTCCATGCCATACGATGCGTCGCCGCACGGGATAAGCCTGCGGCCCGGGGGATCAGGAGACGGTTGACCGGCCGAAGAGGGAGGTGCGATCGGTACCGGGTGTATCGGTGGTATTTGCTCCCCGGCACTCCCGCGCTCGTCCGCCTTCGATCGTGAGGACGCGGTCGGCGAGTTCCAGGAGCGACGGGCGGTGGGAGACGAGGATGGTCGTCCGGTCCCGGACTAGGAGCCGGAGCGTCCGGCGGATCTGGTCCTCGGTCTGCATATCCAGCGCTGACGTGGGTTCGTCGAGGATGAGGATGGGCGCATCCTTCAGGAACGCACGGGCGATGGCGATCCTCTGGCGCTGGCCGACGGAGAGCTGGGTCCCGCGCTCCCCGACGATTGTTCCGTAACCTTCGGGAAACCGCACGATGTCGTCATGGATCTGTGCTTTCCGGGCGGCTTCTACGACGTCCTCGAAGGTGGCCTCGGGCCTGCTGTAGCGGATGTTCTCCTCGATGGTGGTGTAAAAGAGGAAGAGGTCCTGCGAGACGATCGATATCTGCCGCCGCAGCCACCGGGGGTCGAGCGATGCAAGGTCGTGGTTGTCAAGCGTGATCGTGCCTTCCTGCGGCGCAAAGGCCCGGAGGATCAGATTGATGAGCGTCGTCTTCCCGGCCCCGGTCCGCCCGACGACGGCAACCACCTCGCCGGGACGGGCGATGAAATTCACGTCCGAGAGGACCGGTTCGGACTCCGTGTAGCCGAACCGGACACCGGAGAACTCGATCCGGCCCTGCACCGCGGCGGGCACGATCCCGCCGCCTCCTCCGGTGCCCGCCTCGCCGGGTATCCGGAAGAGTTCGCGCAGGCGGGCGGCGGACGTGAGTGCGGGCTGCATGACGACGGGGAAGGCGAAGAAGGTGTTGACGGTGGGCGCGAACGTCACGATATAGATCGCGAACGCGACGAAGTCCCCGACGGTCATGGCGCCGGCGAGCACCTCGTTCCCGCCGAACCAGAAGACGGCGATCAGCATGAGCGACATCGTGCCAACCCTGAAATACTCCGCGAACGCCGAGAGCATCGTGTTTTTGATCCGGGCGTCGACCATGTTTTTGAGCGTCCCGGAGACCCTGTGCACCTCCCGGTCCTCTGCGGCGTGCGTCTTTACGGTGTCGATGCCGGAGATCACCTCCTGGAGGTCCCGTGAGACGTAGGCCTGCCGCTCCCGCTCCCGGTGGGTGGCGGCGCGGATCCGCCGGATAAAGACGGCGTTGACCAGCAGGTAGAGGGGGATGAAGGCGACGGCGACGAGGGTCAGCCTGAGGTTCAGGAAGCAGAGGATGGCGAAGGTGAAGGCGACGTAGAGGGCGTTCGAGGCGATCTGGGGGAGGTACTGGGAGACGGTGTACTGCAGGATCTGGACGTCGTCGGAGAGGCGGGACATGATGTAGCCGGTCTGCTGCGACTTGAAGTACGAGAGCGGGAAGCTCAAGACGTGCTCGACGAGGGTGGTCTGGAGGTTGAAGGCGTAGCCTTCCCGGAACCGGGCGGTCCAGTAGTTCCGGAGGAGATCCATGCCGCCGGTGAAGAACCCGAGCACCAGGAGGGCGGCGATGAGGATGTTGAGCGACGAGAGGAGCCCGCCGGCGCCTGCAATAAGGGTATCGGGGGCCGGAGTCTCCCCGAGCAGGATGTTGTCGATGAAGAACTTGATGCTGAGGGGGAGTACCGCCTTTGCGGCTGCAACGAGCGCCGTCGCCACGAGGGCCAGCACGCCCAGGCTCCAGATGGGCCGGGCAAACCGGAGGAAGAAGCCGAGGTCGGAGAACCGGAGGTCCTTCTTCGCCGTCGCCGGCTGCTGCATGATCTCCCGGGTGAAGGCGGCGGTGCGCCGGCAGTAGTCTGTGATGCTCATGGTATACAATCCGGTAGGGGAACGTTCTCCGGTCTTTCGCCGGGTCTCTGTTGCAGTTCCATACCCGCCCTGCCGTATAATACCTGCGCTCCGCCGGCCGGGGCGAATCGAAACGGGTAAACCAAGACGGGACGAGATCCCCATATGGCAGCGTGTGCCCTCAGGCGCTGGAAAGGGGCGGTTCCGGGAGCGCTGGCAGGCGGCGGCCTCTTTCTTCTCGGCCGGCTGGAGTTTCTCCCGGACCCGGTCATGACGGTGGCGCTCCTCTTTTGCGGGGGGCTCGTCGCCGGGCTTCTCACCCCGGGCTCGGTGAAGGACGGCGCTGTTGCCGGTGCCGTCTGCGGGGTGCTCGTGGCGCTGCTTGCAGCCTCTGGAGCAGCCCTCATGAGCCTGGTAGAGAGCAATCCGCAGTATCCCCCGTTCTGGATGACCTTCGGCTTCTACGCCCTGATCCTCACGGCACTCCTCCTCCCCTACAACGCCGTCGGCGGGGCGGCCGGGACGGCGGTGCGGAACGGGGTCCGGAGAGGCGGCACCGGGGCGGGCGAACGGGGCCGGTGGATCGGGATTGGCGTCGGCACGGCCGTCATCGCCGGTTCGTCTCTCCTCGTTGCCTTTCTCGGCCCGCTGCTCCTGGCTCCTCCGCTCGCCGGCGGATTCATCGCGGGGTACGCTGCCGGGCCGAGACCGGAGGACGGCCTCGAGGCCGGGCTTGTCGCGGCGCTCTTCGGCACCGGCCTCTTCCTGATTCCATTCCTCTGGACGGCGTCCCATGCTGAGGGTTTTGTCGCCGGGCTTGCGGGGATGGTCGGGATCGCCCTGGGATTGCTCTTCCCACTCCTCGGAACCGTCGCCGGGGTTGCCGGGGCGGTTGTACGGGCGAGTTTTGGGAAAGAGCAGGGCAGGAACCTGGGAGGGCCTGAGGATTAAGGGGAGGCTCCTTTCACCCCCGTAAAAGATGCTCGCGATTTTATTCAGGAATTTTTGCGTGTGGGGGCGGGCGCTATGGTCTCACGCAGGAGTGTACGATGGGCATGAGAAAGGAACGTAAAAAACAGGGAACTTTCGGCTTTGTTGAACCCGGATCTGTCTCTCCCGATGGTCGCACTCCGGAGCACGGCTTTCCACCGTATATCGCCATGACTGCCCCCGCCCCGAGGTGTGGGGAACGACTGCCGGAACGGCAGGAGTTTGAGCACCGAAGGTGCGGAGGAGGAGGCCGAAGGCCGGGCGGGGTGCAACGGACGGGACGTCCGGAGCTTGAGAAGACCGAAGGTCTTCAAGTGGGGGTTACACGTCTGCCTTGGGATAGAGACAGGGGAGGGGGGATGCTCCCCCCTCCCCGTCAGCCCCTCCCCCAATGGCGATAGCCGCCACGGTCCACTGTACCGGGCTTCTGCATCGCCGCAGTTGTTACCTCTCGGCCTCCCGATACCAGACCCCTGCCCCGCCTGCAACGCCGGGTGCAACGCTATCCCCACGCCACAAACCGTATTCCCGGGACTAAAAGCGATTGAGAGGCCCCCGTCACCCCCCGTAAAAGATGCTCGCGATTTTGTAGAGGTCCATATTCACTGTCTTGAGGTTCGCCACCGCCTCCTCGAGCGGGACCGCGACGATATCATTCCCCCGGAGCGCGACCATCTTCCCGAAGTCCTTCTCCTTGATGAGGTCCGCCGCCGCCACCCCGAACCGGGTCGCGAGCACCCGGTCGTGCGCCGTCGGGGAGCCGCCGCGCTGGATGTGCCCGAGCACCGTCACCCGCACCTCCATATCGAGCCGTTGTTCAAGTTCGTCGCGCAGGTAGTTCCCGACGCCGCCGAGGGTGACGTGGCCGAACTCATCCGTCCGTGCGGACTGTGCGATCGCCTCCGCCATCCCCTTCGGCTGGGCGCCCTCGGCGACCACGACGATGCTGAACTTCTTCCCCCGCTCGTAGCGCGCCCGGAGATGGTGGGTGACCTCGTCGAGGTCGAACGGGATCTCTGGAATGAGGATCTCATCGGCCCCGCCCGCGATCCCGGCCACGGTCGCGATCCACCCGGCGTGCCGGCCCATCACCTCCACGACCATGACGCGGTGGTGCGACTCCGCCGTCGTGTGGAGGCGGTCGATCGCCTCCGTGACGGTTGCGACGGCGGTATCGAACCCGAAGGTGTAGTCGGTTGCACCGACGTCGTTGTCGATGGTCTTGGGGACCCCCACCACCGGGATACCTATCTTCGAGAGTTTGCTCGCGACACCCAGGGTATCCTCGCCGCCGATCGCAACGATCGCGTCGATTCCGAACTTCCTGATGTTGTCGCGCAACCGCTGGACGTCGGCCTCGTTCTTGAAGGGGTTCGTCCGCGACGTCCCGAGGATCGTCCCGCCCTTCGGGAGGATCCCGGTCACCGAGTAGTCGGTGAGCGGTTCGACGTTCCCGGCCACGAGGCCGTGCCATCCGTCCCGGATCCCGATCGTGTCGAACCCGTATTTCGCTCCCGTCCGCACGACCGCCCGGATCACCGCGTTCAGGCCCGGGCAGTCGCCTCCTCCCGTCAGTATGCCGACTGTCGTCATCCTAACACCTGCCTCCCGTGCAGATCTCGTTTGCCTCCTCCACGCTCGCATCGTCGAGGGTGATCGCCGATATCGCGTTGCAGAACCGGACCGCCTCCTCAAGCGAGCGCTGGTGGATGTTCCTGCCGGTCGCGTTCCCGACCGTGCCGCCGATGTGGATCTGGTCGTGGAGCTGCTGCAGGAACTCCGGCATATCGGCATGCGACCCGCCCGCACAGACGACACCGGTCCTGCCTGCGGCCGCCACCGCCTCACGGAGCAGCGCAGCGTCGACCGATTTACCAACTTTGGGCGGGTTCACCTTCGCGAAGTCGCTCCCGAGGGTCGCCGCGACGCCCGCCGCGCCCGCGACCAGGTGCGGGTCCCGCTCGTCCTTGACCGCCTTGCCGCGGGGATACATCCAGAGCACGGTGATAAGACCGTTATGGTGCGCATTGTTGATGATCTGGGCAGCCTGGTAGAGCATCATCGCCTCGTATTCGCTCCCGAGGTAGACCGTGTAGCCGACGCCGAGGATCGAGAGCCCCGTCCGGTCCCGGAGGTCGACGGCCTGCCGGACGAGGTGGAGCTCCGAACTGAGCGGGTCGCGCTGGGAGGTCCCGACCAGGTTGGTCTTGGAGTTGAGTTTGACGAGATACGGCACGTCACGGTAATCTCCGCCGTACCGGGCGATCATCCCGAGTTGCGTCGCAAAGACCCCGATCCGCGCCCGGCTCGCGATCCGGAAGAGGTGCTCCGGGTCGGCATCGTCTGGATGGATGCCTTCGCCGTAAAAATCGTCGTTGAGGTGTTCAATCTTCTGGTCCCCGGCAAAGAGCATCAGCCTCCCGGTGCCATGCGTGATTGTCCGGTAGTTCTCCCGATACCTCTCCTGCTCCTCAGGGGGCACATCGAGAGGGATCCTGATATCGGGTGCAGGTGGCATACCCCCTTCCTCGGCGTCCCCACATACTTAAGTGTTGCTGGAGTCCGGGGGAACGGCGTGGAGGAATGAGTCGAATGCCAGCGGCGCCGGATATCCGGCTTACGCTCTCTATCGGGGCGTTGCCGGGCCGTTCATGAAGAGGACGGAGCGCATCACCGCCGGGGGTCAATCCTCCTCAATTGAGGAGGATTTAACAACGTTTATTTTGCTCTCCGTCAGAATCATTCGTAGAGTACCCGGCGCTGTCCTTCCGTCTGAAAAACAGTGTCGCACAATGATTCAGGGATAGCCAAATGGACGTTCTGCCAGTTCTTATCGAGTGGTTGCCGTATCTCCTATCGGGTGTTGCCTCTACCCTCGGCCTGGTCCTCGTTGCTCTCGTCCTCGGCCTCCTCCTCGGGCTGCCCATGGCGCTCGGCCAGGTGTACGGCTCCCGGCCGGTGCGCTGGGTCATCGGGATCTACGTCTGGTTCTTCCGGGGCCTCCCCATCCTCGTCCTGCTCTTCCTCTTCTGGTTCGGCATATTCCCGGCAATCGGGCTCGGTAACCTCTCGGCGTTTGTCGTCGGAGCGATCGTGCTGGGCCTCCGGGGGGCGGCATACCAGTCCCAGATCTTCCGGGGGGCCATCCAGTCGGTCGGGGAGGGACAGATGATTGCGGCGCGATCTCTCGGGATGAGCAGGACTACGGCCATCCGTTCCGTCATCCTCCCCCAGGCAATGCGTATTGCTCTCCCCGGATGGTCGAATGAGTATCCCAATATCCTGACGGACTCGGCGGTCTGCTACGCGATCGGGGTCGTGGAGCTGCTCACCATAACGTCGCGTATGGTCACGCAGACCAACGTTATGATGCCGGTCTACCTCACCGCGGCCGGGATCTTCATCATCTTAAACTACGGGGGCCTCAAGGTCCTGCACAGGCTTGAAGCGAGGATAGCAATCCCGGGATTCGGGACCGGAGCGATGTAGAGCATGAACAGCAATAACGTTGTGCTGAAAGTCGAGGACATTCGCAAGTCCTTTGGGGAGAACGAGGTCTTGCGAGGGGTCTCGTTCGATGTCCGCCGCGGCGAGACGAAGGTCTTCATCGGTCCTTCGGGGACAGGAAAGAGCACGCTTCTGCGGTGCATCAACCAGCTGACACCGCCCGACCGCGGAAAGGTCTGGCTCGACGGAGAGGAGGTCACGAATTCGGGGGCCCGGATCAACTACTTCCGGCAAAAGATCGGGATGGTCTTTCAGAACTTCTTCCTCTTCGACCACCTCACCGCGCTGAAAAATGTCGAACTGGCGCTCTTGAAGGTCAGGGGCATGGGCAAAGCGGAGGCGCGCGAGAAGGCGCTCACCGAACTCCGACAGGTGGGGATGGAGGACTGGGCCGACCATTATCCGGCCGAACTCTCCGGCGGCCAGGCCCAGCGGGTATCCATCGCCCGGGCGCTTGCCATGGACCCGGACGTCATCCTCTTCGACGAACCGACGTCCGCGCTCGATCCCGAACTGACGAGGGAGGTGCTCGAGGTCATGAAGAAGCTGGCCCGGGAGGGGATGACGATGCTCGTCGTCACCCACGAGATGGGGTTTGCCTGCTCGGTTGCAAACGAGGTCCTCTTTATGGAGAACGGCGTGGTTGCCGAGCAGGGGTCGCCGGACCTGCTCCTGCATGATCCGCGGTTCACCCGGATGAAGGACTTCATCGGCCGGATCGATTCCCGGATGGAGGATTGAGGAGCGGCATGGACCAGGCAGTCTTCCTCTTCGAGATCCTCCTCCCGGCGCTGATGCAGGGGCTGGTCGTAACCCTGCAACTGATTGCGTGCTCCGCCCCGTTCGGCCTTGCGCTCGGGATCGCCGTCGCGGTCGGAAGACAGTACGGCAACCCGGTTGTATCCTGGCTTTGTAAGACGTTCGTCTTCCTTATCAAGGGCACGCCGCTCCTCCTCCTCCTCTTCATCCTCTACTTCGGGCTCCCGTCGATCGGGATCACCTTCACCGCGTTCGTGGCATCGGTGGTCGGCTTTATCCTCTGCAACGGGGCGTACAACGCCGAGTACATCCGGGGTGCCCTTATCTCCATCAAGGACGGTCAGATGGTTGCCGCCCAGGCGCTCGGGATGACCCGGTGGCAGGCGATCAGAAGCGTCATCCTGCCGCAGGCGCTCCGCCGGGCGATACCGGGGCTTTCGAACGAGTTCATCTACCTGATCAAGTACTCGTCGCTTGCCTACATGATCACCGTGATCGAACTCTCTGGGGCGGGGAAACTGGTGGCGACGAAGTACTTCACCTACACGGAGTCGTTTGCAGCCGTCGGCATCGTCTACCTGGTGCTGGTCTCGATCACGACCGTCGCGGTCAATATCCTGGAGAAGCGGGTGGCCGTCCCCGGAACGACCCGGGCCACCGCCGCGGCTCAGTTGTGATTTTTTGAAATGCGAATTCTTTGGATAGGAGATTACTGCCGGTATGGTTCTGGGGTGTACCGAGCGATCCCAGGTAGCCCCGGTAAGGTGTTGCAGTCGATAAGCAGATCGGAGCTCCGAAAAAGCCCGATACACTGGACCGGGGGAATATCGCGTCTGGGGGGTGGGGACAGGGGAGGGGGGCAGGC
>NZ_JABFFQ010000017.1:0-17631 GCF_032944295.1 Methanoculleus nereidis
GGCCTTCGAGGAACGAACGCTGGTCGTCGGTAAGGGTAACGGTGTACTTGCTCTTCCCCATGAGAGTTGTATTCAACATGGAACAATATAATTGTTGTTATAAAAATGTGGGACAAAAGACACTAGACAGGCGCTTCCCGAATGTCCTGGGTACTCAGATATATATCCTCCCAGTGACTATATCATACCGCATCATTCCCATTGGGGACTGCTTCAATGATACGAACCATATGCTTTAAAGAGCGAAGATATATCGAAGAGTTGAGAATCCTTACCCGGGCGACCGCACTGGACTGCATCATCGACGAGCGCTTCGACCGCGTAGTATACCTCATAAAAGAAGGAGATATGGGTCTCGCTATCGGCCGGAAGGGAAACAATATCCGGAAGATGCAGCGGGTCCTCGGGAAACGCATCGAGATGGTCGAATATTCTCCCGAGATCGAGACGTTCACGCGAAACGCGTTTAAACCGGCAACGGTCCTCAGCATCAGGAAAAACGATGACGGAAGGCTCACGGTGTACATCGATACGAATGATCTCGGCATCGCCATAGGGAAAGGCGGATGCACCATCGAGAAGGCACGGCTCCTCCTCTCCCGGTACTTCGACACCGAACTCGGCGAGGTGCTCGCGGGAGTTGATGCCCATGCGTGACTGGCAGGTCCTCGAAGAAGTCTGGCAGGTCATCCAGGACCGGGCTGAGCACCCGTCTGCCGAGAGCTACGTCAGCTCCGTCCTGACCCACCGGAAGGGGGTCGACAAATCCCTCGAGAAGGTCGGTGAAGAGGCGGTCGAGTTCATCCTGGCCGCCAAGAACCAGGTCCCGGAGAGGACGGTCTCCGAAGCGGCCGACCTCCTCTTCCACCTTCTGGTGGCGCTCCGGGCATCGGACACCGACGTGGCCGACGTGCTCGACGAACTCGCTGCACGCCGGAAGTAACGTTCAACGGTTTTTCCCCGTGGCGGCTTCGGTACAGAGCCGGCCGCTCAAAGATATTCCTTCAGGTCCACCATCCTCGGGAGATCATCCTTCTTTACGGCCGCGGTCGCAACGACCGTATCCTCGATCATGATAGGAGCACGGTAGCGCAGAGCGATGGCTATACCGTCGCTCGGGCGGCAGTCCATGATCTCGGTGCGCGATCCCTGCCGCAGAAGGAGTTTGGCGTAAAAAACTCCCTCCTCCAGGGAATCGATGTGCAGGGAATCGAGAACTATCTCAAAATTCCGAAAGAGTTCGACGATGAGGTCGTGGGTGATGGGACGGGGAAGCATCTCGCTGTTGAGCGCATTGCTGATCGAGATCGCTTCCCAGAGCCCGACGTATATCGGTATCGTGCTGTCACCCCCGGCATCGAGGACGACGGTCGGCGCCGCTCCCATCTCGCTCACCGACATGAATACGCCCTGCACCCTGCAACTTTGAGCCGTCATGTGATCACCTGACATGAGTCTTCTGGCGTTTAAACCTTGGGGTCAATCACCGCTGTTTTCTGGCGCGGGCAAGAAACTCGCGCCGGACGATGACGAGACTCGAGAGCAGGCCGAGGAGGATGTTGAGATAGTAGAGGATCAGCCGCCAGAGGAGGACGAAGACGCCTACGATCGACGACGGGACGAAGAGACTGTAGAGCGACGTGGCCCCGAGTTCGGCAACGCCCGAGCCTCCGGGCGTGAGCGGAATCATCATGATGATGGCGATGATGAGCTGGACGACGAACGACTCGATGAAGTACGGCGGCTGCCCGAGACCCACAAGAAGCAGCGATGCAATGGCAAACTCCGAGAGCCAGAAGAGCGCCGTGAAGAGAAAGCCCCACACGAGGCCGCTCTTGCCGTGGTTCACGAACTTGACGAGACCCGTGTTGAAGTTGTCCACTTCCCGGTCGATCGCATCAAGCAGGTTTTCGAGCCGCTTTAAGTGCCAGCGCCGGTCGATCCACCTGGATATCCATTTAAGGGCTCGTTTGAGGTGGTCCGGGTTCTTCACCGAGTAGATGAAGACCAGCACAAAGAGGGTGACGGAGATCCAGGCGGCGTACATTACCAGGCTCACCCCGCTGATCCCCGAGGTGAGACTGTTCCAGTAATTGCCAAGGAAGAGTATAGCAAAGGCTCCTGAGGCCCCGAGAACGATCCCGTCGAGGATCCGTTCCATGACGACGACGGCGGTGGCGTCCCCGACCGGGACACCCGCCCGGTAAAGTTCGTGGACCCGGACCGGCTCGCCGCCGGCCTGCGACGGGGTGACCGCCGCAACGAGCATGTTCGCCAGCACCAGGTTCAGGCAGTGACTGAAACGAACCCGGTACCCGAGCGACCCCGACATCTTCTGGATACGGAACGCCCAGAACCCGAGCGAGACGATGTGGAGGAGAACAGCAAGGGCCAGATAGAGCGGGTTTACCCGGCTGAGGTACTCGACCGTCATCTCATCGACGGTGAAGTACAGGACACCCGCCATAACGAGAGCGCTAAAACTGATCGAGACGAGCAGCCACTTCCACTGAGATTTCTTCATGCTCTACGCTCCCGGGCCTGAGACCGGGCTTCGCAGACCCGGTCCCCCCGCTCCAGATCGGCATCCGCAGATCTTTTGCGGATTTTCGGGCAATTTCACGAGAAAAATACCCGAAATTGGTCTAACAAGGTATTGTGCGGCTACTATTTAACCATGATTTTATCGTAGACCGATAGGGCCCTGGATCTGCAGGAAATGGGGGCGACGGGGCCGCGACGTGTTTCCGCGCCAGCCCTTAGACGGTGAAGAGACCCCGTTCGCCGGTTATCCTGAACAGACCCGCCCGGATACCAGCATCGAGCCAGGCATACCCGTAGCTGAACCGGGCGAGGGCGCCGGCACGGTCACCCGCATCGAGGAGTTCTACGCCTTCCGCGTACCAGGACTGCGCCGTCGAACGGAGCGTCTCCGCCCCCGCATAGAGCGGACTTGCCTGGTCCGGACCCGTCTCGACCATCGAAAGGGCAGAGTCGAGCATCCGCCGGTAGCGGTGGGTCTTCTCGTCCAGATGGGCGCTCCGCGAGTCGGGGATGCACGCGTCAACCGGGTCCGGGGGGTGGGCGGCGAGCGGCTCGAGCAGCCCGAGGCGCGAGCCTGCGTCAAGCCAGCCGAGCCCATAGGCAAAGGCAGCGAGCGCGTTCACCACGTCACCCGTCCGGAGAAACACAACCCCGTCGCTGTGGTACGCCGTGGCCATCTCGACCACCTCATCGGCTACCCGGTAAAGGAGGGTCCCTTCCGGGACGGCGATCCAGGTCCGGGAGAGAGCCTCCAGATAAAGCACCCCGTACCCCTCAAGGTTCATAGGCCGGCGAACATCTCCAGGTACTCGCGCTCCATCGGGTGGAGCTCCGCCGGCACGGCGAGGATATGGAGCGGAGGCCCGAAGTCGGTCTCTTTGAGCTTCGCACCGGTTCCCGCAGCAACCGCCGGGTGATCCGATCCTGCCCGGGCGATGCCGACGTAGAGGTCGGGCGGCTCGATGCCGCGCTTCTGTGCCATCTCCTCAAGGATGGTGATCGCCTCCGGGATGCGCATGTAGCGGTCTTTCTGGATATCGAGATAGACGAGCGTATGAAGGTTGAGCGCGAGGTTCGCCGCGATCGTCTCGACGGGGGCCGTCGGAAACCAGCCCTTCGCGGGGAACGGCACCGAACAGGACTTCCCGAACCGGTAGTTCTGCAGGCCCGAGAGGCCCGAGACCGCGCTCGATATCGACGAGGCATGGATGATGGACGTCTCGATGCCGGCGGCGGCCGCACGCAGCCGGAGGTCGGCATGCGTCGTCGAGACCATGGGATCCCCCCCGGTCAGGACCACCACCCGGCCTTTTGCGGCACAATCAAGGATCTCGCGGGGGTTCTGCTCGACATCCTCCCGCGCGAGCACCCGGACCTCCTTCTCAAAGAACGCCTCCATGGCGGGAACGTCCGTTCCCATCAGCCGTGACGTATACGCCTCGAGAAAGACAGCATCAGCGCATTTGACGCATTCAAGGCCTTTTACCGATATATCCCCGAGGTCGTAGAGCCCGAGACCCACGAACGTCAGCATGGCGGGTCCGCTCCGAACGTGATAGCGAAAGCAGCCGGGCATGGTTTCATCGTCATCCCTCAACGGTCAGTGTTCCATCATCGTAGAAGTAACGGATCCAGGGGGTCGTCCTGCCATGAAGGCCGATGACGCGGAAGTCCCGCTCCACCGACTGCCTCCCGTCATCCGTCCTCACCTCGATGACCATGCTCATCAGTTGTTTGATCGTGGATATAGTCTGCTTATCAAACGACTCGCTATTGAGGACGTAAATGCCAATACCCTCCAGTTTCTTCACCCTGTTGGTGATGACGTGAAGGAACCTGAACGTCACCTCCAGTCGTGCATACATAAGAAGCGTCGAGATCGAGTTGAGGGAAAGCCGGATGGGCGGGGGCATCGGGCCCGGAGGATTGGCCATCACCCCCTCTTTCCACATATCTTCCACCATCCGGGAGAATTTGATCCCCATGCTGGTCAGGTCAAGAGGGCTCGTGACGAACTTTGCCTTTGTCGTGTCCTGCAGGGTGGGCACCGAACTCTTCGTGACTGCATCGATGATCCCGATCTGGCGCCTGCCCGCCCCGTACCTGCGGAACGCATCGACGACATCGGCGGTACGTTCGTCGGTCGAGATCGCAACCGTCCATTCTCCAGCCCGGGGACAGGCCAACCAGTATGCAAGGTGTTCCGCATAGGTCAGAGGCGGCGCCAGGATAAGGATGTTTGTGGCGGCCCGCAGGCCCCCATACTCCCTGTCGATCATCGGGATGCCGGTTTCGTAGGTGTACATCTTGTAACATTACTTATGACAGGAGATAGTGAATTAAGCCTCCGATCAGGAGCCCGAGCGCGACCGTATAGACCGTGATCGCGAGCGTGATCCGTGAGCCGACCTCACGCAGGAGGACCGTGATCGTCGCGAGGCAGGGGACAAAGAGAACGGTCACGACCGCGAATATGTAGAGCTGCAGCGACGAGAGCACCGCCCCGAGGTCGGCGGTGCCCGCGAGGATGGCAAGAGTCTCGAACGCCATCTCTTTTCGAAGGATCCCAAAGGCGAGCGCCGTCGCCGAGTAGCCGGGAAGGCCAAGGAGGGCCATGGTATACGGCTCCACAAGCGCTTCGAAGAACGTCATGACGCCGAAGAACTCGAGCAGCCCGAGGACGACACTTCCTGCAAGGAGGAGCGGCATCGCGATGAAGAGGAACTCCGAGAGGCGCGACCATGCCTTCTTCATCACCAGTTTTGGGTCCGGCCAGCGCAGCGGAACCATCTCCATGATCATCCCGAACCGCTCGCCGGGCGTCACACGGGAGAGGACGAGCCCGGTCGCGAGGATCAGGATAAAGACGATGGCGTACACGCTGAACGCCGCCCCGATACCGACGAAACTGGCCACAATCCCGGCGATGATGACGGTCCGGGCCGAGCAGGGGACCATCGTGACCAGGAACGAGGCAATGATCCGCTCCCGCCGGGAGCGCAGGAGCCGGATGCTCATGATAGCCGGCACGTTGCACCCGAACGCAAGGGTGAGGGGGATGACCGCCCCGCCGTGCATCCCGACCCGGTGCATCGCGTTGTCGGCGAGGAAGGCCGCCCGGGTCATGTACCCGGAGTCTTCGAGGACGGAGATGATGATATAGAAGAGGAAGACGTACGGGAACGCTATCCCGAGGCCTGCCTGGAGCGCGAGCAGGATGGCTCTCCCCAGTTCTTCGGCGAGCGGAGGGAGCCCGAGCGCGATGAACGGCTGCATCGCGTATACCTCGAAGAACTCCACGATCAGCCCCTCGAGGAACGAGCCTGCGATAAAGACAAAGAGGAGCATCCCGATCAGGATACCGAGCAGGATCGGCATTCCCGGAATCATCCGTGTCAGGATGCTGTCCGGGTCGGTCTGGGGGGGCTCTGTCTCCTCTTTTATGGTGAGATCGGCGATTTTGTGGGCGAAGTTGTGCCGGTTGGCCGCGATGATCTGGGCGACCGTCATCCGGTGCCGGGACTCGATCTCATCGGAGATCGTCCGCGCCGCCTCGAGCTGTTCCGGGTTATCGCCGAACCCGAGAAGCGCACGGACGCTCTCCTTCCGGTCGGCATCGAACATCTTCCCGAGGCTCCGGACGGCCGCCTCGATGTGGTGGTCGTACGGGATCTCGACCATCGACGGGCTCGAGGCAGCAAGAGCAGCCGGGATGATCCGGTCGATGTTCTTCCCCTGCGACGCCGCCGTCAGGATCACCTCGACACCGAGAAGGTCCTGGATCGGGCTGGGATCGATCTCAAGTCCCCGTTTTGCGGCCTCGTCGGCCATGTTGAGCACAACAACCATCGGGAGGCCGTACTCCGCCACCTGGAGGAGCAGGTAGAGGTTGCGTTCCAGGCGCGTGACGTTCACCACCACGATGACCGCATCGACGTCTTGCTGCTCCAGGAACCGGCGAACCAGGGTTTCTTCGTCTGAATGTCCTTCCAGCGAGTAGACGCCGGGCAGGTCCACGAGTTCGATGATCTCGCGCTGGAAACAGGTGTTGCCCCGTTGCAACTCGACGGTGGTTCCGGGGTAGTTGCTCACCTCCACCCCGAGGCCGGTGAGCTGGTTGAAGATCAGAGATTTACCCACAGTGGGGTTGCCGATCAGCGCAACCTTCATGGACACGACTCCACGATGATCGATCTCGCGATCTCGGGGCTGATGGCGATATCACACCCCTTCACCCTGACGACGACCGACTGGTTCGGGAGTTTGCGCCGGATCTGCACGATCTCGCCGGGGAAGATGCCGAGATCGAGCAGTCTCCGGTGCCGCCGGGGGCCGCGCATCATCGCCACCCGGACGGTATCGCCTTCCTTGCAGTCGAGCAGCGTGCAGTCCCACCCCCGGCAGCGTCCCAACCGCCCCGGCGGGGACCGGGCGCCGTCCATGTAGGAGGAGAGCCGGTCAATGGTCTCGTCGGATATCCCGTGCTCGAGCGTGCAGGCCTCCTTGTTCGCCGCATCCGCATCGACGCCGAGCATCTCCGTCAAAAAACACTGCAGGACATGGTGTTTCCGGGCCACCTGTGACGCCACCGACAAACCCTTCCCGGTCAGCCGGACGGCGTCGCCATCTGTCCGCTCCAGGTAGCCTTCTTCGACCAGGGAGGCGATGGTCGTCCCGGCGACCTCCTTCCCGGAATCGAGGGCCGCCGCTATTTCATCCAGTGTCGCCGACCGCTCGCCGTTTTCCGTGATCGTGAGGATTGCTTCAAGATAATCCTCAAGCGTGGAAGGAAGCATGCTACAATTTCTTTTACTTCTACAAGTTTATGGATTTGGGTAGTGCTATCGGGATCAGAGCGCGATACGGGGAGAGGTGTGCCATGTCGTGGCAGGGACTGAGATTCCTGCCCGCCCTAAGAGCGGCGGGCTATAACCTATCCGATTGGAACCAGGAGTGCTGGAAACGGATGCCCACACGATGAGAACAACCGTTAAGTACCAGGGATGGAGTCAAGGAGGAGTGGTGCTCCATGTCACTGGAAGAGAATAAGGCAACTGTTCGCAGGTTTATCGAAGCCTATAACAACCGAAACCTGGATCTGTTCGACGACCTGGTAGCTCCGGATTACGTTGACCACACCCATCAGCAACAGGGCCGGGAGAGTTTCAAACAACTCTTTACGCTGGCTTTCGACGCCTTTCCCGACTGGCATGAACATATCGAGGATATCATTGCCGAAGGGGACAGGGTGTGGGTTTGTGTTAACGCTACGGGGACCCATACCGGCGAATGGAATCTTTCCGGGGTTCCGCTACCACCTACCGGCAAGAAAGTAGCAATGACGATGGTCTTCATCTGGCGCATAGTTGGCGGCAAACTTGCAGAGGGGTGGGAGGTCGATGAGGACCGGGGTTTCCTCAAACAACTGGGCGTCATCGAATACACGGAAACAGGAAAGAAACTCTTTCCGGAAAATGCCGGTTAGGGGACGTATCTTTCATGCACGCTTCCTGCCGGAGCCGGGGTCGCGGGCATTTCCCGCCCTCTGGTGAGGAACGCACCTCCATCTTTCCGGAGACGAACCCTCGCGACCAGTGACGCATCTCGTGCAGATGCACCCGACAAGCATCAAGGCCTATATGCTTTTGAGGCTGATCGGTGATCATGGAGACCCCGGGAAGGCAGGCCACGAACAGGGATATTGCCGAACGGCTCGCGTTCATGGCCCGCCTGCTCGGGATCGCGGGGGAGGACCGGTACCGGCTCGCCGCCTACGAGCGGGCGGCGCGGCAGATCGACCGCCTCTCCTTCCCGGTTGCCGGACTCGATGAGGAAGAACTCACCCGTATCCCGGGGATAGGAGACCGGATTGCCGGACAGATCCACGAGATCGCCGCCACCGGGACGTTTGGGGAACTCGTAGGCCTGCAGGCAACCCTCCCGGGGTCGCTCGTCGAACTGCTCGATATACCCGGGGTGGGCCCCCGGACCCTGCACGTCCTCTATAAGAGGCTCGGCATCCAGTCTCTGGATGACCTGGAGCAGGCGGTGAAGGGCCACCGGATCAGGGCGCTTCCCGGGTTCGGCGCAAAGAAGGAGAGGGCGATCAGCAGGGGCATCAGGCAGTTCCGCCAGAGGTCGGACCGGATGACCCGCCCACAGGCTGACGGTGTGCTCGCGAGCGTTGCAGCGCTCTTTATGGACGGAGAATACGTGGCCGCAGGGAGTTACCGACGGGGGTCGAGTACCATCGGCAGGCTTGAGATCGTCGCCGCAGAGGACCGGGACGCCCTCGCAGACCACCTATCCTCCGCCGGTACAGTCACCCGCGAGAGCGCTGAACGGATCTCGCTCTCGGTTGCCGGCGCCGAAGTGAACGTCCGGTTCACCGAAACCGGCCGGTGCGGCACCGCGCTCCTCTGCGCCACCGGCTCTTGCGGGTTCCTGGCCCGGCTCGGCGAGGTGGCGTTCGCACGGGGTTACCGTCTCGGGCCCGATGGTCTCCAGGACACTTCAAACGGCCGGCTGCACACGTTTTCGAGCGAGGAGGAGGTCTTTTCGTTCCTCGGGATGGCGGCAATTCCGCCGGAGTTGCGCGAAGACCGGGGCGAGATCGACCTCGCCCTCCAGAACGCTCTCCCCGACCTTGTCGATCTATCCGACGTGCGGGGAGACCTCCACGCCCATACCACCTGGAGCGACGGCCGCCAGTCGCTCGATAACGTGGCAGAGGCAGGAGACGCCCGTGGCTACGAATACATCGTGATCACCGATCACTCCTCACGGGTGAGGCCTGAAGCCCTTGCAAAGCAGCAGGCCGAGATTGAGCGGACCAACCGGCGGCACACCTGCCGGCTCCTCGCCGGGAGCGAGGTGGATATCAAAAGCGACGGCACCCTCGGGTATGAAAACAGGGTCCTTGCCGATCTCGACGTGGTGATCGCGTCGGTCCACTCGGGGTTTGCCCAGGACCAGGACGTCCTGACCCGGCGTGTGCTCACCGCAATGGAGAACGAGCACGTCGATATCGTCGGCCACCCCACCGGACGCCTGATCGGCCGCAGACCGGCGTATGCCGTCGACCTTCTCCGCGTCATGAAGCATGCGGCTGAGACGGGGACCGCCCTTGAGATCAACGCGTCGCCCCACCGCCTCGACCTTGAGGATATTTATATCTGGCACGCGAAAAAAGAAGGAGTGAAACTGGCCGCAGGAACTGATGCCCACAGAAGTGGCGAATTTGCAAATATGCGTTACGGTATTTTACTGGCACGCCGGGGCTGGTGTACCCCGGATGACATCATAAATACCCTCTCCCTATCCGCGCTGCTGGAGTGGGCGTCATGATCTACCGGCTCTACGAGAAGATCCTCCTCCGCGACCTCCGCACGCTCCCCGAGCACATCTGCTTCATGATCACCGAGCAGGATATGCTCGATGCCCCGGACAACCTCTTCCTTACCGCCCAGTGGTGCCATGAACTCGGGATCGGCAGTGCCATGTTCCACATCAGCACCGCCGATCCGGCCCGGCTGGAACGGTGCCTCCCGATGATCCGCACGGTCTCCTCGATCGCGCGCCTGACCCTGCACTACCGGGACGAAAAGGAGGTCAGCGGCGAAGGCATGGACGTGACGGTGGCGATCGGCAAAAGCGGCCGGGAGGAGATCGCCGGCTGCGTGAGAAGGATGGCTGAGGACGGCGTGAACCCGGAATCGGTCGACGAAGATCTGCTAGAGTCGTACCTCACCTTCAACTACGAGCCGGACCTCGTCATCAAGACGGGCGGCGACCACCTGACCGACTTCCTCATCTGGCAGTCGGTCTACTCCGAACTCTTCTTCCTCGACGTCAACTGGGCCCTGCTCCGGAAAGTGGATTTTCTGCGAGCGCTCCGGGACTTCCAGTCAAGGGCGCGCCGGTTCGGACGGTAACGCTTCGCGATTCGGACCTGTAGTGCTCATGCTCCTGCCCTTCGGCCAGTCGCACTTCGCGTGAAGCCACGTCGGCGTGGAGGTAACCCTCACGCCCGCCGGTCCGTACGCTCCTTAAGCAGCATGCGCTGGTCGTAGACCCGCATTGCCCGCAAAAGATCGATCTTCCTGAACGCCGGCCAGTAGGGGGCGCAGAAGTAGACGGCTGACTCGTGGCCGTTCGCGAGCCAGGGGAGGAAGTTGGACGTCCGGTAGTCGTTGCCGGTGCGGATGATCAGGTCGACGGGAGGTATGGGCGCTCCCCGGTGAAGGTGGGCTTCAACGGTCGCGGGGTCGATCGCCGCGGGATTGATGGCCCCCCGCTTGACCCCTTCGAGGATGGAACGGGCGGCGTGCACGATCTCGTTCCGACCGCCGTAGGCGAGCGCGACGTTGATGTAGTAATCAGCATACTCCTGCGTCGCCTTCTCCGCCGCATCGATCGTCGCGAGGAGGTCGTCGGGGAGGAGAGACCGGTCACCGATCATCTGCACCCGGATATGGTTCCGGTGCACCCGCTCGTCTTTGAGGATCGCGCGGAACTTCTCCTGGAAGAGCGCAAAAAGCGACGTGAGCTCCTCCCTATCCCTCCGGAAGTTCTCGGTGGAGAAGGTGTAGAGCGTGGTGTATCGCACGCCGAGATCGCACGCCCAGTCGAGGAACTCCTCTGTGGTGTCCGCCCCGCGCCGGTGCCCGAACGCTGTTTCGAGCCCCTGGTTCCGGGCAAACCGGCGGTTTCCGTCCTGGATCACCGCAACGTGCCGGGGGATGTGCTTCACCTGCCACTGCAGGTAACGCTCGTAGAGAGGCTCAATCCTCGATCGCAGCATCAGAGTGGCGTCACCTCGACCACCATGCCACCGTTCGGGTAGCGTTCGACGACATACTTCTTACCCGGCAGCCCGGTGCCGTGCTCGGCAAGCACCCACCACGCCATCTCGATCCTTCCGTCACAGACCGCATACTCATCCTCGTCAAACCCCTCCAGGAACGCATCGACAGGGCCCGCCGCCTCAAGCACCCCATACACGACCGTCCCGTCATCCGTCACCTCTTCGAACGGACGCGCAGTATTGGCAGCGATCCGTTTTAATCGTTCCCGTAGCTGGACCGAGTCCTTGAAGGCCGACGAGCAGAAGTGCACTTTAGGATCGAGAGAGAGTTTCTCCGCCCACTGACGGGCGCCCAGCACGGCGTTATGCACCCCGTCCTCGGGCTCGAGCCCGCGTTTGCGCATGGCATCGGCACAGGTCTCCCCCCACTCCAGCTCGTTGATGTTGAGGAAATCGAGAAGCGGGAGGGCTGCGGCAAGGTTCTCGATTCCCGGGAGCGCCGGCACCTCGATGCCTATCAGAAAGCCCATGTTCCGGGCGAGGACGGCAGAGCGGGCGAAGTCGGTCTCGAGGATGCATGGCCAGGACTCGTGAGGAGGGTGCAGCCGGATCTCGTCGACCAGCCCCTGCAGGCGCCGGAGCATGGGTTCGTCCGGCGCAAGGCCGGTGTAGAGGTGGATCTGGTGGTCCGGGCCGAAGTGCTCCTTGAGAGCAGCCGCGTACTCCACCACCCGGTCGGGTTCGAGCAGCGGCTCGCCGCCGGTGATGCCGGTCCCGAGAGCGCTCATGCTCTCCGCCACTTCGATGGCCTCGAACGGCGACGAGACTTTCCGTTCATTTGCAAACACTACGTCCCGGCCTTTCCGCTCGCGCGAGAGCGGGCAGTACCAGCAGGCGCGATGACACCGGCCGGTCACGAAGAGGACCATCTTTGCTCCCTGTTGGCAGAGGACGCATCCCGGAGAGAGGAACCGCCCGCCGGAGGGTATCCCCGACTCCTGTGGCATATTGTAGTATATATGGGCAGGCAGAGGTGAAAAGGTTTGATGGTGCGGAGAAGAGAGGCAAAGAGGCTCAGCACGGACAGGAGGGTGGCAGATATCCACCGGTTTTGGGTTTTCCCGGCGGAACGCCGATGATGGAGAACAATAGGTACATATAGCCACTGCACAGAGAATTATCTTAACAATGCCGTCCTCCGCACGTGACGACGGCCTCTCGGAGGTTGTTGGTTTCGTTCTGCTCCTCGCCGTGATCGTTGTAGCGCTCTCGCTGTACCAGGTCTACGGCGTGCCGGCGGTCGGGCGCGAGAACGAGATCGCGCACATGAACCAGGTGAAGGACCGGTTCGTGGATTATAAGATTGCTCTCGACTCGCTGTGGGTGAACAACAGGCACGGGGTGCTCCTCTCGACGGCCTTCGACCTCGGCACGGGTGCGCCGGCGACCGCAGGCAGCGCCTTCTCGCTTCCCATCCTCAACCCCGCGGGGTCGGGGGGAACGGTCTCGGTGAAGAGCGGCGGGGCCAGTCTGACGATTGAGCCCGAGGGGGGGAGCCCGGTGACCATCCCCCTCGGCAACCTCACCTACCGGTCCTCGAACAACTACTGGGTGGACCAGACCTGGACCTACCAGATGGGCGCGGTCTTCCTCTCCCAGGAGGGGGGGACGACGGTCCGGGTCGGGCCGTCGATCGCGGTGGCGAAGACGAGGGACGATAATATCAGCCTCACCGTAGCCCCGATCCGGATCGAGGGCTCGGACATGATCGCGGGGTCGGGGCCGATGCGGATCGAGACCAGGATGCGCTTGAGCAATACGTCTTCCGTTGACGGGGTCTATGACCGGGTGAACCTGACCATCGAGGCGAACGACGCTGACGATGTAGCCTGGAAGAGGGCGTTCGACGAGGTCCGGCAGAGGGCGAAGGATGAGAATGTCACCTCGCTGCCCACGCCCGAGTTGTTTGACGGGAACAAGAGTGTCAGGCTCACCATCAAGCCGGAGGCAGACGACAAGAAAGTATTCCTCAGCGTGTATCCGGCGAACTACACGGTGACAATCCATAACGCGGCGTCCCTGGTGGAGTAATCGATATGAGACAGCATCCCGGTGAAGAAGGAGTCTCCGAGGTGATAGGGGTCATGCTCCTGGTCGGCCTGACCGTCCTTGGAGTTGCGATCGTGGCTATAGTCTTTCTCTCCGACTCCCAGCCCGAAGAAATACCCCGCGCAGCCATTGTCGCGGGGAACAGGAGCGACAGCTTCGCCCTCGTCCACGAAGGGGGCGATCCTCTCAGGGCAGGGGAATACCGGATCTACGTCGATACCGGGGATGGCCTCGTTGACAGGACGGGTGAATTCACCGGACAGGAGGATGGAGTCTGGTTGATCGGGGAAACGTTAGTCTATGACGGGTCGGGGACACCGGAGAGAGTGGTCGTGACCGCAGGATCAGGTGGCAGCGAAACGATCCTTGCAGAACCGGACTTCGTGGGAGAGGGAGAGACAGAATTCTCCCCGGACCCGGTGGAGCCGGGAGTGACAGAGACCCCGACTCCAACGCCTGAGAGTATCGTGACCATCGATCTTGGAGAAGTGCCGGCGAACGATGCAGAAATCTTTGCCACGATCACATCGAACCAGACAGAGTACGTCCATATGATCCTCTATAATTACGACGAAATGCCCACAGCAGGGAAGGAACTTCCCGGAGGTAGATTCACGGCTCTCAGGATGACTCCTGGTGAGGTCGAAGACCTCTACACATCAGGAAAACTCAACATTAATAGCATAGGATCCGCGGGCGATACTATCGCAGTAGTGGTCATTGCATACGATGAAAACGACACTCCCATTGCATCGCTGACCGAGATGGGAACCCTGCAGGGGTAAATGAAATGCCCAACGACACCGCCGTCTCCGACCTCATCGCCGTTGTGGCGCTCATCGCCATCTTCGTGACAGCGGCGGCGATCGTCTGGGTGGCGCTCCTCTCCAGCCCCCCGGGCGATGCGGCACCCGCGATGATCGCCCGCAGTGTTGTGGGAGAGGACAGCAAACTCTACATCTACCACGACGGCGGCGACCCTCTCGAACGGGAGCGCTTCGCGATCCGCGTCGACGGTGTCGACCGAACGGATGACGTCATCCTCATCAATGCATCAGGCATCGAATACGCGCCCGGTACCTGGACAACGTGGAAGACCGGGGAGGCTCTCGTGCTCGATGATGGCATGTTTGATGCTGAAGGTCCCTGGGTCCAGATCACCGGAGAGGGCGTGGGCCGCATCGGGAGCGACTGGCTCCTCCACGATATAGGAGAGGGTACGCCTACACCAACACAGACCCCAACGCCTACACCAACACTGACCCCAACGCCTACACCAACACTGACCCCAACGCCTACACCGGTGCCCCTTGTCGCGGACTTCACCGCTAACGTCACCTCCGGCCCCGCACCGCTCACCGTCGCGTTCACCGATACATCCACAGGAGGGCCGACCTCATGGCTCTGGGACTTCGGGGACGGCAACACGTCGACCGTGCAGAACCCGGTCCACACCTACGAGAGCCCCGGCAACTACTCCGTGACGTTGACCGTGAGCAATGCCTTCGGGACGAGCACCCTTACGAAACCGGACTATATCCGGGTTACGAAGTCCTTCGTCAACTTCATCATCGACGAAAATGTCGTCATCTACGGCAACGCTCTCACATTCAAGGGTGATAGTGTCGACGGCCCCGGCGCAACCATCGTCATCACCGAAGGGCTGGATACGAGCGACTTCAACGAAGGTGCCTCCATCGCCGTATCGGACATCTACATCGACGGCGACGTTACCCTCAATGGCGGGAGCGCCGGCCTCGGGTCGCCAGAAGATCCCGGGTCCATCTACGTCAACGGGAACCTCGAGTTATGGGTGGGAACAAGGGACATCTACGGCGACGTCTACGTCGCCGGCAACTTCGACCTGAAAGACGCACGGATCCACGATGATGTCTACGTCGACGGAGATCTCACCCTGGGCAACACCCCCTGGATTGCAGACGATGCACGCATTTACTACACAGGTACGTTCACACATCCCCCAACGATGAGCCAGACGATTCTGGACAAGTGCATCCATCAGGCAACGGTGCCGGGATTCACCATGCCAGACCAGGAGCTACCCACCACGAAACCCGCTGACTGGTATGCATCAAAAGGGTATGTCTCAGGCGGAGAACTGACGAGCAACCTGAAGGTATTTGCCGACAGTTACGCCTCCACACCCTGGAGGCCCACCGCAACCGATGTCGTCATCATCGCACGCACCGGCGATATAACCATAACAGGGATGGGAGGGAGCAGTGTAACCGGCGTCTTCTTCGCCCCCAACGGGAAGATAACGTTTAGCGGTGCCGCACTTGAGGGAGTCGCCATCGCCCGCGACGGGTTCTTCGTCGAGAGCGGCGGAACGACGGTCACCTTCAGGAACCTTGAGGAGTATATCGCCGATCCTGCGGACTACCCGTTCTGAAGGATAACAACAGGGCCGGACACAGGCCCGATCCCCCTGTTCCGGCATCCGCCCTGGAACCGCGTGGTTATAGGTGCCGGCGATCGTACGCAGCCGCGCCGTGGGAGAGATTGTCAGGGTGGGCACCGGTTCAGTGCTTTATGGGCACCGACCTCCAAAAGGGGCAGACATGGCCAGGATAGAAAAGGTGGGGACAAGACACTCCGCGGTCGCCCCAAAAACGGGTCTACACCAGGCCGTCCGGCCCCCTCACCCTCCCCTCGTCCACTAACTCCGTGTAGTCGTCGAACCAGTAAGCCTCCGGGTTGCTTTTGTAGACCATGAACCGCCCCCGGTCCGCCGGGTCTGCCGCCTGGTTGAATTTGAAATACGTGTATCTGTCGGTCTTCCCGAGAACCTCGATCTTCCCCGTCGCATGGGATATCACGAACCGGGCCCGCTTCGCAAGTCCTGAACAGATCGTCCGGGCCTGCTCGAAGATCCGGTAAGACTCCTCCACCGGCACCGCAAACGTCCGGTTGCCGACCGTAGGACGGCACTGGAAGACATAGTAGGGACTCGCACCGATGAACGAGAGTTTATCGAAGAGCGACGCAAGCACCTCCGGGTCGTCGTTGATGCCGCGGATCAGGGGCGTCTGGTTCATGACGACCGCTCCGGCTTCCTGCAGGAGAGCGACCGCCCGGCATGCGGCGTCGGTCAGTTCCCTCGGATGGGTGAACTGCGCCATGATGTAAATGCGCTTCTCGTTCAGGCTGTAGTCCCGGATCATATCTAGCAGCGCGGGATCGTTCGTTATCCGGAAGGGGTCGTATGCCGGCATCTTCGTGCCGATCCGGATGATCTCAACGTGTTCGATCTCCCGAAGCTGCCGGACGATATCGAGCAGCCGACCGGTCTCGAGGATCAGGGGATCGCCCCCCGTGAGCAGGACGTTGGTGATCTCGGGGTGGTCCCGGATGTAGGCAAGCCCTTCGGAGATGTCCTTATTCACCTCGCGCGCATCCTCAATGAAGAGGCGCTTGCGGAAACAGTAGCGGCAGAGGCCGCCGCAGAGGTCGCTGACCAGCAGGAGTGCGGTCTCCCGGTACTTGTGCTGCAGCCCCGGCGCCCGGGTGTACCGGTGCTCCGATGACGGGTCAAGGTGCCCCCAGGGCTCGAGCTCTTCAAGAGTCGGTACGATCAATCGCCGGATAGGATCGGTCGGGTCATCCCAGTCGATCAGCGAGAGATAGTAATCGTTCGAGCGGAACGCAAAGAGTTCCATCACCTGTGCAAGGTCGGCACACTCATCTGCATCGATACCGGGGATTGCATCGAGCGATGATATATAGATAGGATTTTTCGTGCCGTTTATCGGGTTCGCGGTATCGTCGATCGGATTTTGGATATACGTTGTGTTCATGCGGATACCTCCAGGTCGACACTCTCCAGTGCAGGAGACAATACGCAACCGTCGGGGACCGCTGCATGAAAGCGGAGATCAAGAAGGGGATCCGATCTGCGCAAAGGGTTCATGAGAGTTTCACGCTCTCATACAGGAAACCATCGCTCCGACGTGCGTCATTGAGTGTCGGATTACGTTTGTACCTGAAAAAGGGTTCCTGGAATATTTATAATTTCGGTTGGGGATGCTGTGTTGCATAATCCCTATGATGCTTGTCCTCCTGCCAGAGCCAGCATTCTATTATAGCAGTTCACCTTCATCCGGATTTCACGAAACATGCCCTCCTGAGATGTCGCCTGTACTCCTTCCCCG
>NZ_JABFFQ010000018.1:0-15850 GCF_032944295.1 Methanoculleus nereidis
CGGTAACGTCTCAGATCTTCTGTAATTTGTCTGAGCCCTGTCTCCTTGCCTGATCATTCCCTCTCCATGGTCAAATACCTTCTGCCGGTAACCCACTCCTCGTTGATGTCCATCAGGATGGATCCGACCAGCCGGAGAAGGGATTCCTCGTTCGGGAACACGCCTACAACCTTGGTTCTCCGTTTCAGTTCCCTATTGACCCGCTCCACCATGTTCGTCGTTCTGAGCCGTTTCCTGTGCGGTTTTGGGAATGCCGTGTAACTCATAAGCCCGGGGAGGAATCGCTCGATGGTGTTGGCTGCTTTCCGGTACCCCCCGGCATTCAGGTCATCAGCGAGATCCTGGAGTCTCTGCTCACTCCCATACGCCTCCTTCAGCCCCTCTACAACCTCTTTCTGGTGTTTCCGGGGAATATTCCTCAAGACGGCCCGGGTACAATGAACCTGACACATCTGCCAGGATGCACCGAGGAAGGCGGCTTCAGCCGCCTTCTGGATGCCGGTATGCCCATCCGAGACGACCAGTTGAACCCCGGTAAGTCCCCGTGTTTTGAGGTTCTCGAACAGTCCCGACCAGAATTCTTCATTCTCACAGTCGGTGACTCTCGCGCCCAGGATCTCCCGGTAGCCGTCGTCCCGGACGCCGGCGACCACCAGGACCGCTTTGGTGACGTATCGTGCTCCGTCCCGGATTTTGTAGTAGGAAGCATCCACGAAGAGATACGGGATAGCCTGTTCGATCGGCCGCAGGAGGAATGCCTGCACCTGGTCGTCGAGGTTCTTGGCCATCCGGGAGACCGAAGCCGGGGAGAGTTGGTCGATCCCCAGATGACTGACGATCTCCTGGATCTTTCTCGTCGAAACTCCCTGGAGGTAGGATTCGACAATTGCGTTCACCAGAGCTTTCTCCACCCGGGCATAGCGCCCGAAGACCTGTGTCTCGAACGGGAGCTCCCGGAACTGCGGTTTCCGGAGGATTGTCTCCCCGTATCGGGTCTTGAGGGATCGGTCTTTGTAGCCGTTCCGATGCGCTTTCCGCGCATCGGTGCGTTCGTACTGGGCAGCTCCTGCCTGCTGGAGGGCCTCTGCGAGCATCACCTGGTTGAGGAACCCGGTGATGAGGGTCTTCATGCCGTTCTCCTGATCGGAAAGATAATCTTCGATTAACGCTAAGGGATCCATGGCCCTGTTTCTCCTTTGTCCAAATCTAGGTTGGATCCAGGGCCAATTCAATTTTACAGAAGATTCGTTACGCTACCGAAGAATCCGATACAATCCTTTCAGGTACCGCAGCACTACACCGTGGACTTCGAGCAGGGTCGAGTCAAACTCCCGAAGATCGGTGAGATAACAACCGTCTTCCACCGCGTCTTCACCGGGAAGATGAAGTATGCGACGGTTGCTGTGACTTCGACGGGGAAATGGTTCATCAGTATCCTCGTCGATGACGGGAAACCCGAACCAGCACCGGTACCGTTTGCTCTGGATACGACGCTCGGGATCGATGTTGGCCTGGCCGATTTCGCCACCCTCTCGACCGGGGAGAAGATCGAGAACTCCCGATACCTCCAAAACTCTCTTCAGCGTCTGAAAGTGTTGCAACGCCGGGTGTCCCGGAAGAAGAAAGGGTCGAAGAACCGGCAGAAGGCAATCCTGAGACTTGCCCGGTGCCATGAGAAGGTCGCCAACCAGCGCAACGATTTCCTGCACAACCTCTCTTTTCGCGTTGTGAGCGAGAACCAAGCCATTGCAGTCGAATCGTTGAATGTCGCTGGAATGCAAAAGAACTACAAATTGGCACGGAGTATCAGCGACGTGTCGTGGAGCACGTTCTTCGCGATGCTGGAGTACAAGTGCCGGAAGTACGGCAAGACCCTCCTGAAGATTGGGCAATTCGATCCATCATCGAAGATATGCAGCACATGTGGGTATCTCAAGCAGGATCTCGCCCTTGCAGACAGAGAGTGGGTCTGTCCTGACTGCGGGACGACCCACGACCGCGACATCAACGCGGCGATCAATATCAAGAAGTTCGCCCTACAAGAGCAGAATCTTGTTGGAGTATCAGGTGCGGAACGCACCGTCGAGCCTGTGGACTCGCTCCCGATGGGGAGGAGAATGAAGCAGGAAACCCCGCCCTTCAGGGCGGGGTAGTTCACCGTTGCGGAAGCTCGCCGGAGCAGGCAGCCTGGAGCAGGGTCCCGTCATCCGGCGTGCCGCCCCCGATCGTGAGCCCCACGATATCCCGGACCACCTGCCTGAGGGGTTCCGACACCTCCGGCGGCACCTGCTGCCGGCCCAGGTCCGCGATCCGGACGGCCGCACCATCCACCTCCCGCTCGAGCAGACGCTCCAGCGTCCGCCCCGTGCCGTTGTCCCCCGGATGAACGCACCGGAGGAGGAGCGCCTCAGACCCGGGACGGGCGTCCCCATCCCCCACCGCCGGTGCGTACAGGTCCGCGATGTCGTCGGCGATCTGCATCGCCTTCCCGGCAGAGAGGCCGAAGTCCGCGAACGCGGTGACGATTGCCTCCTCCTCCCCCGCCGCCATGGCGCCCCAGGCGGCCGCGAGCGAGAAGAGGCATCCCGTCTTTCTGGCGACGATCGCGTCATAGAGTTCGGCTGCCGGGAGCCTGGGTCCCCCGAGCATCTCCCAGGCCACGCCCCGGGCCATACGCTGCTGGGCCGACGCGAGCATCGTCACGTATCCGGCACCGTAGGGGGCGGCGAGCATGTAGGGCAGCGCAAGGACACCGACGGCGTCGAGGACCGCCCGCCCCTCTCCCCGGGTGAGGTGGAGGGTCGGAGCCCCCCGCCGGACCGTGTCCCCGTCCAGCATATCGTCGAGGATGAGGCTTGCGGCGTGGGCGAGCTCGACGGCACAGGCGAGGTCAAGCGCCTGCCGGGTGGGCACCGCCTCGCGCGTCAGGCCGGCGTGGATGCAGAGAAGGAGCCCCGCCCGCATCCGCTTCCCCCTGGCGAGGAGCGGGAGGACGGCGGGATCAATCGCATCCTCGCTGCTCGCCACCTCCTCGATCCGGCGGTTGACGGCGGGCCCGATCCTCTCAAGATATTCACGGAACGGTATCATGGCTCGTCACTCCCGGGATGCACCGGCACCCCGTTAAGATGTCCTGGCGGTAAAAAAGGTGTGGGTCGTCCGGTGCCGGGGGTATCTTCATTGCCCTGCAGAACCCCAGGGCCTGCAGGTGGCACAGCGGTTGATCGTCGAGAAGAAGGTAGGGCGCCTGGAGGGCGGCGATGCGTTCGGGGACTGGCTCGCGAGCGTCCTCGCCGACCGATTGGCCGGGTGGCGCGGTAAGATCCGGGTCTACCGGGTAGAGCCTGCATCGCACGTCGTCTGCCGGTACGAGTTTGCCGGCACCGGGCTCAGCGTGATCGGCAAGTTCTTCGGTGCACCGACGGGTGCGAAGACCCGCTACAACGCCGATGCAGCGATGAGGAACGAGTTTCGCCGGCTTCGCCACGTATCCGGCTGGATCCGGGTTCCCCATGCCATCGCCACAAACAGCCGGTTCAACTCCGTCCTCGTGACCGAGTATGTCCCGGGGAGGACGCTCCGCGAGCTCCTTGCGGCGGGAGTATCCCTTTACGACCCCCTGACCGGCGTCGCGCACCTCCTCCGCCGGCTCCACGACGGCACGCAGACATCCTGCAAACAGGAACGCGACTTCGCCTACTTCCATGCGGTGCTCGACCAGAACGCTCTTGCGGGCCACCAGAGGAAGCGGTTCGACCGCCTGCTCGGAGCGTGGTGGCACGGCACGCGGCTTGACCCCGATGCCGGCTGCATGGTCCACGGCGACGCCACGCTCAGCAACTACCTCTTCGACGGCGAGACCTGCGCAATCGACTTCGAGGGGGCACGGAACCATACCCACCCGGTCCGCGACCTCGGCATCCTCGCTTCGGAACTCAAGACATCGGGCAGAAGCACCTCGAGGGCAGAAGACTACATCGGCCACCTGCTCTGGCACTACAGCCGGAGCGAGGAAGAGTTCCGGCGCAATACCGCCGTTCTCCCCTTCTTTATGGCGCTCGGATACCTCAGGATAGCAAGGCTGCCCTGGCGGGCGGCGGAACGTGACTGGCTTTTAGCGGAGGCGGAGGCGTGTCTCGCGGCGATCCACCGGTAACAGGGGTCCTCTTCGACTGCTACGGGACGCTCATCGATGTCCTGACCGATGAGCAGGATTTCGAGACCTACCGGTGCCTCTCGCGGTGGCTCATCTACCAGGGCGTCCGGATCATGCCTGAAGTCCTGCAGGACCTCTACGCCGCCCGGGTCAGGGAAGCGGCCGACCGGACCGGGGAGCGCCACCCGGAGGTGCGGGTCGAAGAGATCTTTGCCGGTATCTGTGCCGAACACGCCGTCTGGGAGATTGATGCAGAGCAACTCGGCATCGAGGCTGCCCGGGCGTTCCGGGCCGCGTCGCTCCGGCGCCTCGGTGTCATCGAAAAGAGCCGAAGATTGCTTGATCTCTTCTCCACGAAGAAGACAGGGGTCGTCTCGAACGGGCAGCGGGTCTTCTCAGAGCGCGAGATGCGGGCGCTCGGGCTTTACGGCCGTCTCGGTTTCGTCATCTTCTCTTCGGACCTTGGCTACAAGAAGCCGGACCCGCGGATATACGCGACGGCTCTCCAGCGGATGGAGCTATCCGCTCCCGGCGTCCTCTTCATCGGGGATAACACCGAGAACGATGTCGATGCGCCCCAAAGACTCGGGATGCAAGCGCTGCACGTCGAGGAGGCGTGGAGGCGCTACGGGGTGTGAGCGCGGCGAGGCCACCCACCCGGGGCAGCGGGTTTCATGGGATCCGGGATGCATAAGCCCCAGCAATGGACGAACGACGGTGGCTGGTCACCTTCGGTGCGGGGCTTATCACCCTCTCGGTCGTGCTCTACGCCCTGCATTTCCTGATCTTTCAGGACCTCTTCCACATCAGCATCTACACGCTCGGCGATATTGCGTTCCTCCCGCTCGAGGTCCTCCTGGTGACGCTCGTCTTCCACCAGGTGCTCGCGTCCCGCGACCGGCGGCAGAGGCTGGAAAAACTGAACATGGTCATCGGAGCGTTCTTCTCGGCCCTCGGGACACAGCTCCTGACCTACATCTCCGATAACGATCCCGACCATGATGCGGTCCGGCCGCTACTGCTGGTCGACGATACCTGGACCGACGAGACGTTTTTGGAGGTTGTAAAACGGCTGAGGCGGCATCCCTGCCGTGTCGGGGTGGAAAACGTCGACCTCGCCGCCGTCAAGCGGTTCCTCGGGTCGCGCGAAGACTTCCTCCTGCGGTTGCTGGAGAACCCCGTGCTCCTTGAGCATGAGAAGTTCACCGACCACCTCCGGGCGATATTCCATTTCAATGAAGAACTGCAGCGCCGACCGGACGTCTCCGATCTGCCAGAGACCGACGCGGCCCATCTCGCGGGCGACCTCGAACGGATCTACGGCCTCCTCATCCGCGAGTGGCTGAACTACATGCGCTACCTGCAGAAGAACTACCCGTACCTCTTCTCGCTTGCGATGCGGACAAACCCCTTCGATGAGACGGCGTCGGCGGTTGTGGGATAGAGGAACCGGGACGCAACCTGCAACTGTCAGTGCCCATCGATAATTAGAAGGGCACACTGTCCTTTCAGGACTATCTTCAGGGAGAAATTACGGAGTTACTTTTGTGACCCATACCATTCGACAGAGTTGACAGGGATCTCGACAGGATGGATTTACTTCGGGAAAAGAGAGAGGTAAAGAATCTCCCTTTCACTCCAGCGACGTGACGTCGTCGGCCCAGGTTTCGACGGTGTTTTTGATCGCGTCGTCATGGTAGGATGAGATCCGGACGGTCTTCCTGGTGGAGGTGACGTCATAGTCGTCGCCGGAGGGGTTGTGGCACTTGAGCCGGGCGTAGTAGGTCTCGCCGGGGCCGTCGCGGACAGCAGCGGTTGCGCCCATCGCGGTTGCCAGCGCCGTGTTGCCGAGGACCTCTGCGGCGTTCGCGTTGAACGCGGCGATCGTCGGGGAGAGGAGCGAGACACTCCCAACGCGCTTGCCCTCGCCGCTGAGGTAGAACACCTTCGCTGTGTAGTGCTCGCGACTCCGGACGACCGCATCAACGGTCTGGCCGTCGCGGTCGGTATACCCGACGCACCCGAAGGGGTTGTCGTTGATGACGGCCAGGATGAGGATGTTAAACGACTCTACATCGGTGATCGGGACGGCGAGGTCCCGGACCGCCGTCTTGTTGACGGTGGTCTGCACGAAGTCTGCCATGGTTGGCTCTCCTTGCTTGCCAGGCCTCCCGGGAATGTGACAGACACTTATAGGGTGGACGCGGGAGGGGATTAGTCCGACTTAATCGGAGAACACTGGAAGACCGCCCCTGTCGTGAAGGCTGCCCTGAAGGCCGCAATTCTAGCGATGCAATCATCTGGGGGCAAATTTATATCTTCACCTTCCGATAAGACTGATTGAACAGCCGTGTCCGTCACACAGGATCTGATCCGGAAGAAACGTTCCAGGATTCTCGCAATAGCTAGGCGGCACGGCGCCACGAACCTGCGGATCTTCGGATCGGTCGCCCGCGGCGAGGCCGGGCCGGAGAGCGACCTGGATCTCCTGGTCGACCTGGAGCCGGGCAGGAGCCTCCTCGACCACATCGCGCTCATCCAGGACCTGGAGGAGGCTCTCGGGTGCCGGGTGGACGTGGTGACGGAGACAGCACTCAAGGAACGATACAGAAAGCGGATTCTCGGAGAGGCAGTGCCGCTATGAGGGACGGGAACGAGCGGCTCCTCGATATGCTGGAAGCGATCGAAGAGATTGAGCGGTATGCGATCCGGGGGAGAGATGCGTTTTTGCAGGATGAACTGGTGCAGGTCTGGATGGTTCACCACCTCCAGATCATCGGGGAAGCCGCTGCACGCCTACCTTCGCGCCTGCGAAGCGCTTCTCCCGGCGTTCCGTGGAAACAGGTGATAGGCCTTCGGAACATTCTGGTTCACGCATACTTCCGCGTGGACCCTGACGAGATCTGGGTGGTCGTGGACCGCGATATCCCCGCACTCAGGGAGGAGGTTGTTGCGCTCCTCTCCGCATTCACCGATACAGAAGACGCCGGGTAACCGCTCCCCCTACCCCATCTGCGCCCGGATGTGCTGCACCGTCTCGGGGTACTGCTTCTCGAGCCTGCTCTTTCTGAGGTTCTCCCGCACAATCCACCGGATATCCTGGTCGTCGAGGGTCGCAAGCTGCCGCAGGTACTCAAAGCCGATAGCAGGCAGAGCGGCGACGACCAGGCCAAGCGTGTAGCCGAGCGCCTTCCGAAGCGCGCGGAAGGCCTCGGACTGCCTCTCCCCCGCGGTATAGACCCGGATCAGGGTCTTTCGATGGAGCCTGAACGCCATCTCTGCGAGGTCCGGCTCCGCGAGGAGGTCCGGCTCGGCAACCCCTGCGACCGCGGCCCGCATGGTGAGCCAGGAGCCGCCTTCCACCCAGTCTTCCAGCTCCGGAACAGTCGTGTCACGCTGCCGGGAGAGAAGGTCCTGAAGCCCCATCGTCACCGCTTCCCGGACCCGCCACCGCGGATCGACAGAGGCCTCCGCGAGTTGACTGAGCGCCGCCTCAACGCACGCCGGCGATACGGATCCGATCGCCCCGATACCCCGAACACCGCAGAATGAGAGGAACTCATGCGGGTCTCCCGTCGGCGCATCGTCCGAGGAGACGCAGGCAAGCTCGACGCAAAGGCCCCACAGGACCCGGTGGTCATTGGTATCGGCAACCGCGAACTCCCGCACGGTCTCGGCAAACGCTCCCGCGAGCTCCAGGTTTGCCCGGGGTCCGGGAAGATTGCCTCCCGCGACCAGGTAGGCGAGAAGATCCCCGGCGTTTCCGCTCGAAAGAAAACTCGTGAGCAGCCGGGCGATCTCCCTGATATAGGTCTCATTGCGGGTCATTGTGTGCAGAAGAAAACGACCTTCAGGAAGTAAAAATGATCGCTACCGGGCGGCCAGGGTTGCCACAAAGGCATCGAGTGCCGCATGGACATTCTCGCCGTTCCGCGCAGAGATGGGGTGCACCATCTCCCCGGGGAGATCCCGGCAGACAGCCTCGGGCACCGCACCCGGACTATCGCACTTGTTCGCCATGAACGCGAGCGGCACCTTGAGGTCCTTTAATTGGCCGTAGAGGTGCCGGGTCATCGCGTCCACCCCCGTGGTGGCGTCCACAACGATGATCGCGCCGTCCATCCCCCGCGAGAGGATCTGCCGGACAAACTCGAACCGCTCCTGCCCCGGCGTCCCGAAAAGATAGACCGCCTGGTCCCTCACCGTCAGCCGGCCGAAGTCGAATGCAACGGTCGTGGGACCCTCTTTCGAAGTTGCTTCGATGTGGCGGCTGCGGGGGTCGAGTGCCTGGATAAAACTGGATTTTCCTGCATTGAAGGAGCCGAATACGACAATCTTGAGCCTGCCTTCTGCCATCAGCGTTGTATTGGCACCAGAATGTTTTAGGGTTTCGCTATGCTGACGCCATGGCGAGGATGGAGACGTGTCCGGGCACGTTCGAGAAATGATTTTTCCGGCATCGTGATGGGAGGCAGGATTGGTTCCCTGGCCGGCAGGGAAAAACTTCGCCAACTATATACCGACGGATTCAAAGTACGGGTATGGGGCTGGAAGAGGTGAATCTGGTCGCGCAGGAGATCATGATGACCCTGGATAATCTCCTCCTTGCGGAGAAGCAGGCAAGGCTCCAGGTATTTGCGCTCGAGGAGCAGCAGTATCCCCTGGCTGCGACGTTTGAGATGGTCCGGGATATGGAGGCCGACAGCGCCATCGAGGAGGCTCTCATCAGGTTTGGCTTCGAACATCACACCATCGACAGCGATGCCGAACTCTGGATCTCGGACGAGTATGGTCTGATGGTCTTCCTCTCCTTCACCGCGCCGGACGGGCGGTACTACACCTACAGGATCGTCGCGTTCGACGTTCTCGGCGAAGAAGAAGAGGAGATTGCGTAGCCGTACCAGATGCTATATACCGTAAACGACATCTGGTGTGCAGCAGAACCTGAAGGGATGGAGATGGAACGCTCGGTAAAACGCCTTATGGAAGATAAAGAGAAGCGGCGCGAGGAGTACATCGGCAAGTACATCGAGCAGCTCTCGGACGAGAGCACCCCCTACCGACTGCGGGCGGCCGAGGCGCTCGGGGGGTGCGCCGATCCGCGGGCGGTCGAACCGTTGATCGCCGCTCTCGCCGACCGCGAGAACGAGGTCCGCTGGGTCGCCGCTCAGGCGCTTGGGAAACTCCGCGACGCGCGGGCAATCGAACCGCTGCTGCCTCTCCTCGCCGACCGCGACCGGTGGGTGCGGCGCGGTGCCGCCTGGTCGCTCGGAGAGCTCGGCGATCAGCGTGCGGTCGAACCGCTGCTGCCCCTTCTTGCGGATAAAAAGAAGGACGTCAGGGCGGCCGCCGCCGATGCGCTCGGGAAACTGCACGACCCGCGGGCGGGCGGCGCCCTCTCTACCACACTCGAGGAAGAAGACGAGCCCGAGGTCCGGACGGCAATCCGACGTGCGCTGCGCGAGATAACCGGCGAGGCGGAATTTTGACGGGAGAAGGAGAGCAGAAGAGGCTCTTTCGCTACTACCCGGAGGACTTCGGGGCGCTCCCGGTGCGGGTCGTCCACATGGACCTCACCTTCGATGTCTATGACGGCCACACCCGGGTCGTCTCCGCCCTCACCGCCGAGACGCTTGACGCGCCGTTTGCGTCCCTCGCCCTGAACGCCCGGGATCTCGACATCCTCCGCGTCGCGTGTGCCGGATACGCCGTCACCCATACCTACGACCGCGATGCCGCGATCCTCACCGTCGCCTTCGACCCGCCCGTCCCGCCCCGGACCCGGTTCACCCTCGATACCGAGACGATCTGCCGGCCGAGCACCCACCTCCTCGAAGGGCTCTACTACGACGGTCTCTGCCCCGGCGGGCCGCCTGCCCAGATCACCCAGTGCCAGCAGTGGGGGTTCCAGCGGCTGGTCCCGTGCCTGGACGACATGACCGCCAAGTGCACCTACACGACGGCAATCATCGCTGATGCCGGGTATACAAATACCATATCAAACGGCGATCCCGCGGGACCGCGTCTTCCCTGTGCTCCCGGCCGCTCCATCCAGAGGTACGAGAACACCACGACCCCGATGGCTCCCTATCTCTTCTTCCTCGGGGTGGGGTGCTACGACACCTACCGGCGGGAGTTCGAGTACCCCGACGGTCGGACGTTCACCCTTGAACTCCTCGTAAAACCCGGCTCCGACCCGGGGGGCGCGGAGCGTGCGCTCGCAATCCTCGCGGATGGGGTGATGTGGGTCCACCTCTTCACCGGCCCCGAGCAGTACCGCGACCGGGAGACCCGGCGGGAGATCTGGCGACTCACGCGGGTGCGGGACGAGGCGAAACGCTCCAGGGACTTCTCGAACCTTGAAGGGTCCAGAAGAACGCTTAAGGAACTTATTGCGACCATAACCCCGGGCTACGCCTATACCGGTGCGGTCTACCGGGAGATCGCCATGCAGAACTCCGACTTCGGCGGGATGGAGAACGTCGGAAACACGACGATCGCCGCAAACCGGATCATGCCCGGGCCCGACACGACCGACCCGGCCTTCGAGTACCTGATCCGGGTCAAGGTCCACGAGTACTACCACAACGAGAACGGCTCCGAGGTGACGGGGAGGAGCCCGTTCGAGATCTGGCTCAACGAAGCGGTGACGGTCCACGTCGAGAACCAGCACCACGCCTTCCTCTTCGGCGAGGCCTACTCCCGCATCAAGACCGTGCTCGACCTTCTCGACCCGGCGGCCGGGACGCTCACGCTCGATCGGGGCGCAGGCTCGATGCCGATCGAGCCGGACGGCTTCAACGACCCGAACGACCTCATCACGGGCGTCACCTACGTCAAAGCCCCCGAGTTCGTCAGGATGATCGAGACGCTGATGGGGAAAGAGGCGTTTGCCCGGGGTCTCGCCCGCTACCACGACCGGTTCCGGCACGCGAACGCCTCGCGGACGGACTGGCTGCGCTGCATGGAGGAAGCCGCCGGGCAGGACTTCACAACGATGGCTGCGGTCTGGCTGAAGGAGAAGGAGTACCCCGTCCTCACCGTGGCTCCCGCATACGACCCGGGCGAGCGGCGGTTCACCCTCACCTACCGGCAGAGCCGAACGCCTGCCGGCCGTCTCTGGGAGTTCCCGTTCCGGTTCGCGCTCGTGGATGCCGATGGCCGGGATATCGCAGATACGACCGTCCGGATCGCGGACGAGGCGGGAGAGATCGCCCTCGACGGCGTCGATCCGCCCGCGTTCCTCTCGCTCAACCGCGGCTACTCCTTCTACGGGAAGACAGCATGCCGGCCGCCGGAGGACGAACTCCACCTCCAGGTCATGAAGGACTCCGATATCGTCGGCAGGTTCACCGCGCTCCTCGCGCTTGCCGACCGCGAGATGCTTCGCCTGCTTGAGGACCCGGGCGCAGCCGTCTCCGACCGGTTTGCCGACCTCTGCATCGCCCTCCTCGCTGACGACCACCTCATGGAGGAGGCGGGCGGGCAGTTCCTGACCATCTTCCCCTCAGTCGAAGACGTTCGGTTCACCCACCACTACCGGGCGCTCTACGATGCGCGACAGGCAATTTATGCCGCCATCGCCAGACGGAACCGCGACACTCTCCTCTCGCTCTACCGGCGGGCGTCGGCTGGCGCCCCCACCGGGCCGGGCTCCCTGGAGGAGGAGGCTGCGGCGATCCGGCGGCGGCAGCGCAAAAACGCCTGTCTTTCGATCCTCGCCACCCTCGACACCCCGGAGATCCACGAGCTGCTTCTTCGCCAGTTCCGGGAGGCGACGGCTGCAACCGACCGCCTCGCCGCGTTTTCGCTGATCCTCGAGAGCAGCGCCTCTGAGCGGCTGGAGATCCTTGCAGAGTTCTCCGCCGCGTCGGCAAAAAGCCCCGTCGCGTGGGAATCCTTCCTCGCCACGGTCGCCGGGAGCGACTCCGACGACCTCGTCCCCATCCTGCAGCGGATCGAGTCCTTGCCGGCTTTTGCAGTCGAGCAGGCCGACCAGCAGCGGGCGCTTTATGGGCGGTTCGCACTGAACAGGAAGCGGTCGCTCGAGACCGAAGAGGGGCGGGCCTACCTCGCGGAGGTGCTCCGGCGGCTCGCCCCGGTCAACGAGTACAGCACCGTCCGGGCTCTCGACGCGTTCGCGTTCATCGACGGGATGGGGGGCCGCCACCGGGTTCCGACCGTCGCGGTGCTCGCGGACCTCCTCGCCTCCCTTGATGCGGATGCGTACCCGGCCGTCTACAACAACGCCCGCCGCTTCCTCCTCGGCGCCCCGGAGGCCGTCCGCGCCTACGAGGAGGAGCACGGCGCGATCCCGGCCCTCCGGGAACACGCCCCCTGATCTACCCGTACTCGAGGGTGAGCCCGACGCCCGTCTCCCGGACGTCCGCTACTTTTGCAAGAGCAATCTTTGCCGCAAGGTCGGTGCAGTGGCAGGGGTGGAGCGCCGCCGGCCGCACCTCTGCAAAGTAATCGAGGATCCCCTGTATCTGCTCCTGCGGCGCATCGAGCAGGTGGAACCCGCCGATGACGTCGGCGACCCGGTCTTCTTCACAGACCTCGCATGCCTGCTCGATGATCGAGCAGATGCCGGAGTGAGAACAGCCCGTTATGATGACAAGCCCCTCCGCGGTCTTACAGGCGAGCGCGGTGTCGTCGGCAACGGTGTCGTCCCGGATACCGTCGGGGGTGTAGATGTAGCCACATGGAGGCGTCTTCTCGAACTCGAACCGCCGCTCGATCTCGCCGAGGAAGACCAGGTTCTCTGTCAGCCAGAGGGGGGCCGCGGTGAGGAGGACTTTCCCGTGCCGGAAGAGCTCCTCGACCGAGAGGTGGCACCCGATCTCCCCGACTCCGTCGCAGCTCCTGGTAAGGAACGCATCAGGATGGGCGATGAACGTGGGCTCGATCCGCTCCCGGCCCTCGATAATCGCCTCGGTATGGAGCCGGACGAGGGCATCGAGACCCCAGGTGTGGTCGAGGTGGCCGTGGGAGATGACAATCTCTTCGACACGGAGGAGGTCGATCCCCATCTTCCGGGCGTTGGCGACGAGGATGCCCGAATAGCCGGCGTCGAAGAGGACGCGGGTCCCTCCGTCCTCAAGGTAGATCGAGAGCCCGGGTTCCGCAAGGAAGTAGCGATCGGTGAGGGTGGCGTTATCCACGAGAACCGTCAGTCTCATATGCGGCGTTCACCCCGGGAAATGAGGGGGCGGGAGGCGGCCGGCACAACGGCGCCGGAGACCTCGTCCCGGCAGCGGATCGGGGCCGTGAACGGATCCATGCAGATACTGGGAATGTCCGGGTTAAGAAGGTTTCCCGAGGGCGCTCCGCTCAACCCGCTCCCTGAGTGCACGGTTCATGAGCAGGAACCCAAGATGGGTCGCCCGGAAGGTGCCGGTGAGGTCGACGGCGGGCACCAGCAGCCCGGTGAAGATTTCGGCCTGGACGAACCGGGAACCGTCGCCCTCGGGGGTGATGGTGAACCGGTGTTCGCCGTCGAAAACCCCTGCAATCAGGACGCGGCCGATCCACCGGAGCTCGTGGTCTTTTGCGACCCGCAGCACCCTCGGCCGAAACCGCATGGTCTTTCTTCCCGGAGGCCGGATCTCGACCGAGAGGCATGTCCCCACCCAGGGCTTCCCCTCGATCGAGAGGATGAACGGGTTCCACTCAGGGTAGGCGGCGAAGTCGGTCAGCACCTGCCAGACGACCGCGGGCGGGGCGGCGATGACAGTCTCGGCCCGGACCTCCCGGACCAGGGCCCCGGAGAGTGCCGGCAGGGGAGCGGTCATGTTCTTGTCACGATCGCACTGAATAGGCCGGAAGGGTGAAAAGGTTTTCTTCCTCCCGGTTTTGCGGGAGGAGGAGGGGTGATCCGGGGAGCGGTTGCCCCCAGGGCAGCCGGAGAAAAGAAATCGTTTCTCGCGAAACCATTCTTCCGGAGTGGTACCATGATGGAAACAGGATACGAGACCTACTCCCCCGGAGAGCCAGAAGAACTCGAACCGACCGGCCTCGCAGTCGGCGTGCGGCTCGGGCTTGACCGCTTGAAGGACCTACAGGCACGCCTTGAATTAGAGGTCATCCTCTACTTCGACGAAGACCTCGCCCGGAACTCGACGCTCGATGCCGATTTCGCGGACTTCCGGATCGTTCCGGTGCAGGCCCGGCCGTTCATGCCTCTCGCGGTCTTCCTGCAGGCGATGGCAGAGCACGATCCGGGGTTTGCAGACCGCATGCGCCGGGAGCCTCCGGCGGTCGAGGTCCTGGAGACCGGGACGATCGACCGTTACTCCGGGTGTGTTCTCTGCACAAAGCCGTACGTGAAGGGGCTGCTGCTGTAGCCCGCCGACTTAGCGGCGGGCTGTCCTGCCGCGGGCAGCGGACGCCCGGGTCCCGAGATCGAATTCGGCAAGGACCCGCCGGCAGGTGCAGTGGCTCCCCAGGTGGCAGATAGCGGCTTTCGTCGTCTCGAACCGGACAGGAAAGTCGATCCCGGGGATGATCTCCGGGAGGTCGCCGAACCCGAGCGTGATGTGCGGTGAGTAGTGCTCATATGCAGAGGTCTTCTGGAACCGTAGAAGACAGTCGATGGACGCCGTGGACGCATCTCCCGTAAACATCGCGGGTCCGGCCGAAGGCGCCTGATATGGTTTTACGGCGCTCATCACGGCCTTGTGAAAGAGCTGGAGGATCTCCGCACGGAGGATGTGGAACATGGAAACGGTCTCCCCCATACCTGAGCGGTGTTTCGCGACGGCGTCGATGGTCATGGCCATGGAGGAGCACCGCCGGGTGATTCGGCCCACTTTCGCGGTGATCTCAGGGATATCGCCGCTTCTTGCCGGGAACATCGCGACCGAGATGTGCGGGAGGCAACACTCCCTGTCGAGACGTATCCCCCCGTCCGGGTTGCCGGCAAGCAGGGCCCGGTTCGCACCAATCGCCATATCCATGATCGGGCCGGGCGGCAGGAGGACGATATCGATGGCAACTGTATCGGGAAGTTCGTGCATGAGGCACGAACTGGCAGAAGAAGTAAAAAAGCGTTTTGGGATCGGCGGCCCGCACCGTGACGCCGCCGGTTCACCACCTCACACCGAAGATCGGCTCCTCCTCAACGATGTTCGTGATCCTGCGGACACTCGCCTCCATCGGAACGTCCTTTCCGCTGCAGAGTCCCTCTTTAAGTTGTTGCAGGCCTGCAGCAACCGAGTCGTCCTTCGAACGGACACCGCCTACCGTCACCCTGAACGTCAGTGTCACCAGCCATTGGGTCGTCTCCATCTCTTCCCCCTCGTAATGTGGATGGAGTATACCGCCGGGGGAACATAAAGACAGCTCACGGCACGGAGGGAAAAAAGGTGGCGGACTGATGAGTGAGAACGGAGAGCGGCACGGCGTCATGAGCACTGGAGCATAAGGGCGTATAGAGAGGTATAGAGCGTTGCAACACGAATGGAGGTATGTTTGCGGCCACTCGCCCGGTGAACCGATCCCGTAACGACTCGTCCGTATCCCGAACACAATATATTTTGTAGACGATAAATATGTTTTCCGGGTATACTGCTGTGTTGCATAACTCTGGTTCTTCGACCCACACAGAAAAGATGCCGGACGTCCCTTCCGTCCCTCCATGCCAAGAACCGAACGTTGGGGACGCCCGTACCCTGACAATCGCGACTGGAGTAT
>NZ_JABFFQ010000019.1:0-14298 GCF_032944295.1 Methanoculleus nereidis
GCCCTCCCGTCCGCCCTCGCCGCGGAAGGGATCGAGACCATACGCCCCTCAGACGCCGTCCGGCTCGCCCCGCGATACTCCCCCCTCCCCATCAGCCCCTCCCCCTATGGCGATACTCCCACGGTCCACTGTATTGGGCCATTTTACATCTCCAGCCGTTCCTCCAGTCTCCACCCCGGGCGAAGCGACCTAAGGAAGTTGAAAACCCGCCTCCTTCACCACCTCCCATAAATCCCCGTCACTTCGGCAAACTCCCGTATGCCTTCCTCCCCTGCCTGCTCCGGCCGGAGCCGCCACTCCCAGTTCCCCTCCATGGTGCCCGGCCGGTTCATCCGAGCCTCCTCCCCGAGGGCGAGGATGTCCTGCATCGGGATGATGACGGTGTTTGCCGGGGAGAGCATAGCGAGGCGTATGAGGATCCGGTGCGTCTCGTCGGCGCTCACCGATCCCCCGATGTAGCGGAACAGGAGGTTCTTCTGCTCCTCGGAGGTCTCGTGCTCGAACCATCCCCGGACGGTGTTGTTGTCGTGCGTCCCCGTGTAGGCGACACAGTTTTTCGTGATGTTGTGGGGCGCATGAGGGTTTTTTGCGACGTCGCCGGCGAACCCGAAGGTCAGGATCTTCATCCCCGGGAAGCCGAAGTGGCCCATCATCTCGTGGACGTCGGAGGTGATGTGACCGAGGTCTTCGGCGATGATGGGAAGGCACGACCTGCTTCGCGCAAGCAGGGAGAAGAGGTCCCAGCCGGGAGCATCGACCCAGCGTCCGTTCTGTGCGGTCTCTTCCCCGGCAGGAACCTCCCAGAACTGCACGAACCCCCGGAAGTGGTCGAGGCGCAGCCGGTCGACGAGGGCGAGGGTGCGGTCGATCCGGCTCTCCCACCACGCGAATCCCTGCTCCCGGTGTGCATCCCAGTTGTAGACCGGGTTCCCCCAGAGCTGCCCGGTCTCGCTGAACATATCCGGGGGAACGCCTGAGACCGCGGCCGGTTTCTTCTGCTCGTCAAGTTTGAAGAGCCCCGGGTTTGCCCAGAGATCGACGCTGTCGTAGGTGAGGTATATGGGGATGTCCCCGATGATCTGGAGATGCCGCATGCGGCAGTGGTTCTTGAGCACCCCCCACTGGTGGTCGAAGACGTACTGGAGGAACTTCTCGCGGAAGATCCGGTCGGCAAGTTCGGTGCCGTACTTCCTGAGCGCCTCCTCACGCCGGTCCCGGACCCCGGCCGGCCAGTCTCCCCAGACCCTCCCCGCGAACTCCTCCTTGAGGGCCACGAATATAGCGTAGTCGTCGAGCCACGAGACGTTGTCGGCCGCGAAGTCCTTATAGCGGAAGTCGGGCCCGTGCTCCTTGAACCGCGCAAACGCCTTATCAAAGATGCCGTTCTTGTAATCCAGGACCGCCTGGTAGTCGACCCGGTCCTCCGGGAAGCCTGGCGGGTCCGCGATATCCTCCGGAGCGAGGAAGCCGTCTGCGACCATCTGTTCGGGGCTGATAAGCCAGGTGTTGCCGGCAAACGCCGATGTGCCCTGGTAGGGCGAGTTGCTGAACACCGGGCATGTCGGGTTGAGAGGGAGGATCTGCCAGAAGCGCTGCCCTGCCTGGCTAAGAAGGTCCACGAACCGGTGCGCCACCGGCCCGAGGTCGCCGATACCGTAAGCAGACGGCAGGGACGTGATATGCAGGAGAACTCCGCTGGCCCGCCGGTTCATGCTCCGCCCCTCCTTACGCCGTCCTCACGCCGAGGCATGCTGCCGCTCTCCTGAAGGCATCCGCCCACCGTTGTGCATCCTTATCACCCCGGCCAGCACGCTCCCGCATTCCAGAATAACGCCCGCGCATCCCGATGCAGAGGTTCTGGCTCTCCCATAGGGTGAGCGTCAACGGAAATACTTTCGCACACCTGACGGTGCGGACGATCTCTTCGAGCGGAGCCGGGTCGCAGGATCGGGCTGCCGCCGTCCCGGCGGCGGATGCTATCCGCCTGCTTGCCGCCTCCCCGAGGGCCGCGAGGTCGGGCGCAAGGTTCCGGGCCCTCATCGCCTCCGCGAGCGCGAAGAATCGGTCCGGGTCGGGGCACCCCTCTCCGAGCATCGCGAGCAGCCGCCCGGTGCAGGCATGCGCCAGGAGATGGACGGCGGCTCCCGGCGCCGGGAGCCCGAGATCGTCGAGCGCGGCGATCAGCGCCGCCGCGCCGCGGTAGATCGTGCAGACGGCCTCCCCCATCCCGGGCGCGATCTCGCGGGCGATCGCCCACCGCTCCTCATCGGAGAGGTCGGGCGCGGTGTAGACCCGGGTGAAGGCCGCGAATATCGCCCCCGCCGGATCGGAGCCCGCCATCCCCTCCCACGCCACCCGGAGCGCCTCCTCGCCGCCGGGCTCGCGCACGGAAAAGACAACCCGGTCCATCCCGGCAAAGAATGCAGCCGCATCGAGGTGCGCCTCCTCGCCCGTCGCCCGGGACCGCACCCGGACGGTCCCGAGGATACGGCGCAGGCCGTCGGCGTCCGACCGGTAACGCCAGTCTTCGTGGACGGCGTACATCCCCGATGCGGCCGCAGGGGGTTCGAGATCGAAGAGGGCGTATAGAGCCGTCCCTGCCCCGATCCGGGAAAGATCGACCGCCGCCGACCTGGCCAGGGCTTCGTAGACCGCAGCGCCGGTCGCGTACCGCGGGTCGTTCACCGGAGCGCGCCGGAGGGTGGCGGTGAACGCCGGCTCGAGGTCGATGCCGAGGCTTTCCCGGGCAAGTTCCATTGCGCGGCCCGCGTGCTGCATCACCTGAACGCTCCCCGGCTCCGTGATGTCATCGAAGAACCAGCCGCAGCTCGTCTGCATCAGCATCGCCTGCCGCTCGATCTCAAGGAGCGCTAAGATCCGCTGCCGTTCATCGGGAGAGAGACCGCCGGGCGCGTGCCGTGCAAGGAACCCCGCAACGGCCTCATCTGACCACCGGCCGAGGACGAGGGCAACGGCGTCGTGCCGTGCCTCCGCGGGGTCGGGGACGAGTGCCCCGAACGCTTCCGCCACCCGGGGGGCGAGAGCGTCCCGGACCATGACGACCGCCTCCCGGAGCGGCCCACGCCACTCCTGCGACCATCCGGGGTGTGCCCCGCTGTGACACCCGCACTCTCCCTGCCAGCGCCCGACACCGTGGGTGCAGCTCCAGGACGTCCTCTCGCAGACGGCGGCCTCGTGCGTGGGCGGGTGGGCGGCGAGGTATTCGCCGTAGACCGTGAGACGGACGTCGCTATGCGCCTCGAGGGTCTCGAGGCAGTACGCGAGCGCCATCTCCCCGAACTCACGGTGATGGCCGTAGGTCTCCCCATCGGTCGCGATATGCACGAGTTCCGGGCGCTCTCGTTCCCATGAGAATGCACCGAGCAGCCGCCCGGCAAACCGCCGCCCGTCGGAGAGCAGGTCGCCGAACGCAACGTCGCGGGAAATCGTCCCGTTGTAGAAGACTGCGATGCTCCGCCCGGAGGGGAGGCGGCAGAGGTAGGGCATCGTCGTATCGACCCCGCCGCTGGAGACGTCCGTCCAGTCCTCCGCCCCGATCGGCCGCACGTTTGCGGCCTGGTGGGGGGCGAGGACCGTGAACCGGATCCCAGCCTCCGCCATCAGGTCCAGGGACTCGATATCGACCGCCGTCTCCGGGAGCCACATCCCTTCGGGCTCCCGGCCAAACCTTGCCGCGAAGTCGCGGATCCCCCAGGCGACCTGAGTCCTTTTGTCCCTGCTGTTCGCAAGCGGCATGATGAGATGGTTGTAGCAGCAGGCGATCGCCGGCCCGTGGCCGGCGTAGCGCTCCCGCCCCTCCCGGTCGGCCTCGACGATCGCTCCGTAGACCTCCGGACAGTGCCGCTCGAGCCACGCAAGAAGCGTCGGGGCGGCCGTGAAACTGATCCTTCCATAGGTGTTCACGATCTCTTCGATCATGCCGTCCACGTCAAGGATGCGTGCGGCGGTGTTCGGGCGATAACACTCCGCGGTCACCCGCTCGTTCCAGTCGTGGTGCGGCGCGGCGGAGCGCTGGAACCCAACATCGCCTAGCCAGGGGTTCTCCCTTGAAGGCTGGTAGAAGTGGCCGTGAACGCAGACGGCGCGGTCCATCCTCATGCCCCCTCGGGAGCAAAGATGACAGCGCCGAACGGGGGCAGGGTGAGGGGGAGGGACCACGGCCGGCCGTGCACCAAAACCCGCTCCGCCTCCACCCCGCCGAGGTTCCCGACACCGCTCCCGCCGTACTCGACCGCATCGCTGTTGAGCACCTCCTTCCAGAACCCGCCGAACGGGACGCCGACCCGGTAGCCGTAGCGCGGCACCGGGGTGCAGTTGCAGACGACGAGGACGACGTCCTCGGCAGAGAGCCCCCGCCGGAGGTAACTGACGATGCTCTTCTCCACATCCGAGAAGTCGACCCACTCGAACCCCGCCGGATCGGCGTCCCGCTCGTGGAGAGCGGGTTCGCGGCGGTAGAGGCGGTTTAAGTCGGCGACCCACCGGAGGATCCCCTGGTGAGGAGGATACTGCAGGAGGTCCCACTCAAGCCCGGTCTCGTGGCTCCACTCCGACCACTGCCCGAACTCCCCGCCCATGAAGAGGAGTTTCTTTCCCGGGTGCGTGAACATGTACCCGTAGAGGAGGCGGAGGTTTGCCCGCTTCCGCCACTCGTCGCCGGGCATCTTTCCTGCAAGCGAACTCTTCTCGTGGACGACCTCGTCGTGCGAGAGGGGGAGGATGTAGCGTTCCCGGAACGCGTACCAGATGCTGAACGTCAGGAGATCGGGCCGGTACTTCCGGAAGACCGGGTCGAACGTGAAGTAGTCCAGGGTATCGTGCATCCAGCCCATGTTCCACTTCAGGTCGAACCCGAGCCCCCCGGTCGCGGTCGGGGCGGTCACCCCCGGCCAGGAGGTCGCCTCCTCGGCGATGACGAGCACGTCCGGGAAGTTGGCGTGGACCACGTCGTTCAGCTTCCGGAGGAACCCTATCGCCTCGAGGTTCTCCCTCCCGCCGTAGACGTTCGGTATCCATTCCCCGGGGCTCCGCGCGTAGTCGAGGTAGAGCATCGAGGAGACCGCATCCACCCGCAGGCCGTCCGCATGGTAGCGTTCAAGCCAGAAGATGGCGCTGCTCAGCAGAAACGACCTGACCTCGTCCCTCGCGAGGTTGAAGATGTAACTCTTCCACTCGGGGTGGTAGCGCTGGCCGGGAAGCGCGTGCTCGTAGAGGTGCGTGCCGTCGAAGTAAGAGAGCCCGTAGCCGTCGGAGGGGAAGTGGGACGGCACCCAGTCGAGGAAGACCCCGATCCCGCGCTGGTGGAGGTGCTCGACGAGGTGCATGAAGTCCTGCGGGGTGCCGTACCGGCTCGTGGGAGCGAAGTAGCCGAGCGACTGGTAGCCCCAGGAAGCGTAGAGCGGGTGTTCCATGACGGGGAGGAACTCGGCGTGGGTGAACCCGGTATCAAGCAGGTACTCGGCAAGCTCGGTCGCCAGTTCCCGGTAGTTCAGGAACCGGTTCTCCTCCTCCGGCACCTTCCGCCACGAACCGGGGTGCATCTCATAGACGGAGAGCGGGGCGTCCGGGGTGTTGTCCTCCTCCCGGCACCGCATCCACGCCCGGTCCCGCCAGGTATACGAGATGTCCCAGATGACGGACGCAGTCTTCGGCGGGACCTCCCAGAAATACGCGAACGGGTCGCCCTTCTCTACGGAATACCTGTCATACCTGCTTTTGATGTGGTACTTGTAGAGCATCCCGTGACCGATATCCGGGATAAATCCCTCCCAGATGCCGGAATCGTCACCCCGGGCCCTGAGCGGATGCCGGCCCGCCGCCCACCCGTTGAAATCCCCGATGACCGAGACTTCCGCGGCATTCGGCGCCCATACCGCAAAGAATGTCCCCCGCGCACCATCGGCGACGGCGGGATGCGACCCCAGCCTGTCATGCAGACGGGAATGGCTCCCCTGTCGAAAGAGGTAGACGTCGTAGCTGGTGATGAGGCTCCCGGTCTTCGTGATATCCGGTAGCACCTGCTGCATCTTCCCATCCTCCTGGTTCGGTATCATCGTGGACCACCGGAGAGCACTTTTCTATAGACGCCGAGCGTCCTCTCCGTGACGACATCCCACCTGAACTTCTCCATCACTTTCCTGCGGCCGGCCCTCCCGAGTTTCTGCATGTAGGCCGGGTCGTCGATGAGGTGGCAGATCCCCCAGGCGATCGACTCCGGCCGGACGGGAACCTTGATGCCGTTCACGTAGTTATCGATGTTCTCGGAGAGCCCCCCGACATCGGTCGCGACGACGCAGCGCTCCGCGCTCCATGCCTCCGTGAGGACGAGCCCGAACGGTTCGTTTCTGCTCGGCACGGCGACGAGGTCGCAGGCGTTCAGGAGCCGGATGTGGTCCGCGTCGGAGACGTAGCCGAGAAACTGCACGGGAAGACCGTGCGCCATCGCCTCCAGGTATCCGCGCATATCTCCGGTGCCGGCAAAGAGGAACTGCACGTCCCAGCGTTTGGCGAGGATCTCGGGTATGGCCTGGACCAGGAGGTCGGGGCCCTTCTGGTAGGTGAGGCGGCCGACGAAGAGGACGACGGGCGCGAGCGGGTGAATGCCGTAGCGTTTCTTCACCTCGCCCGGGTCGAGCCGGGTACGGTAGGTTTCGGGGTCGATCCCGTTCGGGATGACGGTGACCTTCCATTCGGGGACGTTGTAGAGCCACATGACCTCGGTCTTGGTCGAGTTCGAGACGGTCGTGACCGCCTTTGCGATGTAGCCCCCGTACCATTCCTTGCCCGATATCTCCTTAAACTCCCACCAGCCGCCGAAATTCCCCCCGTGCCGCCCGTACTCTGTCGAGTGGAAGGAGAGGACGGTTTTTCGGCCGCGGAGGGTGTGCAGCGCCTCCACGAGGTGCCAGTCGTGGAAGTGGAGGATGTCGAACTGCGGGGTGTCGTGAGCGCGGAACGCGTCCACGAGCATGTTGCTCATGGTCCTGCAGTACTCGATGACGTTGCCGCCGAACGGCAGGCAGTAGTGGTAGTGGACGTTGTTGATCATCGCATCGTCCCCCTCTCCCCGCGTGAAGAAGTGGACTTCGTGCCCCCTCCGGGCGAGGCGCTCGGCGAGGTGGGTCGCCGCCGGGGCAAGGCCGCCCACCTTGAACGTGGAGTGGAGCGACTCCCAGCAGAAGAATGCTAGCTTAAGCGTTTCCATAGTTTGTTGATCCTCTTCTGAATCATCGTTCGGAGTCTCTTGCGGTCGGAGATACCCCAGATCTTCTCCGCCAGTTGCGTATCGCCGATGACCTGGGCGATCCAGCGGTTGAAGTCCTCCCGCTCCACGTGGTACCGGATGACATCGTCCGGGGCAAACTCGAGCATATTTGCGAGTTCCTGGAGGCTGTGGGCGGCGTACCCTGCCGGCCTGTCGTACGACGAGAAGGAGAACGCCTTATCGGGGGGGACGCACCGGAGCGAGCGAGCGGCTTTCGGCGACGGTGCGCTGGCTGCGGACCGCACCTCGGCGTGCGAGAGGATCCGCATAAAGGAGGCGAAGTAGTCGTAGGTCGCCTGGTGGCTGACGGCGTGGAGCGGCTTTCCGCACGAAGGCGAGCGCATGGCCATCCGGCGAATGTGCTCGGTCTCAAGGAGGCAGCGCCAGACCTCCGGATCCGCGATCAGGCCTCCGGCCTCCTCGAGCGCCTCGATGGCGGATTGCTGCAGGATGGTTCTCTGCCGGCCGGGCCCGTCGGTCTCTTCGAGGTCCCCGTGCGGGGCGAGCCGGACGGCGTCTGAGGGGCGTATGGTCTCGATCCCTTCCGCGGCGAGGGCGGACGGGAGGGCCCGCAGGAACTCGAGGATACCCGTCTCGGGCCCGATGAAATCCCCGAAGATGCGGTAATCGAGGAAGAGCGTGATGCAGTCGCCGGGGGATACGGAGAGCCACCCTGCATACTGGTCGGCCATCAGCGGCCATTTGTCCCACCCGCGCCACGGAAACCGCACGGCGATGTCGTCGGAGAGATCGCAGTGGGCGACGAGGACCGGGAGGCCCCGGTAGGTGTAGATGAGGTTTTGGTCCCTCTCAAGAGCGGGGCCCTCCCCTCCCTCGATGATGGCCGCCTCGATCCCCGCCCCGGCAAGCGCCTCTGCGGTGGCCGGGGTGATGGGGTAGTCGGTATGCGCAAACGTGGTCGGCGTGACCGAGAAGTGCTCCTTCATCAGGTTCCGGTGCATGAGGACTTCATCCGTGAACTCCGTGAGATCGGTGAACTGCCCGGCGACGCTGTGGTAGTAGGTCTGGGCGAGGAGTTCGGCGTTCTGGTGGGTTGCCGCACGGGAGAGAAGTTCGAGCATCTCCGGGTACCACGCATCGAGGTTCTCCACCACCGTTCCGGATATCGCAAAGGCGCACGTAAACCCACTATCGAGGAGTTCGAGAAGGAGTTCCGTCGTCGGCCGGAAAGAGCGGTCGATGACCCCTCCCAGGTCTTCCTTCGCGTCCGGGTTAAAGTAACTCTCTTTTACGTTTCTCTTTCCCTTTACCACGTCGGGATGAAACCCGGGATTGAGATAGCATGGATAATGAATATCGAATCCCAGGCAGACCTTTGGTGGATTTAAGCCCTCGCCCGTCATCGGTGGTAGATGGCGGTTTCCGTATATAAATGTCGTCGACCGGGACTACCTGCCGGTCTTTCGTATGTTACGGGGCCCCGATGCCCTGGTGGTGGGCGGATATCGTCTCCGGGGACGATCGAAACAACCCCGGGCCTGCTGCTGTCGTTTCATCTTCCGGATAGCATCAAATGGGATAACTACGTACTGCATAATGAGGAGCAGCGTGAGCAGTGATGGGTTTCTTGTAAGGACGATGCAACAGGATGAGGTTCAAACAGCCGTCGACTGGGCGGAGCAGGAGGGGTGGAACCCGGGAATTCACGACGCAGAGGCCTTCTATGCCGCCGATCCGGAGGGATTCTTCATCGCGGAGCTCGACGGCGAGCCGATAGGCTCGGTCTCGGTCGTCAACTACGGCGAGGCATTCGCCTTCGCCGGCCTGTACATTCTGAAACCCGAATACCGGAACCGGGGTTACGGAAGCCGGCTGTTTGCCGCCGGCATGGCTCATGCCGGTGAGCGGAACGTCGGGGGCGACGGCGTCGTCGCGATGCAGGAGAAGTACCGCACGCGGTCCGGGTTTACGCTTGCCTACCGAAACATCAGGTTCGAGGGCACCGGGGGCGGCAGCGAGCCCAAAATCCCGGTCGACCTTGAGGAGGTGCCGTTTGACCGGCTTAGCGCATACGATGCCCGGCACTTCCCGGCGCCGCGCCCTCGCTTCCTCGCGGCCTGGATCCGGCAGGAGGGGACGGTGTGCCGGGCGGTTCTCGCGGACGACGGCACTATTGCGGGATACGGCGTCATCCGGAGGTGCCATAACGGCCATAAGATCGGGCCGCTCTTTGCGGACACACCCGGAATTGCAGAGGATATCTTCCTCGCGCTTGCTACGCAGGCGCCGGGCCAGCCGGTCTACCTCGATACGCCGGAACCGAACGCCGCCGCCGTGGCGCTCGCCCGCCGGCACGGGATGTCGCCCGTCTTTGAGACGGCACGGATCTATACGAATGCGATCCCGGACCTGCCGCTCGGGGAGGTCTTCGGCGTGACGTCGTTCGAGCTCGGGTGACGGAGCTGCCCTGCACCACTGCATCGATCTCGGATTGATACTATTGTCTGGTTCCCATCCCCACCACCGATGGGATGGGTGCCAGACCCGGATCTTTCCCCCTCCCCGCACAGGGAACGTTCTTCTTCTCCCGCCTTTCGAAAGGATAGTGTCCAAAAACCCCCACCCCGCCCGGCCTTCGGCCTCCTCACCCGCACCTTCGGTGCCTCAACTCCGCTCCTAGCGGAGCGTCGTTCCCCGCCCCCTGGGACGGGGGCAGTGCGTGGCGATAAGCGATGGTTCGGAGAACCGGAGCTAGAGCACCGAAGGTGCGAACCCGGGAAAAAGCCGTGCCCGGGACCTGATTGACAGTGGATCGGGCGGGGGTCTTCCTCTTCCCACACGGGGAAACACTCTCTCATCCCCTCTCGCGAAAGGACAACGTTCCCGGAAAAGCCCCCAGCCCAACCCTTCGCGCCAGCCCCGGGGCTGCGGGGATGTCCAGCGCCCCGGGGATGCTCCTGCCCTTGATCACAATATTCTAAAGGTCCCAGAAGAGTATCATCCAGGAGTACGACCGTATGGACTACCTGGAGGAGTTTCCCGTTCTCGTCATCGACGACGAACTGCACTCGGATACCGCAGAAGGCCGGGCGTCGCGGGAGATCGTGAAGGAACTGAAGCGTGAGGATTTTCCCGTCATCGAGGCGCTGACCGCCCGCGACGGAATCCACGCCTTCCTCTCGCACCCCCACGCGAGCTGCATCGTCATCGACTGGGAACTCACGCCGGAGGCCGCGGACGGCACGCTCACCGCGGAAGATGTCATCACCCTCATCCGGGAGAGGAACCCGAAGGTCCCGATATTCTTAAACACCGAGAAACTGGCGATCTCCGCCATCCCTCTCCGTGTCATATCCCGGATCGACGGTTACATCTGGAAACTCGAGGATACCCCCGGCTTCATCGCCGGCCACATCAAGCGGGCGGCAACGAACTACCTCGCCGACGTCCTCCCGCCGTTCTTCCGGGGGCTGATGGACTACGTCGAGGAGTATCGCTACTCCTGGCACACACCGGGGCACATGGGCGGCGTTGCGTTCCTCAAGAGCGCACCCGGCCGGATCTTCTACAACTTCTTCGGCGAGAACGCTCTCAGGGCCGACCTCTCGGCCTCGGTGCCGGAACTCGGCTCGCTCCTGGAGCACTCCGGCGTCGTCGGGGAGGCGGAGCGGAAGGCCGCGGAGGTCTTCGGGGCTGATCGGACCTACTTCGTCACCGGCGGCACATCGGCCGCGAACAAGATCGTCTGGCTTGCGACCGTCACCAGTGGCGACATCGTCCTGGTGGACCGGAACTGCCATGCGTCCGTGATGCACGCGATCGTCATGACCGGCGCCGTCCCCGTCTACCTCGTACCCGCCCGGAACGAGTACGGGATCGTCGGTCCCGTCCGGAGCAGCGAGTTCCGTCCCGAGGTCATCGCACAGAAGGTCCGGGACTGCCCGCTGATAAAGGACCCCGCGTCGCAGGCGATCAGGATAGCCGCGGTCACGAACTCCACCTACGACGGGATCTGCTACAGCATAGAGAGGATCGAGGAGCAGTTGCGGGACGTGGTCCCGTATATCCACTTCGACGAGGCCTGGTCCGGCTACGCCAGGTTCCACCCTCTCTATGCCGGCCGGTTCGGGATGCATGCCACAGATACGGTCGGCCCGACGGTCTTTGCCACCCAGTCGACCCACAAAGTTCTCGCCGCATTCTCGCAGGGCTCGATGCTCCACGTCAGGCAGGGCCGGGGAGTTGTCGATCACCCGCGGTTCAACGAGGCGTTCATGATGCTCACCTCCACCTCCCCCCAGTACACCATCGTGGCGTCCCTCGATGTCGCCGCCAGGATGATGGCCGGGCATTCGGGAAAGTTCCTCGTCGAGGAGGCGATCGAGGAAGCGATCGTCTTTCGAAAGAAGATGGTGACGGTGGCCGACGAGATCCGGGCCGGCTCTGCCCCGGGGGAGGATTACTGGTGGTTCGCCGTCTGGCAGCCTGACTGCATCATGGACCAGGAGACGGAGCGACCGGTCGGGGAGGCGGACGATGCGCTCCTCCGGGAGAACGCCGGCTGCTGGCTCTTGAACCCCCACGATACCTGGCACGGCTTTCCCGACCTCGAGGAGGGCTACGCCATGCTCGACCCTGTCAAGGTGACCATCCTCACCCCCGGGATCCTGCCGTGCGGGGGCATGGAGGACCGCGGGATACCGGCGGCCGTCGTCACGAAATACCTCAGGAAGAGCGGGATCGTCGTCGAGAAGACCGGGTACTACTCGTTTTTGGTCCTCTTCACGCTCGGGATCACCAAGGGCAAGTCCGGGACGCTGCTCGCGGAACTCTTCCGGTTCAAGGCGCTCTACGACGGCAACAGTCCGCTCGAGGAGGTCTTCCCCGACCTGGTGCGAGAACACCCGGCCCGGTACGCGGGCCGTGGCCTTGCCGACCTCTGCCGGGAGATGCACGGCTACCTGCGTGACGAGTCGATCGCCGACATGCTCAGAAACATCTACGCGACGCTGCCGGAGCCGGCGATGACGCCTGCTGAGGCCTACCGCTGCCTGGTGCGCGGCGAGGTGACGCCGGTGCCCGCGAGCGGCCTTGAGGGGAGGACGGTCGCGGTGATGGTCGTTCCCTACCCGCCCGGTATCCCGGTCATCATGCCGGGAGAGCGGTGCGGGGCGGCCACACGGGCGATCGTCGATTACCTCGTCTCGTCGCAGGAGTTCGACACCCGCTTCCCCGGGTTCGAGAACGAGGTGCACGGGGTGGACGTCGTGGCGGGGGACGGCCGGCGGGTCTACTACGTCTACTGCGTCGGGGATTGACCTGTCCGGCGTTCATTTCCGCACCCTGCCGCGGGCGAGCGAGGCGAAGATGCCTGCGGTGCAGAGGACGGCGAAGATAGAGAACGCCACCCGGAGGCTCGTCATGAACGGCTCCTGGACCTCCGGCCCGATCTGGGTGCTGCCGATGAAGAGGGCGAACGTGACGGTGGCGATGGCGAGCGAGAACATCATCCCGGTCGTCCGCATGGTGGCGAGCATCCCCGAGGCGAGGCCGTAGAGGGACCGGTCGACCGAACTCATGACGGCGTTCGTGTTCGGGGAGGAGAAGAGGGCGAACCCGAACCCGAGGAGGACGAGGCTTGCGACGATCCAGGTCATCGGGGTGGCTGCGGTAAGAAGCGTGAGGAGGGCGAGGCCGACGGCGGTGAGCCCCATCCCGGCCGAGGCGACGTACCGGGGTTCGACCCGGTCGGAGAGTCTTCCGGCCGGGGTGGCAAAGAGCGCCTGGATGACCGGCTGCGTGATCAGGACAAGCCCCGCAGCGCCGGGATCGAGCCCCCGGACCACCTGGAGGTAGAGGGAGAGGAGGAACCCGACGGCAAACGTCGCGCCGTAGTTGATCAGGGCAGCGAGGTTTGAGAAGGCGAACGCCCGGTTCGCTGCGAGGAGGCCGATGTTGAGGACCGGACTTTCCACCCTTGTCTCCCAGGCATAGAAGACCACGGAGAACGCTACCCCGATGACGATTGCTGCAACGCCGCCGGGATCCGGGAGGCGCGAGAACCCGTACACCACGGCAAGGAGCATCGCGCCGTAGAAGGCCGACCCGACGATATCGAACCGCTCCCCGCAGGCGTCGGCCCACTCCCCGGCAAGGTGGCGGCGGATCATGAAGACGATGTAGATCCCGAGGGGGATGTTGGTGAGGAAGATGCTTCGCCAGGTGAGGAACTCGGTGAGGTAGCCGCCGAGCAGCGGCCCGATGGAGAGGCCGACGTAGACGGCGGTGACGTTGATCCCGAGCGCCCGTCCCCGCTCCTCGGGCGGGAAGACTGATGTGATCATGGCGATGCCGGTGCCGTAGATCATGGCGCTTCCTATGCCCTCGAGGAACCGGAAGAGGATGAGCACGAGCCCCGACGTCGCGAGCGCGGAGAGCAGGGCCGATGCGGTGAAGACCACGACCCCCAGAGTGAAGACCCGTTTTCGCCCATAGATGTCGGCGCACCGTCCGAGCGGGACGAGGAAGATCGCGGTCGCGAGGAGGTAGGAAGAAGCCACGAAACTGAGCGATACGGCGTCGAGAGCGAACTCTGCGGCGATGGACGGGAGCGCGATGTTCACCGCCGAGCCCATGAACGGGGTGAGGAACGCGGCAAGGGTGGCGATGATGAGGACGGTCCGGCGCTCGACGATATCGGAGGTGGGCATGGGGGTTCCTGTCTGCGGTGCTTACTGGAATTTGGGGCGGCCGGGGAGTAAAGGGTTGTGATGCGGTGTGTTCCTGGGCCCGTCTTTCTGCGGAGGCGAGGAGGGATGGGGGCTTTTCTCTGGGGAGAAGTGAGGTGCGGGGTGGGGTAGTTGGCCTGGGGAATGAAGCGGTGGTTGAAGCTTGCCGGGCAGGCGAGTAATGGAAATGCGGGGGATGGCGATTAGAGGAGGTGTACAAAATGGATGGAAATCATCGACAACAATTGAAAGGACAGCCGAAACGATGGGAAATCCCGGTACAGTGGACCGTGGGAGTATCGCCAATGGGGGAGGGGTTGCAGG
>NZ_JABFFQ010000020.1:0-6021 GCF_032944295.1 Methanoculleus nereidis
CCCCTCCCCTGCAACCCCTCCCCCAAACGCGATATCCCCTTGAAAACCGTGCCAGATACAACTGAAGGGAATTGTAGGGTATGGTACGAAATGTGATACCCTCCGAGAGGTTCCTTTGTCAGCCATCATCCATTCTCCATCTGCTCTTTTATGGATGCGAGTCATTACCCAGCAGAATTCGGCGAAAGATTCCGAAGCACACTTGGCACAGTCGTGGATCACACCGCCGCCTCACCCACGCCCGGAGAGTTCCGTGAGTTCGCGGAGCCACTCAAACGGCGCACCGGCGAACTCCTCCGGTGTCATCCGCCATATCCAGTTCCCCCGGGTGGTCGAGGGGTAGTTCATCCGTGCTGCGGCGCCGAGCCCGAGAAGGTCCTGCATCGGGACGATGCACGCCCGGGCGACCGAGGTCATTGCCAGGCGGACGAGTTCCCGGTGGACCTCGTCCGCCGCCGCTTCCCGCCCGGCGTAGGCGAAGAACCGCCGTTTGTCCTCGTCCGAGGCCTCCTCCTCGAACCACCCTCTCGCCGTGTTGTTGTCGTGCGTCCCTGTGTAGCAGATGAGGTTATGGACGTAGTTGTGGGGGATATGGGGGGTCTTCTCGATCCCCTCGCCGAACGCGAAGAGGAGGATCTTCATCCCCGGGAAGGCGAACCGGTCGAGGAGGGACTGGACGGCCGGGGTGTTCGCCCCCAGGTCCTCGGCGATGATGGCAAAGCAGGGATATCGCCGGGCGAGCGTCTCAAAGAAGTCGGCTCCCGGCCCGTCGACCCAGGTGCCGTTTTCGGCCGTCGCGCCGCCCGCGGGGACCTCGTAGTAGTCGGCGAACGCCCGGAAGTGGTCGATCCGGAAGAGGTCGTAGAGTTCGCCGGACCGGGCGATCCGGCTTATCCACCAGTCGTAGCCGCGCGTTCGGAGTGCCGGCCAGTCGTAGACCGGATTCCCCCAGAGCTGCCCGGTCTTGCTGAACATATCGGGCGGCACCCCGGCGACAACGGTCGGGCGGAGGTCTTCGTCCAGTTTGAAGATCCCGGGGTTCGCCCAGACGTCGACGCTGTCATACGCGACGTAGATCGGGATGTCGCCGATGACCTGGATGCCCCGTCCGGTGCAGTAGCGCCGGAGGGCCGACCACTGCCTGGCGGCGATGTACTGGAGGAACGTCTCCTTGTGGATCCGGCCGTCAAGCCGTTCGCGCAGCTCTTTGAGAGCCTCCGGCTCCCGGACCCGGATCTCCTCCGGCCACCGGTTCCACGCCTGCCCGCGGAAATGGCCTTTGAGCGCGACGAAGAGCGCGTGGTCGTCGAGCCACCACCTGTTCCCGTCGCAGAACGCTTCAAACCTGCGATCCGGCCCGGAGTGGCGAAACCGCTCATACGCAACCGCAAACAACCGTTCCCGGTACCAGGCGGCCGCTTCGTACGCCGCCCGCTCCTCCGGGAAGTCGGGCGCCGGCTCCAGGTCGATCTTCCTCAGGAACCCCTCCCGGACGAGCATCTCCGGGCTGATGAGGAGGGTGTTCATGGCAAACGCCGACGGGCTGCTATAGGGTGAGTGGGCGTACGCGGTCTCTGTCGGGTTGAGCGGCAGAATCTGCCAGTAGTGCTGCCGGGCTCGCTCAAGCGCCTCGACGAACCGGTAAGCCGCCGGGCCGAAGTCGCCGATGCCGTACGCCGACGGCAGGGACGTGATGTGCAGGAGTATGCCGCTTCCCCGTGTCTGGATCATGGCTAACCTCTCCGGATGCGAGAGCGCTACGGCACCGGCGCCCTCCCCTCCGCTGCCAGCCCCGCGAGATACGCCTCTCGCCGGGCGACATACGCCGCCGCCTGCCCACCGAAGGGCACGTACTCCGCGACGGCGCGCCCCTCTTTCGCGAGCCGGAGTTTCATCTCGTCCGCAAGCCCCATCAGGAACCCGAATTCGACCTTCTCGCCCGCACGCTCCACCAGCCATGCGACGAGGTCCGGGTCGTGGGTGCCGGCCGAGAAGGGCACGCCCCGGTCGAGGAGTCCTGCTGCAAGCGTGCGAAAGCGCTCCCGGACCTCGCCGGGGTCGTGCGTATCCGCTCCATAGGCTCCCTTCACCAGGCGGGGCCTGACCCCGTGGCGGACGACGCGGTCGAGGGAGGTCTGGAGGGCGAGCGTCACCGGCAACCCCTGCCTTGCGCAGGCGACGGCGGCATCGACCGTCGTTTCCACGAGTCCCCGCCCCTCCATATCCACCTCGAACCCGACACCGCGTGCATGCGCCCCGCTGCAGAGCCTGATCAGGGATTCCCGGGCGGAATCCCGGTAGATGAGAGCACCGAGCGCGGTTATCTTTACGCTGAGCGATGCGTCCAGGCCCTGCTCCCCGATCGCGGCTATGGCGGCAGAAGAGCGCTCCAGGTTCTCCCGGACCTGCCGCTCGCTTCGGGCGTACTCGCCGAGCGCGTCGAGGATGCACCGGATGCCCCGGGCGTTCTGCGCCCGGCACCGCCCGACCGCCGCATCGAGGTCGGGCAGCGTCCAGCGCTCAAGCCTGCCGGAGGTCGAGGGCGCTATCATCCTCACCGTGCCGCCACTGGCACTTCCTCCCTGATGGTGAAGAGGTCGCGGAGAGTGTCCCTGATGCAGGCCTCGAAGATATCCCGCACGTGGGTGTGGGCGATCTCCAGCCAGTCGGCCACCCCATCGATCGGGATGCTCTTCTCTTCCGACAGGAAGTAGTCGATGTTTAAGAGGAACGCGTTGTGTCCCGTCGACTCGGGCACGGCATCGGTGAGTTCCACCCGGCAGTTGTCGCGGTTGTCGTGGAACGAGAACTCGCACCCGGTGATGAACCCCGCCGGGACCCGCGGGAGTTCCGGCGGGATGACTGGGTAGAAGGCGAAGTAGTCCGAGAGCGTCACTTCCGCTTCGGGGATCTCGATGAGGTTGACGTAGCGCAGGTTCATGGTGCCGATGGCGTCGGCGCTGACGACCTCCCGGAACCGTTCGAACGCACCGTGGATCCGCTCCGAGAAGGCCTCCCAGTGGACGTACGGCTTCTGGCAACTGACCGAGAGCAGCCGGGGCCCGACCTGGACCGCACAGCCCTCGTCCTCGGCGAGGAAGATCGACCGTTCGCCGACCAGGAGCTCCTCGCGGAGCCCTTCCGGGCCGAGGAGCATGACTACCTCGCGCACATAGCGCTGGTCTCTCTTCGGGTAGGTGTCTTTTAAGTGGCTGTAGAGCATGCCCGGATAGGTCATATCCCAGGGGATATCCTCGGGAAACCGGAACTCGCATATCACTTCGGCGGCGGGGGGGTTGACATACTTTCGTATCTCTGCCATCTTCTTCTCCCTCAGGGGTGTTGGATGGAAGGAGACTACTTTAAGGTGACTGCTCCCCGGCAATGGCCGGGCACCATCACGATGCTTTATCTCTCCGGGCCGCTATCCGGGTGTGATGGGCGAAACGTTCCGCCAGACTATCCATCTGCTCATGGGGGTCCTCGGTGCGGCGGTGATCCTCCGCCTGGACGACCGGTGGGCATTCGTGTTCGTGAGCGCCGCGCTCGTCCTCCAGTTCCTCGCCTGCGACGCCTTCACCCGCGGCTACGACGTCCCGGTCCTCTCGCGGGTGATGGACGAGTCGGAGCGCACCGGGAAGGTGCCGCTCAAGGGCGGGATCGCCTACGCCGCCGGGGCGCTCTTCTGCCTCGCGGTCTTCGGCCGCGAGTACACGGCGGTCGGCCTCGTCACGGTCGGGGTGCTCGACAGTGTCGCGACCCTTGTCGGGCTGCGCTTCGGGCGGCACACCCTCGTCGGGAACAAATCGCTCGAGGGGACGGTTGCCGGGGCGGCGGCGGCCGCGCTCGCGCTCTCCTTCCTGATCCCCTGGTGGGCGGCCGCGGTCGTGGCGGCCGTTGCCGGGATCATCGAGGCCTTCTTCCCGCTCGACGACAACGTGGCGGTCCAGGTGGGGGTTTGCGCGGTGCTGGCGGCGGTGGGGGTCGGGGTGGGGTTGTGACAGAAGAATCTCAAGTGCTGGGTTTGCGGAGTGCAGGTGTTCGACTGAGGATGGCAGAACAAGTTGGTGTGATGCAAAAACCCTGTGCTCTGGACCGTGGTGGCTATCCCCGAGAGGGGGGAATACTCCCCCCTCCCCACCTGACGGTGGTCGAGCTCCGGGCGTTCGCACCTTCGGTGCTCATGCTCCCGCTCTGGCGACCGGTCGCATTCCGCCCATCGCACTCCCCGTCAGCCCCACCCCGCGTGGCGATAAGCGACGTTCCGGCAGGAACGGAGCGGGAGCACCGAAGGTGCGATATCCATGGGAAACCCGTACACGGGCAGGTGCGGCAAAAAGAAAGGAGCATGAACCCTCAGCACTATCTTACTAAATCGCGCTGAGCCCTGTCGATCCTCTCCCCTTCAGTGCTTCACACCCCGCTTCTTGAGTTCCTCGGACTTCTTCTTCGAGCACTCCTCGCACCGGAACTCGGGCGCAGGATCCTTCGATTTGTCGTAGTTTTCTGCCCGGACCAGGCGGTAGCCCCGGGCGACCTTCCCGCAGTCCACGCACCGGACCTCCTCTTTGACCTCCCACTGGGCGGCGAGCGCCTCGGAGGTGAAGATGAACCGGTCGACCCAGAAGAAGATGAGGCCGCCGATGAGGTTTGCGATGATGGTGGCGGTGAGCGCCCCGAGCCCCCCGAGCAGCGCGAGCACCCCGGCGAGAATTGGCGTCGAGAGCTGCCACCGGACGAGATAGAGGCCGTATCTCTTAAAATTTACTTCCACATATAAAATTCGGCGGGCGACCTCATAAAATCAGGGTCGGTACCGTCACCCGAGCACCAGGATCCGGCGGGTCAGGCTCTTGTGCACCCGCTGCTCGTGCTCCTGCAGGACGGTGAAGTGGCGGGCGGCGATACCCGTGATGTCGCGGTGCGTGACGACGACCGCGCGCCTCCCCGGCCGGAGGATGCGCCGGATCTCCGCGAGCGATCCGTCGTAGAGCCGGTCCATGCTGTCCCCGTGGATCCGGACCGACTGGCCGTAGGGCAGATCGGTCACGACCGAATCAAGCGCCCCGTCGCAGATCGGGACCGCCGTAGCGTCGGCGATCATCACGTCCGACCCCGGGAGGTTCTGCCGGTAGCCGTCGACCATCGCGGGGTCGAAGTCGCTCCCGAGGATCCGGACGCCGATCTCCCGGGCCTCAAGCAGGATCCCGCCGGTGCCGCAGAAGGGGTCGAAGACCCTCTCGCCGGGGCGGACGAGGGAGATGTTGACGAGCGCCCGGGCCATCCGGGGCATCATCACGCCGGGGTGGAAGAACGGCCGGCGCATAGGGTTCCGCGCCTCGAAGGCCCCCCGGTCGATCTTCTGGATGACGCGGCCGAAGTAGCAGCGGTCTTCCGAGACGACGGCGCGGTACTCCTCGACCGGATCGCGGAGCGAAACCGGGCCGGCGATCAGGGTCCCGATCAGCCGTTCCAGGTCGAGCCGCTCGATATCCATCCTGCTCCCCTGGATCATCTTCCCCCGGCCGACGAACGGCTTCTCGGTCGTGATCGCAAGGTCGCGGAGGAGATCCTCAAACGCCGCCCGCGTGGGCTCGCACTCCCCGAGGTACTCCATCACCGCGTGCGTCAGGGCGAGGCGCCCGGCGGCCTTCGGTTCCGGGCACTCGGCGACCGCGACCTGGGCCCGGCGGTCGAGGACGGTTCCCACGCACTCCAGTTCCGCGGCCGGGAGGTCGGGGTGCTCGCCGGAGAGTTCGAAGAGCAGCTTCATCCTCATGGTATTGGCCCCGCGGGGCGATAAAGCGGGGGGATGGAGTGTCTTAAAACTGGTATCCGATAGATTGGTTTGGATAATTATCGCTTGTTGCTATTGTGGTCTGGCGCAGTGCAAAGGGTTCCACAGTGCATGGGTTCTGGTGTTGTTTATACACCCCGGACACGGATTTCCTGTGGATATCGCCACGGAGGGGGGTGGGGACAGGGGAGTGGGGAATACTCCCCCCTCCCCGTCAGCCCCTC
>NZ_JABFFQ010000021.1:0-4369 GCF_032944295.1 Methanoculleus nereidis
GGGAATATTCCCCCCTCCCCTGTCCCCACCCCCCTGCGTGGCGATAGCCACCACGGTCCACTGGATCGGGCTTTTCCTCGCTATAGTTGCATTGTTGTCGTTGGTATCCCGGAATCGCTTTGACGAGAAGAGGTAATGCCTGCAACACGCAAGTAAGCCATTTCAGGCTCTGGACGCTTCAACAGGGACAGAATTTGATTGGCAAGGTAACATCGCACTCACCTACGGCTGCCCATAGATCAGCACCGTCGAAAGCACGATGAAGCCGAGCGTCGCGACGAAGAACGCGGTTTCTCCTGTTCGGAGAGGTTTTTTCCTGATATACAGGCCGGCTTTCGCCCCGTAGCCCCGGCAGAGCATGCTCGTGTAGGTGCGCTCGCCCTGCTCGTAGGACCGGATGAAGATCGTCCCGACCGTGTAGCCTACCTGGTGCAGCCGGTAGCGGTAGGGGAGGGTGCGGTCGAGGGGATCAAAACACCGGGTCGCCATCGCGGTCCGTATCCTGTTAAACATCCCGGCAAAGACGAAGATGTAGCGGACCATCATCGCGAGCGTGAGGGTGAACTCCCGGGGCAGGCCGAGCCTCCCCGCCGCCTCGATCATGTCCTGCATCTTCGTCGTCGACGAGAGCAGGATGATGAACGATACGCTGACGATAAACTTCACAAGGAGGATCGACGCGAACTCCACCGACTCCGCGTAGACCTCGATCCCGAAGGGAAGGGTCGCAATCGTATGGAAGACGTCGTAGTAGGGGTTTTTTACGAATACCTGGAACGCGACCAGGAAGATGCCGAACGGCAGGATGAGCGCGAGCCTCCGGAGGTAGACAACCGGTGAGAGACGCGATGCGGCCCAGAGGAGAGCGAAGAGGGCGACGAGGGCGGCGCCGACCTCATAGACCCTTGTCGAGTACGGCACGGCCACGATGGCCACGATGGCGGCGAGGGCGATGAGGAGTTTAACCCTCGCGTCCAGCCGGTGGACGATGCTTGTTCGGTAAGCATACCTCTCGATGAAGTAAAGGTCGTCGATCATTCTCGTCTCGCGTAGGCGTCGAGGAACGACTTCTTCGCGTCTTCGTAGGTGTAAGCCATATCGATGGCGACACCGCTCTCCTGCAGCGACCGGATCAGTCTCGGTATGGGCGGCACGTCGAGCCCTGTCCGGGCGAGGAGTTCCGGCCGGGCGAAGACCTCCCCGACCGTTCCGGAGCCCACGACGCTTCCCTTATCCATCACATAGACGTGGTCCGCCATCTCCGCAACGAGGTCGAGGTGGTGGGTCGAGAAGACCACCGTCATGCCGTACTCCCCGGGCAGCCGGTTGACGAACGCCACGAGGTCGGCGACGCCCCGGGGGTCGAGCCCCGCGGTCGGTTCGTCGAGCACCAGCACCTGCGGCTCCATCGCGAGGATGCCGGCGATGGCGACCCGTTTCTTCTCGCCGCCCGAGAGGTGGTGCGGCACGCGCTCGCGCAGGTCCTCGATCCCGAGGAGGTGCAGGGCCTCCTCGACGCGGTGGGCGACCGTCTCGTCGTCGAGGCCGAGGTTGATCGGGCCGAACGCAACGTCCTGCTCCACAGTGGGGGAGAAGATCTGGTCGTCGGGGTTCTGGAAGACGATCCCGACGAACTTCCTGACCTCACGGACGTTCTCCTTCGTGATAGGCTCGCCCCTGACCAGCACCTCGCCGGACGTGGGTTTGAGGATGCCGTTGAAGTGCTTGAAGAGCGTGCTCTTCCCGGCACCGTTCGGCCCGATGACGGCGATGCGGGACTTTTGCTCTGCGGTGACGTTCACGCCCTCGAGGGCGCGGACGTCGCCGCGGTAGGTATGGGTGAGATCGCGGGTCTCGAGCAGGTGCATGATGGCAAAATGTGGGTTTTCAGGTATCTAGTTATCGGGCCGTGCGGAGACCTTCGCGACGGCGAATACCAGCACCAGCGCAAGAAGCGTGCCGATCACGACCGCAAGCACTTCTCCGGCCTTATCCATGCCGGGGATACTGTAGTCGGGCATGACCGCCTCATACGAGAAGTCGTTCCCGGTCGCGGCGACCACCTGCTCCTCTGCGGCGCCGGCGGCATCTTCATCGAGCTCGCTCCCCATGAACGGTTTTGCACCGTAAATGCTGAAGAACGCGCTTTCAAGCCCGTCGGGGTCTCCGGACGCAAGGAACGGCGCGGCAACCGCGATCACGAGGGCGATCGCGACGCTGATGATGACGAACTGCCTTCTCTCCATTACGCGCTCACCCCTGCCGGGTGTTCGAGGATATCCGGCCGTGCCGAGGCTATCAGGTAGAGGGCGCCCGCGGTGATGCCTCCCTCGATGAGCCCGATGACCGCATGGTAGAGCCCAAGGCCGGTGAGTGCTGGAACCAGCGGGAACGTTCCGGCGATCGCGAGTTCGACCGCACAGAGGAGTGAGGAGACGAAAAGCGACGCCCATCCGGCGATGAATGCAGCGGCATACGCATTCCCTATCACGCCTTTGATGCCGGCATAACCGTAGTAGCCGATGAATCCGCCGATGACGCCCATGTTGATGATGTTTGCGCCCATGACGGTGATGCCGCCGTCGCCGAAGATGATGCCCTGCACGAGGAGCACCAGCGTCAGGACGAAGACTCCTGCGAACGGCGACCCGAGGACGATCGCCGCGAGCGCCGCACCGACCATGTGGCCGCTCGTTCCCCAGGGAATGGGGATGTTCAGCGCCTGGATGGCGAAGATGCCGGCGGCGAGGACGGCGACCAGCGGCACCTTCTCCTCTCCCATCGAACGCCGCGCCCACCGGAGGGCGAGAACAATGAAGACGAGGGCGATGACCCAGTAGATCAGGGCCTGCCCCATCGGTATAAATGCATCAGGTATATGCATAACACACCTGATGTGATTGTATTACGTTTTGATATAAATGTATTACCAAGGGGCTACTCTTGTATCATCACGTAAGAATCCGGCGTACTCCTGATGCGAAAAGTATGCCCATCGTCCTGGCCAATGCGGGTTTCAGGGCAAGTTTGCGGAGCAGGGTGCCCGGCCGGTCCATGTCGCCGTGCTCCACGATCGTCCGGATGATATCCGGGTCGTCGAGGGCCCGGCAGAGGTGGTCGATCTCCTCGGGTGCCATCCTCTGCCGCATGTGAAGCGCTTTCATCCCGATATCGAGTTCTTTCCCGAAGTCTTCCTTCCAGCGCCGCTCGTAGTCCCGGAGGCTCCCGTTGTCGAACGCCCCGCGCGCACAGCACTCCGCCGCGACGGCGGCCGCATGTTTTGCGGACCGGACGCCGGTGTAGACCCCGCCGCCCGACGTGGGCTTGGCGAACCCCGCCGCATCGCCGACGATGAGCGCCCGGCGGCCATAGGTCCGGGGCATGACCCCGAGCGGGATGACCCCGCTCACGAGGTGGAGCGAGTTTTGCCCGTAGCGGGCGATGAAGCGGTCGAAGTGGTCCTTTGCGTGCTCCCGTGCGCAGAGGCCGACACGGGCCCGGGTTGCCGAGACCGGGATCGCCCATCCGAAGAAGTCGGGCGAGGCGTTGGGGTGGAGTTCCACGTAGCGCGGGTCGATTGCGCACGGCACCTCCGCCTGCACCCCGGGGAGGTAGAGTGAAGAGCGCTGCAGGCCGAGCATGCGGGCGACGGAGCTCCGCGGGCCGTCGGCGGCTATCAGGAGGCGGAAGGGGATCTCCTCGCGCCCGCGAACGCCCCGGGTCTGGAGGGAGGTGCCGCTGATGCCTGATGCGCTGGTCTTTAAGAGGAACTCCGCGCCGGCGTCCGCCGCACTCTTTGCCATCTCCCGGTCGAGGAGGCCCCGGTCGACGACATAGGCTTTTGTGGTCCGGGCGTCGAAGAGGAGTTCCCCCCCAAGACCCGAGACCATGCGGGCGCCGCTCACTTCGTTCAAGACCGAGCGGTTCGAGACGCCGCACTCGGCGAACGCGGAGACCGAGAGCAGCCCGGCGCACTGCACCGGGTAGCCGATCGTCCCGTGCTCCTCGATACAGAGCGTCTTAAGCCCCTCTTTTGCGCACGCCCGCGCCGCAGCGCTCCCGGCAGGCCCCGCGCCCACAACGACAACATCCCAGACCAGAGTATCATGCCTCGCACGAGTTGGTTTCCGGTCGCCGGCTGTCTCTGTGGTGCAGGCCGGCGGCCCGGTTCCTGAGTAAAGTGGACGTTCGGTGATTTAAAAGGGAGCGGGTGGGGGATGGGGGGTCGAGTCGTAAGCGAGCGCTATCTTCCTCCACCTGTTTAACAGGGGTCGAGTTCTAGGTAGAACACCTGTTTTTCTTTGTGACATTGCAAACCCATGTACGGCTTCCCATTGGATATCGCCATGGGGGGTGGGGACAGGGGAGG
>NZ_JABFFQ010000022.1:0-2115 GCF_032944295.1 Methanoculleus nereidis
CCGTTCTCCTGATCGGAAAGATAATCTTCGATTAACGCTAAGGGATCCATGGCCCTGTTTCTCCTTTGTCCAAATCTAGGTTGGATCCAGGGCCAATTCAATTTTACAGAAGATTCGTTACGCTACCCATACTCCTGGTCGTCCTGCCGGCCGTCATATACGGCGGCGTCAGCATCCTCTCGCTGCTGATCAATGATCCCGCCTATATGGAAAACCCCCTGCGGGAGGCCCTCTGGCGGGCCGGGCACGGGCACGCGGGCGTCGTCCTCGTGCTCGCGCTCGTGGCGCTCCGGTACGTGGACGAGGCGAACCTTTCGGACGGGTGGAAACGGGTCGCGCGGGAGGCGATCCCGTTCTCCGCGATCCTGCTGCCGCTCGGCTTCTTCCTCTCCGTCCTCGATCCGGGGGCGACGGAGCCGAATGCGCTGATCTACCTCGTGTATGCCGGAGCGGTGCTCCTCGCCGTGGGGCTCCTGGTACTCGGGATCGGGCTTATCAGGACGCGTGCGGGGTAGGCGGCCGAACGTTCGGGGTTGCGGCGGAGAAGGGTTGCCGGACCCGGCTTTCGCCGAAGGCCCGGCCGGGCGTCGGACTTAATACCTGCGGTCGACAATAGGTACTGGTTCTCTTCGAGCGAGGGTAGCCAAGCCCGGCCAACGGCGCCGGACTTAAGATCCGGTCCCGCAGGGGTCCGTGGGTTCGAATCCCACCCCTCGCATTCTTTCTTTGGATTGAATTTTTGACTGTAATTCATCGATCGTCAGTGTCACCCCATGGCGCCTATGGATCATCCGATGGCAATTTGCGCAGAGCACTACAAGATCCTTCGCTGGGTCCACATCACGCTCTTTTCCTTGCAATTCACCTACCGGATGAACATGATGCACTTCGACAAAGCATCTTCCCCAATCACCATACACTGTCTCGAAGTTAAATTCACAGACCGCACACGTATAACCGTGGATCCTGATTGCTGCCTGTCTCAGCCGAGGGTTCCTCTCAGCTCTGGTCGAAGTATAGGTTCTCACTCGGCCTTCTGAGTAGGTGTCACTTCGATCCTGTGAATCTTCAATTTCGGTGAGTACTTCAGTATCTTGAACGGTTAATAATTCGGGGATGTTAATTGTATTGTTTAGAAATTTCTCAACATTTAACCTATAATTCGTGCCGTGAATGCTTATTGCATTACTTTTGATTGTGAAGATCCATCTTTGTCTATCTTCTCTGAGTCCTTCGTTTTCGTTTAACATTTCCTCAATTTGCCTGAATGGAATCGAGTAGAATATTGGTGAGCCTAGTGAATCATAAATCAGGATGCAGAAATTGTGGTCATACTGACTCACATAATCCTCAATTGTTGCTTTTTTCAAACCACCCCAAAAATCGGTATCTCTACTGTAACTGCAAACGTAGTGGTACTCTTGGAGGAAGTCTCGATATCGATGGATTAGGTTTTGAGTCTCCATGATTGAGACTTATTGGATCAACTGAAAATTGTTGCGAAATGTGATTGGATTCGTGTCGACTGGTGTCACAAAAGGGAAAATAAGGCTAGAGGCAATGCGCATAGAAATGTTCATATGAGTTGATTCATACTGAATTAGCACCGCTGGGCCGTTTGGTTGCGCTGGCCAGAAGAGAGAATATCAATGGTGAATAGTGTTTATCCTACTGATTAGAGGGCTATGTTAACGTATTGCCAACTGGTCAACTAATCTTCTGATATCTCGTATCCTCTTTCAGTTACGTGTAATTTGGCGGCATCCAAAGTGAACTTATCACGGTTAAAGATGTGTTCTTCGGGGTCTACTATGGAAACCACGCGGCACTCCTCTAGCTGTCTACCAATATCATGGTTCCCAACAAAGGTAATACGGTATTGGTCCCGAAGCTCGCGTGCTTTTACTAACTCGTTTCTGGTTAATATAAAATGCATCTTCTCTTTACATGACGATTTGACCTCGATGAAACGATCTGGAATCTCGGGCCTAGTGCTCATTGTCTCCTAATTCTCTAATATCATCGGGTAGAGCCGCTTGAGTTTCCTCCTCGCATCGGTTGTGGTAAACTGCCAATCCACGCCTTTCTGGGCCTGATTTCGGCTTCGGTTCCAGG
>NZ_JABFFQ010000023.1:0-1512 GCF_032944295.1 Methanoculleus nereidis
GGCTCTGTTGAATCGGGCATGAATGTGGATTCAAGCATACCTGATGAAAAACAGTAATACGGATCCGATCGCGGTCTTGGTCAGTGGGGAGCGAGGCTGCAAGGGTTTTGGGATCTCAATCCCGATGTTGAATCCAGCCGTTTGTCACATTCCAAAGCATACGTGCGTCTTTGAACGCGGATGGTAAAGTGCCTTTGAGGGACAGTATTCTCCCCACCGGAGAGGCATATGTTACCCCAGAAAGGAAAAGTTTGTGGGATCGATGTCCATAAGAAATTCGTTGTTGCTGCTGTTCTCTCGAACAGCGGAGAGGTTTGGATCGAGCGATTTGCCCAGACTCAACCTGGTCTGCTCGCCTTGAAGTCATGGGTTCTTGACCATGGGTGTGAGCAGGTTGCGGTTGAATCCACTGGCGTGTACTGGTATTCTGTGTATTCAACGCTCGAAGGCCGCATTGAGGTGATCGTTGCCAATCCCTACCGGATCAAGAATATTCCCGGGAGAAAGACAGACATCGTTGATGCGCAATGGATCGCTGAACTTGCGCTCAACAGTTTGATCAAACCTTCCCGGATCTTCCCGAAAGAGGATCGGGAATTGAGAAATCTTACGCGGGCCCGAGAGAACCAGGTCCACAGTCGAACCCGTCTCAAGAACCGCATTCATCGTGTTCTCGAATCCGCCTCCATCAAACTTTCCTCAGTGATCACGGACATCTTCGGAAAGTCCGGGCAGTATATCCTTCAACAGATTCTGCAGGGGACATCCATCGATACGATCATCCAGGGAATTCCGTCTCAAAAGGTCAAAGAGAAAGCGGATGCCCTCAAAGATGCAATCCAGCATCATCTGGGTGACGATCAGGTGCTGATCATCGAACAATCGCTCGACCAGATCGGCCTGATCAATCAGCAGATTCTGGACCTTGATGCAGAGATCCAGACGAGGCTAGAAGAACGGAAAGAAGAACTCCGGATTGCCATGTCCGTGCCGGGTATCGGCTTCATCAGTGCGGCAACGATCCTTGCTGAGATCGGGAACTCTCAGGATTTTGCTTCTGCAGACAAACTGGCATCCTGGGCGGGGTTGACCCCTGCGGTCTATCAATCAGCCGACACTCTGAGAACAGGCAGGATCACGAAGACAGGATCCAAGCATCTGCGCTGGATTCTTGTGGAAGTGGCGCAGGCTGCAGCACGGAAGAAAAATTCAGTTCTCCGAACATTCTTTTTGAGACTGAAGGCACGCAAGGGATACACGGTTGCAATTGTTGCACTCGCCCGAAAGATCCTCTGTATTCTCTGGCATCTCCTTACGAACAGGGAGTATTACGCTGAAGAGAATATTCCTGCAAAAAGAGGCAAAATGCCCCGGCTCATCGACAGGACACACAAAACGATTGAGCAAATGATTGAGATTCTGGTACAGGCGGGATATGTGGTGCAGAAACGAGGACTCTTTGATCCAGGAGGATGAGGAATCACCCCAGGATCAGTTTTTCATGGTAAACCC
>NZ_JABFFQ010000024.1:0-1206 GCF_032944295.1 Methanoculleus nereidis
CTAGTGCTCATTGTCTCCTAATTCTCTAATATCATCGGGTAGAGCCGCTTGAGTTTCCTCCTCGCATCGGTTGTGGTAAACTGCCAATCCACGCCTTTCTGGGCCTGATTTCGGCTTCGGTTCCAGGCTGCCGTCTCTGCCCGGAGTGCTTCGATGGTCGGGATTCTCCGGTTCAGGCATTGGCAGGTCAGGGCACTGAGTTCAATCTCGGCGATATTGAGCCAGCTGCCGTGTTTCGGAGTATAATGGATCTCCAGCCGGCTCAGGAGGTTCCTCGCCTGTTCGGGAGGGAACGTCTCGTAGAGCGCTCCGGGGACATGCGTATTGAGGTTGTCACAGACCAGGATCACCTTCTCTGCATCGGGATAGTCCTGTTCGAGAAGATGTTGCACCTGATGCGCCCAATCCTTCTTGGTTCGCGTTTCAGCTATTGTTATCCGGCGCCACTGTCCCAGCGGCTCGGTGAAGATGAACCCACAGGCGACCCCGTTTCTCCGGTACTCATAGTCCTGCCGTTCCGGACGACCGGGTTGCGCCGGGATCGGTTCCCGCACCTCGGCATGCAGCTGGATCGGCTGTTCGTCCATGCAGATGACCGGGTGTGCCGGATCATACGGTCGCTGGTAGACCTCCAGCACGTCTTCCATCGCGGCGACGAAGTTCCCGTTTTCGGCGGGGGGAATAACCCATTGCTTTTTGGTATGTGGCTGGAGCGCGTTTTTTTAGCGTCCGCTCGACGGTCTTGATCGAGATGGTGTCGACAACCTGCAGTTCCACGAGGCGATCGGCAAGCAACTGTAACGTCCAGCGGGACCGGCCTTCCGGCGGTTTGCTGCAGGCGATCTGGATGAGCCGGGCTTCGCCGGCGCCGTCCAGTTTCCGCGGACTCGGGGGTTCACTGCGGAGCTTCCGGTGCAGCGCCGCATCGAGGCCCTGGGTGACAAACGCTTTGCGGACGTTGAACACGGAGAGGGGGTGACACCGGACAATCTCGGCAACCTCGGGATCCGGTTTGTCGGCATGGAGCAGAATGTAGGCATGCCGGATCGTGGAGGCGGAAGATTTGCCACGGCGGATGAGGCCTTCGAGGAACGAACGCTGGTCGTCGGTAAGGGTAACGGTGTACTTGCTCTTCCCCATGAGAGTTGTATTCAACATGGAACAATATAATTGTTGTTATAAAAATGTGGGACAAAAGACACTAGA
>NZ_JABFFQ010000025.1:0-1127 GCF_032944295.1 Methanoculleus nereidis
GAGAATTGCGAATAACTTCCTCTCTTCCCCTCCTCTTGCCTCCTGCGCTCCCGGTGAGTCTTCTCCTTCCTGAACGCTTGGATATCCTGGATTCTTGTGAGTTTTCTCGAGAGCTACCGCTCGGCAGGTTGCGCCTGAAGAGTGAGAAGTTGCCTGAAGTTGAAATTCATACAGGAGAAGACATTTTTGACCCGCACTCTGGCAACCGTCGTGACCATGAGATGCCCTGCCTTGAACACCCGTTTCATCCAGGCGAACGGCCGTTCCACCAGTGATCGGGTTCTGCTGATGGCCTTGTTCCGCCGGTTCTCCTTGATCGACAACGGATGACCGCGAGTCGCCCGGTGCATGGTCTTGTCCATGGACGCCTTCGGTTTCACCCCGAAGTAGCCTTTATCACGATAGACCGTTTCGCCTGTGCGGGAGAGATCGATCCTGCTGTCATGGAGCGACGCGGTGGTGGTCTCGATCCGGCGGATGAGCTGGTAGTCCTTGTCCATGAGGATATGGAGTTTGTAGCCGAACTGGGACTTCGAGCCCTTCTTTGCCCAGGTGCCGTCGCGGCTACGCCGCGTCTCTGCCTGGTCTCCCCGAGGGGTGTCGGCAGAGGCGTGTCCGGGATCGGCGGTGATGAACGAGGCGTCCTGCATGACGCCGCGCTTGATGGTGAGCCCTTGTACCTCGAGTTGCCGCTGGAACTCCTCCCAGATCGCGGTATCCTTCCCGGTTTGCGCCAGGCGTTCCCGGAACAGCCAGACCGTCGATCGATCCGGAATGGTCTCGGGGTATCCCAGGAAGTGGCGGAACGAGATCCGGTCGGTCGCCTGACGTTCCAGTTCGGGATCCGAGAGGCCATACCACTGCTGAAGCACCAGCAGCCGGATCATCAGAACAACGTCGTAGTTCGGACGACCGCCTCGTCCCTCGGCATTGGTGTAGAGGTCAGCAAGGAGAGGACGAAAGGCGTCCCAGTCGATCAGACCGCTGACCTCCCCCAGCCGATCGCCCAGAGCGGCAAGGCTGGCATATTCGTGCCGAATCGCAAAATTGGTAAACGTGCTCATGAGAAAAACGTCGATCCGTGGCTATAAAGTACTTTGGATGAGGTGGGGTTTTTCGAAGTTCTC
>NZ_JABFFQ010000026.1:0-1038 GCF_032944295.1 Methanoculleus nereidis
TGCTGTGTTGCATAATCCCTATGATGCTTGTCCTCCTGCCAGAGCCAGCATTCTATTATAGCAGTTCACCTTCATCCGGATTTCACGAAACATGCCCTCCTGAGATGTCGCCTGTACTCCTTCCCCGAAGATCCGTTTGAAGCCGGAGAAGAACCCTTCGGCCTTCCACCGCATACCATACGTGACTACCCGCGACCACATCGGATATCCGCCCCATCGGTTTCGGTCCCGAACACATTCAGCGCGATAGGGCGACCCGGTCGAATGCGTCGCGGCATCAACCCGAGTCTTGATGCCGGAGGCGATCCTCCGCTGTTCGAGGGTGTTGAAGAGTTCGTTTCGGTCGTAGGCGCCATCGGCGAGCACCCGGTACACCGGATGTTCCTCGCTCCCGTGCTGCTGGGTTTGGTCGAGGAGCGGGATGAACATCTGGTCGTCCTGTACAGATTCATCGGTGATCTCCAGCCCGAGAGCCTGGTTGGTCTCGACGTCGATCATGACGTGCAGTTTGATCCAACCGCGTCTGACCCGCCACTTTTCGCGCATCCACTCCCCCCGGTTCGTGACCTTGATCCCGGTGCTATCCGCGGCGACGATGATATCCTCACCGAGGAGCTCGGGAACAACCGGTAACGAGAGATCGAGACGCTGGATCCGGCGGAAGAGCGTGGTATAATCGGCTGCTTTGAGGCCGGGAATGAATGCTGCGAGTCTCCGGACAAATCCTTCCATCTGGCGGTAGGGCATCTGCAGGAAGGTGTGAATCCCGGCCATCCACGCAATGAATGACTCAGGATACTGAAACGGCCGACCACGCTTGCCGGCGTTCATCTGGGAGAGATGCTCATCCCACCGATCAATGAAGTCCAAAGAAAGGTAAAACTCGCCGCGCTTGACCAGGAGTGCATTATATATACTCCAGTCGCGATTGTCAGGGTACGGGCGTCCCCAACGTTCGGTTCTTGGCATGGAGGGACGGAAGGGACGTCCGGCATCTTTTCTGTGTGGGTCGAAGAACCAGAGTTATGCAACACAGCA